>NZ_CP050191.1:3675326-4275326 GCF_011745145.1 Mycobacterium sp. DL440 | reverse complement strand
ATCGACCACCTGCTCGGCGTCGTGGCCGGCCGCGCGGGCGTTCCACAACGCCAACGGGGTGATGCGGTAGGTGTGGACGTGCTCGGGGGCACGCTCCAGCTCGGCGAACGGCGCGATCGCGGCGCGGGCCGCCCCGGCCTGCTCATGGTCGACCTCGAGCAGCACCGTCTTGTCGGACTGCACGATCAGGGGGCCGTCAGTCATGCACGGGATCCGTTCCACTCATCGCTGGGAAAACTCATCCCGACCATTATCCAGGGCGTCGGGGAAGTGGCGCGTTCCGCAGCCGCACAAACCGTCTGCCACGTATAACAGAACCTGCACGCAGCGGGTCCAGTCTCCGGGAGTCACCATGCCGATCAGTGCTGAAGGTCTGTACTACGAGGATCAAGGGTCCGGCGATGACGTGCTGTTGTGGATCCACGGGTTCGGTTCCTCGACGCGCGGCTTCAACGGAGTTGCCGAGAAGTTCGACGATCACCGGTCGATCTTGGTCGACCTCCCCGGGTTCGGCCGGTCGGCCGCGGCCGGCAACGGGTGCCGATTTCCCGATCTCGCCGCCGCAGCGCACGGCCTGATGCAGGAGTTGGGCATCGACCGGTACTCGGTGATCGGAATGTCCATGGGCGGCGGTGTTGGTCTGCGGATGGCGCTCGATCATCCGGAGGTTGTGCAGACGGTGATCGGCGTTGTGCCGTTCCCGGCTCAGGGCATGAACGGTGACGCCTCGGATGCGGTGGCATCGATGATGGCAGCACTGCACGGCAATGCCGAGGCGTTGCGTGCCGCATACACCGGGATGAGCAAACTGGCCCTGACAGGGGCACTCGATGACCTTGTCGAGGACTCGTGCAACGCCAACCGCGACACCTGGGTCGACATGATGGCCGGCGGGGGCGCGAAGTTCAGCCAGTTCGACGAGCTCGAGTCGCTGTCAGTGCCGTTCTGCTCGATCATCGGCGCCGACGACATCGTGCTGTCGGTGACCGATCAACTCGCCACCGCTGCGCGTGTTCCGCATGGCCGCGCGGTGGTGCTCAGCGGTCTCGGCCACCTGATGGCGGCGGAGGATCCGCAGCGCGTATTCGACGAGGTTCGCGCGAGCATGGCGCTGATACGCGAACGTGCATTGAACGATTAGCGCGGGGCAGCCATCGGCGCGGGTGGCGGCGCGCCGCCGGATGGCAGCGGTACCTGGGGCACCCCGGGGGTTCCGACCGCACCGGCCAGCCACGGCAGCGTGGTGGTGAGGACCTCTTCGGCGAACGGCCAGTCATGCTTGCCCGGCAGCGCCGTGATCGCACAGGTGATGCCGTGGCTGCGGCCCAGGTCGCACAGGGTGTGCGCGGCCTCGGTCTGATCACCTGGATTGCCCCCGGCGTCCTGCCCGCCGAGGCCGACCGCATCGGGATTGGCCGGATGTGCCCCGCGTTTGACCGGGGCATCCGAGGAGATCACGAACCAACCGGACACTCCCTGGTAGGTGCCGTGCCTGTCGATCACCGTGGTCGGGTCGAAGGTGGCCCATGCGGCGGCGTCCCCGCCGTACAAGCGGGCGATGGTCTGCTCCTTGGTCCCCGCATTCGGGCCGGTGTCCCCGGCGATGTCGACGAAGGAACTGAACAGCTCGGGATACATCACGGTCAGATCCACCGCGCAGGTTCCGCCCATCGACCAGCCGACCACACCCCAGCCGGCGTCCCGTACGCCGAAGGTGCTGGTCAGATAGGGAGGAACGTCCTTGGTGAGGTGGTCGGCGACGTTCCCGCGTGGACCGTTGACGCATTCGGTGTCGTTGTTGAAGGAGCCGCCGACATCGACGAAGACGAACACCGGGGTGTTGCCGCCGTGTTCGGCGGCGAAGGCGTCGATGGTGGCGATGGCGTTGCCGCTGCGCGCCCAATCGGCCGGGGTGTTGAATTCCCCGGCGATCATCATGACCACGGGAAGCTCGGGTGCCGATGGGGCAAACCAGGCCGGCGGCAGGTACACCAACTCGTCGCGGTGTGTGAAGCCGGACTCGTCGGCCGGGATCGTGACGGACACCAGCTCGCCGTGGGACGGGATCTCACCTCGCCGGCGCTGGTCGAGGGCGGTGGCCAGATCGGTCTCACCCGGCAGGGGGCCGGCCGTCACCTGGTTCCACAGGGCGGTGACCGTGGGAAAGTAGCCAACCCAGAGATTGACCGCGATGCCCACGCTGAGCAGGCACAACGGGACCGCGGCCGCCGAAGCGGTCCGGCGCCGCCAGCGGCTGCCGCGCCAGCCCAGTGCCAGCACGGCCACCGCCAATCCGGTCAGCCCAATCCAGATCCACAACGCCGCCGGTGCCGGATCGCCGGCGAGCCCCTGTGAGTGGACGAACCAGCGGGCCCACGCCGTCAGGCCAAGGCCGACGGCGATCGCGCACGGCAGCCAGATCAGGCGCCAGCGCCGGGTGCGCCAGCCGATCGCCGCGATCAGCGCCACGGCCGCGATCGCCTGCAACGTCGGCGGCAGCCATCCGTGCAGCAGCGACACTCCGCGGTACGCGGGCGGTACCTGATCCGCAGCGATCAACATCGTTGTCACATCACCATTTTCGTCAACGGCTCTGTGAGCGGGCTGTGTTTCCCTATGAGCAGGGTGGGGGCCTAATCAGTATCGGCCGACACCACCGATGTGACGCGGTGGATGGCGAACTCGCGGACCCGCCCGGCGGCCGGATCGAATGCGGTCAACTGACCGCCCCGCACGTTGACGGGGGAGACCACCCGCTGGGTGGCCACCCCGGCAGGGTCGACGTATCCGATCACCACGGAGGTCTGGTTGATCGCGGCGTTCTGCAATTGGGTGATGGCCATCGCCGGGTCCAGGCGCACGTTGGCGAACGGTCCGGACGCCACCTTGCGCAGCACCGCGACGATCGCGCCCAGGGTCTGGGCGGTCGGAGGGGTGGGCGGACGGTAGACGCGGCGCCGGGTCGGTGCGACGACGCGCGCACCGCGGGCCCTGATATCGACGACGGTGCCGGTGGAGTCCTCGGCGGCGGGCGCGAACCCGGCCTCGCGCAGCACCGCGAGCACATCGGCGATCGGCGCCTGCGACACCGCCACGGTCGGGGCCAGCAACCGCAACTCGAGGCGGTCGGCCCCCGGTGAGGCGACGGCCTGGGCCAGCAGCGCCGGATCTTCGCACCGCAGGAACGACGTGGCCATCCCGACCCGCAGCTGGCCGTGGCGGCGTGCGACGTCGTCGATGAGATATGTCAACCCTTGCGGGACCGGGGTTTTCGAGTTCTTCTCGAAAAGGGCATGTAACTCGCTGGCGGTGCGCCCGGCATCGAGTGCGCGCCGGATGGACGCTTCGCTGATGCGGTAGACCATCGCCGCGCCCGCCGATTCGACGGTGGCCACCTCGGCCAGGTGCTCGGCCAGATCCCGCTCCAGCGGGCCGGGCACGATCACTGTGAGGTCGGCCTGCAGCAGGAAGTGGTCGAGCGGTTTGGGCAGCGCCTTGGCCATCGCGGCCAGCACGTCCTCGTCGGGGTCGCCGGCCAGCAGGCCACGGGCCGGCATGCTGATCGCACCACGGCCCACCATGCCCAGCGAGTGAGCCTCGGCGAGCAACCCGCTGACGGTGGCCGGTTGCAGCCGCACCGCCCAGCGTGGCCGTCGCCAGACCATCGCCCGGGATGCCTCGGCGCCGTCGACTCCGGTGCCTGGAGCCAGCTCGGCCAGCACGCTCAGCAGCAGTCTGCGGTCCAGGGGAGCTGCCGTTGAATACAGCGAATCCGACAGTGCGGCAAAGGGTTTGTTGTCCGGGCCGCGGCTGCCGATCAAGGCCGGCCGGGCCGGCAGGTCCAGCCAGGTGGCGGCCAGCAGGTGCCAGCGGGTGGCCGTGGGGGATTCGATGAACCGGTCGGCGGCCACCGTCGGCGCCCAGTAGGGTCCGGTCCCGTCACCGGGGTCCGGTTCGGGCATCCCGGCCGCGATCAGCCCCGCGCCGGCGGCCAGTTCCAGCAGCAGTCCCAACCGTGGTTCGTCGATGCCGGTGGTCTTGGCCAACCGTTTTACGTCGCGCACCCCGAGCCCGCCGTTGCGCAACTCGGGAACCGGTGTGCTGCCGAGGGTTTCGACGATCAAGTCGATCTCGCGCAGTAGGTCGATGGCCGCGCCGGCGGCCACGGCGTCCACGTCGGCAGGCTTCGTCGTCGACGTCTGAAGTGTCGGTGCGGTCAACTCCACCGGGCCCGGCGCCTCGCCGCGCATCACCTGGCCGACCACACGGGGCAGGATGACCGTGTCGGCGTCGATCCGGCGCAGCAGCCCGGCCTCCACCAGTCGCGGCACCGGCCGGTCCGGCGGGGTGTCGGGTGCCGCGTCGCGGGTACGGCCCATGGGTGAGCCCTCCAGCAACCGGGCCAGCAGATCGCTCTGGGCGTCGTCGAGCGCGCCGAGCAGGCCGGCGATCTCTTCGGCACTGTGCTGGGACACCTCGACGGCGGCCTGGCCGACGAACCAGGGCAGGCCGGAGGCCACCTCGGGCGCCACCCGGACGGTGGCCTCGCCCCACACCAGGGCCCGCTCGCGCAGATCTTCGAGCGCGGCGGTCACGTCGTCGGCGCCGACGCGCGCGCCCAACAGTTCGCTCACCTCGGAAGCCGCGACGGCCTGGGTGTCGGCGTGCAGGACCAGCAGCGCATCCAGCACGGCCAGCCGCAGGAAGTCCAGGGAATCGGTGGCAGCCTTGATCGACTGCCGTGAGTTGGCGCGCGCGGCAAGCGCGGCGATCGTTCCCGGTGGCGGCTGGCTCAGGTCGGGCCGCAGTTCCAGCAGGCGGATCAGGGCCAAGGCGTCGAGGTCGGACAGCCAGGCGCCCAGCGGGAATCCGGGAGTCTGTGCGGCGGTCATATCCTGACCAGCGTAAAGCAGCCCGCCGGTCTCGCCACCGGATGATGAGCCTGCCACAATGTGGAGCGTGGCTGACAACAAGAAGAACCAATACGTCGACAACGGCTGGCCCGCGCTCTCCGACGGCGATGATCACGCCGTCAGCGAGCTCGCTACCGACCGCACCGGCGCGCTGTCCCCGTTCGGCGATCTGACCTTTCCGCTGCCGGCCGAAGATCTGCCCTTCATCCAGTCGGCCACAGTCGTCAACAGGTAACAGTGGGCCTGTCGCACCTCGACGAGTCCGGCGCGGCACACATGGTCGACGTCACGGCCAAGGCTGTCACCAAACGCACCGCGGTGGCCGTGGGCACGCTGCACACCCGCCCGGATGTGGTGGACCTCATCGCCTCGGGCGGCCTGCCCAAGGGTGACGCTCTGGCCACTGCGCGGATCGCCGGAATCCTGGCCGCCAAGCGGACGCCCGATCTGATCCCGCTGTGCCATCAACTGGCGCTGACCGGCGTCGACGTGGACTTCGACGCCCGCGACGCCGAGGTCGCCATCACCGCCACCGTGCGCAGCACCGACCGCACCGGGGTTGAGATGGAGGCCCTGACGGCGGTGAGCGTCGCCGCGCTGACGCTGTACGACATGATCAAGGCCGTCGACCCTGCCGCACGCATCGACGACATCAAGGTGATGCGCAAAGAAGGCGGTAAAACGGGAGTATGGGAAAGCCCGTCGGAAAAAACTCAGCAGTGACCCGTTCGGCGCGGGTCATCATCGCCTCCACCCGCGCCGCAGCAGGGGTGTACGACGACCGGACCGGCCCTCTCATCGTCGGCTGGCTCGCCGGTCGGGGATACGACGTCACCGAACAGATGGTGGTCGCTGACGGGCATGCCGTCGGCGACGCACTGCGCGCCGCCCTGGCCGAACGCGTCGACCTGATCATCACCTCCGGCGGCACCGGGATCTCACCGACCGACGCGACGCCGGAATCCACCATGGCGGTACTCGACTATCAGATACCCGGACTGGCCGATGCGATCCGGCGGGCCGGCGTACACAAGGTGCCCACTTCGGTGCTGTCCCGCGGCGTCTGTGGCGTCGCCGGGCGCACCCTGATCGTCAACCTGCCCGGATCGCCGGGCGGTGTGAAGGATGGACTGGGCGTGCTGGCCGGCGTACTGGAGCATGCGTTGGACCAGCTGAGCGGCAAGGACCACCGATGAGCGCTTGCGCGAAGAGGGAACGGACCTCCAGATGAGCGCATCCGTCATACGTGTCGAGCTGACCGAGATGCCGATCTCGCTGACCGAGTACGAGGCGCTGGTGGCACATGAGGCGGCCGGAGCCGTGGTCGGGTTCTCCGGGGTGGTGCGTGATCACGACGGCGGCCGTACGGTCATCCGGCTGGACTACTCCGCGCACCCTGATGCCCTTCAGACCTTGCAGGAGGTGGCCGCCGAGGTGGCCGCGCAAGCCGCCGGGGTACGTGCCATTGCGGTCAGCCACCGCATCGGAACCCTGCATATAGGAGACGCCGCCCTGGTGGCCGCTGTAGCAGCGGACCATCGCAGGGCGGCGTTCGAAACCTGTGCCCGTCTCGTCGACACCGTCAAAGAGCGGCTACCGGTATGGAAGCACCAGTACTTCTCCGATGGCACCGACGAATGGGTCGGTTCGGCCTGAAACTCAGCCGTTGATGACGATGTTGCCGTCGAGGCCCTGCTTCTCGATGGCCTGCTGGATCTGATCGAAATAGCTGACCGGCTGTACCGCAGGGGCGGGAGCGGGCGCTTCAGGAGCTGGTGCCTCAGGAGCCGGTGCCTCAGGGGCGGGTACCTGCAGTGCGGCGTCAGAGATCGGTGCGGTCTCGGGAGCCGGGGCCAGCGCGGCGTCCAGCGGTGCAGCCTCAGGGGCCGGTGCCTCCGGTGCCGGCGGCAGGTTCTCGGGAGCCGGCGGCAGGTCCTCCGGCGCCGGGGGCAGGTTCTCGGGTGCCGGGGGCAGGTTCTCAGGGGCAGGCGGCGGGGCGTCTGCCGGGAGCGGTGCGTCGAGCGGCGCGGCGTCGGGGCCGGGCGGCAGTTCGCCGTTGACCGCGGGCGCATCCAGCGGGGCCGGAGCGGGCTCGTTGACCACGTTGCGCGGGGTGGAGCCCGAGAGGCCGCGACCGCAGACGGGCCAAGCGCCCTTGCCCTGGCCGGCCAGCACGCGCTCGGCGACGGCGATCTGCTGTTCCTTGGTGGCCATGAAGGCGCTGGGTGCATACTCGCCGCCACCGTTTGAACGCCACGTACTGGGCGAGAACTGCAGGCCACCGTGGTAGCCGTTGCCGGTGTTGATCGCCCAGTTGCCACCTGACTCGCAGCGAGCCACGGTGTCCCATTCGCCGTCGGTCGCGGCCATCGCCTGGCTCGCCATCGCGAGGCTGCCGCCTGCGATCGCAGCGCCGGTCACCGCGATCTTGGCGACGCCCTTGGCTGATGAAGACGTGGTGGGCTTGCGATGCCGTCCACTCATAAGCGTGAAGGTCCTCTCGTATGCGCCCACGAGGTCAGCTGTCGGGTTCGGGTAGGAGAGGTCACCCGGCCGGCGTCGTCGAAACGGCGACGGCTTCACCCCAAGGGGCCGCAAGCGGCTCCTGGTCCTGAGATAAGTCGGTGGACCGGTTGGGTCCCCCGCCTCCATCCTTGTTGTTCGTCGTTAACCCCTGCCCGATGGATGGAGCTCGGCGCGTCGGTATGGGGGTAGGTCAACTGATTAGGGTCCGTTGACTTGGGAATGAACGGTAACTGCTGCCCGCTATCCCGTCACCTTTAGCGGCCTCGGGCGTTTTCGATCCGAGCAAACTCTAAAAGTTGTTTAAAGGTGCAGGTTACTTCTGTGTTGTCGCAGGTGGGCGAGGTGCTCCACCGTGCCGTAGCCAGCTCGTGACCATTTCGTTATGTGATGGAAATCACGTTAGCCGCCGGCGAAGGGGGGTAACACATCGATGGTCTGAGGCGTTGACACCCGTTTGTTCAGATCGCGGACGGCCATCCCGTCGCACAGGTATGAGCAGCGCTTTAGCACTCGCGCAAGCTCTGAGTCGCGGCCGCTGAGTTGCTCGACGAGCGACGCGATGGTCGCATCCTCTGCCAAATCTAACGTTTCCGTATCAACTCCGGCCGCCGCGGCGGCAGCGGCGAAATAGCGGACCGTCACGGCCACCGTGTGCCCTGTCATCTAGCCGCCGATCGCGCTCATCGGCCGGGCGGGTTGCACGAAATCCGGGTTGTTGATGCCGTGCCCGGCAGGCTTGCCCCACATCGCTGTTCGCCACGCCGCCTCGATACCGGCGTCGTCGGCGCCGCCGCGCAGCAGTGCGCGCAGATCGCTCTCCTCGGTGGAGAACAGGCAGCTGCGGATCTGGCCGTCGGCGGTCAGCCTGGTGCGGTCACAGGCCGAACAGAAGGCGTGTGACACCGAGGCGATCACCCCGACGGTGCCGCCGGGATGGGCATCGGACGCGGCCACCTGCCACAGCTCGGCGGGGGCCGAGCCGCGCGGCTTCGGATCTGGCCGCAGATCGAAGTGCTTCTGCAGGGTGGCGAGGATGGTGTCCGCGTCGATCACCCTGCCGCGCTGCCAGGTGTGTCCGGCGTCCAGGGGCATCTGTTCGATGATCCGCAGCTGGTATCCGTGGTCCAAGCAGTAGCCCAACAGGTTGACGGCGTCGTCGAGACCCGACACCGGGTCCAGCACGGCGTTGACCTTGACCGGCGCCAGCCCGGCCGCCTTGGCGGCCTCCAGGCCGTCGAGCACGTCACCCAACCGGTCCCGACGGGTGATCCGGGCGAAGTGGGCGGCGTCGACGCTGTCCAGGGACACGTTGATCCGGTCCAGCCCGGCCTGCTTGAGGCCCGCCGCGCGCCGGGCCAGCCCGATGCCGTTGGTGGTCAGCGTGATCTCCGGGCGGGGGTGCAGTGCGGCTGCGGCGGCCACCACGGCCTCCAGATGGCGGGTGACCAAGGGTTCGCCACCGGTGAACCGCACACTGGTGATGCCCAGGCTGGTGACGGCGATGCGCAACAGCCGGCTCAGTTCGGCGGTGCTCAGCAGCGCCTCGCCGGGCAACCAGTCCAGACCGTCGGCGGGCATGCAATAGGTACAGCGCAGATTGCACTTGTCGGTCAGCGAGACCCGCAGGTCGGTGGCCGCCCGGCCGTAGGTGTCGACCAGCGGGCCGCTCGCCGGGGCCGGCCCGATGGGCGGGCGACCGGACCCGCTCACAGCGGGCAGCCCGAGTGAGGTCAGCGTCATGCCGGCACCCTGCCCGAGTCGACCGGGACGATCTCCTTGCCCAGTGGGACCAGTGAGACCGGGATCAATTTGAGATCGGCCAGCGCCAATGGGATTCCGATGATGGTGACCGCCATGGCCACCGCGCTGACCAGATGCCCCAGCGCGAGCCACCAGCCGAACAGGACGATCCAGATGATGTTGCCGACCAGGGCGCCGGGCCTGGTTCCCGGCTTGTCGACGATCGTGCGGCCGAACGGCCACAGGGCGTAGGAGGCGATGCGCAGCGAGGCGAACCCGAACGGGATGGTGATGATCAGCACGAAGCAGATCAGCGCGGCCAGCAGGTATCCCAGCGCCAACCACAGGCCGCCGAAGATCAACCAGATGACGTTCAGGATCACTCGCATTACCGGCGCATCTCTCTCCCAGAGGTGGTTGCAAGCCTACCGAGTAATAGGGGTGAAGCACCCAGTCAGGTCCGAGTAAGATCGCTCCATCGCGTCCCGGCGCTGACGGGACGCGACCTTTATGTGTGTATGTAGTTCTGACAAGACGAGCGGGTGAGTGCAGTGCCGACCGGCAAGGTGAAGTGGTACGACGCCGAAAAGGGCTTCGGCTTTGTGTCCCAGGAGGACGGCGAGGACGTCTATGTGCGTTCGTCGGCGTTGCCCGCGGGCGTCGAGGGCCTCAAGGCCGGTCAACGGGTCGAGTTCGGCGTGGCCGCCGGCCGTCGTGGCCCGCAGGCGTTGAGCGTCAAGCTCATCGATCCGCCGCCGAGCCTGAGCCGTACCCGGCGCGAGGCTGAGCGTCCCGAGCACAAGCACACTCCGGATGAGCTGCACGGCATGGTTTCGGACATGATCACGCTGCTCGAGGACATCGTGCAGCCTGAGCTGCGCAAGGGTCGCTACCCCGACCGCAAGGTCGCGCGCCGGGTGTCCGAAGTGGTCAAGGCTGTCGCGCAGGAGCTCGACGCCTAGTACTCGCGCGAGGAGACTGGGCCTATGGCTCAGGGCACCTACGTCGCCGGCAAGTCCGCCTCCGGCGAGTTCAACCGCGACACCAACTACATCACCACCCGGATCACGGCCGACGGGGGTGACGGTTACCCCGTCGAGGCCGGCCGGTACCGGCTGATCGTGGCGCGGGCCTGCCCGTGGGCCAACCGCACCATCATCGTGCGACGCCTACTGGGCCTGGAAAGTGCTCTGTCCATTGGCTTTTGCGGCCCGACGCACGACGCACGCAGCTGGACCTTCGACCTCGATCCGGGCGGGCTCGATCCGGTGCTGGGCATCCCGCGGTTGCAGGACGCGTACTTCAAACGCGACCCGAACTACCCGAAGGGCATTACCGTGCCCGCGATCGTCGAGGTCGCTACCGGTGCGGTGGTGACCAACGACTTCGCCCAGATGACGCTGGATTTCTCCACCGAGTGGACGGCATATCACCGCGAGGGTGCTCCGCAGCTGTACCCCGCGCCGTTGCGGGCGGAGATCGATGCGGTGGCCAAGCGCATCTACGCCGAGGTCAACAACGGCGTGTACCGCTGTGGGTTCGCCGGCTCACAAGAGGCCTACGACGCCGCCTACGACCGGTTGTTCGCGGCGCTGGACTGGCTGACCGAGCGGCTGAGCACCCAGCGTTATCTGGTGGGCGACACCATCACCGAGGCTGACGTCCGGTTGTTCACCACGCTGGCGCGGTTCGACCCGGTCTATCACGGTCATTTCAAGTGCAACCGGTCCAAGCTCACCGAGATGGACGTGCTGTGGGCGTACGCGCGGGATCTGTTCCAGACGCCGGGCTTCGGTGACACCATCGACTTCGTCCAGATCAAGCAGCACTACTACATCGTGCATTCGGACATCAATCCGACGCAGATCGTGCCCAAGGGTCCGGACCTGGCCGACTGGCTCACGTCACATGGGCGGGAATCCTTGGGCGGCAGTCCTTTCGGTGACGGCACCCCGCCCGGTCCGACGCCCGAGGGCGAACGTGTGCCGGACGGACACGGCGCTTCGTAGCCGTCGAGGCTAGAGACCGGGCAGACAGTTGACGAAGGGGATGAGCCCGGGGCACTGCTCGAAGATGTTCGGCGGATTCTCCGGCGGCGGAGGCGGCGGGATCGGCGTCGGGAACAGGTTCGGTCCCTCCCAGTAACGCGCGGGGGCGTGGGTTCGTACGTCGTATTCGAAGTAGTAGGTGTGGCAGACGCCCATGTCCCACACCAGTTCGGTATCCGACCGGGGCGGGTCGTTCGGAAGGGGTTGCCCAGGACACCACTGGAATGGGCCGTAGGTATAGGCCTGTGCGGTACCGGCTCCCACCCCGAGGGCGCCCAGACCCAAACCGCCTGCCAGCACGGTGGTTGCCAGCCCAGCGATCAGTGGCTTCATGAATTTACGTTATCGCTGTATAACCGCACCAAAGTTCGGTACGCGGAATCCGGATCACGGTTGCTTGTGGAAGCAAGCAGCAATCCGGCGGAAGGATCAGGGCCAGACGGTGCTGATCGACCACTCAGCGTGGGGCAGCGCGAATTCCTGGCCGTTTTGATCCTGGACCAGGGTCAGCAGCTGGACCGCCAGGCCGGTGAGTCGCCCACGTTGTGGGTCGGTGCTGGGGATGGTGACGGCCAGCGTGGTCTTGGGTGCGAAGTACGTCACCGTCGTGTCGATCGGGTTCTCGTACACCTGCAGCAGCCGCCACGGCGCCCGGGCGACCGCACTGGGCACCGAGAGCTGCACCGGATTGTCCTTGGTGACCGGCAGCTCGCCCGTAGTGCGCGGTTCCTTGCAGTCGTCGAGGTTGAGCACCTCGCAGTACTGGAACGGGCCGATCCGCACCGAGTGTCCGTGCGAGTACGCACTGATCTCCGGCAACCGATCGCCGTGCGTACTGTGCAGCCGCCAGACCCCCACCGCGGTACCGGCAATCGCCAGCACGACCACGGCTGCCAGGGCCGCCAGAGCACGCTTCATCGGGACTCCCACTGTGCTGTCGTCGGGGCTGCCGTAGGACGGCTGCCACCTTCTCGTGCGGCGTGGACCGGGCGGTTACCGCCCAGGCCGGGAATCAGTGATTCGCCGCGATAGCTCACGATGGTCTGCGCCAGGCCCAGTATCAGCACGGCCGTGATCGTAGTGAACCCGACTGAGAGGTCTGTATAGATCAGTACCCCGGTGGCGCCGCCGATCACCCAGGCCAGCTGCAGCACTGATTCCGACCGGCCGAACGCCGAGGCCCGCGAGGCCTCGGGCAGGTCGTCCTGCAGGGACGCGTCCAGCGAGGCCTTGGCGATGGCACTGGCGGCCGAGGTGACGAGCGTCGCACCGGCAGCCACCATGAGGTTTCCGGTCAGTGCGGTGGCCAGGGCGACGACGGTGACCGCCGCGGCCGCCCGCACCACCAGCTGCGCAGGATGACCGAGTTTCAGCCGTGCGGCGGCGATGTTGCCGCCGAAGTTGCCCACGCCGGCCGCGGCCCCGATCAGTCCGAGGATCAGCAGCTGTTCCCAGCCGCTGGCATCGTGGGATTTGGCGACGAACGCGGGATAGAGGAACAGGAAGCCGACCATCACCTTGATCGTGCAGTTGCCCCACAACGCGGTGATGGTGTTGCGGCCCAACGGCTGACGTTCGGCTTTGGGCTTGCCGGGGTGACGGCCCATCTCACCCTGGCCGCCCGGTTGGCCGTGGTAGCTCAGCGTGGTGGGCACCTCACCCTCGGTGACCTCGACCCACTTCGGGATCCGCATCGAGAGCACCGCGCCGGCGACGCTGACCGCGACGACGACGTACAGCGCCCCGGGCAGTTGAGCCACGTTGAACAGGTATTCGGCCCCTGCGGCGATGCCGCCGCCGACCACGGTGCCGCCGAGCAGGCCGAAGGTGGTCAATCGGGAGTTCACCCGGACCAGGTCGATCGACGGGGGCAGCACGCGCGGGGTGACCGCGCTGCGCAGCACCGAGAACGATTTGGACAGCACCATCATGCCGAGCGCGCACGGGTAGAGCACCCAGGACGGATAGCTTCCGGTGGCGCCGTCGTAGTTGGCGATCAAGATCACGATCAGCCCGGTGCGCAACGCGAACGAGGCGGCCAGCGCCACCCGGCGACCGTGCTGCAGGCGGTCCAGCGCAGGCCCGATCAGCGGGGCGATCACCGCGAACGGCGCGATGGTGATCAGCAGGTACAGGGCGACCTTGCTCTTGGACTCGCCGCTGGCCGCGGCGAAGAACAGCGTGTTGGCGAGCGCGACGGCCATGGCCGCGTCGACGGCGAAGTTCGCCACCACCGGCCAGGTGAGCGCCGTCAGCCCGGATTTGTCGGCGCCGTCGGCGGTGGCCGCGCGGTGCACGAAACCGTACATGCGCGAACCCATTTCGCGGCTGCGCGCCGCGGCGGCCCGGGTGACCGTGACCTTCTCGCCGGCTGCCGATCCGACCCCGTGGGAGCGTTGCGAGTCGTCCTGCCTCGGGTGCGTCGCGGTGTGTTGCTCGTCGAGCGGTGGCAGCCAGCGGTTGGAGCTCGGCACCGATTGCCTGCGTGGCCGCCGAGGCGTCTCGTCGCTGGGGTAGTTGGCCATTCCGGGATGTTCCTCGCCGTGATCGGCGGGCGGCCGCGGCGGGTAGTAGGTCACCCCCCGATTCTCTCTTATCGGGCGCGCGGGCGGCCGACAGGCGACCGGTGTGGTCTGTGGTTGCCCCGATCAGGCACTATGGAGGCGATGGAAAGCGTGACCGAATCTGCTGAGCAGACCCCCGACTCAGGCTCGACGGCTGGCCCTACGGCGCCGTCGCAGGAGCAGGAGGCGGTGCTCTTGGGTGCCGCCGAACAGGCTCGTGCGGCGCTGATCGAGTTCAGCGGTGAGGGCACAGTGGGTGAATACCTCGGTGTGAGCATCGAGGACGCCTCCTCGGCCACGCACCGATTCCTGGCTGACCTGCCCGGTTACCGCGGCTGGCAGTGGGCCGTCGTGGTGGCTGCCTACCCTGGCGCCGACCACGCCACGATCAGCGAGCTGGTCCTGATCCCGGGGCCGACGGCGCTGTTGGCGCCGGAGTGGGTGCCGTGGGAGAACCGGGTCCGCCCCGGTGACCTCGGGCCCGGCGACCTGTTGGCCCCGCCGCCGAATGATCCGCGTCTGGTGCCGGGGTACGTGGCCACCGGGGATCCGTTGATCGACGACGCCCCGCTGGAACTCGGCTTCGGGCGCCGTCAGGTACTCAGCGAGTGGGGCCGGGCGCAGGCGGCGCAGCGCTGGTACGACGGCGACTATGGGCCGGGTTCGGCGATGGCTCGCTCGACGCGTCGGGTCTGCCGCGACTGTGGCTTCTACCTACCGCTCGGCGGCGCGCTGGGCGTGATGTTCGGTGTGTGCGCCAACGATCTGTCGGCCGACGGGCGTGTGGTGGAGGCCGAGTACGGCTGCGGCGCCCATTCGGACACCCCGCAACCGCCCGGCACCGGGTCACCGCTGTACGAGCCGTACGACGACGGTGTGCTCGACACCGCCGACTGAGGCGAATTGGGCACCGGTGCTGAGCTCTGCTCAGTTCTCGGCGGCGGCCTTGATCCGCGCCAGCGAAGCGTTCATCCCGTCGACGAGTTCGTCCTCGAAGCTCGGGACTCCGCCGAACAATGCGCCGACCAGAGCGTTGGACACTGCCGTGGTGCCGTTCTCGGCGCGGCGGGATTCGGTCACCCGGGTGCCGGTGCCGGTCGGTTCCAGTTCGTAGCTCCACACGGTGTTGTTGCCCTCCACCAGGAAGGACAGCTTCTTGTTGTCGACGACCTCGGTGAGGCGTGACGTGGTGGGCCAGA
Source organism: Mycobacterium sp. DL440 (assembly GCF_011745145.1). NCBI lineage: Bacteria > Bacillati > Actinomycetota > Actinomycetes > Mycobacteriales > Mycobacteriaceae > Mycobacterium > Mycobacterium sp. DL440. The sequence goes on along the minus strand of NZ_CP050191.1, from coordinate 4,260,336 downwards.
ACACGAACTTGCGCCGGTTGAGGTTGAAGGTGCGGGTTCCCGGCCGCAACGGGCCGAGTGGCTTCATCAGCCGGCACTGTGGGCTCCACTGCGGCATCCGGGTTAGGTCCGAGATCAATCCCCAGACCTTGTCAACCGGTGCGTCGATGTCGATCGTGGCTTGCAGTAGGGGTGCGGCCATGATGTCTCCTCAGGTCAATCCGCTTTGCGCACCGCGGGATCCGCGGCGTACGGCGCGGCGTTGGATCAGAAAGATGGTCGTGCCGAGAACGCCGATCACCAGTCCGGCGACTGTGAACGGCCGCCAGTGTTGCAGACCGCCGACGGTGAAGGTCAGGACGGTGGCGATCAACCAGCCCGTGGCGATCACCAGAATCACCGGCCACGGCTCCAGCAGTGCGGCAGGCAGGGCCGGCGGTTGGGGTTCCGGCGCGTCGTTGGTGTCCTCGGTCATCGGTGACCAACGTATCCGATGCGGTCCACATTCATTGGTCTTGGTTTTAGCCCTTTACCTTCAGCGCCTCAGTACTATTTCCGATGTGAAGGATCCGGAGGCGCGGCTTGCGAATGACCTGGCGCTGGCAGTTGTTCGTCTCGCGCGTCAATTACGTACGCGGCGTGCGGAATCCCCGGTTTCGCTGACCCAGTTCTCGGCGCTGGCCACTCTGGTCAAAGAGGGCGCGATGACACCGGGGGCCCTTGCCTTGCGGGAACGGGTACGCCCCCCGTCGATGACGCGGGTGATCGCCTCACTGGCCGAGCAGGGCATGGTGGCCCGCGCCGCGCATCCGCTGGACGGACGCCAGATCGTGGTGTCCGCCTCGCCGGCCGGGATGGCCCTCGTCGAGGCCGAGCGCCGGGCCAGCCAGGAGTGGCTCATGACGCTGCTCTCGCGGCTGGATCCTGATGAGCGCCAGACTCTGCTCACTGCGACCGATCTGATGTCGGCCATGGTTCTCGAAGGCGCGTGAGTCTGCTGGAGGTCATCGATATCGAGGATCCGGCCGATTCCCGGTTGGACGACTTCCGCGATCTCAACAGCGTGGACCGTCGGCCCGATCTGCCCAGCGGAAAAGGTCTGGTGATCGCCGAAGGCGTGCTGGTGGCGCAGCGCTTGCTGGCTTCCCGGTTCGTTCCGCGCGCGCTGCTCGGCACCGACCGGCGCCTGACGGAACTGGCCGCCGATCTCGACGGTGTGGACGTGCCGTTCTACCGGACCAATGCCGACGTGATGGCCGCCGCAGTCGGATTCCACCTCAACCGCGGCGTGCTGGCCTCGGCCTCGCGGGCGCCGGAGTTGTCGGTGGCGGAGGTGATCTCCGGGGCGCGCACCGTGGCGGTGCTCGAAGGCGTCAACGACCACGAGAACCTCGGGTCGATCTTCCGCAATGCCGCCGGGTTGGCGGTCGATGCGGTGGTGTTCGGGTCGGGATGTGCCGATCCGTTGTACCGGCGGGCCGTGCGGGTGTCGATGGGGCATGCCCTGCTGGTTCCCTTCGCCCGGGCCGCCTCGTGGCCGGATGATCTGGAATTATTGCGGGACAATGGGTTTCGACTCATCGCCATGACGCCGGACCCGGCCGCTGCGACACTGTCGGAGGCGATGTCGCAGCTCGACGGGGACCGGGTGGCGGTCCTGGTCGGTGCCGAGGGGCCGGGCCTGACCGAGCGGACGATGCGGGCCAGCGATGTGCGCGTGCGCATCCCGATGTCACGCGGCACCGATTCGCTCAATGTCGCCACGGCCGCGGCGCTCGCGTTCTACGAGCGTGCCCGGCTCGGAGGCTGAGATCGCGTTAGATTGACACCGTGACCGACGATTCCACGCCGTGGGGTACTGGCCTGACGGTGGCCGGTTTCGTGGCCGCGGTGCTGGGCGCGGCGATCGTGGTGCTCGGCGTGGGGCTGCTGCGCGTACATCCACTGTTGGCGGTGGGGCTGAACATGGTGGCCGTCGGCGGATTGGCCCCCACCGTGTTGGGCTGGCGGCACCGGCCGGTGTGGCGCTGGTTCGTGCTGGGATCGTGCGTGGGTGTGGCGTGCGGGTGGCTGGCGCTGTTGGCCATCGGGTTGACGCAGCCCTGACCCGATCGCCGCTCAGGCCACCAGTTCTGCGGCGGTGTAGTTGGCGTCGAGCAGCCCGGCGGCGGCCTCGTCGCGGCGGAAGGGCCTGCCGTGGACTGCGAACATCCGCTCGGCCGTGGTGGTTTCGGGTTGCCAGCCGGTTGCGGTCAGGTAGTCCGCGACGGCGTTGCGGTCACCCGAGAAGATCAGCTCTGACAGGTCGTCCAACTCCAGGCCCTGCTCGCGTTGGTGCTCGGTGAGCATCCGTATCCGGCTCTCGGCCAGCTCGGACGGCCCGGTGGTCCAGTCGGTGGCGATGCGGCTACCCGGGGCGCTCAGTGCGGTGATGTTGTCGAACAGCCGGTCCTGGGCCTCGGGAGGCAGGTACCCGAGCAGTCCTTCGGCGATCCACGCAGTCGGAGCCTGCGGGTCGAAGCCACGGGCCCGCAGGGCGGCGGGCCAGTCGTGGCGCAGATCGATGCCGATGGCGTGCAGTTCCGCGGCCGGCGCGGCGCCCAGGTCGGCGAGAGCGCGGCCCTTGAACTCGACGACGGCCGGCTGATCCAGTTCGAACACCGTCATCCCGGTCGGCCAGGGCAACCGGTACGCGCGGGCATCGAGACCCGATGCCAGGATGACGGCCTGGCGGATGCCGGCGTCGATGGCGGTGAGGAAGAAGTCGTCGAAGTAACGGGTGCGGATGGCCATGCCGTCGGCGATCACGTGCGGATCGAGCGGCTCGGCGGCGCCGTCGGCGACGAGGTCGCCCTGGGCCAGGCGGACGTAGTAGTCCACGCCGACGGCGTCGACCAGGGGTCGGGCGTACGGGTCAGAGATCAGCGGGTCGGCGGCGCTGGAGGCCAGTGCCCGGGATGCGGCGACACTGGTGGCGGTGGCACCCACGCTGGTGGCCAGATCCCAGGTGTCGTTGTCGGTCCGCGCCATGATGTCCTCCAGATGTATAGCAAAGCTAGTTATTAGCTACTATAACTAACTTGGGAGGGTGTGGGCGAGTCGCGTTCGCCACACTGCGGGCCCGTCAGCGCAGAAGATTGCGGTCGCCAGGTAGCCGCGATCTTCAGCCCAAGTAGTTATCCACAGGTGCGCGAAACGGGTCTGGTCGTGGAGGTGCTGGCGGGCGAGCATCGATGGCGTGGGCATCGAGGACGTGCTTCGGCGGCAGTCCGGGGTCATTTCGCGTCGGCAAGCCCTGGATGCGGGGCTGCAGCAGCACGACATTCGACGGTTGCTGCGGCGCAATGAGTGGGCGCGGGTCCACGACGGCGTGTACATAGATCACACCGGACCGTTGGCCTGGCTGCAACGAGCTTGGGCCGCAGTGCTTTACGCGGCTCCGGCGGCGTTGTGCCTGGAATCGGCGTTGACCGACGAGGGTGCGGTGATCCATGTCGCAGTCTCCCGCGACCGGGGCGTGCTGGCCGAACCATACGGGGTGCGCGTCCACCATGTCGCACACCTGCAGGAGCGGGTGCTCTGGCACGTCGGGCCGCCACGGCTGCGTTTTGAAGAAGCCGCCCTTGACGTCGCATGCCAGGCCATATCCGAGTTCGATGCGATTGCGGTGCTGGCCAACGCTTGCCAGTCGCGGCGCGCTGGCTACGGGCGGTGCTGGTCGACATTGCCGAGGGCACCTGCTCGGTCCTGGAGCACGGGTACCTCAATCGCGTGGAACGGGCGCACGGGTTGCCCCGGGCCACTCGTCAGAAGCGTTCGACCTCATCGGTGGGTGTGAGCTACCGCGATGCTGAGTACGACCAACGGCTCGTGGTCGAACTCGATGGCCTCCTGTTCCACAACACGGCATCGGCATGAGACAAGGATGTCGAGCGCGATCTCGACGCCGCGGTCGACGGCCGCTCAACCGTCCGACTGTCCTACCGTCAGGTTTTCGACCGACCCTGCCGGCCCGCCGCGAAGATCACCCAGGTGATGCGGCGACACGGGATCACAGTGAGTGGCCACGCCTGCGGTCCGGACTGTGAGTTCAGCCTCGTTGAGCTGGCGGCCTGATGTGGACAGTCTGCCAACGCTGAAGATTGCGGCTACCTGATGGCCGCATTCTTCAGCGTTGGCTCCTCGACAACGGTCAGGGCTGGGTGCCCGACGAGCGCACGCCCAGCAGCACGTCCTCCCAGGCCGGAACCGCGGGACGCGCCTTGCGGCCGCGCTTGGCAGGTGCCGGGGGAGCCGGCATGGGTGCGGGCGCGGGATCGGCGGGTCGGCTGAACTGCTCGGGTGCTGCGGCCGGAACGTGATGGACCTCGTCGGCCTCGTGATTGTCGAACAGGTGAGGGACCGCGGCGACGGGGCGCAGCGGCCTGCCGAAGTCGGGGTTGATCAGCTGGCGGGCCGCGTCGTCCGACGCGGCGACGGTGCCGCCGTGGGCCCCGGGGCTGAACCGGAAATGCGCGACATTGTCCGACCGGCCGGCCTTCCAGGCCAGCTGTACGGTCCACCGGTTGTCTTCGTTGCGCCAGGCGTCCCACGCGATGGAATCGGGGTCGAGACCCCGGGCCACGATGGCCTGTGTGATGGTTTCGAGCAGCGTCAGCACTGCAGGTCCGTCGGCCAGCACCGGATGCGCCGCGGTGGCCAGCTCGGCCGCGCGAGCGCGCTCCAGTAGTACCGGATGAGCGAACCGCTCGACCCGCTCGATAGGCACCCCGGCTGCCGTGGCCAACTGCTCGACCGACGCCCCGGCGCGAATCTTTGCCTGAATCTCCTTGGGTCGCAGCACGTTCTGCACCTCTATATCGCTCTCGGACTGATTCGAGGCGACCTTGTCTCCGCGCATCGCAGCGCGCAGCCGGTCATCGACACGCAAGCTGAACGTCTCTTTGGAGTCGTCGTCTTCGCAGATGATGCGTCTGCCGTCTACGTTCAATCCAACGACTCTGAGTTCTCGCATACCGACCTGACCTCCTGCGCGAACCCTACTGCGTTATCGCCCCGTTACCGGGCTGACACGCTGGCGGGAGAGCCCGGAGATGAAGCTGCGCTCACAGATTTTCAACGACCCAGTCGACGCAGCTGGTCAGGGCGCTCACGTCGTCAGGCTCCACGGCCGGGAACATGCCGATCCGCAGCTGGTTACGGCCCAGCTTGCGGTATGGCTCGGTATCCACGATCCCGTTGGCGCGCAGCACCTTGGCGACTGCGGCGGCATCCACCGAATCGTTGAAGTCGATCGTCCCGACAACCTGTGAGCGCAGGGCCGGATCGGTCACGAACGGGGTGGCGAACGACGTGCCCTCGGCCCACGAGTACAGCCGCTGCGACGAGTCGGCGGTGCGCTTGACGGCCCAGTCCAGGCCGCCGTTGCCGTTGAGCCAGTCGATCTGCTCGGCCAGCAGGATCAGCGTGGCGATGGCCGGGGTGTTGTAGGTCTGGTTCTTGAGACTGTTCTCCACTGCGATGGGCAGCGACAGGAAGTCGGGCACCCAGCGGTCCGATGCGCCGATTGCCTCGATGCGGGCCAGCGCCGCCGGGCTGACGATGGCCAGCCACAGGCCGCCGTCGCCGGCGAAATTCTTCTGCGGCGCAAAGTAATACGCGTCGGTGTCGGTGATGTCGACGGGCAGGCCGCCCGCGGCTGAGGTGGCGTCGATCAGAACCAGGGCATCGCCGGCCGGACGCTGCACAGGCACCGAGACGCCGGTCGAGGTCTCGTTGTGCGCCCAGGCGACGGCGTCGACAGACGGGTCGGACTGGGGCTGTGGCGCGGTGCCCGGGTCGGTCTTGACGATGATCGGGTCGCCGATGAAGGGGTTCTTGGACACGCATGAGGCGAATTTGGCGCTGAACTCGCCGTAGGTCAGGTGGAGCGAGCGCTGGTCGATCAGACCGAACGCCGCGGCATCCCAGAATGCGGTCGATCCGCCGTTGCCCAGGATCACCTCGTACCCGTCGGGCACCGAGAACAGCGCGCGTAGCCCGTCGCGGACGCGACCCACCAGATTCTTGATCGGCGCCTGCCGATGGGATGTGCCGAACAGATCCCCGGCAGCGGCCAGCGCGGTCAGTTGCTCGGGGCGGACCTTGGAGGGGCCACATCCGAAACGGCCGTCGCGGGGCTTGAGGTCGGCGGGGATGATCAGTTCAGCCATGCCGACAAGCCTAAAGTCGGCCGCTAGAGGGTCAAAATCCGGGCACTGTCGGCGGTGACGGCCACGGTGTGTTCGCTGTGCGCGGCGCGGGCCCCGGTGGCGGTGCGAAGCGTCCAGCCGTCGGGATCGTGGACGTAGCCCGTGGTGCCGTCGGCGATCAACATCGGCTCGATCGCGATCACCAGGCCGGGCCGCAGCCTGAGGCCCTCCCCGGGCTGCCCCACATTGGGAACGTGCGGCGCCTCGTGCATGGTGCGCCCGATGCCGTGGCCGCCGTGGTTGGCCAGCACGCCGTAGCCGGCCTCCCGGGCCACCGACGCGATGGCATGTCCGATGTCGCCCAGGGTATTGCCGGGCCGCACCGCGGCGATCCCGGCCGCCAGGGCCGCGTCCGTCGCCTCGATCAATGCGATGTCAGCCGTTCGCGGGGTACCCACGACGAAGCTGCGGGCGGAGTCCCCGCACCAGCCGTTCAGAACTGCTCCGAAGTCCACCGACACGAGGTCCCCGTCGGCCAGCGCGGTGCCGTCGGGGATGCCGTGCACCACCGCGTCGTTGACGCTGACACACAGCACCGCCGGGAACGGGCTCCGCGCCCAGCGTGGGTGGTAGTCGAGGAAGGGGGAGGTGGCGCTGCGCGCGGCCAGGATTCCGGCGGCGATCCGGTCCAAATCGGCCGTGGTGTGACCTGGGGCGGCCTGATCGGCGAGTGTTCGCAATGTTTCCGCGACTATTTTCCCGGCGGCGGCCATCGCTTCTACCTGGTCTTTGGTCTTCAGATTGACCACCGGCAGTCACCTATCGGCAAACGTTTCAAATCAGGCATGGACTTTTACTCGATACCTGCGGTACCGTTTGGACAACAGGTGGGTAGATGTAAACCTCAGACGATTATAGAGAGGTCTGCAACATGGCACGGACCAAGATGGTCAGGCGCTGGCGCAAGAACATGGACGTCAGCGACGACATTCAGTACGTCGACATGCTCGCAACATTGTCCGAGGGGTCGGTGCGACGCAATTTCAACCCTTACAAGGACATCGACTGGGACTCGCCGGAATTTGCCGTCGTCCCCGATGATCCGCGCTGGATCCTGCCGGGGACCGACCCGATGGGCGGGCACTCGTGGTACCAAGCGCAGCCGGTCGAGCGGCAGATCGAGATCGGCATGTGGCGCCAGGCCAACGTCGCCAAGGTCGGCCTGCACTTCGAGAACATCCTGATCCGCGGCCTGATGGAGTACTCGTTCTGGGTGCCCAACGGTTCCCCGGAGTACCGGTACTGCCTCCACGAGTCGGTCGAGGAGTGCAACCACACCCTGATGTTCCAGGAGATGGTCAACCGCATCGGCATGGACGTGCCGGGCATGCCGCGGCTGCTCAAGTGGCTGCAGCCGCTGATCCCGCTGGCCGCGGGCCCGCTGCCGATCCCGTTCTTCTTCGGCGTGCTCGCCGGCGAGGAGCCCATCGACCACACGCAGAAGAACGTGCTGCGCGAGGGCAAGGCCCTGCATCCGATCATGGAACGGGTCATGGCGATCCACGTCGCCGAGGAAGCCCGGCACATCTCCTTCGCGCACCAGTACCTGCACAAGCGGGTGCCGAACCTGCGCCGTCGTCAGCGCTGGATTCTCTCGCTGTTCGTGCCGCTGACCATGCGCATCCTGTGTTCGGCGATCATCGTGCCGCCCCGCGCGTTCTGGAAGGAATTCGACATCCCGCGCTCGGTGCGCAAGGAGTTGTTCTTCCGTTCGCCGGAGTCGCGCAAGATGCTGCGGGACATGTTCGGCGATGTCCGTATGCTGTGCCACGACACTGGCCTGATGAACCCGATCGCCAAACTGGTGTGGCGGATCTGCAAGATCGACGGGCCGCCGAGCCGCTACCGTAGCGAGCCTCAGCGCGAGCACCTGGTCTCGGTCGCCTAAAGCTCGCCCCGGAAAGTCGCAAGGTCTACAGAGGTTCTAGATGCCCCATGTGATCACCCAGTCGTGTTGTAGCGACGGGTCCTGTGTCTACGCGTGCCCGGTGAACTGCATCCATCCGTCACCGGATGAGCCGGGGTTCGCAACGGCCGAGATGCTCTACATCGATCCCGAGGCATGTGTGGACTGCGGCGCGTGCGTGAGCGCCTGCCCGGTCGGCGCGATCGCGGCCGATACCAAGCTGACCGAGAAGCAGCTGCCCTTCATCGAGCTCAACGCCGCCTTCTACCCGAAACGGGAAGGCAAGCTGCCGCCGACGTCGAAGCTGGCGCCGGTGATCGCGGCCCCCAAGGTTGAGGCTCGCGGCGGACCCCTGACGGTGGCGATCGTGGGCTCCGGTCCGGCCGCCATGTACGCGGCCGACGAGCTGCTGACGCAGCGCGGCGTGCGGGTCAATGTCTTCGAGAAGCTGCCGACGCCCTACGGGTTGGTGCGTGCCGGTGTGGCACCGGACCATCAGGGCACCAAGCGGGTGACGAGCCTGTTCGACACGATTGCCCGGATACCGGGTTTCCGGTTCTTCCTCAACGTCGAGGTCGGTAAGCACCTGTCGCACGCCGACCTGTTGGAGCATCATCACGCCGTGCTGTACGCGGTGGGTGCACCCAACGACCGCCGGCTCGACATCGACGGCGTGGACCTGCCCGGCACCGGGACCGCGACCGAGATGGTGGCCTGGATCAACGGGCACCCCGAGTTCACCGACCTGCCGGTGGACCTGAGTCATGAACGGGTGGTCATCGTCGGCAACGGCAACGTCGCATTCGACGTGGCCCGGGTGCTCACGACCGATCCGGACGTACTGGCCCGCACCGACATCTCCGATCACGCTCTGGCGGCCCTGCGCTCCTCGAAGGTCTCCGAGGTGGTGATCGCGGCCCGCCGCGGTCCCGCCGAGTCGGCTTTCACACTGCCCGAGCTGATCGGCCTGACCGCGAGCTGCGACGTCGTGCTCGACGAAGCTGATCATCAGCTGGTGGTGGCCGATCTCGCTCGGGAGACCGATCCGCTGACCCGCAACAAGCTGGAGATCCTGGCCAAGCTCGGTGTCTCTTCAGCTCCGCTGACCCGGCCGCGGATCCGGCTGGCCTACCGCCTCACCCCGCAGCGTGTGCTGGGTGGGGAGCGGGTCAGCGGTATCGAATTCGGTGTCACCGGGACCGATCAGGTGCGCACACTCGACGTTGGGCTGGTGCTCACCTCGATCGGCTACCGCGGCAAGGCGATTGCCGATCTTCCATTCGATGACGGCGCTTCCGTCGTGCCCAACGACGGCGGACGCGTCCGCGGCGCGTCCGGCGCGTACGTGGCCGGCTGGATCAAGCGCGGGCCTACCGGCTTCATCGGCACCAACAAGTCTTGTGCGGCGCAGACCGTGCGCCAGTTGGTGGACGATTACAACGCCGGTGCGCTGACCGACCCGGTGCACAAGCGGGCCGCCTTGGAGAAACTGGTGCGGACGCGCCAGCCCGCCATGGTCGACGCCGCCGGGTGGCAGGCCATCGACGCCACCGAGATCGCGCGGGGTGGCGAAGACCGGCCGCGCGACAAGTTCACCTCGGTGGACGAGATGGTCGCGGTCGCCGCGACAGCGCCGAAACCGACTGTGCGGCAGCGCCTTACCGCGAGCCTGCAAGTGCACTGAGGTGCCGAGGCCCGGCTTGGGTTATTCGAAGCCGGGCCCGTGCAACGGCTCACCGAAGTGCATCGAAAGATCCAACAGCGGGTCGACGGTTCGTAGGGCCACCTCGATGCGGTCGGACAGGGAGCCCGTCAACAGCACCCAGGAGTGCCCGGCGGCCGTCAGCGCATCGGCGAACCAACCGGTCATCGCCGCGCGGATGTCCAGATCGCCCTCCCGCAACCCGTCGTCGTGCCACGGCACCTCGGCATGATCGGTGAGCAGATACACCGCACGGTGCGGCACCCGGGTCCACGGCTGACCGCTGCGCGCGGCCGTCCCGAGATAGCGTCGTTCCCACACCGCGGTGGCGAACGCGTCGGTGTCACACACCAGGATCGGTGAACCGTCGCGGGCAGCAGCCTCCTCCCGGCGGTTCTGTTCGGTCCCGATGGCATCGAAATCACTGTGATCCCAAACTAATTCGTCGATCGCCCGATCGGGTTGGCGTTCCCAGAGTCGTGCCGTGTATTCGCGGCCGTATTCCTCGACGTTGCGGGTCGTGGCCCAGACCCCGCCGCGCGCGGCATAGTGCTGCTGGAGCCGCGCAGTTACCGCCGTCGTTCCCGTCGACTCCGCGCCCAACACGACGACCCGGGTGGTCAGCCCGGCGCGGGTGGCCGGGGCCAGTTCTGGCCACCGGTCGGCCAGGTCGCGGCGGACGGCCGAGGCGCTGACGGGGCTCCGGGTGATCCGCACGCTCGCGGCGTCGAACCAGCGTGCCAGCTCGTCACCGTAGTCGTCGCCGCAGAACACCGCGTCGACGGTGGCCGGGCAGTCCGCCGCCCGCAGCCCAGCGCGCATGGCGGCCACCTGCGCCGCCCACACACGTTGGTCAGTGACGTCCAGCGGTGCATCGCAAGGGATTCCGGCAACGGTGACGGTGGTCTGAGCGGTGTGGGTATCGCGCAGCCAGGCCATCCGGTCCGCCAGCGGTACGGTCTCCGGGGCCGCCGCCATCACCAGCACGGTCACCCGGTCGCAGCGGTCCGCGGCGGCGGTGATTGCGGCGTGATGTCCCCGATGGGGCGGATAGAACTTGCCGATGAACAGGCCGTGACCGAACTCGCTCATGGCACCCGCACCTTCCGCCAGGACTGCAGCCCCGACAGGCACAGCATCAGGAACACCACGTAGATTGCCGCGGTCAGGTTCAGATCGCGGCTCAGGTAGAGCGGGATGTAGACGCAGTCCGCCGCGATCCAGAAGTACCAGGTTTGAAGGTGCTTGCCGTTCAGCAGCCACTGCGCGACCAACGACAGGCTCGTGGTGAGCGCATCGAGAAACGGGGCCGCGTCGTGCGCGGCGCGCAGGACGACCGTCAGCAGCGCTGTCCCCGCGACGACAATGCCCACACACCAACCGATTTGGTCCGGGCGCGCCCGGGTGACCACCAGCGGGGTGCGGCCGGCGTTGCCGTACCGCCACTGCCACCACCCGGCGAAACCCAGTGCGATGTAGAGAATCTGAAGGCCGGCGTCGGCCCACAGCCGGGCCGAGGCGAACAGCACCAGGAAGAACAGGCAGTTGGCGATTCCCACCGGGAAGTTGGCGATGTGCCGCCGCACGGTCAGTGCCACGCACAGCCCGCCGGTGACGAAGCCCAGCAGCTCGGCCCAACTCACCGCGTCACCGCCCAGGACGAACAGTGTGGTGGTGAGCGGCTGCACGAGCTGCGCCAGCCAGTCCAGCATCGACCCTCCCTCCGATCGCTTCGCGTTGACCCTAACCGGGAGCGGTGAACTCGAATCCGTATACCGTCAGCACCGCGATCAGATCGGCGTACGCCCTGGGCCGGAACCGCGCGATGAACTCTTCCTCCTGGGCGGCCCACCGGTCCCAGTGCGGCCGGTAGGTCTCGCCGTCGCGTTCCAGTGCGCGACGCTTGCGCTCGGTGTCGTCGGCGTCGACCCAGATGCCGAGATCGGCCAGCGCCCGGGTGGCCGAGGTGAGCGCGCCGATGCCCTCGACGATGAGACGTTGTCCGGGTTCGACGGTGTGCCAGCCGCTGGGCGCAGCCGCTACCCAGTCCCATTGCCGCCAGCGCCCGGTGTGCCCGGCTGCCCGCGGCTCGAGCAGTGATTGCCGCACATGTTCTGCGGCCCAAGACAATCCGTCCCAACCCGGGTAGATGTCGTCGAGACGGACCACGACGCTGTCGGTCCAGCATTCGTGCAGCTGAACCGCCAGCGTCGACTTGCCCGACCCGGAACGGCCGTCGATCAGCACGGTCGTCGCCGTGGGTCCGAGGCGGCCCAGAATGTCATCGAGTGCCAATGAAGTTCCAGGCTCCGGAGGCCACCGACACGGCGATGGCGGCTGCTGCGATGACGAATCCCGCCGCGATCAGGGCGAATTCGCGGGTCCCGAATGGCGACGGGCGGGCCCAGGTCCGGGTGGGGTAGGCGCCGAACCCGCGGGCCTCCATCGCAGTGGCAAGCTTCGACCCGCGCCGCACGGCGAATACCAGCAGGGCGAACGTCTGCCCGGCGACCCGGCGCACCCTGGCATGGTCGGCCACGCCGCGGGCGCGCCGGGCGTAACCGAGGTACTGCCAGTCCTGTCCGAGCAGCCCGACCAGACGCAGGCCGGCCAGGGCACCGAGCACGAACCGGGCCGGCAGCCGTAGCACCTGCCCCAAACCATCTGCCAATTCGGTCGATTCCACGCCGATGAACAGGATGACCGACGGCAGCGCGATGGCCAGGACCCGAAGGAAGGTGGCGGCCGCCAGGGCGATGGATCCGTCACTGATCGTGACGAGGAGGAAATGCCAATACACCGTTCCGCTCGCCTGCCCGTAGAGCAGGATGGTGATCGCGGTGAGCGTGGCCGCGAGGGCGACCACCGCGCCCCGGGTCAGCGCCGCACGCAGTTTCACCCCGATCGCGGCGAACAGCACGATCTCACCGACCAGCGCGGTCAGCGCCGACACCCAGTCGACCGACAGCACCAGGGCACCCGCGATGATCAGGGCGGTGAGCAGTCGCGCGACCGGGTTGATCGGGCGCGCGGTCATGGGCGCGTCTCTGTGGTGGGCTCCCAGTCGGGCAACACGATCCGGGCGTCGGCGAGCAGGCCGGCGAAGTCGAGATCGTGGGTGGCAGCGACGACGGCCGTACCGCCGTCGGCGATTTCGGCCAGCAACCTGGTCAACTCTTCCCACGTGCGCCGGTCCTGGCCGAACGTCGGCTCGTCGAGGATGATCACTTTGGGCGCGGTTGCCAGCATCGTGGCCACCGACAGTCGGCGCTTCTCTCCACCGGAGAGGGTGTAGGGGTTCACCGCGGCGAGGTGTGCCAGGTGCAGGCGTTCGAGGAGTTCGTCAGTGCGGGTGTTGGTTTCGGCGGTGCTTAGCTTGATCGCCTTGGGGCCCAACGAGAGTTCGTCGCGCACCGTCGCGGCGAGGAACTGGTGTTCAGGATCCTGGAACACACTGCCGAGTCGGGTGAGCAGTTCTTTGGACCGCCATTTGACGGGATTGCGACGGGACGGGGAGGGCGCGAAGCCGGGGTGTGCCTCAAGACGTCCGGCCGGCACCGGCAACAGGCCGCCCAAGGTGAGTGCCAGCGTCGACTTGCCGGCTCCGTTCGGGCCGGTGATCACCGTGGTCTGGCCGGCGTCGATCTCGAAATTCAACCCGACCTGCATCGGGGGATCACCAGGGTGGGCCAGTGCGAGATCCGCAGCGTGCAGCAATGTTTCGCGTGTTCCGGACCGGTGTCGGGTGATCTCGGGTAGCGGGGTGTCGGGTACCCAGACACCCGATCGGACCAGGTAGTCGTGGTTGCGCGAGATCGTCTGGTCGCAGGCTCCGTCGGCGATCACGTGGCCGTCGGCGCCGAGCACGACGACGCGGTCGATGACGGGCATCCACACCTCGGTGCGGTGCTCGATGACGATGAGCGTCGCGCCGGTCCGTGCGGCCGAAGCGGCAACCGCGTCCCGCACTTCGAGGACACCAACGGGGTCGAGGTTGGCCGTCGGTTCGTCGAGCAGGATGAGCCCGGGATCCATCGCGATCACCCCGGCCAGTGCGAGACGCTGCTTCTGTCCGCCGGACAGCTCCGAAGTGGATTGGGACAGACCCAGATTCAGCCCGACGGCGTCGAGGGCCGCTCGGACCCGGGGCCAGATCTGTTCGCGCGGGACGCCGAAGTTCTCCATGCCGAAGGCGACGTCGTCGCCGACCCGGGACAGGATCACCTGGGCGTCGGGATCCTGCAGCACCATGCCGATCCGGTGACGTTGTTCGCCCGGCGCAGCGCCGTCGACCCGGAGAAGGCCGGCCTGCTTGCCCTCTTCGGCACCGCCGAGCAATCCCGCGATACCGTGCAGCAGAGTCGATTTCCCTGCTCCGGACGGCCCCAACAGCAACACCCGCTCGCCGGGCTCGATCCGCAGATCGAGGTCCCGCACGGCCCAGGCGGCGCGTCCGGCATGGCACCAACCCCAGGTGTGCGCGGTGACGGTGGCACCGGCGCCGTGCGGTGAGCTCATCGAGCGTCGGGGCCGATCCGCCCCGAGGCGAACCGGCTCAGCGCCCCGGTCTTCGCCAGACCCCTGACCGCGAACCAGGACAGGAGCCCGGCGACGAGCGCGCCGGAGACGATCGCCGAAACCGTGTAGATCGTTGCGAACGTGTTGGCCGAACCGGGATACCAGAGGATGAGGTCGTTGATCGCCAGGGCCAGCCCGGCGACGGCGCCCGCGACCAGCGCGACCGGCAATCCCCAGCGGCGGTAGAGGAACACCGCGAAGACCAGTTCCGCGCCGAGCCCCTGCACCAGTCCGGATTCGAGGGTGAGCACGCCCCACTGGTTGCCGACCAGCGCCGACACCGTGGCCGCGACGAGCTCGCCGTACAGGGCGGCGCCGGGCTTGCGGATCACCAGGGCGGTGAGCACGCCGGCGAACAGCCATCCGCCGGCGAGCAACGCCTGCAGCCCAGGAAGCACCGCCGTCAACGGTGCGCTGATCGGGTTGGACGCGATATTCCACACGACGAACACCAGCCCGGCCGCCGTCGCGAGGACGCTGGCGACGACGATGTCCACCACCCGCCAGCGCAGCGCGCGGGCAGCCGGCGTGGTGTCGGTGGGCTGGGTGTTCATCGATCTCCTTCGTGGCAGGAGATCAGTATGGACTCTGGGGGATGGCGGCGGAGCGGGCTATTGCCCTGACTGCATGGCCTGTGCGATCTCGTCCGGGCTGACCTCGCGCACCGGCTGCCCGAGTGACCACTGGTGGCCGAACGGATCGCGCACCATGCCGTAGCGGTCGCCCCAGAACTGGTCCTCCAGCGGCATGACGACCTCTGCGCCGGCGTCGACCGCCTTGGCGAAACTGGCCTCGACATCGGTCACGGTGAGGTGGATGGTGACCGGGGTGCCGCCCAGGGCCTTGGGCGTCGTCGACTTGCCGTCGTTGTACTCAGGAAAGTCGTCGTTGAGCATGACCGTGGACCCGTTGATGGTCAGTGCGGCGTGAATGAGTCTGCGGCCGTCGGGCCCGGGCACGCGGCCCAACTCGGTGGCACCGAATGCCTTGACGTAGAAGTCGATTGCCGCGGCAGCGTCGTCGACAACCAGATGCGGCAGTACTGCGGGGGTTACTTCGATCGCCATGATCTTCTCCTGGTGTTGGTGAGCGGATTCAATGCAGACCCGCGCGGCGGGCGGATCTCATCGGCGTACCCATCCCATGCAACCACCGGAGTCTGACAACTAGGTGACCGAGAATCCCCGCGGCAGGTCAGCCCGTCCGGTCAGGGCCCGGCTGACCAGCGCATCCACCGCGGCGGCCGGGTCGGAGCCAAGGTCGCGTCCGGCCAGATCGGCCATCGACGCCGGGTCCTGCACCAGCCGGGCGAAAGCGTGTGCCGCCGACGCGAATTCGTCGCGAGCACCGCTCATGACGTGGCGATCTTGTCCCATCCGACGACCGACTGGACGCTGCGCGGTTCGGGGCCGACGTAGATGGCGGCCGGGCGCACCAGCTTGCCGAGCCGTTTCTGTTCCATGATGTGCGCGCACCAGCCCGCGGTCCGCCCACAGGTGAACATCGCGGGCATCATCGAGGCGGGCACCTGGGCGAAGTCCAGGATTACCGCCGCCCAGAACTCGACGTTGGTCTCGATGGCCCGGTCCGGGCGGCGCTCCCGAAGCTCGGCCAGTGCGGCCTGCTCCAGGGCCGCGGCCACCTCGTAGCGGGGTGCCTCAAGGCGTTTGGCGGTGGCCCGCAACACCCGGGCCCGCGGATCCTCGGCCCGGTAGACACGGTGCCCGAAGCCCATCAGCTTGTCGCCGCGATCCAAGATGGATTTCACCACTGCACGGGCATCGCCGGACTTCTCGACCTCTTCGATCATCGGCAGCACCCGGGCCGGGGCGCCGCCGTGCAGCGGCCCGCTCATCGCGCCCACCGCGCCCGACAGGGCGGCCGCGACATCGGCGCCGGTGGAGGCGATCACCCGGGCGGTGAAGGTCGAGGCGTTCATCCCGTGCTCGGCGGCGGTGACCCAGTAGGCGTCGATCGCCTCGACGTGCTTGGGGTCCGGGTCGCCCTGCCAGCGCGTCATGAAACGAGATGTGACCGTGTCACATTCGTCGATCCGGCGTTGCGGCACCGCAGGTTGGTAGATGCCGCGGGCGGACTGGGCGACGTAGGACAGCGCCATCACCGAGGCCCGGGCCAACTGGTCACGCGCAGTGGTGTCCTCGATGTCCAGCAGCGGCGCGTAGCCCCAGATGGGTGCCAGCATCGCCAGCCCCGCCTGGACGTCGACGCGGACGTCGCCGCTGTGAATGGGCAGCGGGAACGGCTCGGCCGGGGGAAGGCCCGTGCCGAAACTGCCGTCGACCAGCAGTCCCCACACGTCGCCGAAGGTGACCCGGCGGTCCACGAGTTCCTCGATGTCCACGCCCCGGTAGCGCAGCGCGCCGCCGTCCTTGTCCGGTTCAGCGATCTCGGTGGTGAAGGCTACGACGCCTTCGAGGCCGGCAACGAAGTCTTCCGGTACAGCTGGCATGGCCAGATTGTTGCACCAAGTCCAGGCGTAGCGTTACCGCGGTGGCGATACCCTCAGGAAAAGCCCCTGAACACGACCAGCACGACCTGGCTGCCATGCGTGCGGATTACGTGGAGAAGGACGGCTGCGGCGATCTGGACGTCGACTGGCTCGGCGAGGATCCGGCCACCGGTTGGCTGACGTTGTTGCGGGCCTGGCTGGCCGACGCGTACCGCGCCGGGGTGGCCGAGGCCAATGCCATGGTGGTGGCCACCACCGACGATGAGGGAAGACCTGTCACCCGAACGGTGTTGTGCAAGAGCATGGACGAGACGGGCATCACGTTCTACACGAACTATGACTCCGCCAAGGGGACACAGCTGGCCGCGCATCCGTACGCGTCGGCGACATTCCCCTGGTACCAGCTGGGCCGCCAGGTCCATGTGCACGGTCCGGTGACCAAGGTGAGCCGTGAGGCCACGGAGGAGTATTGGTCCAAGCGTCCCCGGGGTTCTCAGCTGGGTGCCTGGGCGTCGCAGCAGTCGAGTCCGATCGCGTCGCGTCCGGCCTTGCTGGACCAGCTCGCCGAGGTGACCGCGCGGTTCGCCGATCTCGAAACGGTTCCGGTACCGCCGAACTGGGGTGGCTACCTGATCGCGCCCGAGAGCGTGGAGTTCTGGCAGGGCCGGGAGAACCGGGTACACAACCGAATTCGCGTGACCGGTGATCAAGCGGAACGCCTGCAACCATGACATTCCCCGTCGCTTCGCTCGTCCCGGCCTAGTGCGCAGGTTTTTCGCCGACACCACACCGCTGCGCACCCCGGATTTCCGGCGGCTGTGGGTGGCCGGGATCCCCACGGTCATCGGCGCCAACCTGACCATCTTCGCGGTGCCGGTGCAGCTGTACGTGCTCACCGAGAACTCGGCCTATGTCGGATTGTCCGGTCTGTTCGCGCTCGTTCCGCTGGTGGTCTTCGGCCTGTGGGGTGGCGCCTGGGCCGACGCGATGGACCGCAGGCTGCTGTTGATCATCGCCTCGATCGGGCTTGCCGGAGCCTCGGTGCTGCTGTGGCTTCAGGCCGCGCTGTCGCTCAACAACGTGTGGGTGGTGCTGTGCCTGCTGTCGGTGCAGCAGGCGTTCTTCGCGATCAACAGCCCGACCCGGTCGGCGGCCATTCCGCGCATGATTCCCGGTGACCAATTGCCCGCGGCGAATGCGCTGAACATGACGGTCTTCCAGTTCGGGGCGATCGTCGGACCCCTGCTGGCCGGGGTGATGTTGCACTGGGTGGATCTGTCGACGCTCTACCTCATCGACGCCGTCTGCTGCCTGGTACCGATCTGGGCCACGTTCCGGCTGGCGCCGATGCCGCCGGTGAGCACCGAGGAGGGTTCGTCCCGCTGGGGCCTCGGGGCGGTGCTGGACGGCTTCCGTTATCTGGCCGGTAACCGGGTGGTGTTGATGTCGTTCGTCGTCGATCTGGTGGCGATGATCTTCGGGATGCCGCGCGCGCTGTTCCCGCAGATGGCGCACGAGAGTTTCGGCGGCCCGGTATCGGGTGGCACGGCGATGGCCTTGCTGGCGGCGGCGATGTCGGCGGGCGCGGTGGCCGGCGGCGTCTTCTCGGGCTGGCTGCCGCGGATCCGCAGGCAGGGGCTGGCCGTGGTGCTGGCCATCGTGGTGTGGGGCGTGGCGATGGTCGGGTTCGGTATCGCAGGTGGGGCAGCCGGCGGCACCGCCGGGCTGGTGTTGTGGATTGCCTTGGCGTTCTTGGCTGTTGGTGGCGCGGCCGATATGGTGTCGGCCGCTTTCCGGTCGACGATCCTGCAGCAGGCGGCCTCCGATGAGCTGCGCGGCCGGCTGCAGGGCGTGTTCACGGTGGTGGTGGCCGGTGGCCCGCGACTGGCCGACACGTTGCACGGCGCGGCAGCGGCGGCGGTGGGCACGACGGTCGCCGCGGCTGGCGGCGGCGCGCTGGTGGTCGTCGGCGTGGTGATCGCCGCGCTCGCGGTCCCGGCATTCGTGCGCTACCGGGTGAGCACGACTGCCCGTGTGCCGCAGGAAGAGTCCGAGCCAGACAAAGTATGAGCACCGGCGAATGACACCCGACGCCACATAGTTGCCGAAACGGTCCGAAACAGCGGTGCGCGGGCGATAACATCCGATCTCGTGGCGGATGTGATGCGGCAGGCCGAGGCCGGTTTGCGGGAACGTAAGAAGCAACGCACCCGGGCGATGTTGATCGAGGCCGCGATCGATCTGTGTGACCGCCAGGGATTCGAGAACACCACCGTCGAGCAGATCGCGGCGGTCGCAGATGTCTCCCCACGTACTTTCAGCCGCTACTTCGCGACGAAGGATGCGGTCGTCCTGGCGTTCGTCGACGAGGTGATCGAGAGCGTGGCGATCGAGTTGGCGACGCAACCGGCCGAAATCGGCCACCTCGAGGCGTTGTACCGGGCTCACGTGCAGGCGTTCCTCAAGACCAAGACCGCGCCGCCGACCCAACTCACGGCCGATCGGCTGTTGGCCTCGGCGCGCATCGTCACCTCGTCGCCGGCGCTGATGCACACGGCGTCGCAATTCCGGGCGGATGCGGTCAACGTGGCGCTGGCACAGCGGATGGGCGTGCCCGGCGATGATCGCCGGCTCAAGCTGACTGCTGTGGTGTGGGGTTCGATCATCATGACTGCCATCGGCGACCTGGGATCAGGGGCAAACTGGGCCTCGGTGAGCGTCGACGACATCGTCGGGCGGATCGAGGCGACGTATTCCGATTTCCGGTCGGTCGTTGCGGGCGTGGGGTAGCTCGGCCACGGCCCCTCCGTCACGCTGAGCTGGGATCTCAGGCACATCGGAGCCCTGTGGGGCAGGCCCGCGACCAAGCGCGGGGCGGTTCGTGGTGACCCGTTGGTAACCCCCCGCGGGCAGCGCCGATCGATTGCGACTACCTTTTGTAGAGCAGTTGTCGGTTCCCAGGACGATGAAGGGATTCCCGTGGCCGAAAACCCGGCGAGTGGGCAGGAATTTGCCCACCTCCAGTACCCCGGTGGCGAGATCGATCTGGAGATCGTCCCCGCCACCGAGGGCAGTGACGGCATCGCGCTTGGCCCGTTGCTGGCCAAGACCGGCTACACCACGTTTGATGGTGGCTTCGTCAACACCGCCTCCACCAAGTCCGCGATCACCTACATCGACGGTGATGCCGGGATCCTGCGTTACCGGGGTATCCCGATCGAGCAGCTGGCGGAGAATTCCACGTTCATTGAGGTCAGCTACCTGCTGATCTACGGTGAGCTGCCGACGGCCGAGCAGTTGGAGTCGTTCACCACCCAGATCCAGCGGCACACCCTGCTGCATGAGGACCTCAAGCGGTTCTTCGACGGCTTCCCGCGCAACGCGCATCCGATGCCGGTGCTGTCGTCTGCGGTCAACGCGTTGAGCGCCTACTACCAGGATTCGCTGGATCCGCTGGACAACAAGCAGGTCGAGCTATCGACCATCCGCTTGCTGGCGAAGTTGCCGACCATCGCCGCCTACGCCTACAAGAAGTCCGAGGGGCAGCCGTTCCTGTACCCGGACAACTCGTTGACGTTGGTGGAGAACTTCCTGCGGATGACGTTCGGCTTCCCGGCCGAGCCGTATGAGGTGGATCCGGAGATCGTCCGGGCGTTGGACATGCTGTTGATCCTGCATGCCGATCACGAGCAGAACTGTTCGACCTCGACGGTGCGTCTGGTGGGCTCCTCGCAGGCCAACTTGTTCACCTCGATCTCCGGCGGCATCAACGCGTTGTGGGGTCCGCTGCACGGCGGTGCCAATCAGGCCGTGTTGGAGATGCTCGAGAAGATCCGCACCGGTGACGACGATGTGAAGACCTTCGTCAAGAAGGTCAAGAACCGTGAAGACGGTGTGAAGCTGATGGGCTTCGGACACCGGGTCTACAAGAACTACGACCCGCGCGCCCGCATCGTCAAGGAGCAGGCCGACAAGATCCTGGGCAAACTGGGCGGCGATGATGAGCTGCTCGACATCGCCAAGCAGCTCGAAGAGATCGCGTTGACCGATGACTTCTTCATCGAGCGCAAGCTCTACCCGAACGTCGATTACTACACCGGCGTGATCTACCGGGCGATGGGTTTCCCGACCCGCATGTTCACCGTGCTGTTCGCGCTGGGTCGGCTGCCCGGCTGGATCGCGCACTGGCGTGAGATGCACTCGGAGCCCAACAAGATCGGCCGCCCGCGCCAGATCTACACCGGCTACACCGAGCGCGGGTACCTAGACATCACCAAGCGCTGACATCAACTGACCAGGGCCCGGGAGCGGACCGCTCCTGGGCCTTTGTCACGCCGGCGTGGCTGTCGACGCCGAGTGTCACGCTGGCGTGGCGCCCGAGTTGCGCAGAAAACAGTTGTAGTTTCACAATAGTTGTGTGAATGCAACTATTGGCGCTCTCGGCGCCCGGCGCAAGGCGATCATCCTCGTCTCGTGCTGTCTGAGCCTGCTGATCGTGTCGATGGACGCCACCATCGTCAACGTCGCGCTCCCGAGCATCCGCGACGATCTGGGCGCTTCGCCGTCGCAGCTGCAGTGGATCGTCGACGTCTACACCCTGGTGCTGGCCTCGCTGCTGCTGCTGGCCGGCGCCACCGGCGACCGGTTCGGCCGCAGGCGGACATTCCAATTGGGCCTGACGATCTTCGCGGTGGCCTCGCTGCTGTGCAGCCTCGCGCCCAACATCGAAACCCTCATCGCGGCGCGCTTCCTGCAGGCCGTCGGCGGTTCGATGCTCAACCCGGTAGCGATGTCGATCATCACCCAGGTGTTCACCGGCCGGGTCGAGCGCGCCCGCGCCATCGGCGTCTGGGGCGGGGTGGTGGGCATCTCGATGGCACTCGGACCGATCGTGGGCGGGGCGCTCATCGAGTACGTCGACTGGCGCGCGGTCTTCTGGATCAACCTGCCGATCTGCGCGCTGGCCGTCGTGCTCACCGCGATCTTCGTGCCTGAATCGAAGTCGGCGACCATGCGTGATCTCGACCCGGTCGGTCAGGTCCTGGGGGTGGCGTTCCTGTTCGGTGTCGTCTTCGTACTCATCGAGGGCCCGGGATTCGGCTGGACCGACCCGCGCACGCTGGCCGTCGCGGTGGTCGCGTTGATGGCGCTGGTGGCGTTCCTGCGCTACGAGTCGCGCCGCCGGGACCCGTTTATCGATCTGCGGTTCTTCCGCAGCGTGCCGTTCGCCTCGGCCACCCTGATCGCAGTCTGTGCGTTCGCCGCCTACGGGGCGTTCCTGTTCATGATGTCGCTGTACCTGCAGACGGAACGTGGCTACTCCGCGATGCACACCGGGTTGATCTACCTGCCGGTCGCGGTGGGCGCGCTGATCTTCTCGCCGTTGTCGGGCCGGTTGGTCGGCCGGTACGGCAGCCGGCCCTCGCTGTTGGTGGCCGGCGCCACGATCACCGTGGCGACCATCCTGCTGACCCGGCTGACCGGAGACACCCCGGTATGGCAACTGCTGGTCATGTTCGCGGTGTTCGGCATCGGCTTCTCGATGGTGAATGCACCGATCACCACGACAGCGGTCAGCGGTATGCCGCTGGACCGCGCCGGTGCGGCCTCGGCCGTGGCCTCCACCAGTCGTCAGGTCGGCGTGAGTATCGGTGTGGCACTGTGTGGTTCGGTGGCAGGTGCGGCGCTGGCCGGGACCGGTGTCGACTTTGCCGCGGCGGCCCGTCCACTGTGGTTCGTCTGTGCCGCGCTGGGTTTGGCGATCTTCGCCCTGGGCGTCGTCTCCACCATGCCGTGGGCGTTGCGGTCGGCCCAGAAGTTGGTGCCGCTGATCGGTCAGCACGATGCTAGGGAGGTGAGCCATGTCCGATGACGGGCAGGCCGAGTTGGCCGACGAGGTGTGGCGGGGTCTGACCGCATTGGTTTTCGACCACCGCGACGGCTGGCGTCGGGCGGTGATCGAGCAGACTGGGCTTCCGTTCAGCCGCGTCCGCGTCCTGAAACGGCTTGCACACGAACCGTTGACCGTCAAGCAGCTGGCCTACGCTGCCACCGTCGACGCCCCGGCGGCCACCGTCGCGGTCAACGAGCTTGAGGAGCGGGGGCTCGTCATACGGGAGATCGATCCGGCCAACCGCCGCAGCAAGCTGGTGTCGCTCACCGAAACCGGGCGCGCGCTGCTGACCCGTATCGACAGGGTCGACGACCCGGCGCCCGATGTGTTGGCGGCGCTCGACGCCAAGGACCTCGAGACGCTTCAGATCATCCTGCGCAAGATCGCCGCGCCATAGCCTGCTGCCTCAGCCTTCCAGCACTGCCATCGCGGCGTTGTGCCCGCCGATTCCGGAGACGGCGCCGCCGCGCACCGATCCTGAGCCGCACAACAGGATCCGGTCATGGCGGGTGGCCACCCCCCAGTGTTGAGCCGGCGTCTCCAACACGACGTCGTCCTCGATGAACGGCCAGCGCAGCGCGCCGTGGAAGATATTGCCCGCGGTCATCCCCAGCGCCTGTTCCAGATCGGCGGTGGTCTTGGACTCGATGCATAGCCGGCCCGCCGCGTCCTCCATCAGGACATCCTGAATCGGTTCGGCCAGAACCGAATTGAGCGAGTTGAGCACCGCCGAGGTCAGCCGGTCCCGCATGCGGTCGGGATCCTTGTGGATCAGTGAGTGCGGGGTGTGCAATCCGAAGACGGTCAGGGTTTGCGCACCCGAGGCACGCAGGTCCTCGGACAGGATGCTGGGATCGGTCAAGGAGTGGCAGTAGATTTCGCACGGCAGCGGATCGGGCACGTGTCCGGCGGCGGCGGTGTCGTAGGCCCCGCTCAGCTGGCTGAAGGTCTCGTTGATGTGGAACGTGCCGCCGAATGCCTGCTCAGGCGTAGTACGTTCGTCGCGAAGCCGGGGGAGTCGACGCAGCATCAGGTTGACCTTCACCTGCGCGCCCGGGGCGGTCTCGGGGGCCGGTTCGCCGAGTAGCTCGGCCAGCACTGCCGGGGTGACGTTGGCCAGCACCCGGTCGGCGTGCGCCCGTCGAGCGGACCCGCCCTGTCGGTAGCGCACCTCACCATCCGGGTTGACCGCGTAAACGTCTGCACCGGTGATGATTTCGGCTCCATGGCCGGCCGCGGCAGCGGCCAGGGCTCCGGTGACCGCGCCCATCCCACCGACCGGGACGTCCCAGTCGCCGGTGCCGCCGCCGATCAGGTGGTAGAGGAAACACACGTTCTGGATCAGCGACGGATCGTTCAGGCCGGCGAAGGTGCCGATCAGGGCGTCGGTGGCCATCACGCCGCGCACCAGATCGTGCGATACCGCTGCGGTGATCGCCTCGCCGATGGGTTGTTCGATCAGTGCATCCCAGGTGGCGGTGGTTTCGGTGTCCTGTCCGCCCAGAACGTACCCCCGCATCTCGGACCGGGTGCACAGCGGCTGCAGCAGCGTCGGCCAAATTCGGCTGGTGACCAGCCCGCAGCGGCGGTAGAACTCGTGGAACCCGGCCGCGTCGTTTCCTGCGCCGATAGCGTCGAATGTCGGCCGAGGACCGATCAGTAGGTCAGTGGCTCCACCCGTGACCGGATCCGGTGTGTAGGAGGAGTATCGGCGCCGCGACAATCGGATTCGGGCGCCGAGATCGGTGATGATGCGCTGCGGCAGCAGGCTGACCAGATACGAGTACCGTGACAGCCGCGCGTCCACACCGTCGAAGGGATGCGCCGAAACTGCTGCCCCGCCTACGTGGTCGAGGCGTTCGAGTACCTGTACCCGGCGGCCCGCGCGAGCCAGGTACGCAGCAGCCACCAACCCGTTGTGCCCACCGCCGACGATGACCGCGTCCAACGAGTCTTCGGTCACGTCATACCCATCCGGTCAGCCTTTGTAACCTTCGACCTCGTCGGCCCCGCGGGGGTGGGCCAGTCCGGGGTCCTGTCCGGTTTCGCGGAGCGCGCGGCGCTGCCGCAACAGGTCCCAACACTGGTCGAGGGCGACTTCCAGCGATCTCAGTCTTTGTTGCTCTTCGGATTCGTCTATTTCTCGGCGCTGCAGTTTCGACCGGAGCTCCTGCTCTTCGGCAACGAGTCGGTGAACTTCGCCGAGGATGTCCTGATCTTTGGCCACACAACCAGTCTGCCCGACTACCGTTGATCTGGTGAGTACAAAACCTGAGATCGAGTTTCCGGACGGACCCGCCCCCAGCGAATTGGTGATCAAGGATCTGGTGGTGGGTGATGGCTCCGAGGCAGTGCCCGGGGGCACTGTCGAAGTGCACTATGTAGGCATCGAATACGACTCCGGTGAGGAGTTCGACAGCTCCTGGAATCGTGGAGAATCCATTGAGTTTCCGTTGCGGGGCCTAATTCAGGGCTGGCAGGACGGAATTCCCGGGATGCGGGTGGGTGGTCGCCGCCAGCTCGTCATTCCGCCGGCCCAGGCCTACGGTCCGGCGGGTTCGGGGCACCGGCTTTCCGGTAAGACGCTGATCTTCGTGATAGATCTGCTCGCCACTCGTTGATGTCGCCGTGGATTCGGAGAGTATTGCTCGAACCTAACCATCGAATTCCATTTACTGCTACCGTCAACCTGTTTCGCTGCTGTAGATAACTGTTCGTCGACTTCAGGAGTACCCAAAATGTCGGGTTCGGACGAATCTCGGACAATCACAGGCTGGCAAACAGCCTCCAAATTATATCGACGACCACCTGGTTTGGGTTGGTTGTTGGCGCTGGTCGCAGTTCCATTGTTGCTGGGGCTGATCGGATGGGGTGGGCTCGATCGCTCCGGTAAGAACTCCGATGTCACGCTTCCCGATGTCAATCCCACTGCGACGTTGACCGCTCCGGACGTGAATGCCCCGGACGTCAACGCTCCCAACGTCAATTTGCCCAACCTCTCGTTCGCGCCGTTGTCGATTACGCGTAACGGCAAGGATTTCACCCTCACCGGCGATCTGCCCGACGCGGCCGCCAAGGCCTCGCTGCTGGACTGGCTGCGCGGAAAATTCGGTGGGGACGTCAATCTGATCGACAATCTGAATCTGCGTCCGGGCGTGAGCACCCCCGATGTTTCGGCTCTGGGCAAGGTTTTCGATGCCGCAGCCGAGGGTGTTCCGGATTTCGGTTTCAGCATCGACGGTGACACGCTGACGCTCACCGGAACCGCGCCGTCGGCACAGGTGCGCGACGCGGTCGAGGCGGCCGCCAAGGCGGCATGGCCGAACATCAAGCTCGTCAACAACATTCAGATCGCTACTGCCCCTGCGCCTCCGCCACCTGCCGCTCCCGGTGCACCGGGTACACCCGGACCCTGCGCCGTGCTGCAGAACGATGTGAGTGCACTGCTGCGCACACCGATCAACTTCAGCACCGACGGGTTCGTTGTGGCCGCGTCATCGCAGCAGCTGCTGTCGCAGGTGGCCGACAAGCTGAAGTCCTGTGCGGGCGCGCAAGTGGCCGTCACCGGTTACACCGACAGCTCGGGCAATGACGCGATCAATGTCCCGCTGAGCGGCAACCGCGCGAAAGCCGTTGCTGATTATCTGGTTTCGCAGGGGCTGGCGGCCGATCACGTGACGTCGTCGGGCGCGGGTTCGGCGAATCCGATCGCCAGCAATGACACCCCCGAAGGCAAGGCGCAGAACCGCCGCGTCGAGATCACGGTCAACTAGGGAGATTCGACATGGACTTCGTAATCCAATGGTTGTGGTATCTGCTCGCGTTTGTGGTGGGGTCGCTGGTGGCCTGGCTGATTTCAGTCGTGACCGTCAAGCCCACCACTGAGGAAGAGGCGTTCGCCGAACTGCCCGGCTCACGTGAGATTGGAGCACGACGATGAGCGATGTGAACTGGTGGTTGATGGCTCTGGCCTTCGTGCTCGGGCTGGTATTGACGCTGGCACTGACCCTGCGTCGGGTGAAGCGGGAGGTGCCGGTGTACGGCGCCCTCGGCCGACGTCCCAGCGCTGCGGCCAAGGGCGGAACTGCCGCCACTGCAACGGCTGTCACCGATGACGCCACGACGCGGCTGCCCAAGGTCGGCTCGGTCGACGAGCCGACCACGAGGTTGCCCAAGGTCACCGGCGCCGGAGCCGGCGCCGGCGCCGGGGCGGCGGGTGCGGCAGCCGCGGGTGCGGCAGGTGCGGCCAAGTTCGCCTCCGGCGGAGGTGCCCACGAGGCTGCTGACGATGCTGCGGCAGGCGATGACGTCGAGGTCGTCGAGGAGACGCCCTACGGCGCCGGTTCGGTCCGGGTTTCGGGTGCGGGCACGCCGGCGGGGTATCTGATCAAGGGCAACGAGGATTCGATGCTCTATCACTCGCCGGAGAGCCCGTCCTACTCGGTGACCATCGCCGAGCTCTGGTTCGCCGACGTGGAATCCGCCGAGAAGGCGGGGTTCAACCGCTGGGACAGTGGCAAGTCCCAGCGCGAGAAGAAGTAACAACAACGCAGATCGCCCGCCTCCACCATCGGAGGCGGGCGATTCTGCGTATGGCGACCGGTCAGCGCGGGCCGGGCAGGCGTAACAGCAGTCGCGCCCCGCCCAATGGGCTCGATTCCAGAGTGGCTGTACCGCCGTGCAATTCGGCCTGCTGGGCCACGAGTGCCAGCCCTAGCCCCGAGCCCAACCGCGATGCCGTGGACCCCCGGGAGAAGCGGTCGAACACCATCTCGCGTTCTTCCTCGGGCACACCCACGCCGTCGTCGTCGACCGCGATCTCCACGCCCTCGCGGGAGCTCACCGCCGACAACTGCACTCGGGTGGCGCCGCCGTGCTTCACCGCATTGGCGATCGCGTTGTCCACGGCCAGGCGGAGTCCGGTCGGCAGCCCGATGATGATCACGGTCGGTGACGGCGCCAGCGAGACTTCGAGGTCGGGGTAAACGCGCATGGCGTCGTGGGCGGCG
The DNA here is from genome assembly GCF_011745145.1 of Mycobacterium sp. DL440. Classification (NCBI taxonomy): domain Bacteria; kingdom Bacillati; phylum Actinomycetota; class Actinomycetes; order Mycobacteriales; family Mycobacteriaceae; genus Mycobacterium; species Mycobacterium sp. DL440. The sequence goes on along the minus strand of NZ_CP050191.1, from coordinate 4,232,548 downwards.
CGGTCGAGCAGCTCGGTGATGTCGACGGTGACGTGATCGTCGGTGGTGGTCAGCTCGCCCTGGGCGAGGCGCTCCAGGGCGCCGAGGGTGGCCTCGATGCGCGACTGCGTGCGGATGACGTCGCCGACCACTTCCTTGCGCTGATCGTCGGCCAGATCGAGGGTGGACAGAACTTCCAGGTTCGTCCGCATCGCGGTGAGCGGGGTGCGCAGTTCGTGGGCGGACACCGAGGCGAAGTCGCGGGCCGAGGTCAACGCGGCCTTGGTGCGGTCCTGTTCTTTCCAGATGCGTTGCAGCATGCCGTTGACGGCGTCGGCGATCTCGACGGCCTCGCTGGCGCCGCGCACCTCGACGTCAGGAGCTTCGTCGCTCACCTCGATCTCGCGGGTCTGCTCGGCCAGCCGTTTGAGCGGGCGGACCGCGAACGCGGCCAGCACCCAGCCCAGTACGGTGGCCGCGCCGACGGCGAACACACAGATGATGAGCACCCGGCGGTGCAGGTTGTTGGTGTCGGCGATGGTGGCGTCATAGGTCGCACCGACTGCCACCCACATGGGGCCGGGGGCGGGGATCTGCACGGTGCGCACCCGCCAGCGGACGCCGTCGATGTAGGTGTCGGCGTAGCCGTCGGGAAGCTCCGGCAGCACGACGGTCGAGTTCGACGAGACGTTTCCGGCCTGGCGGACGGTGATGACCGCGTCCTGATCGCTGGGGGAGCGGGGGATCTCGCCGAGGCCGCGGGGCAGGAACGGGATGGCGAAGCCGGCGGCCTCGTCGAGGCGGCGGTCCAGCCGTTCCTTGCGATCGTTGGTGATGCCGACCCAGACGATGGTGCCGACGATGACGACGACGATCGCCGCGCCGATGGCGGTGGCGAACGCGACCCGGGTCCGCAGCGAGGGTGTGCGGCGGAAGATCCGGGTCAGCGGCCTCATTTCCTATTGCGTCCTGAGCACGAACCCGACCCCACGGACGGTATGCAGCAGCCGGGGCGCGCCGCCGGCTTCGAGTTTGCGGCGGAGGTAACCGATGAACACGTCGACCACGTTGGTGTCGGCGGCGAAGTCGTAGCCCCAGACCAGTTCCAGCAACTGTGCCCGGGACAGAACTGCGGTCTTGTGCTCGGCCAGGACAGCCAGCAGGTCGAACTCGCGTTTGGTCAGATCCACGTCCACGCCGTTGACGCGGGCGCGGCGGCCCGGGATGTCGACCTCGAGCGGGCCGACCTGGATGGTCTCGGACGAGAAGGTGGCCGATGCGCCGCGGCGGCGCAGCAGGGCCTTGACCCGGGCCACCAGCTCCTGCAGCACGAACGGCTTGACCAGGTAGTCGTCGGCGCCGGCTTCCAGGCCGGCGACGCGGTCGTCGACGCTGCTGCGGGCCGAGAGCACGCAGACGGGCACGTCGTTGTCCATCGCGCGCAGGGCGGTCACCACGCTCACGCCGTCGAGCACGGGCATGTTGATGTCGAGCACGATCGCGTCGGGTCGGGTCTCGGTGGCGCTGCGCAGCGCCTCGGCCCCGTCTACGGCCGTCGATACGGTGAACCCGGACAGCCGCAGCCCGCGTTCCAGCGAGGCGAGCACGTCGGGGTCGTCGTCTACGACGAGGACCCGGGGCGAGGCCATGCCACCGGTAGCGCTATCCATGACCGACATCTTGCCTGATGAACAACGGCGATTCGCGGAGGCGCCCAGGGAAGTCTTTGACCTCAATATTTGTTGAGGTTTTACGGTGATGCCTATGAGTATGGAAACGGTGGCCCGACAGTCGCTGTATCGGCAGGCCCACGCCCGTGACGGTGACCTGCGGGCCTTGGCCTCCCGGGGGCTCTTGTCCCGGATCTGGCGGTTCTCCGCGCGCCACCACCGCAGGCTCGGCTGGTTCGTCGCGATCAGCGTGGTCAGCGCGGTGTTGACGGTGACGACGCCGGTGCTGGCCGGCCGGGTGGTCGACGCGATCACCCGGGGTGGCCCGGCGTCGACGGTGGTGCTGTTGGCCTGCACTATCGCTGCGATCGCCGTCGCCGAGGCCGCGGTGGCCCTGTTGACCAGGTGGTTGTCGTCGAACATCGGTGAGGGTCTGATCCTGGATCTGCGCACCGCGGTGTTCGACCACGTGCAGCGGATGCCGGTGGCCTTTTTCACCCGCACCCGCACCGGCGCCCTGGTGAGCCGGTTGGGCAACGACGTGATCGGCGCGCAACGGGCGTTCTCGGACACGCTCTCGGGCATCGTCGCGAACCTGGTGACGTTGACGTTGACGCTGGTGGTGATGCTCAGCATCTCCTGGCAGATCACGCTGCTGTCGCTGGCGCTGCTGCCGTTGTTCGTGCTGCCCGCCCGTCGTATCGGCACCCGGATGGCCGGGCTGTCGCGGGAGGCGGCCACCTACAACGCCACGATGAACACCCAGATGACCGAGCGGTTCTCGGCCCCGGGCGCCACCCTGGTCAAGCTGTTCGGTAGTCCGGAGCGTGAGTCCGGCGAGTTCTCGGTGCGCGCCGACCGGGTGCGTGACATCGGGGTCCGCACGGCGATGCTGCAGTCGACGTTCATGAACTCGCTGACTCTGATGTCGGCGCTCGCCTTGGCGCTGGTCTACGGGCTGGGCGGGGTGTTGGCGATCGGCGGGCAGTTGCAGGCCGGTGCGGTGGTGTCGCTGGCGCTGTTGCTGACCCGGCTGTATGCGCCACTGACCGCCCTGGCCAACGCACGGGTCGAGATCGCCAGCGCGCTGGTGTCGTTCGAGCGGGTCTTCGAGGTGCTGGACCTGGTGCCGCTGATCGCCGAGACGCCTGACGCGGTCGAGGTCCCAGGCCAGAAGGAAGGCGCGCCGGTCTCGATTGAATTTCACGACGTCCGCTTCGCTTATCCGCCGGCGGACAAGGTGTCGCTGGCCTCGCTGGAAGAAGTGGCGACCCTGGACCACCGCGGCGGGGACGAGGTGCTGCACGGCATTTCGTTCACCGCGGAGCCAGGGCAGATGGTGGCGCTGGTCGGTTCGTCGGGAGCGGGCAAGTCGACCATCGCGTCGCTGCTGGCCCGGCTCTACGACGTCGACTCCGGATCCATCACCCTCAGCGACGCGGACGTGCGCGACGTGACGTTCGCGTCGCTCAAGGACACCGTGGGCATGGTGACCCAGGATGGGCACCTGTTCCATGAGTCGATCCGCTCGAACCTGCTGTTGGCAGCGCCTGAAGCCGCTGATGCAGAACTCTGGGAGGCGCTGCGCCGGGCCCGGCTCGACGACGTGGTCGCGGCGATGCCCGACGGTCTGGACACGGTTGTCGGTGAGCGCGGATACCGTCTGTCCGGAGGGCAGCGGCAGCGGTTGACCATCGCGCGCCTGCTGTTGGGACGATCCCGGGTGGTGGTGCTCGATGAGGCGACAGCGTCGCTGGACTCGGCCTCGGAGGCCGCCGTGCAGCAGGCGCTGGCCGAGGCACTGGATGGGCGCACCTCGATCGTCATCGCACACCGGTTGTCCACGGTTCGCGCCGCCGATCTCATCCTGGTCGTCGAGGACGGGTGCATCGTCGAGCGTGGCACCCACCGCGAACTGCTGGCCCGTGGCGGTCGGTACGCCGAGCTGTACGACACGCAGTTCTCCGAGGAGGTTCCGGCCGCGTGAGGTTAATCGTTTGCTTTTGATGGGAGGATTGATTCAGTGAGTCAAGCCGCGATCGCCCCATCTCCGAAGCGGATCCGGACCAGTTCAGATCTGTGGCGGCTGTTGCCCTATCTGTTGCCGTACCGGACCCGCTGGATCGTGATGGTCGTGGTCGCGGTGGTCAGCCTGGCCGCCACGGTGGCGATTCCGCTGATGACCAAGGCCGTGATCGACGGCCCAGTGCGCCACCAGGATCCGCACGGGCTGTGGGTGCTGGGCTCGGCCGCTGTCGCGGTCGGAATCTCCGAGGCGGTGCTGTGGTTCATCCGGCGCTGGCTGGTGGCCCGGGCGACCATGGGTGTCGAGGCCGACATCCGCAAGGATCTCTATGCGCGGCTGCAGATCCTGCCGATGAGTTTCCACGGCCGCTGGCAGTCCGGGCAGCTGCTGTCGCGGGTGATGAACGACCTGTCGACCATCCGCCGGTTCCTGTCCTTCGGGTTGGTGTTCTTGATCCTCAACACCCTGCAGATCGTGGTGGTGACCTCGATCCTGCTGGCCATGTACTGGCCGCTGGGCGTGGTGGTGTTGGTGTCGATCGTGCCGATCGCGGCGACTGTGCTGCATTTCGAGCGGGAGTACACCCGGCTGTCGCGGTTGGCGCAGGACCAGACCGGCCATGTCGCAACCCATGTCGAGGAGGCCGCGCTCGGGCTGCGGGTGGTCAAGGCGTTCGGCCGCGAGGATTACGTCTTCGACCGGTTCGACGAGCAGGCCACGCAGCTGTATGACACCCAGTTCGCCAGGGTGAGCGTGTCCGCGAAGTTCTGGACCGTGCTGGAGGTCATCCCCAACCTCACGCTGATCGTGGTGCTGGGTTTCGGTGCGTACGCGGCGGGCCACGGCCACGTCACGATGGGCACCCTGGTCGCGTTCATCACGATGATGCTGTCGCTGGTGTGGCCGATCGCGTCGCTGGGCTTTCTGTTGTCGATGACCCAGGAGTCGTTCACCGCCGCGAACCGGATCGCCGAGATCTTCGATGCCCCGGTCGATATCGCCGACGGCCCGGTCGCGCAGCCGCCGCGAGGTGGCCGGCTGGAACTGCGGGACGTGGGCTTCACGTTCCCGGACGGCGACGAATGGGCCCTCCGCCATGTCGATGCGGTGGTGGAGCCGGGGCAGACGCTGGCGTTGGTCGGTGCGACCGGCTCGGGCAAATCGGTACTGGCCGCCCTGTTCTCACGGCTCTACGACGTCACCGAAGGCCAGATCCTGATCGACGGCCGCGACATCCGCGAGCTGAGCCTGCCGGCGCTGCGGCAGACCGTGGCCACGGCATTCGAGGATCCGACGCTGTTCTCGATGTCGGTGGCAGAGAACCTGCGGCTGGGCCGTGCCGATGCCACCGACGAGCAGTTGGGCCAGGCCATCGAGGTCGCGGCCGCACAGTTCGTCTACGACCTGCCGTTCGGCCTGGACACCCGGATCGGGGAGCAGGGCATGAGTCTGTCCGGCGGGCAGCGCCAACGCCTTTCGCTGGCCCGGGCCATCCTGGCGGCGCCCAAGATCCTGGTGCTCGACGACACCCTGTCGGCGCTGGATGTCCACACCGAGGCCGTCGTGACCGAGGCGCTGGGCCGGGTGCTGCGTGGGGTGACGGGCATCATCGTCGCGCACCGGGCATCAACCGTGCTGTTGGCCGACAAGGTCGCGCTCCTACAGGGCGGCACCATCACCCACATCGGGACCCACGCCCAATTACTGGCGCAGGTACCGCAATACCGCTACCTGCTGGCCGCCGACGACCAGCTCGACGACGCTTCCGAGCGCAGCTGCGAGTGGGAGGACGACGAGGAGCTGGGCCGGCTGCAGCGTGGGCACGCTGAGCGGGCAGCCATCGACGAAGTGGGCGAGCCACCACATCTCAGTGCGGAGGTGCAGCGCCGATGAGCACCACGCAGTGGCGCGGGCGCGTCACCGACGACGAAGACGACAGCGCCGACGCCGTCACCGGTGACCACGTCGGTGACGGCAGTTCCGCGCTCCCCATCGACGAAAGCCTGCCCCGGCGCCGGGAGGCCCGGGCGCTGCTCATGTCGTTGCTGCGCCCTTTCCGGTGGACGGTCGCGGTGCTGGCACTCGTGGTCGTCGTGGAAAACGCTGCCCGGCTTTCGGTTCCGATCCTGGTGCAGCGCGGAATCGACCGCGGCATCCCGCCGATCCTCGAGGGCGGTCAGGCCCGCGAGCTGATGCTCGTCGTCGGGACGTTGTGCGCCGTGGTGATCGTGCAGGCGATCAGCCGGATGTTCTTCCTGCGGCGTTCCGGGCGGGTCGGGCAGCGGGTGCTGCTGGAGTTGCGCCGCCGGGTGTTCCGGCATTTCGGCAGGCTCGATGTGGCCTTCCACGACCGCTATACCTCGGGCCGAGTGGTCAGCCGGTCCACCAACGACGTCGAGGCCATCCAGGACATGCTGGAAACCGGTTTCGACAGTCTGATCACCGCGGTGCTGACGTTGTTCGGCACGGCCGTCCTGTTGGTGGCTCTCGATTGGCGACTGGGCTTGATGTGCCTGGCGGCCTTCCCGATCCTGGTCGGCCTGGTGTGGTGGTTCCGCAACGAGTCGGGCAAGACGTACCGGTTGGTGCGCGAAAGCGCGGCGCTGGTGATCGTGCAGTTCGTCGAGACCATGACCGGCATCAAGGCCGTGCAGGCTTACCGGCGCGAGCCGCGGAATCAGGAGATCTTCGACGACGTCGCCGACGAGTACCGGGCGATCAACGAAAAGACCTTCAAGCTGCTGGCGATCTTCATGCCCGGGGTCAAGCTGGTCGGCAACCTCACCACCGGTGTGGTGCTGCTGTACGGCGGCTACCGGGTGCTGACCGGCGAGATGACGATCGGCACGCTGGCCGCGTTCCTGCTCTACCTGCGGATGTTCTTCGAGCCGATGCAGGAGATCTCGCAGTTCTTCAACACCTTCCAGTCGGCGTCCTCGGCGCTGGAGAAGCTGGCCGGGGTGCTGGCGCAGCAGCCCGCCATTGCCGATCCGGCACATCCCGTCTCACTACCGGAGCCCAAGGGTGCCATCGGGTTTCACGATGTGCGGTTCGAGTACGCGCGTGGGCGGCCGGTGTTGCCGGGCTTTGAGCTCGAGGTGCCGGCCGGTCAGACCGTGGCACTGGTGGGCACCACCGGTGCGGGCAAGACCACCATCGCCAAGCTGATCGCCCGGTTCTACGACCCCACGGCCGGGTCGGTGACTCTCGACGGTGTGGATCTGCGTGAGCTGGCGCAGTCCGAATTGCGCCGCCACGTCGTGATGGTCACCCAGGAGAACTTCATGTTCTCCGGGACGGTTGCCGACAACATCCGGTTCGGGCGGCCCGATGCCAGCGATGCGCAGGTGCGGGCGGCGGCCACGGCCGTCGGCGCGGACCGGTTCATCGATTCCTTGCCCGATGGGTATGACACCGATGTGGCCAAGCGCGGCGGCCGGCTCTCGGCGGGGCAGCGTCAGCTGGTGGCGTTCGCCCGGGCATTCCTGGCTGATCCGGCTGTCCTGATCCTGGATGAGGCGACGTCCTCACTGGACATCCCGAGCGAACGAATGGTGCAGCGCGCGTTGGAAACCGTGTTGGCCGACCGCACCGCGCTGGTGATCGCACACCGGCTGTCCACGGTGCAGATCGCCGACCGGGTGTTGGTGCTCGAGCACGGCCGCATCATCGAGGACGGTGCGCCGGCGGATCTGATCGGCCGGGCCGACGGCGCCTACGCGGCGTTGCACCGGGCCTGGGTGGATTCGCTGGCCTGAGCTCCGCGCCCACGCCCCTGGCCCTTATCCACATCTTCGTTGGCAGCGTCAGATGGTGTAAAGGAATCACCGCACGGTGTCGAAGAACGCCTTCACATCCTCGACGAACAACTCCGGCTGTTCGAAGGCCGCGAAGTGTCCGCCGCGGGGCATCGTCGTGAAGTGCGTGACGTTGTAGCCGGTCTCGCACCAGCTGCGCGGAGCGCGCAGGATCTCGAGCGGGAACGACGCGATTCCGGTGGGCAGGCTGACGTATTCGCCACCGCCCCAAGTGCTGTGGCTCTCCCAGTACAGCCGGGCCGACGACGCGGCCGACGCGGTGAGCCAGTACAGCATCACGTTGTCGAGCAACTCGTCGCGGTGCACCACGTTTTCTGGGTTTCCGTCGCAGTCCATCCAGGACCAGAACTTCTCCGCGATCCAGGCCAGTTGACCGGCGGGGGAGTCCACCAGTCCGTACCCGACGGTCTGCGGCCGGGTCGACTGCTGCTTCATGTAGCCCGAATCCCATTTGCGGTAGTAGTCGATGCGGGCCAGGGCTTTCTCCAGGTCCTCGGTCATCTCGCCCATGCCCTCGGCCGGCGGCTGCGCGATCGGCATGTTGACGTGAATGCCGACACAGGAGCCGACGTTGCGGCCGATCTGCGTCGTCACCGCGGCACCCCAGTCGCCCCCCTGGGCGCCGTAGCGCTCGTACCCCAGTCGCGTCATCAACGTGTCCCATGCCTGCGCGATCTTCCCGATGCCCCAACCCGTCGCGCTCGGCTTCCCGGAGAACCCGTAGCCGGGCAGTGACGGGCACACCACGTCGAATCCGGCTGCGGTCAGCGGCTCGATCACCTTGTGGAATTCGACGATGGATCCGGGCCAGCCGTGGGTGATCAGCAGCGGGAACGCATCCTCGCGCCCGGAGCGCTGATGGATGAAATGGATGTCGAGCCCGTCGATCTCGGTGGTGAAGTGGTCGAATCGGTTCAGCGCGGCCTCACGGGCGCGCCAGTCGTACTCGTTGGCCCAGTAGGTGGCCAGGTCCATCGTGTATTCCAGCGGGATGCCCTGGGTCCAGTCGTCGACGCACTCGGCCTCGGGCCAGCGGGTCCGGTTCAGACGCTGCTTGAGGTCGTCCAGGTCGGCGTCGGGAATTGCGATGCGGAACGGCTTGATCAACGGCTCACTCAGGGTCATGTAGGCCATTCTCTCAGCGCGAGGTGGCGCGCTGTGCTGAGTATTGCGCTGAAGATCGCGGCTACCTGGTGACCGCAATCTTCAGCGCAACTGTTTCGGGCGATTCGCCGAAGTCAAGGAATCTGTCGCAGCCGCCGGGCCTTGGACACCGCTTCGTGACGGTTGCGGGCCCCGAGCTTGGCTGCCGCGCTGCGCAGGTAAGCCTTCACGGTTTCCGGTTTGAGTGAGAGCCGCTGGGCTGCTTCGGCATTGGTGCAACCCAGGGCGACCTGTGCCAGCACGTCGACCTCGCGGACAGTCAAGGGTGCGCTGGCCGGCGGGTCGCCGCGCAAGGCGACCGCCAACCGGTCGGCGAGGTCGCGCAATGGCCCCGCCAGGTCCGGGGTGTCGGCGGCCAGCCGGCGCAGGTCGGCGTGCACCTCTCGGATCTGCTCGGTGTCGGCCGTCGCGTCGGTGAAGGTGGTCAGGGCGGCTTCGCGGAGACGCATGCGTCGGTCTACCTCGTCGCGAACGCGTAGCTCGTCGCTCAACCGCTGCGCCGAGGCCACCATCGCGGCCGCGGTGCGATCGCCGATCGGCGCACTGGTGCGGTGGGCTCCGTAGAGCACGGCCCGGGCGGTGCCGTCGACGACGACCGGCACCGCCAGGATCGAACGGATTCCCTCGGACAGCACGGGCTCGTCGTAGTCGTGGGTGATGGTCGAGGCACGCCGGTAGTCGGGCACCGAGATTGGGCGACGCGCCGCCACGCTGGCCCCGCCCAGCCCGGCGCGGGGCAGCACCGCGAGCCCGCGCATGGCGCCGGTGCGGGTGCCGAAGAACTCGCTCAGCAGCAGGGTGTCGTCGTGCACCTGCCCGCCGAAGGTCAGCGGAAGCCCGGTGTCGGTGGCCATGCGGCGCAGCTCGGCGCGCATCGCGTCGGCGTCGCGAGGCCGCAGCAACCAGGGGCGCATCGTAGGTACCCACTTTCGGGGGTAGCGGACAACCGAGTGTGACGTAGAGCATAACTGTCATGACTGTCGTCGCGAGCAACACGGACCGCTACCGCAGTGCCCGTGACCAGCTGGTCGCCACCATCGCCGATTACGGCCGGGCCGTCGAGGAGTTCGCCTGGCCGCAGATCAGCGGCACCTTCAACTGGGCGCTCGACTGGTTCGACGCGATCGCCAGGGGCAACGACCGCCCGGCGCTGTGGATCGTCGAGGAGAACGGTTCCGAACAGCAGGTCACGTTTGCCGAGATGGCGCAGCGGTCCGATCGTGTCGCGGCCTGGCTGCAGGGTCTCGGCGTAGGCAAGGGGGACCGGGTCCTGTTGATGCTCGGCAATCAGGTCGAGTTGTGGGAGGCCATGCTGGCCATCGCCAAACTCGGCGCGGTCATCATGCCCACCACCGGAGCGCTGGGGCCGGCAGATCTGTCCGATCGCATCACGCGCGGCGGCGCGCGGTTCGCCATCGCCAACACCGCCGATGCGGTCAAGTTCGCCGAGGTGCCGGGGGACTATGTGCGGGTCGTGGTGGGCGACGCTCCCGTCGGCTGGCATCGCTATACCGACGCGTACGAAGTATCACCGCGCCGGTTCGAAGCGTGCACCACGGTCGACGACCCGATGCTCATCTACTTCACCTCGGGCACCACCAGCAAGCCCAAGCTGGTGGAACATTCTCAGGTCTCCTACTCCGTCGGGCATCTGACCACGATGGCCTGGATCGGCGTCAAACCCGGCGATGTGCACCTGGCGATCAGCTCACCCGGCTGGGCCAAGCACGCCTGGAGCTGCTTCTTCGCGCCGTGGATCGCCGAGGCGACGATCTTCGTCTACAACTACGCACGCTTCGATGCCGCGGCACTGCTGGACCAGTTGCGCCGGGCGAAGGTCAACACGTTCTGTGCCCCGCCGACGGTGTGGCGCATGTTGATCCAGGCCGACCTGGGGGAGCGGCCCGAGGGGCTGCGCGAGATCCTTGGCGCCGGTGAGCCTTTGAATCCCGATGTGATCGCTCAGGTTGAAAGAGCTTGGGGGCTGACGATCCGCGACGGCTTCGGCCAGACCGAGACCTCGCTGCTGGTCGGCAATACCCCGGGACAGCCGGTGAAGCCCGGTTCGATGGGCCGTCCGATGCCGGGGGTTCCGGTGGTGCTGGTGGACCCGATCACCGGGACGCCGGCCGAGGAGGGGGAGATCTGCCTGGACCTGGCGGCGCACCCGCACAACCTGATGACCGGCTATCTCGGTGACCCGCAACGCAATGAGGCGGTGATGGCCGGCGGTTACTATCACACCGGCGACGTCGCCGGCCGCGACGAGGACGGCTTCATCACCTACATCGGCCGCACCGATGACGTGTTCAAGTCGAGCGACTACAAGGTGTCGCCGTTCGAGTTGGAGAGTGTGCTGATCGAGCATCCGGCCGTGGTCGAGGCCGCGGTGGTGCCGCAACCCGATGACACCCGCCTGGCGGTGCCCAAGGCCTATGTCGCGCTGGCCGATGGCTGGGAAGCCAACGCGGACACGGCAAAAGATGTGATGGCCTATGCCCGCGATCATCTTGCGCCATATCTCAAGGTGCGCCGGGTCGAGTTCTTCGACCTGCCCAAGACCATCTCGGGCAAGATCCGGCGCGTCGAGTTGCGCAAGCGTGAGGATGCGGCTCACGGAGCGGGCCAACCGATTTCCACCGAATACCGATACGAGGACCTTGTGGAATGAACACGGCGATGAAGTCGTATGACGCGGGCCCCACCGATGTACCCGTGCTCGAGGAGACCATCGGGGCGCACTTCGAGCGCATGGTGGCCGCCGGGCCGGACGCCGAAGCACTGGTCGAGGTGGCGTCGGGGCGACGCTGGAGCTACGCCGAGCTCAATGTCGAGGTCGATCTGGTGGCAAGGGGGCTCATGGCACGGGGTGTGGCCAAGGGCGATCGCGTCGGGATCTGGGCGCCCAACTGCGCCGAGTGGGTGATCCTGCAGCTCGCCACGGCCAAGATCGGCGCGATCCTGGTCAACATCAACCCGGCGTACCGCACCCACGAATTGGCCTACGTACTCAAGCAATCGGGCGTTCGGACCCTGGTGGCGGCCACTGCGTTCAAGTCCTCGGACTATGTGACGATGGTGGCCGAGGTGGCGGCGGAATGTTCGGCGCTGAAAGACATCATCTTCCTCGGCACCCTGGATTTGGACCGCTTGCGTACCGAACAGGTCGGCGAGGACCAGGTGCGTGCCCGGAACGCCGAGTTGTCCAACACCGATCCGATCAACATCCAATACACTTCGGGGACAACCGGGTTCCCCAAGGGCGCGACATTGAGCCATCGCAACATCCTCAACAACGGGTTCTTCGTCGGCGGGTTGATCAACTTCGGCGCCGGTGACCGGGTGTGTATCCCGGTGCCGTTCTATCACTGCTTCGGCATGGTGATGGGCAATCTCGGGGCGTTGACCCACGGTGCGACGATCGTGATCCCGGCGCCGGGGTTCGATCCCGGGATCACGTTGGCCGCCGTCGAATCCGAGCGGTGCACCGCGCTGTACGGGGTGCCGACGATGTTCATCGCGATGCTGGGTCATCCCGACTTCGCCCACTTCGACCTGTCCTCGCTGCGGACCGGGATCATGGCCGGCTCGGTGTGCCCGGTCGAGGTGATGAAGCATGTGGTGGCGGAAATGCACATGGCCGAGGTGGCGATCTGTTACGGCATGACCGAGACGTCACCGGTGTCGTGCCAGACGCTGGTCGACGACGATCTCGAGCGTCGTACCGCCACCATCGGGCGGGCGCATCCGCACATCGAGGTCAAGATCGTGGACCCGGACACCGGCGAGACGGTCGAGCGCGGGCAGCCCGGTGAGTTCTGCACCCGCGGTTACTCGGTGATGCTCGGCTATTGGAACGAGGAGACCAAGACTGGCGAGGCGATCGATGCCGAGGGTTGGATGCACACCGGGGATCTGGCGGTGATGCGTGCGGACGGCTACTGCACGGTGGTCGGCCGGATCAAGGACATGGTGATCCGCGGCGGTGAGAACGTGTACCCGCGGGAGATCGAGGAGTTCCTCTACACCCACCCCGACATTGACGATGCGCAGGTGATCGGGGTTCCCGACGCGAAGTACGGGGAAGAGATCTGCGCCTGGATCCGGATGAAACCGGGCCGCGCCCCGTTGGATGCCGAGGCGGTACGGGCCTTCGCCACGGGCAAACTGGCCCACTACAAGATCCCACGCTATGTGCACGTGGTGGACGAATTCCCGATGACGGTCACCGGCAAGATCCGCAAGGTCGACATGCGCGACGAAAGCGTCAAGCTTCTCGGGCTCGACGCCGGATAACCGGGATAACTCAGCCCCAACGCTTGATCACGTCGCCCACCGGCTTACCGGTGGCCAGCGCCGCCATCATCAGCACCCGCGCCTGGCTCGGCCGTAAGTGGGGAACCATCACCGCGCCGGCCTTCACCATGTCGTCGCCGGGACCGTATTCGGCGATGACGTCCCCGGTCGGGACACGGCTGGAGATTCCGAAGGCCACCCCGGCCGGCGCGTGGCGACGTACCGCGTCCACCACGCCGTCACCCGCATTGCCAGATCCCAGTGCCTCCACGATGATTCCGCGCGCTCCCGCGGCCACCGCGGCGTCGATGGGGCCTGCGCCGTCGCCCGGGTAGGCCGCGACAACGTTGACCCGCGGTGCACTGACCGCCGGTACCTCACCGAGGAACGGTCGCTGTGCGGGGTGGTCGAGTTTGAAGGTGTCATCGGCAACCGTTCCGATCGGTGCTGTGCCACCGAACGCGTGGAGATCCTGGGTGTTCACCTTGTGCGTCCCCAAGGCCTGGAAGACGTCACCGGCGAACGTGATCATTACGCCCTGGTCGCGGGCTGCGGGACTGGACGCCACGGTCAGCGCGTTCCGCAGGTTTGTCGGCCCGTCGGCATCCGGCGCGTCGGAACTGCGCTGCGCCCCGGTCAGCACAATCGGTGCCGGCCCGTTGTAGGTGACGTCCAGCCACATCGCGGTGTCTTCCATCGTGTCGGTGCCATGGGTGATGACCACACCGGAAGCACCTTCGGCCACCGCCTTCTTGGCGGCCGCTCCGATCACGTCCCAGTCGGCCGGCGTGAGCTGCGAGCTGTCCTTCTTCATGACATCCATGATCTGGACGTCCAGGCCTGCCGCCAGATCGGCACCGCTGACCGTCGGGCGGCGCACGCCGTTGGCGTCGGTGCTCGTCGCGATGGTCCCCCCGGTGGTGATCACCACGACTCGGCCCGCCGTCGATTCGCCCTTGGCACTATCCGGGTTTGTCGTCGCTTCAGTCGAGTTCGTGTCGGTCGAACACGCAGTCATCAGTGCGGCGGTGAGAAGGACTGTGCCCATCGCCAGTCGCGACCGGGCCGGGCGGGCTGCGAAGTTCGTCATCTGGCAGACGCTACGGCGATACGCAAACACGCACCGGGGTTTCGGCAGCGCCGACAATTGATTGCTGCGACGATGAAGCTATGTCGGCCGCACACGCCTGCAGCGTTCTCGGGCGGCGGGCGTGTGCGTTTTTGGCGGTCAGTTCGGCGGGCCTGCACGTCGTCTTGCTCGGCGCGACCGCCAACCCGGTGGCCGCCGCGGTGCTCGCGGCGATGATCGTGGGTTGTCTGTACTGCGCCGGTCATCTGTGGCGGCGCGGTACCTCCGGCGTCTGGTGCACGATCGCGCTGATGAGCCTGGCGATGATCGCCCTGCACACCCCCATGCCTGCGCATCACCATGGTGTGGTGGCGCCCGTCCAGACCTCGGCGATGATGACGACGGCGACGCTGCTGGCGCTGCTCGAGGTGCTCATCGCCGCGGCTGTGCTGACCTACACCACCAGGCACCGCTCGGTGATCAGTCCGTCGGCGGGATGAACTGGCTCAGGACCAGCCGCGCGCCTTGCGGGTCCTGGATCAGGGCGGTGTTCGTCCACTCGGTGTCCGCGCTGGAAACCACGGCGGCGCCGAGCGTTTCGGCCAGTGTCGCGGATTCGTCGCGGTCGGCCACCGCGAACGTCACCTGCCAGTGTTCGGGCTGCTGTTCGTCCGCCAGCTGTCCGATCCAGCCGACCGCATCGGAGAACCCGGGCGGGGTACCGGTGGCGGCATGCCGTTCCCTGATGCCGGGGTCGATGGTGGCGGCGAGATGGTCGGCGTATCCCGGACGGCGGATCATCGTCGCGAAGCCGGCGTTGTCGAATTCCCAGCCGAACAGCGGCCCGTAGAAGGTCGCGGCGGCCTGCGGATCGGTTGTCTGCAGGTCGCTGAAATTCCAGGCGCCGGGAACATTGACCAGCTGGGCGCCGAGGCGTCGTCGCGGCTGCCACAGCTTGAAGTGCCCGCCGCGGGGATCGGTACAACCGGCCTGCCGCCCACCGGGCCCCGCGTCGACGGGCCCGCTGGTCACGGTCCCACCTGCGGCCGTGACCGCCTCGGCCGTCGTATCGGCGTCGGTCACCGCGACATAGGTGTTCCAGGTGATCTCGTCCCCGGTCTGCGCAGACGCGATCGCGGCCACGTCGTGACCGTCCAGCGTGGCGATCAGGTAGGTCTGCTCGGCATCCTCGGGCAGCACGTTCTCGAACGTCCAGCCGAACAGCTGACCGTAAAAGTCTTGGGCGGCAGCCACATCCTGCTGGTCGGTATCCACCCAGCAGGGCACTCCGGGCGGGTAGGTCCTTGACTCGGTCATCTGTACATCGTCGCACCTGCCGCGTCGACGGCCCTGATGCCGCCGCCGATCACTCCGCCCAGCGGGGGTGCGGTGCGGTATGGAAGGTGTCAGTTCACGTCGTTGACTACGTGAAAAATGGTTGATTCCACGGCATCTGGGATTGCCCGGTTATCGGGCGGTATGCGAGCCGCCGCCCAGGGACGCGGTCAGGACCGCCACCGGGGTGTTGCTCATCCTCAGGTTGTGCCGCTCCTGCGGGGTCAGTGATGCCCTTGTGTGGATCCAGGCGATGAGGCCCTTGACCACGCTTTGGGCATGACGAAGAAAGGTGTTGCGCTGCATCGGATCATCTCCAGTTGAATCGGAGCTCTCCGCGTCGACAGGCATGCGGCAGCCACCCACCGCGGGTGTCCGGGGTGGCGGATCTAGGCAGTCATCGACAGCGGAAAGATGTTTATGGACAGACGTTTTCGAATCGGACTGGGATACGGACTGTCACTCGACGTCATGTCGTCGTCACCTCCTCGCTGTCGGGCGCACTGGGCGCCGCTGGTCTTGACGCAACCGTCAGATGCAAACACGCTGAAGAGGAAGCTGGGCACATGGCCGAACGCGCCGACCGGCGCGAGCACTTCCTCATCAGAGCTTTGGCACTACACGACGTGTCCCACCAGGGGCGGGAAGCCACTTCGGGTCATCCCTTAGGCCGGGAAGACCTGTCCTAACCCTGGGCGTCTCTCGACGTCGTCGGATCAGTGGCCTGTGTTCGTGTAGGAGCCTCACCTAACGAAGCGCGGTTTCATTAGAGACCTTACACGAGGCAGATGTCAACACGATTCGCTGCGAGATCGTGGTTCTCAAATCGGTTGCGTCAGTTCGGCAATGACGCATCGAGGGTTGGGCGCGACCGTCGTCACCGGAAGTCTCCAAGCGTTTTCGCAGGGTTCACCCAAGAATCGGCACGGCGGCGGGGTTTGCGGTTGCCTGTGCGCACCGGCCGGATGTGTTGTGATTGGGCCATGCCTGAGCAAACTCCCGAGCCCGACACCGGCGAGGACGAGCAGAAGCCACCGGCCATCACCGCGCGTGCCATCGCGATGCACGGCCCATGGGGCCCGGTATACGGGCCCATCGACCTCGACATCGACGAAGGCGGTGTCACGGTTCTGGTTGCGTCGGCGGGTACCGGTCGCACCGCACTGCTGATGACACTGGCCGGGCGGATGAAAACGGCGCGCGGGCAGCTGACGGTTTTCGGGCGTACCCGGGCGCCGGACATCTTCCGCTCCGCCGCGCTCGCCGGGATCGACGAACTCGACACCGTGTCGGAGTCGGTGACGGTGCGCGACCTGGTGACCGAGCAACGCCGGTGGGACGCGCCCTGGTACACGCTGGTGGGTCGCGCCGACGACGACGCGCTGGCCGCTATGTGCGCGCCGGTGTTCGGTGATCTGCCGTTGCCGTCGCTGACGGCGTACTTCGACGGGCTCACCGAGCTCGACCAGATCCTGCTGCGCATCGCGCTGGCCAATACCGCGAGCCCGCCGCTGCTGGTGGTCGGCAACCTCGACCACCTCACCGATGACCGCAACCGCGACATCCTGCTGGGGCGGCTGATCGCGCTGGGGGAGAAGCAGACCGTGATCACCGCGACGGTCAACGGGGTGCCCGGCCATCTGGCCTCGGCCGTACGGGCGCAGGTGGCAGTTCCCAACACGACGCTGGCCGAGCTGGCCGGTTCGCAGAAAGGTGGCGAGTAGCTGTGCTAGCCGGAATGTCGTTGGGTACCGACCTCAAACGTTTCTCGCGCGGCACGATGCCGCGGATCGCGCTGGTGACGGTCATCCTGCTGCCGCTGCTGTACGGCGCGATGTATCTGTGGGCGTTCTGGAACCCGTTCGGTGAGGTGGACAAGGTTCCGGTGGCCTTGGTCAACGAGGACCAGGGCACCGTCGCCGAAGGACAGCTGATCAAGGCCGGAGACGAGGTCGCTGATGCGTTGGTCGACTCGGGTCAGCTTCAGCTGCACCGGGTTTCGGCGCAGGAGGCGGCCGAGGGCGTGGCCGACGGCAAGTACTACTTCTCGATCACGCTGCCGGAGGATTTCAGCACCAGCATCTCGTCACCGTCGGGTGGGTCGCCGCATCAGGCCAACATCCGCTTCACCTTCAACGATGCCAACAACTACCTGGGGTCGATCATCGGCCAGAACGCGGCCCGTGAGGTGATCAACCAGATCAACGGCAAGATCGGCGAACGCACGGTCGGCACCGTGCTGACCGGATTGACCGACGCCGGAGCCGGCCTGGTGAAGGCGGCTGACGGCGCGCAGCAGCTGGCCACCGGGAGTGCGGCCGCCAATGACGGCGCGCACCGATTGTCCACTGGAGCTGACGCGCTGACCACGGGTCTGGTCACCGCGCGTGACGGGTCCGCGCAGCTGGCCGCGGGTACCAGGCAACTGTCGACGGCGGTCGACACGGCGACCGATCCGTTGCTCACGGTGCTGGACCGGGTCAGCGGACTTGGCCTGGATCCCAACGAGGTCGGCATGGCCGCGCAGCGGTTGTCGGGTGCGGTGCGCTCGACCACCGACCGGATCGCGGCACTGAACATCGACCAGGCGCAGGCTGCCGCGATCGTCGACCAGGCGGTCGGCTTGCTGCGCAACAGCCCGGACCCCGCGGTGCGCGACACCGGGGAGTTCCTGGCCGGTGCGCAACGGCTGCTGCAGGCACGGGGTCTCGACCCGACCACCGACGAGGGCCTGATCCGTCTGAGGGACAACGCCACCCAGTTGGAGAACGAGCTGGGCGATCCGAACAGCAAACTGCGGGTGTTCATCACCAAGGCGGTCACCGGCGGTTTGCGCTCCGACGTCGTCAAATTGCGCGACGGGGCACACCAACTCAACGAGGGCGCCCAGCGGCTCAACGGCGGTCTGGTGCAGCTGACCAACGGTGGGCGCCAACTGTCCAGTGGGGCAGGTGAACTCGCCGCCGGTACGGAGAAGCTTCAGGCCGGAAACCAGCAACTGGCCACCGCGCTCAAGGAGGGCTCGACCCAGGTCCCGTCGTGGACCCCGCAGCAGCGCACCGAGGTGGCGCGGACCCTGGCCGCGCCTGTGGCGCTGGACATCCAGACCCACAATCCGGCTGCCACCTTCGGCACCGGTTTCGCGCCCTTCTTCCTGCCGCTGGCCTTGTTCATCGGTGCGCTCATCATCTGGATGTTGTTGAAGCCGTTGCAGTCCCGCCCGGTGGTCAACGGTCTGGGGGCGCTGCGCGTGGTGCTGGCGTCCTATTGGCCTGCCCTGCTGATCGTGTTCTGTCAGGTCGTCGTGATGTACGTGGTGGTGCATTTCGGGGTGGGGCTGCAAGCGAAGTACCCGCTGTCCACCGTGGCGTTCCTGCTGTTGGTGGCGGGTGCGTTCCTGGCTTTGATCCAGGCGTTCAACGCACTGTTCGGGGTGTCGGTGGGCCGGGTGGTGACGTTGGCCTTCTTGATGCTGCAACTGGTCTCGGCCGGCGGCATCTATCCGGTGGAGACCACCGCCAAACCTTTCCAGATACTGCACCCGGTCGATCCGATGACATACGCGGTCAACGGTCTTCGCCAGTTGATCGTCGGCGGGATCGACTCACGGTTGTGGGTCGCGATCGCGGTGCTGCTCGGTGTACTGGCCGGCTCGCTGGCCGCCAGTTCGTGGGCCGCGCGGCGAGATCGGCAGTACACGATGGATCGATTGCATCCGCCGATCGAAGTGTGAGACTCCCCCGGCTCGTGCCGTCAGCCGAGCCCGATCCGCCGGTAGCGGTCCAGCCTGGTCTGCAGCCGCTGCTCGCCGGGCACCGCGCGCAACTGGGCAAGCTCGCCGGCGATGGCGCCCGACAGCCGCTGGGTGAACGCCCGCGGTTCGTCAGCGGCGTCGGGTGTTTCGGGGACGATCACATCGACTATGCCGTGGCGTTGCAGGTCCACCGAGCGAACCCCTTGCGCGGCAGCCAGTTCCGCGGCATGCGCGGTGTCGCGGTACACGATGGCGCTGGCACCTTCGGGCGGTAGTGGGGCCAGCCAGCCGTTGGCGGCGGCCAGCACCCGGTCGGCGGGCACCATCGCCAGGGCCGGCCCGCCGCTGCCCTGACCCATCAGCACCGAGACGGTAGGGGTGTCCAGCGTGACCAATTCGGCCAGACACCGGGCGATTTCACTGGCCAGCCCGCCCTGCTCGGCCTCGATCGACAGGGCCGGGCCAGGGGTGTCGATCACCAGTACCAGCGGCAGCTGCAGTCCGGCCGCCAACGCCATGCCACGCCGGGCCTCACGCAGGGCGCCCGGCCCGACCAGCCCGCCCACGATGCGTCGCTGACCTAGTACCACCGCGGGTTGCCCGCCGAAGCGGGCCAGCGCGAGCAGCATCGTCGCGGCCTCGCCGCGCTCGGTACCGGAGAGCAGCACCCGGTCCGTGGCGCCATGCCGCAGCAGGTACCCGACCCCGGGCCGGTCCGGTCGCCGCGACGCCTGCACCGAATCCCAGGCCGGCACGTCGGGCAGCGGCTCGGGTGCCGCCGCCGCGGGTGCCGGACCAGGCGCGTCGGACACCACCCGCAGCGTGCGGTCCAGGGTGTCGCGCAGCAGTGCGAGCGGCACCACGCCGTCGATGACGCCGTGGGCGTGCAGGTTCTCGGCGGTCTGCACCCCGGACGGGAACGGTTCGCCGTAGAGGTGCTCGTAGACCCTGGGCCCGAGGAAGCCGACCAGCGCGCCGGGCTCGGCGGCGGTGACGTGCCCCAGCGAACCCCAGGAGGCGAACACCCCTCCGGTGGTGGGGTGGCGCAGGTAGACGAGGTAGGGCAGGTGGGCCTGCTTGTGCAGTTCGACGGCGGCGGTGATCTTGACCATCTGCAGAAAGGCCACGGTGCCTTCCTGCATCCGGGTCCCGCCGGAGCTCGGGGAGGCCAGGATCGGCAGCCGCTCGGCTGTGGCTCTCGTCACCGCGGCGGTGATCCGTTCGGCGGCCGCCACCCCGATCGACCCGGCCAGGAAATCGAACTCGCAGGCCACCACGGCCACGCGGCGGCCGAAGATGGTGCCTTCCCCGGTCAGCACGGATTCGTCGAGCCCGGTCTTCGCCGATGCCTCGGCCAGTTCGCGGCGGTAATCGGCGCTGGTGGCGACCTCCAGGGGTGGGGAGTCCCAGCTCTGGAACGAGCCCTCGTCGAGCACTGCATCACGAAGCGCGCGGGCGCCGATCCGACTCACGGCGCCAGCCTATATAGGCTGGCCACATGATTGGTGTGACCAGAGACGGCAGTGTCCTGACCCTGGAACTGCAACGCGAAGAGCGGCGCAACGCGCTGAACTGCGAGCTTGTCGACAGCTTGCGGGAAGCGGTCGAGCATGCCGCTGAACAGGACATCCGGGCCATCGTGCTGACCGGTGCGGGTCCGGTGTTCAGCTCGGGCGCGGACCTGACCGACGCCGCGGGCATGGCCGAGAAGCTCCCTGACAAGGCGCTGGCGCTGAACCTGGCGATCGACAAGGCGCCGGTTCCGGTCATCGGCGCGATCAACGGCCCGGCGATCGGTGCGGGCGTCATCTTGTCGATGATCTGCGATCTGCGCGTCGTCGCGCCCGAGGCCTACTTCCAGTTTCCGGTCGCGAAGTACGGCCTGGCCTTGGACAACTGGAGCATCCGGCGGCTGACCTCGCTGGTGGGTTACGGCCGGGCACGCGGCATGCTGCTCGGCGCCGAGAGGCTCACCGCGGAGACCGCACTGCAGACCGGCATGGCCAACCGCATCGGCACGCTGGCCGACGCGCAGAAGTGGGCTGCCGAGCTGGCTGGGTTCGCGCCGCTGGCCCTGCAGCACGCCAAACGGGTGCTCAACGACGACGGTGCTTACGAGGAGTCGTGGCCGGTCCACAAGGAGCTGTTCGACAAGGCGTGGGGTAGCCAGGACGTCATCGAAGCCCAGGTGGCCCGCATCGAGAAGCGCCCGCCGAACTTCAACGGGGCCTGACATGTTGCGCGCTGCGCTGCGGTTGGGTGCCAGGTCGGCTTCACTGCTGGCCGGCGGGTGGTTGTTACGCGCGCTGAACGGGAGCTACGCCTCGGTGGGGGCCCTGCCCCGCCAAATCCGCCCGGTGGCGCAGCGGTCCCTGCAGTACGCCGACGGTGTGTTCGTCAACGTCGAGCCGGCCTCACCCGGCGTCAGCATGAGCCGCGAAGAGTGGCGCATGCTGATCGCCGAGATGCTCGGCTCGGGCTCCGCCAGTAGGCCGGGCGGGCCGATCCCGCTGGTCGAACCTTCTGACAATGACGGCGAAGCTGCCGCGTGCGCGGTGTCCTGGTACGGGCACTCCACTGCGCTGGTGGAGGTCGACGGCTACCGGGTGCTGACCGATCCGGTCTGGAGCCGTCGCTGCTCGCCGTCGCGGGTGGTGGGTCCGCAGCGGCTGCACGAGCCGCCGCTGCCGCTGGAGGCCCTGCCTGCCGTCGACGCCGTGGTGATCAGCCACGATCACTACGACCACCTCGATATCGAGACCGTGATGGGGTTGGCCCGTACCCAGCGGGCTCCGTTCGTGGTGCCGTTGGGCATCGGGGCGCATCTGCGTAAGTGGCGGATACCCGAGGACCGGATCATCGAGCTCGACTGGAACGAGAGCCACCGGATCGGGGAGCTGACCCTGGTGTGCACGCCCGCCCGGCACTTCTCGGGGCGGCTGTTCCAGCGCAACACCACGCTGTGGGCTTCGTGGGCGTTCATCGGGCCTCAGCACCGGGCGTTCTTCGGCGGAGATACCGGCTACACCAAGAGTTTCTCCGAAATCGGTTCGGAATACGGACCTTTCGATCTGACCCTGCTTCCGGTCGGGGCGTATCACCCGAGTTGGCCCGACATCCACATGAATCCCGAGGAAGCGGTGCGCGCCCATCTGGACGTCACCGAGTCCGGGTTGTTGGTGCCGGTCCACTGGGCGACCTTCCGGCTGGCCCCGCACCCGTGGGCCGATCCGGTGCGCCGATTGCTGACGGCGGCCGACCCGGCCGGGGTGCAGATCGCGGTGCCGCGCCCGGGGCAGCGGGTGGACGCCGCGTCTGCGGCACTCGACCCGTGGTGGGAGTTCTGACCTGTTTCCGGTGGCAAACTGACGTCTTGAGCTCCACGACACCGACGGGACGAGGACTTTTCGCGGATGACGACGATCATTGCCACTGGTCTCACCGATGCCGAGGTGGCCCAGCGGGTAGCCGAGGGTAAAAGCAACGACGTCCCGACGCGTGCGGCGCGCAGCATCTCGGAGATCATCCGCGGCAATGTGTTCACCCGCATCAACGCGATCCTGGGTGTGCTGTTTCTGATCGTGCTGTCGACCGGGTCGTTGATCAACGGGGCGTTCGGCCTGCTGATCATCGCCAACAGTGCGATCGGCATCATCCAGGAGGTCCGGGCCAAGCAGACCCTGGACAAGCTGGCCATTGTCGGGCAGGCCAAGCCCACGGTACGCAGGGAATCCGGTAGCCGCGCCGTGCTGCCCGGGGAGGTCGTGCTCGACGACATCATCGAACTCGGGCCGGGCGACCAGATCGTGGTGGACGGCGAGATCATCGAGGAGTCCAACCTTGAGGTCGACGAGTCGCTGCTGACCGGCGAGGCCGACCCGATCGTCAAAGCCGCGGGCGACGCGGTGATGTCGGGCAGTTTCGTGGTCGCCGGCTCCGGCGCCTACCGCGCGACCAAGGTGGGGCACGAGGCGTATGCCGCCAAGCTCGCCGAAGAGGCCTCCAAGTTCACCTTGGTGAAATCCGAACTGCGCAACGGCATCAACAAGATCCTGCAGGTCATCACCTACATGCTGGTGCCTGCCGGCCTGCTCACCATCTACACCCAGTTGTTCACCACCGACCCCCGGATCCTGGAGTCGCTCAAGCAGACCTACCACGACATCGTCGCCAACGAGGGCGGTTGGCGAGATTCGTTGGAGATCATCATGAGTCAGATCTTCACCACCGATGCGGTGTGGCATGAACCGGTGCTGCGCATGGTGGGTGCGCTGGTGCCGATGGTGCCCGAAGGCCTGGTGCTGATGACGTCGATCGCATTCGCGGTCGGGGTGGTGCGGCTGGGCCGACGGCAATGTCTGGTCAATGAGCTGCCCGCGATCGAGGGCTTGGCCCGTGTCGATGTCGTGTGTGCGGACAAGACGGGCACGTTGACCGAAAACGGTATGCGGGTCAGCGATCTCAAGAGGATCGCTGAGAGCGATGTCGCTTCGGCGCTGGCGCAGCTGGCCGCCGACGACGCCAGGCCGAACGCCAGCATGGTGGCCATCGCCGAGGCTTTCGCGACGCCGCCGGGTTGGACGGCCACCGCGACGGCCCCGTTCAAGTCCGCCACCAAATGGAGTGGCGCGTCCTACGGCGAGCATGGCAACTGGGTGATCGGCGCCCCGGATGTGTTGTTGGACTCCAGCTCACCGGTGGCCGAGGAAGCGGAGCAGATCGGCGCCCAGGGGCTGCGGGTGCTGCTGGTCGGGTCGTCCGATCTGGCGGTCGACGCGCCGCAGGCCCCGGGCACGGTGACTCCCGTCGCGTTGGTGGTGTTGGAGCAGCGGATCCGTCCCGATGCCGCTGACACGCTCGATTACTTTGCTTCCCAGCATGTTTCGGTCAAGGTGATCTCCGGGGACAACGCGGTGTCGGTCGGCGCGGTCGCCGGGAAGCTGGGCCTGCACGGCGAGACGATGGATGCCCGCCAGTTGCCGCACGAACCGGAGCAGTTGGCCGAGACCCTCGATGAGTACACCACTTTCGGCCGGGTGCGCCCGGATCAGAAGCGGGCCATGGTGCATGCTCTCCAGTCGCGTGGGCACACGGTGGCGATGACCGGCGACGGCGTCAACGATGTGCTGGCCCTCAAAGATGCCGACATCGGCGTCGCCATGGGATCGGGTAGTTCGGCTTCGCGTGCGGTGGCGCAGATCGTGTTGTTGGACAACAAGTTCGCCACGCTGCCGTATGTAGTCGGCGAAGGTCGGCGGGTGATCGGCAACATCGAGCGGGTGTCGAACCTGTTCCTCACCAAGACCGTGTACTCGGTGTTGCTGGCGATCCTGGTTGCACTGGCCGGATTGTCGTCCAAGTTGTTCGGCACCGATCCGCTGTTGTTCCCGTTCCAGCCGATCCACGTCACCATCGCGGCCTGGTTCACCATCGGTATCCCGTCGTTCATCTTGTCGCTGGCCCCGAACAACGAACGGGCCCATTCAGGTTTCGTGCGCCGGGTGATGATGGCCGCGCTGCCGTCGGGGCTGGTGGTCGGCACCGTCACTTTCGTCTCGTATCTGGTGGCCTATCAGGGCCGGGAGGCCGGCCTGCTGGAACAGACCCAGGCCTCGACGGCGGCGCTGATCACGTTGCTGGTGTCCTCGCTGTGGGTGCTGTCGGTGGTGGCCCGCCCGTATGAGTGGTGGCGCGTGGCGCTGGTCGCGTTCTCCGGCCTGGCGTATGTGCTGATTTTCAGTCTGCCTCTGGCGCAACGCCTGTTCATGCTGGACCCGTCGAATCTCAAGGTCACCGCGATTGCGTTGGGCATCGGACTGGTCGGGGCAACACTGATCGAGGTGCTGTGGTGGGTGCAGGGGACGGTCCTCGGGGAGAAGCGTCGGTTGTGGAGATAGCTGGCTGCGGGGACAATAGCCAGCGTTCAGTTGAGAATCGAGAAGATAGGGTGGGCTGATGGGATTCCTGGACAAGGCCAAGAGCCTTTTGTCGCAGAACGCTGACAAGGTTGAGCAGGCCATCGACAAGGCCGGCGACGTCATCGACGAGAAGACGCAGGGCAAGTACAGCCAGCATGTCGACAAGGCGCAAGAAGCGGCGAAGAACTCCCTCAACAAAGAAGAACCGCAGCAGTAAATTATGGCCAAATTGTCTGTCTCCGTCGATGTTCCGTTGCCGCCGGAGAAGGCGTGGGAGTACGCCTCAGATCTGTCCCGGTACGACGAGTGGCTCAGCATCCACCGGGCCTGGCGCTCGGCGCTGCCCGAAACCCTGGAAAAGGGCACGGTCATCGACTCGATCGTCGAAGTCAAAGGCATGTTGAACCGCGTGAAGTGGACGCTGGTGAACTACAAGCCGCCGCAGTCCCTGACGCTCAACGGCGAGGGCCGTGGCGGGGTAAAGGTCAAGCTGATCGGAAAGATCTCACCGGCGTCGGTGGACGGCGGAGAGGGCGCGAAAGTGACCTTTGACGTGCACCTCGGCGGGCCGGCCCTGTTCGGGCCGATTGGCATGGTGGTGGCCGCCGCGCTCAAAGGCGATATTCAGCAGTCACTCAACAAGTTCAAGGCGCTGTACACGTCCTCGGCGTAGGTCGGGTCTTTTCGGGCACCTTGTTCCCCGGTTCATTCATTGGCTGACTTCAGTCGGCAATATAGGTTGTCATGATGCGCAGAGTGGTGCAGTTTTCGACAGGCAATGTCGGCAGGCATTCGCTGGCGGCGGTCATCGGCAGACCCGACCTGAAATTGGTCGGTGTCCATGCGGCGGGCCCGGACAAGATCGGGCGTGACGCTGCCGACCTGTGTGGGCACAGCGAGCCGACGGGCGTGATCGCGACCGACGACATCGATGCGCTCATCGCACTCGGGCCCGACTGCGTGGTCTATACGGCATTGGGCGAGACCCGGCCGATGGAAGCCGTCGAGCAGATGTCGCGGTTCCTGGCAGCGGGGATCAACGTGGTCGGAACCTCCATGGTGTGGCTGGTGACACCGCGACAGGCCGACGACTGGCTGAGGATTCCGCTTGAGCAGGCCTGCGCGGCAGGGAACTCCTCGCTGTATGTCAACGGCATCGACCCCGGCTATTCGGGGGACACCGCGGCGTACGCCGCGCTCAGTCTGGTCACCCGTGCCGAGTCGGTGACGATCAAGGAGATCTTCGACTACGGCAACTATGACGACTACGAATACACCGGTACCGCCATGGGTTTCGGTACGACTCCGGACGACGACCTGCCGATGGCGTTCCAGCCGGGAGTAATCACGTCGATGTTCGGCGGACTGGTGCGCAATCTCGCCGACCGCCTGGGGGTGGAACTCGACGAGGTCGGCCAGCGGTTCGAGCCGTGGTACGCCACCGAGCGGATCGAATGCACGATGCTGACAGTCGAACCCGGGCAGCTGGCCGGCACGCGATTTGCCGCCGATGGCCTGCGCGGTGGTGTTCCGGTCATCACCGTCGAGCACACCACCCGGCTCACGCCTGCGGCGGCGCCGGATTGGGAGTATCCGCCCGAGGGCCAGTCGGGCGTGCACATGGTGATCATCGAGGGCGAGCCCCGCATCGAGGTGAGCACCAGTCTGTCCCATCCGGTGCTGGATGTGACCGACGCCGGGTGTGTGTCTACCGCGGCGCGGGTGGTCAACGCGATCGACTGGGTCTGTGGTGCGCCCGCGGGATTGATTGCCGCCGAGGATATCCCGCCGACGGAGTTGATCCGCGGCCTGATGTGGTCTCGTGCTATGAACTTCGCGCTATGAACTCAATCGGTCCCGCAGTTCGCGTTTGAGCACCTTGCCGTAGCTGTTCTTCGGTAGGGCGTCGATGAACTCGTAGCGCTTGGGCCGTTTGAACCGGGCGATGCGTTCCAGCAGGTGAGCGTCGAGCGCAGCCGCATCGACTTCGCCCACGACAAACGCCACCACCACCTCACCCCACTCCGCATCGGGCGCGCCGACCACGCCCGCCTCGACCACGTCGGGGTGTTCCAGCAGGGCTTCCTCCACCTCGCGGGGATAGATGTTGCTGCCCCCGCTGATCACCACGTCCTTGGACCGGTCGCGCAGGGTCAGGTAGCCGCGGGCATCGAACGATCCCATGTCACCGGTGTGCAGCCAGCCGTCCCTGAGGGTGGCCGCGGTGGCGGTCGGGTTGTTCCAGTAGCCGGACATGACGACGTCGCCGCGGCAGACGATCTCGCCGATCTCGTCGACGGCCGCGTGGGTGCCGTCGGAGGTGAGCACGGCGACCTCGACGCCGGAACGCGGATAACCGACGGAGCCCAGCGTCGCGTCGTCGGCATCGATGTGGTCCGCGCGACGCAGCCCGGTGATCGTCATCGGGGCTTCGCCCTGCCCGTAGAGCTGCACGAAGATCGGGCCGTAGGCGGCCAGTGCCTTCTTGAGGCAGTCGACGTACATCGGCCCGCCGCCGTAGACCACGGTTTTCAGGTTCTGCGGGCGGGGCCGGCCGGTCTGGATCAGGCGCTGCACCATGGTCGGAGCCAAAAAGGCGCTACTGCCGGGGTGATGGTCGCACAGGTCCAGGAATTCGCCGGGCTCGAACGCGGCGGATTCCGGCACCACCTGACGGGCACCGCGCAGCACGTAGGGCGGGATGTACAGGCCGGAGCCGTGCGACATCGGGGCGCCGTGGATCAGGCTGCAATCCTCGTCCGGATCGTCGAAATCGGCCAGGTGCGCCACCGTCATCGCCATCAGGTTGCGGTGGGACAGCATGGCGCCCTTGGATTTTCCGGTGGTGCCGCTGGTGTAGAACAGCCAGGCCAGGGTGTCCGGATCGGTCGACGGCGGGATCGCGGGCTCGGCATCGAGCCGGTCCGAGTAGTCCTGGCTGCCGATGGTTTCGATCGGGAGTCCGGTGGTAGCCGCCAGGCCTTCGGCGATCTTGGCCGAGGCGAACACCTGCGCCGCACCGGAATCCGCCAGGATGTCGGCCATCTCGCGAGGGTGCAGCTTGTAGTTGATCGGCACGAAAACGCATTCGGCCGCCCAGATGGCGAACATCAGCTCGATGACCTCGGGCCGGTTCTCGCTGGCGACGGCGATACGGGTGCCGCGATCGCCGAGGGCCTTCAGCGCGGTCGCCAGCCGCAGTACCCGGTCGCGTAGCTGCGCCCAGGTGTGCAGTTGGCGTTCGCCCAGGAACACCGCGCCGTGGTCACCGAATCTCGCCGCGGCCTGATCGAGTACCGCGAAAATATTCATGATGGAGAACCATCCTCAACCCATTTGGCGTTCAGCGCGAAATCGGACAGGTACTTCGTCGAGCTCCAACCGCCGTCGACGACGATGGTCTGTCCGTTGATGAAGCTGCCGCCGTCGGAGCACAGGAACGCCACGGTGGCGGCGATGTCTTCGATCCGGCCCAGCCGGGTGTGCGGGGTCATCTCGGTCTGCATCTTGCGGAAGCCCGGATCGTTGAGGCGTTGTTCGACCATCGGGGTGACGGTGACGCCCGGGGCCACCGCGTTGCAGCGGATGCCCTGGGCCCCGTACTGGCAGGCGATGTGAGTGGTGAGCGCCGTCAACCCGCCCTTGGCGGCCGAGTACGCGCCGCCGCGCAATCCGCCGACAACCGCGAACGTCGAGGTGATGTTGATGATTGCCGAGCCAGGTCCCATGTGCGGTATCACGTCTCGGGCCAACCGAAATGGTGCGCGCAGCATGATGCCGAGGAAGTAGTCCAGGGTCGCGTCGTCGGTCTCGTGCAGGGGCTTGGGGCTGCCTACACCGGCATTGTTGATCAGAAAGTCGATGCGGCCCCAGCGGGCCAGCGCGGCTTCGACGATGCGTTGTGGGGCGTCGTCGGCAGTCAGGTCGACGGCCAGCGTGGCGATGAGGTCAGGATCGCGGACAGCCTTGGCCAGTTCGCCGAGTCGCTCCTCATCGCGTCCGGTGCCGAGTACGGCTATTCCGGCCTCGGCAAGCGTCGTGGCACAGCCGAATCCGATGCCGCTGCTGGCCCCGGTGACGATCGCAACCTGCATCTCTAGACAACCTTCCCCGTCGCTTCGCTCGCCCCGGCCACCCTCGTCAGCCTTTCCCGGATGTGATGTTTCAAGACTTTTCCCGCGTCGTTCTTCGGCAGGGCATCCCAGACCTCCACCCGCTCGGGCGATTTGAACCGGGCCAACCCGTGCTCGGTCAGCACCCGGCCCACATCGGCCACGTCGGGGCGTTGACCGTCGGTCGTCACCAGTACCGCGCAGGCACGTTCCCCGGTGCGTTCGTCGGGCAGGCCGACGACGGCCGCCTCGGTGATGCCCAGTTCGCCGACGAGGATGTCCTCGACTTCCTTGGGGGAGATGTTCTCGCCGTTGCGGATGATGAGGTCTTTGGCTCGCCCGGTCACCTGCAGGTAGTCGCCGTCGACCCAGCGGCCGAGATCCCCGGTACGGAAAAAGCCGTCCTCGTCAAAGGATTCGATCTCGTCCTCGGAGTGCAGATAACCCCGCAGCATCTGTGGACCGCGGGCCCGGATCTCGCCGGAGACGAGCCGGACCTCGGCGATACCGGGGCGGCCGTCGGTCTCGGCGGCGTGCTCGACCCCTCCCGGGGCCAGTGAGCCGACGGTGGTGACCGGTACCTCGGTGGAGCCGTACACCCGGCTGACGACGGCCCGGTCGAAGTAGTCGGACGCCCGGCGGATGAGCGATGGCGGCACCGACGCGCCACCGCAGATGAACACCTTGAGATCGGGCAACCGGGTGCCGACCCGTTCGGCGGCGCCGAGCAGTTGTTCCAGAAACGGTGTCGCCCCGGCCATGTGGGTGCACCCGTATTCGGTCATCAGTGCCACGCCACCGTCGGCGTTCCAGCGTTGCATCAGCACCGCGGTGGTGCCCAGCAGCAGCGGGCATTCGAAGGCGTAGATCGAGCCGCCGATGTGCGCGATGGGGGATGGCACCAGGAAGGTGTCACCGGGGTCGACCATCCAGTGCTCACCCAACTGGCGGATCAGTGCGTTGATCGAGTTATGGCTGTGCAGTACGCCTTTGGGACCTCCGGTGGTGCCCGACGTGTACATGATCATCCGGATGTCGTCCGGGTCGAGCGTCGGGAGCTCCTGATCCGGAGCATCGCCTAGGGCACTGAACGCCTGGTGCGGACCCGGATCGCCGCGCAGCACCACGACTTCCGGAGGCACGTCCAGCTGTGGGCAGACCCGAGTGAGCATGGCCGCGTAGTCGTGGTTGCCGAATTGAGCGGGGATGAAGATCGCACGACTGCGCGCGTCATCAAGGATGAAGCACAGTTCCCGGTCCCGCAGTGAGGGCAGGATCGGGTTGACCACCATGCCGGCCAGTGTGGCGCCCAGATAGATGACCGCGGCCTCGTGCCAGTTGGGCAGCATGAAGGACACCACGCTGCCTTGCGGCATCCGCGCGGCCAGCTGCAGGGCCAGAGTGCTCGCCCGGGTGTGTAACTCGTGGGCGGTCAGCCTGGTTTCCGCGTCGATCAGCAGCACCCGGTCGGGGGTGTCATGCGCCGCGTCGGCCAGTGCGTCGGCCAGAGTGGTGGACACCCACAGCCCGCGGGCGTAGGCGTCGGCCGCGCGGGCTTGGTCTCTATGGCCCACAGCGTTCCTGCGCACCACGCCTCAGCCCTTGACCCGGCGCATCGTCATGGCATGCCGGAACCGATCCGAGGGGTGGGTGTTGACGGTGACCTGGGCGACCTCCCCGTCGGAGGTGGTGTACGCCCGTTGCATCTGCAGGGCCGCGGTACCTGGGGGGACCTTGAGGCCCGCGGCGAGCTCGGGGGAGGTGACGATCGCTGAGATCTCCTGGTGCACTTCAACGATGCTGACTCCGAACAGATCCTCGATCAGCGGGAAGATCGGCCCGGAGTGCCGTTGCAGCAGCCGGCCGACTCCGGCGAAGCTGCGGTTGATGTAGTACTCGGTGCGGCATACCGGTGCCGCATCGTCGTCGGCCTGGCGGTAACCGCGCACCGCCAGCCACTGCTCGCCGAGGGGGAGTCCGGTGCGGTCGGCCAACTCGCCGTCGATGGTGACCATGGCGTTGGACTCGATGGTGAACTGGGCGCCGGTGGCGAACGCGAGCAGATCATTGATCGAGACCACGTCCTGGGCATAGGTATTCGCTGCGGCCCGTGGTGCCACGGTGGTTCCGGCCCGCGGCCGCGAGGTGACCAGGTTGTCGTCGCGCAATCGCCGCAGTGCTTCGCGCACGGTGTAGCGGCTGACCTCGAAGCGCTCGCAGAGTTCGTGTTCGGTGGGCAGTTGCGAGCCCACCGGGTAGACCCCGTCGACGATCTCCTTGCGTAGGGTGCGCGCCACCTGAAGGTAACGGTGGTCGGCCGGTGTGACTGTCATGTTCTCGTTCAGGCCCGGCCCAGCGCCAGCACGCTGCCGTCGCCGTCGCCCGAGATGTAGAGCGTGCCATCGGGTCCCGCGGTGATCCCGGCGAACGGGCCCTGTGGGCCGGAAAACGGGGGCATGCCCTTGAGCAGCTTGGGGGTCACCCCGGGCGGCGGGCCGACGGGCAGTCCAGAGGCGATGACAGTCCGAGCAGTGGCCGGGCCGTCCTCCACGTCGTAGCTGATCAGCTCCTTGCTGCCGGAGTCGACGATGTAGAGCGCGCCGTCACGCACGAGAATCCCGTGCGGAGTGTGCAATCCGTCGACCAGGGGTGCGACACCTCGGTCGTCGACACGAATGACGGCACCCGCCACCGAGACCAGCGGTGCGCCACCGGGTCCGATCGCCACGCCCACCGGGGTGTCCAGGCCGGAAGCCAGCACATTCACGGAGCCGTCGCGCACCGACAGCAGCCGTCCCGCACCCTGCTCGACCACCAGCACAGACCCGTCGGGTGCCAGGGCCACCCCATAGGGTTGGTCGATGCCGCTGGCGAGCACTTCGCTCACCTCATCTTGGGCGCCCGTCGGGCGGAAGCGTGCCACGGTGTCGGCGGCGGTGGTGACGATGAATTCACCTGGCCCCGAGGCGGTCACGCCGCGCAGGAAGCCTGGGTAGCCCGGGGAGAACAGCATCGCGACGGTCTGCAGGGCGCCTTCTGGGCCGACCCGGTAGAAGTAGGTGCCGTCGGCGACATACAACCCGCCGTCGGCACCCACGGTCAGATCCAGCGGCCAGTTCAACCCGCCCGGCAGCAGCGCCTGGCTGCTGCCGCCGCTACCCAGGATCTCGGTGATCTCACCGGTGAAGTTGGAGACGAACAACCGGTCGCCGACGAAGGTGCAGTTGTCCAGGCCGGGATTCAACTGCGCCAGCAGCGTCTGCTCGCCGCTGCGCGGATCGATGCGCAGCACCTGGCCGCTGGCCACCTGGGTGGAGACGATGTAGCCGTCGGCGTCGAACTTGACCGAGTCCGGGACTCCTAGCCCGCCTGCCACCACTTCGGGTTGCCCGCCGTTGGGATCGATGCGCCAGATCTCGTTGGCACCCATCACCGGGAAGTAGAGCAACCCGTCGGGGCCGACCTCCATGGCATTGGGGGAGGGCACGTTCTCCAACAGGACGCGCGGGGCGCCACCGGCGAGGTCGAACTCCATGAGCCGGCCGCCTTCGCGGCATTCGCCGACGAACAGCCGACCCTGGTGAAACGTGATGCCGTTGGCCGAGGGGATGTCGTCGCGCAGCACGCGGGTGCGACCACCGGCCTCCTGCACGCTGACCCGGCCGTCCATCACCTCGGTGGCATACAGGTTGCCGTCGGCGTCGAACGCCACGTCGTCCGGAGCGACGATATCGCCACCCTTGGCGCTGACGGTTTCCAATCGCCCGGTCGCCGGGTCGAGGGCGCTGATCTGGCTGCCGGTCACCTGGGCGATGTAGATCCGCCCATCCGGGCCGGTGCGCAGGCCGTTCGCGCCGAAAAGCCGGCTGGGCGCGGTGACCTGCTCCAGCGTCCAGTTCCCGGCGACCGTGGGGTTTGCGGTGTACCTGGCCTCAGATACCGATAGCGCGCTCATGACCTCGGACGTTAGCAACTCCACGTAGTCCAGACAATAGCCGTCGATACGTTCATATCTGCCCTTGACGGTCCATAAGTGCTGGGGAATAGTGTTCTCCAATATGAAGATCGCAATATGTTGTCCGGACAAATAGGTCGATAAGGGTTACGTATGGAGAGCTCCCTGAGCCTGGACGGCCGGGTCGTGGTGGTGTCGGGCGCCGGTGGCGGCGGCATCGGCACCACCGTCACGCGGATGGCGGCCGAAGCCGGGGCCACGGTCGTGGCGGTGAGCCGATCGCAGGACAACCTCGACACGCACGTTGCACCGCTGACCGACAAGGGCCTGAGCGTGGTGACGGTGGCGGCCGACGCGTCGACGGATGAGGGCATCGCGACCGTGCTCGAAGCGGCACGTGCAGCCGAGGGGACGCTGTACGGGCTGGTGAATGTCGCCGGCGGCGCGGCGCCGGCCACCTGGATGCCGGCCACCCGGGTGTCACGGGCCGACTGGCGCGAACTGTTCACCGCGAACCTGGAAACCATGTTCTTCATGAGCCAGGCTGTGGCTGCAGAAATCCGGGCCCGGGAGAACCCGGGCTCGATCGTGTCGGTGTCTTCCATCAGCGGGATGAACACCGCGCCGTATCACGTCGCCTACGGCACCGCGAAGGCCGCGATCGTGGCAGCCACCCGGACGATGGCTGCAGAGCTTGCCGCCGAAGGCATCCGGGTCAACGCCGTCGCCCCGGGAGTGACCGAAACCGCCGCCTCGGCAACCTATGTCGACGCCGACCCCGAGCGTGACCGGCGGGCCATCGCGATGGGGCGGCGCGGCACTCCCGAGGAGCAGGCCGGCGCCATCCTGTTTCTGCTTTCCGACCTGTCGAGCTACATCACCGGCCAGACCATCCTGGTCGACGGCGGACTCAATCTGCGCTGGACCCATCTCGGCGGCGACAACACCTCGCTGTTCCTCAAGGACGACGACTTCCGCGCAGCCATCAGGAGGATCTAATGGCTCATACCGAATCTCATCTCGACGCCGCGATGGAGGTCGACGCCGATCCGGACGACGCGACCGGAGAGATTGCCGAAGATCTGTCTCAGCCGACCACCATCCCGGTCGAGGCCTATGTCTCCGAGAGCTACGCTCGCGCCGAACGGGATCGACTGTGGCGCAAGGTCTGGCAGCAGGTCGGCCGGGTCGAGGAGATCCCCGAGGTCGGGAGCTACCTGACCTACGACATCCTCGACGACTCCATTATTGTCGTGCGCACGGGCCCAAATGAATTCACGGCCCACCACAACGTCTGCATGCACCGCGGACGCAAGCTCATCGACAACCCCGAGGGCGCGAAGAACGCGACCGGCCGGGCGCGGAAGTCCTTCGTCTGCGGATTCCACGGCTGGACCTACGGTCTCGACGGAACCTGTACGCACATCCGGGAACAGGACGACTGGCAGGGAAAACTCACCCCCCGCAACACTCACCTCGCGCCCGTGCAGGTGGACACCTGGGGTGGGTGGCTGTTCATCAACATGGATCCCGACTGCGAGTCGTTGGCCGACTACCTGATGCCGGCCGCCAAGATCCTCGACCCGTTCGGTCTGGAGAACATGCGCTACAAGTGGCGCAAATGGTTGTACTTCGACTGCAACTGGAAGGTCGCGATGGAGGCCTTCAACGAGACCTACCACGTGTTCACCACGCACCCGGAGTTCAACCAGTTCGGCGAGTTCAAGGGCTGGGCCAAGGCGCAGGGCAAACACAGCAACATCGGCTACGACGCGCCGAAAGGCATGGACGAGACCAAGTCCAAGATCCGGCTCGGCACCGGTGACCCCCGCATCTCCACCGCCGAGATGCAGGTCTACACCATGGAAGAAACCAACGCGACGACGACGAAGACTTTGGTGAACGCCGCCAAGCGGCTCGTCGACGAACTTCCCGAGGGCACACCCGCCGACGAGGTGCTGCAGTACTGGCTGGCCTCGGCCCGCCGCGATGACGAGGCGCGTGGCGTGACCTGGCCGACCATCCCGCCCGACATCCTCGGGCAGAGCGGCACGGCCTGGCAGATCTTCCCGAACTTCCAAGTGGGGCAGGGCCTGACCAGCGCGCTGTGCTACGCCGCACGGCCCGATCCGGGCTACAACCCGGACAAGTGCATCTTCGAGGTCGCCGTCTTCGAGCTGTACCCGAACGGTGAAGAGCCGGAGACCGAATGGGCCTATACCCCGAAGGATTCACCGAACTGGCTGTCTGTACTGCCGCAGGATTTCTCGAATATGGCGGCGGTGCAACAGGGGATGAAATCGGCAGGCTTCCCCGGAACATTGCCCAATCCCTACCGCGAACGCAGCACGGTCAACCTGCACTACCAACTTTCCAAGTACATGGACACCGGAGAGCCCCAAGACATCCAGTGATTTGGGTGCATCCGGTAGCGCCCAGCGTTACCAGACGCACACAACTCGCCCGATAAGGAGAAAACATGAAGGTCAATCTGGGTACGGGAGCGCAGAACTCCCACGATTGGGAGCGCGTGCTGGCCGGCGACTTCAGCACTCCGCCGGCCACACCGGACTACCAGTGCGTGCAGGCCGCGCTGGCACTCGGCGACCTCGCCGAGCCGCTGGGCTTCGATGGGATCTGGTTCCCTGAGCATCACGGCACGCCATATGGCATGACGCCCAACCCGATTCAGGCTCTGACCTATTTCGCCGGACGTACCGAGCGGGTCAGCCTGGGCACCTTCGTGGCGGTGGTGCCGTGGTGGAACCCGATCCGGCTGGCCACCCAGATCGCCTACCTCGACATCGTCTCCAACGGTCGCTACACCACCATCGGTCTGGGCCGCGGCGTGTCCAAGGGCGAGTTCGCCGCGGTGGGCGTACCGCGTGAGGAAAGCCGCGACCGGTTCAACGAGACGCTGGACATCCTCAAGCTGGCCTTCTCCGGTGAGCGGTTCTCCTATGAGGGCAAGATCTTCTCGTTCCCGGAGATGTCCCTGCGTCCGGAGCCGATCAGCACCGACCTGTTCGACCGGATCTACAGCTCGTCCTCGACCGCCGAATCGCTGGAGATCCTGTCGCGGCGCGGCATGGTGCCGCTGTTCGTCGGCAACAAGCCGATCACCGACGCCGGTGAAGAAGTGCGCAAGGTCAACACCTTCCGTGCCGAAGAAGGCCTGGGACCGTGTCAGCCCAAGAACGTGATGTTCATGTACTGCGTGGAGTCCGAGGACGAGGTCGCTCAAACCGAAGAGTGGATTTGGACCGCCAACCGGGACGTCAACGTGCACTACGGTTTCGCCGACGCGTCGAACTTCAAGGGCGTCAAGGGGTATGAGGCCTACGCGGCCCGCGAGGCGAGTGCGACGGCCGTGCTGGCCTCGGAGGTCGGCAACCAGAAGAAGGGCGGCCCGCCCGGATACCATGCCTCGAACCTGCTGATCGGCACACCCGAGACGGTGTTCGAAAAGCTCAAGGCCGCACAGGAAGCCTGCTCGTTCTGCGAGGTCACCATCGTCCCGCAGTTCGGCACCATGCCGTACGAGAAGGCCTTCGACAGCGTCCGACTGTTCGCCAAAGAGGTGCTGCCCGCAGTGCACGACATGCCCGCACCGTTGCATGCCGCTGCCCTGCCCGAGAAGGCCAACGCATGACGCAGCCCAACACCTGCGGGCCCACCGACACGCCCACCGATATCGACATCGACGCGATCCGAGAGCGCTACGCCGCCGAGCGGGCCAAGCGGCTGCGGCCCGAGGGCGCTGACCAGTACCTGGAGCTGGAAGGCGATTTCGCCGACTTCTACGAGGTCGACCCCTACACGACGGTGACCGAACGGGACCCGATCAGCGAGGACTCCGACGTCGTCATCCTCGGAGGGGGCTTTGCCGGCCTGCTGGCCGGAGCGTATTTGAAGAAGGCTGGTGTCGAGGGAATCCGCGTCATCGAGATGGCCGGGGACTTCGGCGGGGTCTGGTACTGGAACCGCTTCCCGGGGATCCAGTGTGACAACGACGCCTACTGCTACATCCCGCTGCTCGAAGAGCTCGACTTCATGCCGAGCAAGAAATTCGCCGACGGCGCCGAGATCTTCCAGCACTGCCGCAACATCGGCAAGCACTTCGGCCTGTACGACGGCGCCCTGTTCTCCACTCAGGTACGCGAATTACGTTGGGACGACGCGACGCAACGTTGGCAGATCAGCACGGACCGTGGCGATGACATCCGGGCCCGCTTCGTGGTCATGGCGCAAGGCTCCTACAACCGGCCGAAGCTGCCGGGTATCCCCGGGATCAAGGACTTTTCGGGCCACGTGTTCCATTCCGCGCGTTGGGACTATGACTACACGGGCGGGGATGCCGACGGCGGCCTGCACAAGTTGGCCGACAAACGCGTCGCTCTCGTCGGCACCGGTGCGACGGGAATCCAGTTGGTACCGCACCTCGGCCGTGATGCCCAGGAGCTGTTCGTCTTCCAGCGCACACCGTCCTCGGTTGACGCGAGATCTAACCCGGCCACCGATCCGGCGTGGGCCGCGTCCCTGCAACCAGGCTGGCAGGAAGAACGAAAGCGCAACTTCCACAACTGGTCGCCGTTCGTCGGCGTGGTGTTCGGTGAGCCAGACCTGGTGTGCGACTTCTGGACCGAGCTCGGGCGCAACCTGACCGCCCGGATCGCAACCAGCGAAGACCCGGCCGCCGTGACCATCGAGCAGATCATGGCGTTCCGGGAAGAGGAAGACTTCAAGATCATGGAGCGGCTGCGCCGACTCGTCGGCGAGATCGTGGAGGATCCCGCGACCGCCGAGGCGTTGAAGCCGTACTACCGCTTCATGTGCAAACGGCCGACGTCGAGTGAGCACTATCTGGCCACGTTCAACCGCCCCAATGTGACCCTCGTCGACGTCGCGGCCTCCAAGGGGGTGGAGAGGCTGACCGAGAAGGGCATCGTTGCCGACGGTGTCGAATACGAGGTCGACTGCGTGATCTTCGCGAGCGGCTTCGAGATCTCCACCGAGATCAGCCGCCGGTTCGCGATCGAGCGCATCGTCGGGCGTGACGGGCTTGAGTTGTTCGACCACTGGCAGAACGACTATCAGACGCTGCACGGGATGACCAGTCGCGGATTCCCCAACCAGTTCTTCATGGGCTTCATCCAGGGCGGCGTGTCGGCCAACACCACGGCGATGTTCGAACAGCAGGCCAAGCACATCGCCTACATCATCGCCGAGGCGCAGAACCGGGGTGCCACCACGGTCGAGCCCAGCCAGGAGGGCCAGGACATCTGGGTCTCGACGGTGCGCGAACTGGCGATCGACAACTCGGCGTTCGAACTGTCGTGCACGCCTGGCTACTACAACAACGAGGGTCGCGGCGGCGCGGAGCGCAATGGCGCTTTCCTGGGCGATTTCTACTCGCCAGGGTTCTACGCCTTCGACGAGCTGATCGCTGACTGGCGGGCCAAGGGCGACCTCGACGGATTAGAGCTCACCACATGACGACGACAACGGCACTCGACACCCGGGATATCAAGCCCCGTATCGGAACCGAGATCCGCGCCGACAAGGCCACGCTGCTGTCAGGCGAACATGCCGGGGCGATCCGGGATCTGCTCGAGCAGCGTGGGGTGCTGGTGTTCCCGCAGATCGGGTTCACCGACGACGAGCAGATCGCGTTCACCGAAACCCTCGGCACGTTCGCCGCGGAGCACCAAGGCGAGAAGCTGTACAAAGTCTCTCTCGACACCGAGGTGAACAAGCACGCCGATTATCTCAAGGGTTCGCTGTACTGGCACATCGACGGCACCATGAACGAGGTGCCGATCCTGGCCTCGCTGCTGCAGAGCGTGGCGCTGGGTAACCCGGAAGAAGGCGACACTGAGTTCTGCAACACCTATGCGGCCTATGACGCCCTGTCCGACGAGGACAAGGCCGACATCGAGGGGCTGCGGGTGATGCACTCGGCGTGGAACACGCTGTTCTACTACGACCCCGAACCCAGTGCGAAGTCTTTGCGCCGCATGATGGCCATCGGTGATCGGGAGCTGCCGCTGGTGTGGACCCATCAGTCCGGCCGTAAGTCGCTCGTGCTCGGTGCCACCGCGCGCCACATCGTCGACGCCGACGGCCCGATCGACTTCCGCAAGAGTGCCGAACTGCTGGTGTGGCTGCGGGATTGGGCCACCCAACCCGACTTCACCTACCGGCACAAGTGGACTGTGGGTGACCTGGTGATCTGGGACAACACCGGAACGATGCACCGGGCCACGCCGTACGATCCGACGTCGGGGCGGCTGTTGCAGCGCACCAAGCTCGAGGGCGAGGAGCCTTTCGCTTGAGCACATTGAGATTCGACGATCGCGTCGCGGTCATCACCGGCGCAGGCCGGGGGCTGGGCCGCGAGTATGCCCTTCTGCTGGCATCGAAGGGTGCGAAGGTGGTCGTCAACGACCCGGGCGGCAGTCTCACCGGGGACGGCGCCGACACCGCTCCGGCGCAGCAGGTGGTCGACGAAATCATTTCGGCCGGTGGACAAGCCGTCGCCGTCACGGATTCGGTGGCCACTGCGGAGGGCGGTCAGGCGATCATCGGCAAGGCCATCGAGCATTTCGGCCGCGTCGACATCCTGATCCACAACGCGGGCACGGTGCGCCGAGGCTCCCTCAAGGAGATGAGTTACGACGACTTTGACGCGGTGCTCGACGTGCATCTGCGCGGCGCATTCCACGTTGTGCGCCCGGCGTTTCCACTCATGTGTGAGGCCGGATACGGCCGCGTGGTCCTGACCTCGTCGATCGGTGGGCTGTACGGCAACCGCGAGGTGGCGAACTATGCCGCGGCCAAGTCCGGGATCCTCGGGTTGTGCAATGTGGTGGCGCTCGAGGGTGCCGCCGAGGGTGTGTTGTGCAATGCGATCGTGCCGGGTGCGGTGACCCGGATGGCCGAGGGTCTTGACACCTCGGCGTACCCGCCGATGGGCGCGGACCTGGTGGCGCCGGCTGTGGGCTGGCTGGCGCATGAATCCTGTTCGGTCACCG
This sequence comes from Mycobacterium sp. DL440, assembly GCF_011745145.1. Classification (NCBI taxonomy): domain Bacteria; kingdom Bacillati; phylum Actinomycetota; class Actinomycetes; order Mycobacteriales; family Mycobacteriaceae; genus Mycobacterium; species Mycobacterium sp. DL440. The sequence goes on along the minus strand of NZ_CP050191.1, from coordinate 4,192,418 downwards.
GTGAATTTTTCGTGGCGATCGCCGGAAGGCTGGCCCGCGCGGTCGTCGCCGAGTCGCCGGGCGTGTATCAGTCGTCGTGGACAGTGGAGGACGTCGGCGAGCAGATCGACCGCATCCGCGACGTCAGTGAGCCGGTGATCTTCCCGGTCGTCCCCGACGGGCATTCCGAGCACATCCGCTACAGCTTCGGACGAGCCGCGGAGGGGGCCCGACCATGACAACCGGTCCACTGCAAGGGATTCGAGTCGTCGACCTCACCGCGATGGTGATGGGGCCGTATTGCACGCAGATCATGGCCGACATGGGCGCCGACGTGATCAAGGTGGAGACACCGGCGGGGGACAACACCCGCTACATCTCGGTCGGACCCGCGCCGGGTATGAGCGGGGTGTTCGTCAACGTCAACCGCGGCAAGCGCAGCGTCGTGCTGGATCTACGGTCGGAGCAGGGCAAGGCCGACCTGCGTGCGTTGATCGCCGATGCCGACGTGTTCATCCACTCGATGCGGGCCAAGGCCATCACCAAGCTCGGGTTCGGTTACGACGACGTCGCGGCCATCAACCCGGACGTCGTCTACACCAACTGCTATGGCTACGGCCGGCGCGGCCCGGACGCCGACCGGCCGGCTTACGACGACACCATCCAGGCCGAATGCGGATTGCCTGCCGTGCAACAGCAACTGACCGGTGAGGCGTCCTACGTCGGCACGATCATGGCCGACAAGGTGGCCGGGCTGACCGCGCTCTACGCGACCACGATGGCACTGTTCCACCGGGAACGCACCGGCGAGGGCCAGGAGGTGGAAGTCAGCATGTTCGAGACCATGGCCTCCTTCATGCTGGTCGAACATGCCAACGGCGCCATGTTCGACCCCCCGCTGGGGCCTGCGGTGTACCCGCGGGCGGTCACCCCGAACCGCAAGCCGTACGAGACCAAGGACGGTCACATCGCGGCGCTGATCTACAACGACAAGCACTGGAACGCGTTCATCGAGCGGGTCCAGCCGGCCTGGAACACAGCGCAGTTTGCCTCCCTGGAGCAGCGGGCCCGGCAGATCGACACCGTGTACGGGCTGCTGGCAGGGACTCTCAAGGAGCGCACCACCGCGGAGTGGCTGGATCTGTTCGCGGAGTTGGAGATTCCCGCGGCACCCATGCTGACCCCCGACGAGTTGTTCGAGAACGAGCACCTCAACGCGGTTGGGTTGTTCGAGACCGTCGACACCCAGCACGGCCAGGTGCGCATGCCCGGTGTGCCGACGTGGTTCTCCCGGACCCCGGGCCGGATCGCCGGGTATGCACCGGAATTGGGAGCGGACACCGCCGAGGTGCTTGCCGAGCTCGGTCCGCGATAGAAAGGCCAGGAGTGGATTTCGATTTTGGTGAGGCGGCCGACACGCTGCGCGGTGAGCTGCGTGCGCTGATCGCCGACCAGGTGCCCGCCGATTTTCTCGGCGCGTTCACCGATGACCCCGCCGATCTGGCGGTGGCCCAGCAGTTCTGCCGGACGCTGGCGCAGCAGCATCTGCTGTGCATGTCGTGGCCGAAGGAGTTCGGCGGCGGCGATGCCTCGATGTGGGAGCAGACCGTGGTGCGCGAGGAGATGTGGGCGCATCACGAGCCACGCGGTGCGCAGTACATGGGCGTCAACTGGGTGGGCCCGATCATCATGCGCCACGGCACCGAAGAGCAACAGCGCAAGCACCTGCCACCGATCGCCAACGGCGAAGTGATCTGGTGCCAAGGGTTTTCCGAGCCAGAGGCGGGCTCCGACCTGGCCTCGCTGCGCACCTTCGCCCGTCGGGAGGACGACGGCTGGCGCGTCAACGGTCAGAAGATCTGGACCTCGTACGCCACCATGGCGCAGTGGATCTTCCTGTTGGCCCGCACCTCAAAAGGTGAGAAGAAGCAGCAGGGCATGACCATTTTCCTGGTGCCGATGGATTCGCCCGGCATCCAGGTGCGCCCGATCCGCACCATGATGGGTCCGCACCATCTCAACGAAGTCTTCTTCGACGACCTCAAGGTCACCGAGGCCGATGTGCTCGGCACCGTCGACCAGGGCTGGTCGATCGTGCAGGACGTGGTCTCCTTCGAGCGCGTCGGCATCGCCCGCTACGCGCGCTGTGAGCGGCTGCTGCAGGCCGCCCCTGAGGTGCTCGGCGAAAAGTGGGAGCAGCTTCCCGCCGAGCTGCGCGGCCGGTGGACCCGGATGCTCACGCACTGCCGCCGGGCCCGGCTGATGGCCTACCGGGTGGTGTCGATGCAGGCTACCGGGAGGGTGAATCCCGGTGACTCCGCGGCATATCGGATCGCCGTGACCCGACTGGACCAGGAAAGTGCCGAGGTGCTGATGGAGATTGCCGCCGCACTCCCCAGGGGCGGCAGCGCAGAGGCCGAGTACTTCCGCGCGGAGGTCGAGGACCACTGGCGGTACTCGCAGGCGTCCACGGTGTCCTCCGGCAGTATCGAGATGCAGCGCATCCTGCTGTCGCGGACCATGCTGGCCGGAAAGGCATGACGGCGATGATTCTGGATCTCAACGACGACGCCAAAGAATATGGCCGCCAAGCTCTCAAGGCCTTCGAGGCCGCCGGTGGCGATCAGCTGCTGGCCCAGGCCGACGCCAAGCCCCACACCCGCGCCGGCCTGATCACCCCCGTCCTGGACAGCTTGGGCGCCCTCGAGCTCGAACCCCGTACCGATGTGGATTCGTTGGAGGCCGCGGCCGCGTTGTGCCGCAGTGCCGGGTACTGGGCCCTGCCGTATCCGGTGGCCGAGCGATTGGCGCGTCCGGAGGATCTCGACGTCGAGGGGCTGGTGGTCGTCGACGCCGATGCTCCCGAGGCGGCACTGCAGGGTCTGGACAACCGTTGGGCCACTGTCACATTGGACGGTACGCGCAGCGCGGTGACCAAGGTCGGTGCGTCGGGTCCGTCGTTCGCCGCCGCACTCGAGCTCACCGCAGTGGACACCCACGGCACTGCAGATGTGGCCCTGGCCTTGACGTTGCCGTCGTGGACGCTGCTCGGCATGTTGGATCGGGCTATCGACTTGACCGTCGCGCACGTCAGCCTGCGCAAGCAGTTCGGCCAGCCGCTGTCGGCCTTTCAGGGCGTGCAGTTCCAGCTGACCGATGCCGAGGTGGAACGCAGTGGCGTCGACATGCTGGCCAAATACGCACTGTGGAGCTTGAACACCAACCCGTCCGACGAGGCGATCAACGACGCGCTCGCCCTGCGGCTGGGCGCCATCGAGGCGGCCGAGGTGGTGTTCCGGGTGTGCCATCAGCTGCACGGAGCCGTCGGCTTCTGCGATGAGACCGTGCTGTCCTGGCTGTCGCGGTACAGCCAGCCGTTGCGTCGTCTGCCGTTCGGCGTATCCCAGACCCGCGACAGGCTGACCGCGCGGCTGGGCCGGCGTGGACTCACCGGGTTGTTCTCGTGAGCGAGCTCGACGAGTTCCGGGCCGCCGTGCGGGACTGGTGCGCTGCGCACGTCCCGAAAGACTGGCGCCCCAGTCAGACCGGCGTCGGCGACGACGAGTTCGCAGCGTTCCAGAAATCCTGGTTCGCCGAGTTGCACACCGCCGGATACGCCGTGCCGCACTGGCCGGCCGAATGGGGCGGCGGCATGTCCGTGCCCCAGCAGATCATCCTGTACCAGGAACTGGCCGCCCACGATGCGCCCCGCCTCGTGTTGGCCTTCGTCGGGATCCACCATGCGGCCTCCACCCTGCTGGCCGCGGGCACCGACGACCAACGCAGAAGGCACCTGCCCGCCATCCTCGACGGTGAGATCTGGGTACAGGGCTTCTCCGAGCCGGAGGCCGGATCCGATCTGGCCGCTCTGCGCACCACAGCCCGAGCTGAGGGCGAGAACTTCATCGTTAACGGCCAGAAGCTGTGGGCCAGTGGTGCATTGCACGCCGACTGGTGCCTGCTGTTGGCGCGCACCGATCCGGATGCGCCCAAGCGGCACGGCATCTCGTACTTTCTGATGGACATGACCACACCGGGCATCGACGTGCGACCGATCCGAAATGCCGTGGGAGATTCGCATTTCTGCGAGATCTTCCTCAACGACGTAGCAGTTCCCGCGGCCAACCTGATCGGTCCGGTGAACAAGGGATGGCAGGTCGCGCAGGCCACGCTCGGCGCCGAGCGTGGCATGACCATGCTGGAGTTGTCCGAGCGGCTGGGCAATGCGGGCTTCAAGTGGCTGCTGGACGCCGCCCCGACAGACGATCCGGTGGTGGCAGACCGGCTGGCGCAGTTCGAGATCGAGCTGACTGGCTTGCGCGGGCTCTGCCGGGATCTGGTGGAGCGCACCGAGGCGGGCGAAGCCGGACCGGCCGACGCGTCGATCGTCAAGCTCTACTACAGCGAATTGCTGCAGCGGATGACGGGTTTCGGCGCGGAGATCGGTGGCCTGAACGCCCACACCGTGCTGACCAAACCGGCCTCCAGCGGCTGGGAGTCGGGCGCCTGGATGCTCGATTTCATCGGATCGTGGGAGTGGACCATCCCCGGCGGCGCCAGCGAGATCCAGCGCACCATCATCGGTGAGCGCGGTCTGGGCCTGCCGAGAGAACCGAGTGCAGTGTGATGAGCGAATTCTCCGAGATCCATGACGAACTGCGTTCGGTAGCCGCTGATCTGCTGGCCAAGGACACCATCGACTGGCCGCTGCTGGTCTCGGCAGGCTGGACCGGACTGGACGCGCCCGAGGACGCTGGTGGTGCCGGCGCCACGTTCGCCGAGGTGGCGGTCATCTGCGAGGAGCTGGGCCGGGCCGCTGCGGCCACCGCTTATCTGGGCGGTGCGGTGCTGGCCGTCGGTGCCCTGAATATGGTGCAAGCAGGCGAATCTCGTGACCCGTTGCTCCGGGCCGTGGTGTCCGGAGATATCCGGGCCGCGCTCGCGCTGCCAGGGGAGCGTGAGCTGGCGCCCTTCGAATTGGCCACCACCAGGCTGGGCTGGCGCGTCCACGGCCGGGCCGGCTTTGTGTCCGATGCGGCCGGAGCTCAGCGACTGCTGCTGCCTGCCCGTGACGCCGACGGTGTCCCGGTGTTGGTGGACGTGGCCGCCGATTCACCCGGGCTGACGGTCACCGACCAGCCGGTGCTCGACGAGACCCGCAGGCTGGCCACTGTGATGGCCGAGGGGGTCGAGGTCGACGAGGACGCGGTGTGGCGCTTCGACGGCGATGCTGAGGCCGGCTTGCGTGCGCTCACCGAACGGGCCGCCCTCGCGGTGGCCTGCGACAGTCTCGGCGTCGCGCAGGCCATGCTCGACGCCACGGTGTCCTACACCGGAGTCCGTCAGCAGTTCGGCCGTCCGATCGGCTCATTCCAGGCCGTCAAGCACGCCTGCGCGGACATGCTCGTGCGGATCGCGGTGGCCCGTCAACTGGTGAACGCGGCCATCGAAGCGGAGGACAGCGACGCGGCAACCGCCATATCAATGGCCAAGGCCTACGCCACCGAGGCCGCCGTGGAGGTGGCCGGCAAGGCCATGCAACTGCACGGCGGCATCGGCTACACGTGGGAGAGCGGCGTGCACGTCTATCTCAAGCGGGCCGCGCTCAACCGATCGCTGTTCGGGTCGCCTGCCGAGCACCGCGCCAGGATCGCCGCGCGCTATCGGTGATTTTCCCCGCGAGTGGACGATGAGTTTTCAGGGCGGCGATGGTCAGACCTAGCGACTGTCCATTCCATGAAGGAGAAATATCGTGGTTACCCGTCAGAGCGCCCCGCTGGGCGCCCCCAACTGGATCGACCTGACCACGTCCGACCTTGAGCGTGCCCAGCAGTTCTACGGTGCGGTGTTCGGCTGGACGTATGAGACCGGCGGCCCCGAGTACGGCGGCTACGTCACTGCATCCGTCGACGGGCAGGTGGTGGCCGGGCTGATGCGCAATGATCCGCAGTGGAACGCACCCGATGCCTGGACCACCTATCTGCACACCGCGGATGCCGATGCCACGGTGGCGGCGGCCATCGCGGCCGGCGGGAGCAACTGCGGTGGCGTGATGGACATCCCGGCCAAGGGCCGGATGGCGATGATGACCGACACCGCCAACGGGTTCTTCGGTATCTGGCAGCCGGCCGGGCACGAGGGCTTCGCATTGTTCAACGAGGCGAGCGCGCCGGTGTATCACCAACTGACCACCAGCGACTACGCCAAGGCACTGGACTTCTACCGGGAAGTGTTCGGCTGGACCACTCAGGGGGTGTCGGATACCGACGAGTTCCGGTACAGCACAGCGGCATTCGACGGTGAGGAATTGGTCGGTGTGATGGACGGATCGGCGTTCATCCCCGAGGGCACGCCCTCGACCTGGACCACGTTCTTCGGATCCGACGACGTGGACAAGACGATCGAGTTGGTCGTCGCGAACGGTGGTTCGGTGATGCGTCCGGCCGAGGACACCCCCTACGGGCGGCTGGCCGCGGTGGCCGATCCGACCGGTGCCGGGTTCAATCTGTCGTCGCTGCAGGGCTGAGCGCGAAGTCGGCGAAGTCGAAGCCGGGTACCACCACGCAACTGACCAGGGCAGGCTCGTCGTCGCGTGGCTTCGCGCGCTGCCAGTGGCCGGGCGGCACCAGCAGTTGCGGGTGTTGCCCGGCTTCGATGTCCGGGCCCAGTAGCCGCGCGGCCGCAGTTTTCCTGTCAGCGCCGATCTCCAGGACCAGCGGGCTGCCCCGGTGGTGGAACCAGAGTTCGGCACTGCGGACGGTGTGCCAGGCCGACTGTTGGCCCGGCATGAGCAGGAACAGGATCGCGGTGCCGGCGCTGCGCGGTCCGGAGTAGCCCGATGGCAGCGAAGACTGGCTTACCGTCAGTTCGCTGCGCCACGTTTCTCGGTACCACCCGCCCTCGGGGTGCGGGGCGAGGTCGAGCCGTCTGGCCCAGTCGGGAAGTTCGGTCACACCCGATAGTCTCGTCGTCATGGTTCGTCTGCGTCCAGGGTGGCTGGTGGCATTATGTGCTGCGGTCCTGGTGGTGGTCGCCTGGTTGCCGTGGCTGACCACCAGCGCCAACGGCGGCGGCCGGGCCAATGCGATCGGCGGGGCAGTGGGAAGCATCGTGCTGCCGCGTGGTTTCGGCGCCGGGCAGCTGATCGTTCTGTTGGGCGCCGGATTGATCGTGGCCGGTGCGATGGCCGGGCGCGGGCTGTCGCAGCGGTGGGCTTCAGCTGCGGGGCTGCTGATTTCGCTGGCCCTCGTGGCGTTGACGGTGTGGTACTACACGCTGAACGTCAAGGGGCCGGTCACCGCGGGTTACGGGCTGTACGTCGGCGGTGCCATGGCGGTGCTGGCCGGGTTGTGTTCGGTGTGGTCATTGTTGTCGACGTCAGGCCGCGGATGAGCGAATTCATCACGCCCGTGGAGCTGACCGGACAGCGTTGGGTGACGCTGGAACCGTTGACGACCGAGCACATCCCCGAGATCGACGCCGCCGCCGCGGACGGTGAGTTGGGCTCGCTCTGGTACACGATGACGCCGCGGCCCGGCAGTGCCGCCGAGTGGGTGCAGCGCATGTTCGAACTGCGCGCGGCCGATCACGGCGTGACCTTCGTGGTGCGCAACCTCGACGGCAGGCTGGTGGGGTCTTCCAGCTACCTGCATGTCGACGGCCCGAACCGGCGGCTGGAGATCGGGCATACCTGGTACGTGGCCGATGTGCGCCGTAGCGGCGTCAACGCCGAGACCAAGCTGTTGATGCTCAGCCATGCATTCGACGAGTTGAATTGTGTGGCAGTCGAATTCCGGACCCACTTCTTCAACTTCGCCAGCCGTGCGGCCATCGAACGGCTCGGTGCCAAGCTCGACGGGATACTGCGCAGCCAACAGTTGCTGCCCGACGGGTCGCGTCGTGACACCGTCGTGTACTCGATTCTGGACATCGAATGGCCCGCTGCGCGCAACAACCTGGAGTTCCGGCTCAACCGCTGGTAGGCGGCCTGTCGGTCGCTTTGACCTAGAGGTGGAGGCGGAAGCTGTTGGAAGCAATAGCACTTTCGACACGTTGGATTGTCTGGTGCGCCATGTCTTTTGAGGTGTCGAGTACGTGCGGCGCGTAGTCACCTAGGGATGCGAATTGATCCCACATCGTGACAATCGGCTGCTCGTCGACAAGTGCGTCAGGTTCGGTACGAGCCTGGGCTCGCGCAAGGGCGGTGTCGCGGCTGGGCCGCAGCACGACGTAGTGGATGGTGATGTCAGGCGGGTGGCCGTGAAAGTGCTCGAGCATCCACGGCCCGACGATACCGTCCAGCACGGTTGTGAATCCACCTGCCGCATAGGTGAAGGCAGCTCGCGCGATAACGTCCATCACGGTCTGATTCTGGGCGGCGGATGCTGGCTCGTATGGTGGGATCGCTCCGGCGACTATGTAGTGCCAGAAGTCATCGGTATGCAGGTGCACTCCCCGGTCGAAGCTTCGGGCGAGTGCGGCAGCAATGGTGCTCTTCCCTGCTCCGGGTGGGCCGGTCAGAATGATCACGGTTCCGCTCATCTGAAAACCCGTCGTTGTGTTCCGTGTTCGGTCAGCTGGCCACTCTTCTTCGAGTCGGATGACTCTGTCAACTGAAATTCATTTCCGGGTGGGAACGTGAGTGTCCCCCTCGGACACCGGCAGATTTCGGTTGCGCGATTGGGGAGAGTCTTTAGTAGGGTGGCGGCATGTCGAGCCCTGAAGCGCACAAGATGGGGGCTTTCGGTCACGCCGTCAGCTCCCTGAATTACTGACTCTTCAGTTTTTCCGCACCTGTCTGGTGCTGGCCGTGGTGACGAGACGCCTCCTGTTCGTTCTCTTGCCTCGGAGTGCCCAATGCCTTTCGCTCTCTATCTTCTTGCCCTCGCGGTCTTCGCCATGGGCACCTCGGAATTCATGCTCGCCGGGCTTGTTCCGGATATCGCCGCCGGTCTCGGCGTCACGGTCGGCGCTGCCGGCCTACTGACCTCCGCTTTTGCCGTCGGAATGGTCATCGGTGCGCCGGCCATGGCCGTGCTCGCGCGTCGGTGGCCGGCCCGGACCAGCCTGCTCGGATGTGTGGTCGTCTTTGCGCTCTGCCACGTTGTCGGCGCGCTGACACCAAACTTCACGATCCTCCTCGGCACCCGCGTCATCGCCGCACTGGCCAATGCCGGATTCTTGGCGGTTGCGCTCAGCGCGGCCGCCGCTCTGGTAGCGGCAGATCAGAGGGGACGCGCGCTGTCGGTACTGCTCGGCGGGACGACAGTGGCGACCATCGCGGGTGTGCCCGGCGGCGCAGTGCTGGGTGCACTTCTGGGATGGCGGTCTGCGTTCTGGGCGGTCGCGCTGCTGTGCCTGCCCGCCGCGCTCGGCATCCTGCACGGGATCTCCGGTCGCTCCGAAGAAGATTCGGGCTCCGCGAGTGAGGGACCGGCGCTACGTGATGAGCTCACTCAACTCAAATCGCCGAGACTGGTGTTGGCCCTACTCCTCGCCGCCCTGGTCAACGCGGGCACGTTCGCCACCTTCACGTTCTTGGCACCCATCGTCACCGACATCGCCGGCTTGCAGGAGCTGTGGGTGCCGGTGGCGCTGGTGCTCTTCGGGTTTGGCTCGCTCATCGGGGTGACGGTGGCCGGCAGGTTCTCCGATCATCGTCCCCGCCTCGTCATCGGGGTGGGTGGCTCGCTGTTGCTTGTCGGCTGGATTACGTTGGCCGCCTTGGCAGCTCATCCGGTGATATTGCTGATTCTGGTCCTGGCACAAGGAATCTTGGCCTTCGCGGTGGGGAGCACCCTCATTGCTCGGGTGCTCTATGCGGCTTCCGGGGCTCCGGCCATGGGCGGCTCGTACGCGACGGCGGCACTGAATATCGGAGCCACCTTCGGCCCGGCGCTGGCCGCCGCCTCGCTCCCAGGCCCGGCGGGAAGCCTCGGGCCGGTGTGGGTGGCTGTTGCGCTCACCGGGATCGCCCTGATTGTGGTGCTGGCCATCACAGTTCGACGACAGACACTGCAGCCCCGGTGAGCCGCTCACCGCACTGATCACACGTCAACACCGGGGAAAACGGGTGCCCGCAACGGGTGTGGGTGAGGATCACGGCGGGGCCCTCGGCGGCGGGGAACGACCGTTGGGCCCAGGCCAGTGCCGTGACGAGCACGGGCAGGAATGCGGTGCCCTTCGGGGTCAGCCGGTAGTGCGGGTCCTCGTCGGTGATGGTGAGAATCCCGTTGCCCCGGAAGGTCTGCAAGCGGTCGGCCAGCGACGCGGGCGGAGCGACCAACGCCCGTTGAAACTCGGAGAACCTGGTGGTGCCGGTGAAGGCCGCCACCAGGATCGCAAACGCCCAGCGGTTCCCCAGCACGCTCATGGTCTGAGGGAACAGCCCGGACGGAGAGTCGCGACGATCGTCCTCGGAGCGACGCCGCGTCGCGACCACGGGCAACGAACGGGCCCAGCCGCCGCTCGGCCCCCACACAGCGGTCACCTCGCCGGAACTGGTCGGTGCACCGCAGCCGCCACACGTGAGTACCGGCGTGAAATCGGTGCCGCAACGCAGATGCCGCATGGCAGGCAGGGATTCGCGGTGTTCGGGCACCCAATGGCGTTCCCACTCCCAGATGGACACCAGCACGGGCCACAGCGCACGGCCGCGCGCGGTGATCAGGTATTCGTCGCGTGGAGGCCGCTCCTGATAGCGGTGACATTGCAGCAGCCCGTCTTCGGTCAGGGTGCCCAGACGGCGGGTCAGCACCGAGTTGGAGATCGGCAGCCGGATCCTGAACTGCCCGTAACGAGTGGCGCCCAGCAGCGCCTGCTGCATCACCAGCAGTGTCCATTCGTCGCCGACGAGAGCCAACATCTGCCCGACGGCGTTGGTACCGCCGGCCGGCAACTGCGTGTCAGTCACGCACCAGCCATCGGCGCAGCTCGTCACCGGGTGCCCAGGTGGAGTGGGTCCCGCTGGAAACCCGTTCCGGCAGAGCGAGTTTGCACACCGGTCCGTCAGGGACCCGGGCCGCGTCGAACACCAGGCAGTAGGAGGCGTCGTCGTTCATGTCGGTGGTGATGGTGACCAGATAGCCGTCGTCCTCGCCGGAGCTGCCCACTCGCGGCGCCATGGCAGCCTCGCTGCCGTACACGCCGTCTTCAAAGGCATAGCGCTGTTCGGATCCGGTGTGCAGGTCGTGGCGGACCAATCCGTCGAACAGGAACCAGCCCGGCTTCCCGGTGGCGGCATAGGCGTAGCGGTAGTCGCGCCCGGCGTGACCGGGGTTGATCATGCCGAATTCGGTGATGCTGTCGGACAATTGCTCCTCGCGGGTCTGGCCGGTCACCAGGTTGAACCGCCAGCGATGCAGCCTGGTCTGCATCTTGTCCAGCGCCAGGGCCGGTGTCGCGTTGCCCTGGAAGAACCCGTCGAGCACGATTTCGTCGACGTCTTCGTAGGCGTTGGTGAAGTGCAGGACATAAGTGGTGTCGGCCTCGAACCACTTGACGTCGCCTGTCCCGCCGCGGCGGGGGAGGATTGCGAACCGGGACGGCATGTCGCGGTGCAGCTTGGGCAGGTGCACGTTGTTCTTGAGGAATTCGGCATCCCAGAACAACGGAAAGTCGTTGAGGATCACGTAGTTTTCGGTGAACGCCATGTCGTGGGGCAACCGCGGCCCGGGCAGTTCGACGTCGACGTAGTGCGCGAGGCGGTTGTCGGCGTCCACCACGCCGTAGTGCATGTACGGCGCTTGCTTGCCGTAGTTGAAGAACAGCAGTTCGCCAGTGGCGTCGTCGGCTTTGGGATGCGCCGAGACGCCCCACTCGGCGGGAAACGCCCCGCCCCAGTCCTCCTTGCCCAGGGCATCGCCGGTGTACGGGTCGATGCGGTACAGGTCGCCGCACTGGTAGAAGCTGGTGAGCGCGACGCCACGGTGCACGGTCACGTCTGTGCTGGAGGCGTCCTTCATCAGCGTGCGGGCGCCCCAGCCGTGGTCGCGTTTGGCCAGTTCGATCGGTTCGGCAACACCCGGCCACAGCGGGCCGCCGGCCTCGATTTCGGCCAGGAGACCGTCGGTGCGGATGAACCTGTTGCGGTAGAACGCTTTTCCGTCGCGGAAGCCGACGATGTGCAGCATCCCGTCCCCGTCGAACGGGTGGTAGGTCTGCAATGCCGGATGCAGTGGGTTCTCGGTGTTGCGCAGGTAGACACCGTCGAGGTCGGTCGGGATCTCGCCGTCGATGACCCGCAGGTCGTCGGAATCCCATTCGGTGGTCTGCGGACGCCACGCCCCGGTGCGGTAAGGGTGGTCGTCGTCCTCGGGCAGGGTGGACAGGTACTTGGCCACAACTTCGGTGTTCATTGCTGGGCGCCTCCCACGACGAAGCTGACGGTGGTGGCGGTGCTGCCGCCAAAGTTCAAGGTGCCGAAGGTCTTTGCGCCCTCGACCTGGTACGGCCCCGCGGTGGCGCTGACCTGCTTGGCGGCGTCGAACAGCATCCGTAGCCCGGAGGCGCCGACCGGGTGGCCACCGCCGATCAATCCGCCGCTGGGATTGATCGGAAGCCGCCCGCCGATCTCGATCTCGCCGTTCTCGATGGCCTTCCAGGATTCGCCGGGGCCGGTGAGGCCGATGTGGTCGATGGCGAGGTACTCGCTGGGAGTGAAGCAGTCGTGGACCTCGAACCCGTCGAGATCGTCGAGTGTCGCGCCGGCGCGGCCCAACGCGTCCAGCACGGCAAGGCGCACATGCGGCATCAGGTACGGATCGGTCGCGCTGCGGTCGAGTTTCTGCCGCAACCCCAGTCCGACCGTGCGGTGGCCCCAGCCGTCGATGCGCGCGATGGGCCGGGCGTGTGGGTGGGCGCGCAGGTAGGTGTCGCTGACCAACACCAGACCGGCCCCGCCGTCGGTCATCTGGCTGCAATCGAAGCGGCGCAGTCGGCCTTCCACCAGTGGATTGGTCGCGTCGTCATCCTCGATTGGGTCGGGCACCGTCCAGTCGCGGGTCTGTGCGTTGGGGTTGGCCCGGGCGTTGCGAAAGTTCAGTGTGGCGATGGCGCGCAGATGTCCGGCATCGAGGCCGTAGCGCTGGCCGTAGGCGTCGGCCACCTCGGAGAACATCGATGGCCACACGAACTTGGCGTCGTTCGCTTCATGACCGGTCCACGCGGCGGCGCCGAGGTGTGCTGCGGCGGTATCGCCGGGGACCGTCTTCTCCAGTTCCACCCCGATAACCAGGGCGCTGTCGTAGGCGCCGGAGCGCAGGTCGGCGATCGCCGCGAGGGTCGCAACGCTCCCCGACGCGCATGCGGCCTCGTGCCGAGCCGCCGGGGTCCCCCACAGGTCGGGATGCACGGTGGCCGGCATGGCGCCGAGGTGTGCCTGACCGGCGAACAGGTCGCCGAAGGCGTTTGCGACGTGGACGACTCCGATGCCGGTGGCGTCGATCCTGGCGCTGTTCAGGGTGTGGTCGACAACCTCGAGGGTGAGCCCGGCGAAGTCGACCTGCTCACGGGTCAGGTTGCGGGCGAAATCGCTCTGGTAGCCGCCGAGAATCCAGACGTCGTCCATGGCGCCGACGCTACTACAACTAAGAGAGTGACTAAGGCGGTTCAGCGAGAAAACGCCGTGGCGGAAACCCAGGCTCGGATCCCCGCCACGGCGTTACCCGTGTTTAAACCGACTCAGTCGTCGTGACCATGTCCATGGCCGTGGCCACGGCCATGCCAACGCGGACCGTTGTCGTACCACCCGCCCCACCCGGGACCTTCGACGCAAGCCTGCACGTAGCCGTACGGACCGCTCGCGCAGATGTTCGGGCCGGCCGAGGCCGGAGCGGCGCCTGCCACTGCGACGCCGACCGGCACCGCCAACGCACCCAGTCCGACTGCTGCGGCCCTCATCAGTTTCGAACGGATCATTTTCACCTCCGGGTTGTTTGCTGTGTTCGAGCTCAGAGCCCCCGTCTGTAGATAACGTTAGTGCATCTCATCATGTTCCTGGGAATCGCCTGGGATGCCACGGTGCAGCCAATTTGCTCTCGTCGAAGCCTCCCCGGTCAGGACGTTGAATTCATTTGCCAAGGGAAACAAGGTCCCGTGGCGACGCTTCGGAGTGTTGCCAGCTAGTCCGTGTGACACGCGTGTCGCGTGGTGCGAAGAGTGCTGCCGACAAGTTTTGCCGGCACTGGCGGTCTGCATCCAAGGACCGCGACAACAGGAAGGATGGGTATGGGAGAGCTGGACGGCAGGACGGCCTTGATCACCGGGGGAGCGCGGAGTCTGTCGAACGGCTTGAACTAGACGCCAGATCCGGCGCCGGGCGGGAGCGGCTGCCCCCGCCCGGCGCCGGTGCGCGACTCAGCAGCCGCAGGTGCAGGAGGAGGAAGGCTGTGTTTCCGCATTCGCCTCGCTCGCGCCAGCATCCTCAGGCCCGGGGCGCCAGTCGAACGGGAAGTGCTTGCTCGAGGCACCGGTGTGCTCGTGTGACCACTCGAAGCCCACGGCGTGGTCTTCCTTGACCACGCCCCAGGTTGCGACCTGGCCCGGGCCGACCTCTGCGCCCGGCGCGTTGGTGGTGGTCACCCGTCGGTTCGGGTCGGCCGTCGGGCCGGTCAGGGCCTCCACCAACAGATCGACTTTGCCGGGAATCTCGGCGCGCCAGTGGGCAAGATCGTCGGCCGCCTCGAAATTGATCGGGGCGTATTCGATGCCGCGCATCTCCTCGATGAGGCTGCCGAACTCGGCCGGCCAGCCGCCTTCCGCGCCGGTGAAGATCCGCTCGAGCGCGTCTCGCTGGGCGGCGTCGCCCTTCTCGTCGATGTAGAACATCAACTTCATCGTCGCGTTCGGATCGCCGATCCACATGTTGCCGGCGAACTCGCCGAGGGCAATCACGCTGAGACCCGCCAAATCGGTGTCACCGTAATGGCCTTTGCGGACGTGCCACACCAAGGTGAACAAGCAATCGCCGTGCGTGGGCTCCTGGGCGAAGCTGCACGGGCAAGGCAACTTGCAGCTGCACACGTCGAACCATTCTCCGCGCAAATGCCAATCGACCTGCGTCGATGAAGTGGTCATCGATTCCGCTCCTTTCGTTGCATACCCCCAGGGGGTATCTGACACGGCGAACGTAGCACCGGCGAAGACTGGAGCGCAAGTACCCCCTAGGGGTATTCTTTCGGCATGTTCACAAGGACGTGCATCAGTGCACTGGCGATCGTTGGCTCGGTGTCGCTGGCATCGTGTGGCTCACCGGCCGAGGTGCGGCCGGCCACCTCTACTGAAGCCGCGGCAGTCAGCGTTGTGCAGCATCGACTGATCGGCCCTGATGAATTCGCCACTGCCATAGGTGAATCCGACCGGATGACAATCAACGTCCACGTACCCTTCGAAGGCGACATCGCCGGTACGGACCTGTCGATTCCGTTCGATCGGATCGCCGAGCAGGCTGATCGGCTGCCCGCCGATCGTGGTGCTCCGATCGCGATCTACTGCCGAACCGGCCCCATGAGCGCGACTGCCGCCGAAGCGCTGAAATCGCTGGGCTATACCGATGTGGTCGAACTCAAGGGTGGGATGAAGGCCTGGCAGGCCAGTGGTCGGCCGCTCGTGGGGAATTGAGGGCAGACGCCGGTCCGCGCCGAACTGCGAAAACAAAGAGTGGCGCTTGGCCAGTTCGAACACCAGCCGGCGCGGCCCCCACTACGGCCGCGAGCGTCGCAACTCCACCACTGCAGCTTCCACCGCCGCCGGCATCTGATGCGGACACGACACCGGCCGATGCGACCGATCCGCCAACCCGTCTAGGCCCTGGGCCTCTTACCGGGCCAACCAGGCATGCAGCGTCTGCCGCGACACCCCACCTTGCCGGCCACCTGCGATATCGACAGACCGTCACTGATCACCGCCAGCACGGCCTGATACCTCTGCTCGACCACGCTCAACTCCCTCATCCAGGGAGTGTCAAGGATCAACCGAAGTGGGTGTAAGGCATCAGCCGAAACACAGTCACCCATCAACCGGAGGCAAAACGTCAAGCGTCACTCGAGGTTATACAGCGACCTGGGTGCCCCCGGCAGGATTCGAACCTGCGACACCGGCTTTAGGAGAGCCGTGCTCTATCCCCTGAGCTACGGGGGCTCGGGACCTATCGGAATAGGTGTCTACAACCCTAAGGGACGATTCATGCTAGACGGCGAACGGCGATTCGGCGGTATCGGGGCTTCGTAACGTATGAACATGCGCCGCGGCCTTCGCCACGGTGGGCATGGTCGTGGTCGGCTGTGCGCTGCTGCGGCGACCTGCTTGCACCACAGGGGATTGTCGGCTCAGGCCTTGCCGGAGAGGATGTCGCGCGTTCGGTCCAGCATCGCGACGAACGGCCCCACCATGAGGTTGGCGGCTTGCGATTCGATACCGGCGTGAGGCCGTGTCGGCGCGACGGCCTCGGCCAGCTTGGCGACTCGCCGCATCCGCTCAAGCTCCTCGGGCGACAGCGCGGCACCAAGTTTGGCGAATTCGTCCTGTTCCTCGTGCTCAGCGTGGGTGATCACGGCATGGATGGGTGCACCAGGGCTGCTGAGCGCACACCGTTCGCATTGCCCGGTCGGCCTAGCGCTAAACCGAGGAGGGGGCGCGGTAGCGCTCGGCGCGGGTCGCCAGGGTGAGGCCGTGACCGGGTCCCGTGTCGTTGACGTGAAGCTGCCCGTGCTGCGGTGTCGGAACACCGTCGAACAACTGCGCTTCCAGTCGAACGTGGTCGATGAAGTATTCGAGGTGGCGCAGCCTCGGGATGGCCGCGGCCACGGGCACGTGGAGGGCGGGGGCGCAGTGCGCGGACACGTCGAGGTGGTCCGCGGCGGCGACGGATGCGGCGGCCAGCCACCCGGTGTACCCGCCACATCGGGTGACGTCGAGTTGCAGGCAGTCCACGACCGGTGCCAGCCGACGGGTTTCGTCGAGATCGCCGATGTATTCGCCGGCGGCGATGTCACAGCGCACACTGCGCCGCACCATGTCCAGGCCGGCGGTGTCGTCGCTGCTGACCGGTTCCTCGAACCAGCTGACTCCCAGATCGTCGAGGGC
Source organism: Mycobacterium sp. DL440 (assembly GCF_011745145.1). Taxonomy (NCBI): domain Bacteria; kingdom Bacillati; phylum Actinomycetota; class Actinomycetes; order Mycobacteriales; family Mycobacteriaceae; genus Mycobacterium; species Mycobacterium sp. DL440. Next base: position 4,175,357 of record NZ_CP050191.1, on the reverse strand, counting down.
CGCGCCGACCCGACGGGCCTGGGCTTGGGTGTAGCCGCCGTTGGCATCGACCATGAGTGCGACGCGATCGCCCGCCAGTTCGCCTAATCGCTGGATGCGGGCCAGGTCGCGTTCGACGTGGCGGCCCCAGTCTTGACCGATCTTGATCTTCATGGCGGTGCATCCGGCGGCGCGCCACTGTTGCACGTGGGCGGCGAGGCCGTCGTCGTCGAGGTTGGTGAATCCGCCTGAGCCGTATATGGGTACGGCGCTGTGACAGCGGCCCAGCAGTGCGTTCAGCGGTAGGTCCTGCAGGTGGGCTTTGAGATCCCACAGCGCGATGTCGAGGGCACTGAGTGCCTGACCGACCAGACCACGGGTGCCGTAGTTGCGGCAGGCGCAGCGCATTGCGTGCATCGCGGCGGTGATGTCGTGTGCCGGACGGCCCACCAGTACGTCACGCAGGTGGTGGGTGATGACGGCGGCGGCAGCCGGTGAACTGTAGGTCCATCCCACTCCGGTGGCACCTGCGGCGTGGACGTGGGTGACGATGGCGGTGGTGGCATCCCAGCGCAACGTGCCGTCGGCTTCGGGACCGTCGGTGGGCACCGTATAGGTCGCCACGTCGAGGTGCTCGATGGTGTGGCCCGTCATGGCGCGAGCTTTCCGGGGGTCATGATCGGGCGGCGTGGGTGGTGATCAGGCCGGCGGCGCGGGCGGCCAGGGCCATGATGGTCAGCGCGGGATTGGCTGCGCCTTGAGTCGGCATGACGCTGCCGTCGACGACGTAGAGCCGGTCGATGCCGAACACCCGGTGCTGGGCATCGATGACTCCGTGCTCGGCGCTGCGGGCCATCCGGGCGCCGCCCACGAGGTGGGCGTAGCGCTCGATGGCGATGACTTCGCTGGCGCCGGCGGCGCGCAGCAGCTCGCCCATGATGTCGGTGGCCGCGGCGATGAGGCGTTTGTCGTTGTCGCACTGGGTGTAGGACAGGTGGGCTACTGGTAGGCCGTGACTGTCGGTCTCGTCGGCCAGGGTGACGCGGTTATCGGGCTGGGATAGCAGTTCGCACAGCGCACCCAGGGTGGCCCAATGGTTGTAATCGCGCATGTACTCGCGCAGGGTTTGTCCCCAGTGCCCTTGGGCGGCAACGTGTTCGGACCAGGTGATCGGTAGCGGGCTGACCGTCTGGATGGAAAAGCCGCGCCGGTAGGCCTGGACGGGGTCGGTTTCGTAGAACTGTTCGCTGCTGACTTCCGGTGGCGGGGCCTTGTACATGCGGATCTCGTCGTCGAATCGGCCGGCGACCTGGGGGGCGCCTTGCACCATGAGGTGGCGCCCGAGGTGGTCATGGTCATTGCCCAGCCCGCGGGGGTAGCGGCCCGTGGCCGAGAGCAGCAGCAGCCGTGGGGTTTCGATGGAGTAACCGGCCACCACCACGGCGTGGGCGCGTTGCCGGTGCAGCCGTCCGCCGTGGTGGTACTCCACTCCGGTGGCGCGTGCGGCGGCGTCGTCGACCAGGACGCGGCTGACGTGGCAGTCGGGTCGGACCTCGGCGCCGTGGGCCAGCGCATCGGGGATGTGGGTGATCAATGGGCTGGCTTTGGCATTAACTTTGCAGCCCTGGATGCAGAATCCGCGATAGATGCAGTGCGGCCGGTTGCCGAACCGGCCGTTGGGGATCGCCACCGGCCCGACCCGCATCTCGATGTCCAGCGCCCGGGCGCCGCGCAGGGCCACCAGGCCGTTGCCGCTGACCGGGTGGGGGCGGTGCGGGTAGGCGTGCGGGTCGCCCCACGGCCAGTGCTCGCCGGCCACAGGCAGTTCGGCCTCGATCTGCTCGTAGTAGCCCTTGAGGTCGTGGTAGGTGATGGGCCAGTCCGCGCCGACGCCGTCGAGGCTGTCGGTGTGGAAATCGGAGGGATGGAACCGTGGTGTGTAGCCGGCGTAATGCACCATCGATCCGCCGACACCGCGTCCGGAATTGTTGGATCCCAACGGCACCGGATCCTGTCCACCGATCTGGCGGGGTTCGGTCCAGTACAGGTGATGGGAACCGCGTTCGTCGCTGACCCAGTCGGTGTCGGGATTCCAGAAGGGGCCGGCGTCGAGCAGCACCACAGTCCAGCCGCATCGGGACAGCCGTTGAGCCAGGGTGGCACCGCCGGCGCCGGCTCCGACGATGACGACATCGACCACATCGCTGGGGTGATAGCGATGCATGTCGGTGCGCAGCCGGTGGTTGGCGCGGGTACCGTCGTTGGGCAGCAACCAAGCTGAGGCATTGCGCGCCTTCACCGCAGCCAGATCACGCATGAGGGCCTCTGTCGGGCAGGTCGTCATCGGCGTGCCGAGCGCGCTCCACGCGGTCGGCGAATCCCACCGGGTCGGTGTCGTCGCGGTCGGCGATCTCGAAGTGTTCACGGGCATTGACCCCGAGATTGAGGTAGCCACGCGGGTAGGCCGGGCCGGAAAAACCCATCTCGTTCCACGCCCACGGGTGAGAGTAGAACGCTGTGCACGCATACCGCGTCCACAGACTCCACACGTGGCCAGCCGACCAGTCGCGCCATGTGTCGCCCCGCTCGCCGAGATCCTGCACATCGGTGAGCAGCCGGGCCTGGCGTGCCCGGGACAGGTCGGCATAACCGATCCCGTAGTGACGGCGCGCGTCGTCATCGAGCCCGGCCAGGCTTGCGCGCCAGGCCTGCCCGTCGGGCGCCATGTCGTCGTAGTGCCAGCCGTCGGTTTCCCCGGTGGCCAGGCGGGTCTCGATCAGGGGCAGCACCGGCACCTTTGGTTCACTGTCCTGGGCCAGCAGCAGGTCCAGCAGTGCTGCGGCCACGGCCGCTTCATCGGGGCTGAAGAACGGGGGTGACTCCGGCGGGTGCAGCCGTGCCGCGACGACTTCGGTGGTTGCCGGGTCCCATTGGTGAGCCTGATCGAGCACGTCGAAACCCCGGTAGCGGCCCCGGTTTTGGGGCGTCACCGCGTGTGCCGTCGAGGTTTCGGTGACCATCAGTGCGCGCCTGCGGGCAGGTGCGGCAGGTCTTCGCGGCGCAGCAGCGCGGCCAGCAGTCCCATCCCGCCGACCAGGGACGCCAACAGCGGCGCGAAGACCGGCGGCCCGGCCTCCATGTTGTATTTGGTGATGCCGCCTGGGCGCTGGTGCACGCCTCGGATGTGCAGGTAGGTGCCCTGCAAGCCGTTGGCCACGATCAGCGCGCTGGCTGCGGGCAGCACTGTGCGCGCCGCCCGGCCGGAGAAGAATCCGGCAACCCCGGCGGGGACCGCCAGCGGCACCACCACGACCGGCCAGTACATCATCTTGTTGCCGAAACTGGCTCCGTCGTGGGAAAGATAGATCTCTGCTGTGGTGATGGCCGCGCCGGCCGCGGTCAGCGCCGAGAGGCTGCGTTCGAAGCGCCCGGTGCGGATATCATGGACCGCGGTCGCGACCACGTTCACGATTCGTCCTCTTTTTCGCGAGAAAAGTACTGCTGGACTTTCTGTTTCGCGCCCTGCTTGATGAATCCGGCGGCGTCGCGATCGCCGCCGAACACGGCATGTGCAAGCGACTTGGCTTGTTCGAACGTGGCGTGCGGAGGAATCGGCGGCACATCCGGGTCGCATCGGACATCGAGCACGGTGGGCCGGTCGGCGGCCAGAGCACGCTCCCATGCCCCAGCGAGCTGGCCGGCCTCATCGAGGTTGGCGCCGTAAAGGCCCAGACTCCGGGCGAATGCGGCGTAGTCGACGTCGGGAAGTGATTGGGAGGCTTCGAATTTCGGTGAGTTCTCCATGGCCCGCATCTCCCAGGTGACCTGGTTGAGGTCGTTGTTGTGGAGCACGGCGATGATCAACCGGGGGTCAGTCCACTGCGGCCAGTATTTGGCGATGGTGATCAGCTCGGCCAGACCGTTCATCTGCATGGCCCCGTCGCCGACAAATGCGATGGCCGGCCTGTCCGGATGGGCCCATTTGGCGCCGATGACGTACGGTACGCCCGGTCCCATCGTGGCCAGTGTGCCTGACAGCGAACCACGCACCCCGGCAGTGAATTTCAGATGCCGGGCATACCAGTTGGCCGACGATCCGGAGTCGGCGGCGATGATCGCGTCGGCGGGCATACGTTGGGACAGCTCCCAGAACAGCCGCATCGGGTTCAGTGGGTCGGCGTCGGTCATAGCGGTGCGTTGCACCGTGGTCCACCAGTCGGCGACGTCGTCTTCGATCTGCTCGCGCCACGAGCGATCGGTTTTGGCGTGCAGGTGCGGAATCAGGGCACGCAGAGTGGCTTTGGCGTCGCCGACCAGATTGAGCTCGTACGGGTAGCGCATGCCGATCCACTTGCCGGATCGGTCGATCTGCACCGCACGGGCGGCATCAAGATCAGGCATGAACTGGGTGTAGGGGAAGTTGGAGCCGACGGTGAGCAGCGTGTCGCAGCCGCGCATCAGTCGCCAGCTGGCGGTGGTGCCCAGCAGCCCGATCGAACCTGTCACCCACGGCAGATCATCGGGCAGTACGTCCTTGCCCAGAAGCGCCTTGGCCGCCCCGGCGCCCAGCAGGTCGGCGACCTCAGTGAGTTCCGCCACGCAACCGCGCGCGCCCTGGCCGACGAGCATCGCGACCTTTGTGCCGCTGTTGAGCAGATCGGCGGCCGCGCACACTGCGCTGTCATCGGGTGTGGTGAACGCCGGGCTGAGCCCCAGGCTGGACGGCACTTGCTTGAAGGCGTGCTTGGGAGGTTCATACTCCAATTCGAAGACGTCGGAGGGCACGATGATGCCGGTGGGGGCACCCTCGGACAGCGCGATGCGGATGGCTCGGTCGATGAGGTTGGGCAGTTGCTGTGGCACGGTGCACATTTGGATGTAGTCGCTGCACACGTCCTTGTAGAGGCTGAGCAGATCGATCTCCTGCTGATAGGACCCGCCCATCGCCGATCGTTCGGTTTGTCCGACGATCGCCACCACTGGCACGTGGTCGAGTTTGGCGTCGTACAAGCCGTTGAGCAGATGGACGGCGCCGGGGCCGCTGGTGGCGACACAGACCCCGACGTTTCCGGAGAACTTCGCATAGCCGACCGCCTCGAAAGCGGCCATCTCCTCATGGCGCGCCTGCACGAACTGTGGCTTGTTGTCGGCGCGTTGCCAGGCTGCCAGCAGTCCGTTGATCCCGTCGCCGGGATAGCCGAACACCTGTGCCACGTCCCATTCGCGCAGCCGCGCGAGGAGAAAATCACCCACGGTCTGTGACATCTTCTTTTCCTTCCGGTCGTTGCTTTCCGCTGTTGGACTGATGCAGGTTCGGGTGCCGTGGCGGGCGCGCTTTCAGCGATGTCGCTGTGCCCACAGGGCACCGGCGCCGCTGAGGACGACCCCGGTTGCGGTGATCGCCAGCGACCGCCGGCGCGCGGCGAGCCACTGTTGAACGCAGTGGCGGTGGGCCCGGTCATCGAAGGCGCCGTGCGCGCCGTGGTCGGTGCCAGGTTGGTCATCGAGAGGGACGAACAGGTTGTCGGGACGTCCGGGTGCGACGGGTTGCCCGGTCTGCTGGGACTGGTAGCCGGTGCGGGCCAGGTAGCGATCCAACACCGCCGGCATCACCCGCTGTCCGAGGATGGTGGCCACCGTGCTCGCACCGACCAGATACTGCTTGCGGCGGGGGTGATCGGCGGCGAAACTGATTGCACGGGCGGCGATCTCAGGTTGATAGATGGGCGGCACCGGCTGCGGGTGGCGCGGTAGCCGTGACCGCACCCAGGAGAACTGTGGGGTGTTCAGCGCGGGCATCTGCACCATGGTGATGTGGACGCCACTGTGGTCGTGCAGAAGTTCGGTACGTACTGACTCGGTGAAACCGTTGATGGCGTGTTTGGCTCCGCAGTAGGCCGACTGCAGCGGAATCGCACGTTCTCCCAGTGCAGACCCGACCTGGACGATGGTTCCTCTGCCCCGCGGGCGCATCCGGGCCAGGGCAGCCATCGTGCCGTGGACGAACCCGAGGTAGCTGACCTCGGTGACCCGCCGGTACTCGTCCGCGGCGATCTCGGTGAACGGGGCGAACACGGACGTGAACGCCACATTCACCCAGACATCGATCGGTCCGAACACGTTCTCGGTGTGCGTCGCCGCGGCGTCGACCTGTTGGTAGTCGGCGACGTCGGTGGGAATGCAGACCGCTGTTCCGCCCGCCTCCTGCACGTCGTCGGCGGCTGCGGCCAACCCCGCGGCGCCGCGGGCCAACAGGGCGACCCGGTCACCGCGTGCCCCGAATTCGCGGGCGGCAGCGCGCCCGATACCGGCGCTGGCGCCGGTGATCACCACCGTGCGTGCCGTGGCGCTCATGACGTCTCCTTCCGGGGGTGGGTCGGGTGACGGCGCGTGTCTCCTGTTTCGCGAGGTGTACCCGCAATGGGGTCGGCCAATCGCCGTGAAGTCTCGATGAGCAGGGCATGGACGAAAGCCTGCGGCAGGTTGCCGCGCAGTTGCCGCTCCAGGACGTCGTACTCTTCGCCGAACAGTCCCGGCGGTCCGCAGGCCGCCCGGGTGCGTTCGAAGTAGCGCATGGCCGCCACAGCGTCGCCCTGTCGGTGGCACGCCAGTGCGGTCCACAGCCCGCACAGCAAAAATGCGCCTTCGGCCTGATCCAGGGGCCGTTCGTCGTGGCGGAAACGGTAGATGTAGCCGGCGTTTTCGTGTTCGAGTTCGGTGGTCACGGCGTGCAAGGTGGCGGCGGTGCGCGGGTCAGCGGCAGGAACTGCTCCGCGGATCGCCGGAATCAGCAGGGCAGCATCCACGCGTGGGTCGGTCGCGCTGCGTTGCCACCGACCGCTGGGGTGCGTACTGGTGCCGGCGGTGTCGCACAGCACCGTTTCGGCGAGCGCGGCGAAGTCGGCAGCGGCGGTGGCGGGGAGGTGGGGGGCCATCGCGCGCAAGCCGGCCACACAGGTCAACCGCGAGTGCGTCCACGGTTGGTTGTCGAGTTCCCAGATGCCCGCATCCGGTTCGTGCCACCGTGCCGCGATCGCGTCGTAGGCGATGGTGGCGGCCTGGTAGCCCTGGCTGTCGAGATGGTCGTGGCGGGCGGCGGTGGCCAAGAGCAACAGTGCTTCACCGAAAGTGTCCAGCTGGAATTGGCTGTGGGCGTGGTTGCCGACGATGTCGGTGCCGCCGGGATACCCCGGCAGTCGCAGCGAACGTTCCTGCGGCACTGCGGCCCCGGTGATGGTGTAGGCGGGTTTGAGGTCGGGTCCGTCAGCGAGCAGGCGCTCGCCCACGAAGTGCACGGCGTCGTCGAGGAGGGGGTGGGGCGCGTCGACGGCGACGGCTTGTCCCGCGTAGCACTGATCGCGGATCCAGACGTAGCGGTAGTCGTAGTTGCGGCTGGTCTCGTCACGCTCGGGCAGGCTCATCGTGGCCGCGGCCACCATGCCCCCGCCGCTCGAGGTCAAGCCGCGCAGTACGGCCCGGCAATGCGCGGCCTCACCCGCTGCGACACCACTGTCGTCCTTGGGAACCGCGTTGCGCCAGAATGTTTCAGTGTCTCGCCATAAGGTGTCGGCCTCGGGAAGGCAGGCCGCCGGCGCGGCGTCGGACAGCTCGACAACGACGTCGCGGAAGGATCCCTGCGCCACCTCGAGTTCGGTGCGCAAGGAGGCGATGCCGCTGGGCTCGCGTGCGCAGTCGGCCAGCGCCACGCCCCGTACACGCACCCGCAGCCCCCCGGTCCAGCCGTGCCAGCAACCGTCGTCGTCACGCGTCAGATGCTTCATCCCGTGGCGTCCGAATCCGGCCGCTGGGGCGAATATGAACCTCACGTGGGCGTCGCCGCGGACCGCGATCAGGCGCCGCAGCAATATGACCCGATGTCGATCGGGTGGGCAGGCCAGCGCCTCGCGGCATTCAATGATCCCGTCGGTGGTCACCCAGCGGGAACGCCACATCAGGCTGCGATCCTCGTAGTGCCCGCCCGATACATGCCGGCCAACCGGGGTGATGGCGTACATGCCGCGGCCACCGATGAGGGTGGCAAACACGGCGTCGTCATCCCAGGCGGGCGCACACAGCCAGCTGATATCGCCGTAGGGCCCGATCAAGGCCCCACGCTGGCCGTCTGCCAACAGGGCGTAGTCGCGCAGCACCCGAGGCTGCCCGAGCTCAGCGGTCATGGCCGCGCCCTATCCTTGTTGTCTCGCGCCACATGCATTGCCTGCCTGCCGAATTCGCGGCCCTGATACGTCGAAAGACAACGCTGAGGCCGTCCTACCGGTGGATAGCCAAACGGGAGAACATCCAAACGTGCAGACGTGGACTACCGCATGTCTCCCACAATGGGCGTAACTTGATGACCATGGCCGCCACGCTTCCCGCCTCACAGGAACCGCCGACGCCGACTGCCTACGCTGCTGACCTGGAGCTGGCCACCCGCGGACTGTTGTCGCTGACTGTGGCGGTGCTCGAGGACATGGAAAAGCGTGTCGGGCCGGCCACACTGCGCGCTCTGCAATCGTTGCAACGTCTGGGTCCGTGCCTGGTGACCGAACTCGGCGCCGACCTTGCCTTGCCGCCGTCGACGGCCAGCCGGCTCAGCGACCGGCTGGCCGAGGCCGGCTTCATCACGCGCAGAGTTGCTCCACACAATCGACGCGCCACCCAGCTCGAACTTGCTGACGCCGGCCAGGCCATCCTCGATGAACTGGTCGCCCAGCGCGTGGCGCGCTTTGATGCGGTCATCGAGCAGATGAGCGGCCGCGAACGTGACCAGCTGCTGGCCGGGGCCGCGGCATTCACCGTCGCCTATAACCGCTGACACCTTGGCGGCCAATTAGATCGGCATGCGGTAGCCGTAGTACTCGTGGTCCTCGTTGTACCCGCCGCAGCCCCATCCGACGTCGCGAAAATCGGCAACGAATTCGATGGCCTCGATCCATTTGACTTGTTTGAAGCCGAGTTCCAGCTCGTTGCGCAGGCGCAGTGGCGCACCGTGGGTCTCGCTGAGCCGTTCGCCGTTCATCTCGTAGGCCAGCAACGCCATCGGCTCACGCATGTGTTCGATGCGGTGACAGTCGTAGTAGCGCCCATGGCCGGGTTCGGCACCGTCGGCGAACGAGTAGAACACCACCCATCGCGCCTCGGGCAGCGGCTGCACCATCGTCAGGATGTCGGCCATCCGGACCCCGCCCCACTTGGCCACCCCCGACCAGCCCTGAATGCAGTAGTGCCCGGTGATCTGTTCGTGTTTGGGCAGTGTCAGCAATCCTCGGTAGGACAACTCGATCGGGGTGGCCACCAAGCCCTTGATGGGCAGCGTGTACTGCGACCAGGCTCCGCGCTGCAATCTGCGGTAGTGCTCGGAGTCGGGCAGGGTGCCGTTGGCCCACAAGTAGGGCGAGATGTTCTTGTCCGTGTACGAAGCGCGGGGGTGGGCGCGTTCCATCCAGGCTTTGGCCCACCCGACGATGAGCCGTCCGGTGTTCTGCACCAGCCGGGGATACCGAATTGTCAGCGGCGAGGCGGCCAGCCACAGCGTGATGACGACCGCGGCTGCCAGGCCGAATATCGCCAGAGCCCAATATGAATGGGTGTCGGTGCCCAGCGTCATGTGGTTGAGGTTTTCCACCGCACCGGTGGTCATCACCATGGTGACGTGGGCGACGATGAAGGTCACCATCCACAACCAGACTCCGAAGTGCACGGTGCGGGCGACCTGGCGGTTGAGCGGCCCGCGTCCGGTGCCGAATCGGGCGGCGACCGCTGGTGCCTGCAGCAGGCCGGTCGCGAATGCCAGTGGTGCGGCGATGAAAACCGTGATGAAGTACGCCAACACTTGCAGGCCGTTGTACAGGGTGAAACCCAGGTTGTCCGGGAACTGTAGCGAGGCGTATTGCACTGCGGTGGACAGCGCGTTGGGAAAGACATCCCACGACCGGGGGACTATGCGGTGCCATTGCCCGGTGCTGAACAGCAGCACATAGAACGCTGCACCGTTGAGCAGCCAGAGCAGGTCGAAGCTGAGATGCCACCAGCGGGCCAGGCCGATAGAATGACGAAAACCCGGTATTCCCAGCCATTTCGGCAGAGCCACCGCATCGTCCTTGGAAGTCCACACCTGCGGCGGGTCGCTCTTGTCCATCCGGTCTTTGGGTACTTCAGCGCGCATCCGCATCCACTCACTGCCCGGCCGACAGCCCGAGTTCAGATACAGCCGTGGATGGTCGGCCAGGATCTGTAATCCCGATCGGAGGATGAACATCATGAACATGATGTTGAAGAAGTGTTGCCAGCGCAGCCAGGCGGGGAATCCGTTGTGCACCGGCGACGCAAAGCTCGATGATGTGCCCGGATAGCGTGCGATGAAGTCCTGTATCCAGTTGTACTGGCGGAGTTGTTGGGCCACCGCGATGACGATGATCAGCGTGAGCCCCCCAATGGGCAGCAACCACAAGGCACTGACCCAGCGGCTGCCGAGCCGTATCGACGGGAACCGGGCCGGCACTTGGGGTATGCCGCCGCCGAACCGTCGTTGGTCGATGCGTTCGTGCCGAACACTAGGGGGCTGGTGACGATCCAACAGTGTCTCCAGCTGGTTACCGGCTGCCATATCCCCGACCTCCTGAACGCGACCTCTAAGCCGCCCAATAACACTGTTTAACAACAAGATTGGCTCTGCAATCGCGTCAGTTGGATAATCGTTGATCTGGTGCTACCTCAGCGGTGGCACATTGCCCCATGGCCCGTACGGCCCGTTGGCGCCAATACCCATTCCTGGGCTGGTAGTCGGCGGCTCTGAGTACACCTGCGCGTTGCCGGGACTCTGGCACACCACCGAACCGCCACTATTCCTGCAGGTGGCCGTAGGGGCTGACACGGCATTTGGTGCCACGGCAATGGCCGCCGCCGCGGCGGCGCCCGCCAACACTGATATCACAGCAACTGACTTTGACCTCGTCATCGATCGTCTGGACGTCCTGTTCACGAGTCCACGCTCCTTCGGTTGCTGATCTCACTCTCTACTCCAGAGTTCCCGCGACGCGACGCGATGTAACTGGTGCTGGCCCCCAAATGGCACCCGGACAGCCGGTATGGCGCCCCGGAGGAGTCTCGATGGCCGACCGGCCGATATCCCCGATACCCCGCCAACCGGGAACCAGGAGACAAAGATCAGACGGCGAGGAGGAAAATAGGCCCGTACCGGGTATTTCCTGACCCGACGACAAGCGCTGAGCGGTTTGAGTGGAGGGGAGCGATGACGGATCCGACCGATAGCCGACCCGACTTGGCGGGCCCCGTGGCAGCCGCCGCGGACCGGGTGATCGTGGCGGGGCATGACGTACTGTTCCGCGAGGGCTTGGCGTGCCTTCTCTCACATTGGGGTTTCCACGTCGTGGCGACGGCGGGCGGGGTAACCCAGCTACTACCGCTGGTGCGGGCCACCGCGCCTGAGCTCGTGGTGATCAGCATCCCGATACCGGCTGATCACCCAGAGGAATACGAGGCGGCTCGGTTGATCCGTACCGAGTTCCCGGGGACGGGTGTGCTGGTGCTGTGCGCTCACGTTGAAGTTCAACACGCGATCGACGCGCTGTCCGGCGGCGGCGGGATCAGCTATTTGCTCAACAGTCGGGTAGCTGACATCGAGGATTTCGTCGACATCCTCAAACGCATCGCCAAGGGCGCGTGCATCATCGGCCCCGCAGTCGCCCATGCATTGGTGTCGGTGCGACAGAATGACGATCCGCTTGCCGCTCTCAGTGCGCGGGAGCACGAGGTGCTCAGACTGATGGCCGAAGGCCGCTCGAACACCGGCATCGCACGCCGGCTGTTCCTGGCGGAAGGCACCATCGAGAAGCATGTGCACAGCATCATGACCAAGCTCGGGATCCCCGAGACCAGAGATGACCATCGGCGGGTCCAGGCAGTCATCGCGTTTCTTCACGGCCGGTGACCGCTGGGGGCCGCCGTCACGTTGTTATCCGTGACCCGAACACATCGGCGGTGGACACTTCGGGCCCTTCGGTGACGCGGGCTCCGAACGTGGCTGAGGAGCTTGCCGCGGGGCCGGGGCCTCGCGTGTCGGCCGTTCCTGTCGGGCGGGCGCCTCCCGAGAGGGCTGTTGTCGGGCGGGCGCCTCCCAACGAGGCTGTTGCCGTGCAGGAGCCTCTTGCGGAGGGGCTTGCTGAGCCGGTTCCTGCCAGACGGGGGCCTGGCGCTCGGGGGCCTGGTACTTCGGAGCCGGGGTCTCCTTGGGAGCCGGGGCCTCGCGTTTGGGCGCGGGCGGGGGTTCCTGCCACACCGGCGCCTGTGGCTCGGGGGCCTGGGTCTTGGGGGCCGGCGCTTCGGCCTCGGGGACCTGGACCTTGGGGGCAGGATCGCGCTGCGCCGGAGGCTCTTCCGGTGCATTTCGCCGCTGCGGAGGCTCCTGTTGTCTCGGTGTCTCTGGGGCTGCGGGCGCGTCTGACGCCGGCGCCTGCGGATCGGGAGCGGTCTGGCGCGGCGCCGGGACCTCGTCGGGACGATCGTGTGCAGGGTTGGGTGGGCTTGCCGGTTCCGGTTGGTCCGGTGACGCTGCGGCCGGGTTCGGCCGGTCAGCGTGCGGGGGCGTCGCCGGTAACCCCGGGAAAGGATCCGGGCCTGCTTCCGGCGCCGGTGCAGTCCCCGGCTTTCCGCGCGCTTTGTCGATCGTCGGCGGCGTATAGGCAGGCACCGGCGACAGCTTGGGTGCGGTAAACCCGGGCGACACCTTCGACGGCGGCGCAGCTGGTGCTGGTGCCGCCAATTCCGGTGGTGCCGTTAACGCCTGTGGCGCAGACGATGTTTGGTGGCGCTCCTTGGGTGTATCGGGTCGCTGCCCCAGCGTCGACGGCGGCTGCCACCCGATGAGGGGATTGGTCCGAGGGGTGGGGTGGGTGAGGTCCCTGGCGAAGGTACGTGCGGACTTGTCCGCGAGGTCTTTCATCAGGGGACCGGAGGTACGTGTCGCCCTGTCATTGGAGATGAACTGTGTCAGTGAGGCATTCAGGCTCACGACTGGGGACGTGATGTGGATGTTGACGGCGGTGCTCGCCGCGACGGCCGGCGGCGCCCAATCGCGGTTGCGCGGATTGTGCCAGTCCCGGTTCATGTTCCAGTTCTGGTAGAGGTGCGGGTTGAATCCGTGGGCCCGGTCCCAGTGCGCGCGGCGATACACCGGGTTGTGGTTCTGGAACTTCCACTCGTAGTACTGCTGGTACGGATGGTGGCGGTCGTACCAGCCCTGGTTGCGGCCCTCCCAAGGGCGGTCGCGGTGTTGGCCCCATTCGTTGCAGCCGTTGCGGTCCCAGCCGCGGCGGTCGTAGCCCGACCAGTTGTAACCTGCCCAGTTGTAACCCCAGCGGTCGTATCCCCACCGGTCGTAGCCCCAGCGGTCATATCCCCACCGGTCGAAGCCGATGAAGTCGTACCCGTACCGGTTGTAGCCACTGAGGTCGTAGTTGTACCAATTGCCGGTGTCGTAGCCGTAGAGCTGGCCCCAGGACGGGTCGTAGTAACCCAGGTTTGTGAGGTTGGGCGTCAACGGCGGATCAATTGGCTGCGGCCAATCGGCCATCGGGGAATCCGGAACGCCGGGCGGTGCTGGGACATAGTCGTCGGGCGCACCATATCCCCACGTCGGCGCTGTCGCGCTGGTCAGTGCCACAGCGTCCGGTTGCGGGTCGCCGGCCGGTGGCGCCGGAGGCGGGGCGGGCAACGGCGCGAGCCGTTGCACTGAATCGGGTGTGTATTGCAGAAGTTGTTGTGTCAGTTGAAGATAGAGATTCTGCATACTGGTTCGCTCAGGTGACGGCGACAGGTAGTCAAGGTCCTGCTTGGCTTGATTGAGCGCGGTGCGGGCGTCGGTCAGCTGATCGGCGGTGGGTTGCTGCCCGCTACCGAGAATGTCCTGAGCCTTCTTCAGGTCAGCTACGACAGCGGTCAAGGCGACGTCTTGGGCGTGTCCCGGAAACACCGTCCGCGTGACGCCCCACAGAGAACCACCGGGTGAGGTCTCGTACGCCGCGCCGAGTAGGCCCACCACCAGCACGCCGGCCATGGCGGCGGCGACGGTGGCCTTGCCTCGGCGAGAACGGGGCACGAACCTTCGCCACCTCGGCACAGGCTCGGCATACTCCACAACATTCTCGGGGACCAGTCGGGGCCCGAGGATCGTCATGTCGAACTCCTCAACTACGGCCGATGGCCGTGATCGCGCCGCTCCCGACCGCGCGGATCCAGATGTCCCGGAGCTCAGTTGTGCTGCCCGGTACTTAATGCTTACCACAACTGCTAAGTGCAGCTAAATTCTATTTATTCCCACCGCGGACGCCGCCATCGCGCCGGAATTCTCATCAACGCATAGCTGTGGCACAGGGATTCACAGGAAGGTGCTGTATTCGGCTATTGCTCGCCGGTCTCCACGACAGCCTTGATCCGTTCGAGAGTCTTGCGCATGTCGCGGATGTTCCGGCGTGTGCGGAGCTGTCCGCCGAGCATCGAGAACACGGTGGTGAACGCTCCCGGCGTCATCCGGAAGGATTCGGTGACAGCGGTCTCGGAGCCGGCCGGTTCCAGCCGGTAGTGCCAGTTGTTGACCGCTCGGTCGCCCAACAAGACGGCGAAGCCGAACTCACGCCCGGGATCGCAGGCGGTCACCTCGCAGGTCGTCCAATAGACGGGCCCGATCTCGTTCCGCTTGACGTGCCCGCGGAACCGCGCGCCCAGGGCGGGGCCGGTGGCACCGCCGAGCCATTCGGCTTCCATCACCTCCGGCGAGAACTTCCCGGTATTGCGCACGTCGGCGATGAGATTCCAGATGCGGTCCGCCGGCGCGGACATGCGTACGGTTGCTGAGCCTTCCATGGACATGTCGTCCGCCTCCTCAGGGGCAATGGCGTCAACGTAACACCGGCGTGGACAAGGACTACGGGTTTTCCGGGGTTCGTGGTGCCTGGTGGCCGTGTGACGGTCGACGCATGAGCGTTTCCCGGGCCACGCTATCCATCGGTGCTTGCTCGGGTGTCGGCGATCTCGCGCATCTGGTCGACCAGTCGTCCCGCGACCTGAGCGGCGAGCCACAACGCCGCCTGGTCGTCATCCGGCAAACCGGCCAACAGTTCGGTTATCCGCTGCTTGCGCAGGACGGCCCGCTCCTCCCACAGACGCCGACCGCCCTCGCTGACCTTGACCAGACAAGCGCGCCCGTCATCGGGGTCGCTGCAGCGCTCCAGCAGCCCTTGCTGTTCCAGACGCTGGACCAGTTGCGTCATGCCCGACTGACTCGCGCCCTCCGCTTCGGCGAGCGCGGTGACCCGCATCGGCCCCTCGCGGTTGAGGCGGACCATGACCAGCGTCGCACTCGCGCTCAGCCCTTTGCGATCAGCGAGATGCCGCCACATCAGATCCGCGCTCGACACGAGCATCGACGAGATGGCTTCCACGCTGCTGTCGAAGGATGCGCTGCCCACGGCTCAGTTATATCAGCAATAGGAAGTAATTCGCAGAAAGTCGGCAGGCTGGCTACTCCCGGTGCGGACATCGCGCGATGTCAATGTCAACGATCAGGTGGTCTCGATTCCCGCTCTAACGCCGACCTTCAGTCATTCCTCCGTCGCTCAGGATCAAGCTGTCAGCTTGCTGTGAGTGTGCGGCAAGCGCCAACTGGCGGCTTGAGAAGTGCATCCCATATGCGATATATCTGTCAGTCATGATCGGGGAACCGCGAAGTCGAAGGCTTGTGCAGAAGGGATGGCTCCCGGTCGTCACCGTCATCGCGGTCGGCGTCGGCGCACTGGGTGTCTGGAAGGTGCACCAGATGTCCGAACCCGGACCCGTGCCCACCGTCCTTGCCGCGCAGGCACCCGAGCAGTTCACCCCGAAACAACTCACCTACGAGGTGTTCGGCTCCGTCGGTGACGGCGGGATGCTGAGCTACGTCGACATCGACGGGCACCCGCACAAGGTCGATGTCACCGAGCTGCCCTGGACGCACACTGAGACGACGACCCTGACCGTGGTGTCCGGCAGCATCTCCGTGCAAGTCAACGGTGGCGAAGTCGGGTGCCGGATGCTGGTCAACGGCGTTGTGCGCGACGAACAATCGTCCACCCATGCCGAAGCCGATGTCACCTGCCGGGTGAAGTCCGCATGAGCACACATCGCGCCAACAGACCCTTCGTCGCGCGGTCCGTGCGCATCCTGGCGGTGCCGATCATCGTGTTCTGGGCGCTTCTGGCGGTCACCACCAATACGTTCATTCCGCAGGTCGAGCGGGTGGCCGAGCAACTCGCGGGATCCATGATCCCGAGCTATGCGCCGTCGCAGGTCGCGATGCTGCGTATCGGGGAGAAGTTCCAGGAGTCCACATCCACCAGCCTCACCATGCTGGTGTTCGAGGCCGACCGCCCGCTCGACGACGGTGACCACCGGTACTACGACGACCTGATGAACCGGCTCAAGCAGGACCCCGAGCACGTGCAGTACGTGATGGACCTGTGGGGCAAGCCGATCACCGCGGCCGGAGCCCAAAGTGTCGATGGCAAGGCGACTTTCGTGCTGTTGCGGCTCGCCGGGAACATCGGGCAGCTCCAGGCCAACGAGTCGGTGAACGCGGTGCGGGACATCATCGCCAACGACACCCCACCACCGGGCCTCAAGGTCTACGTCAGCGGCGCCGCGCCACTGGCATCGGACACCCTCACCATCGCCAACTCCAGCCTGAACAACATCACGATCCTGACGATCGTCCTGATCGTGATCATGCTGCTGGTGGTCTACCGGTCGCTGGCCAACGTGCTGGTGCCGCTCGTCAGCGTGCTGATCGAAATGCTTGTCGCGAAGGGCGTCATCGCGACACTCGGGCACTTCGGCGTCATCCCGCTGTCGTCGTTCGCAGTGAACATCGTCGTCGCACTGACACTGGGGGCCGGAACCGACTACGGCATCTTTCTGATGGGGCGTTATCGGGAGGCCAGACAGGACGGCGAGAGCCGCGAGGATGCGTTCTTCACCGCGTACCGCAGCGTCGCCCCCATCATCATCGGCTCCGGACTGACGATCGCCGGCGCGTGTTACTGCCTGAGTCTGGCCCGGCTCGACTACTTCCACACCATGGGTCCAGCGGTGGCCATCAGCATGCTGTTCACCATCGCCGCTGCCCTGACGCTCGCGCCCGCGCTGCTGACATTGGGCAGTCTCTTCGGGCTGTTCGACCCGAAGCGAATGACCAAGGGCCATCTGTACCGGCGGATCGCGACGAGCGTGGTGCGTTGGCCGAAACCCGTCTTCGTCGCAAGTACCGCCGTCGTGATGATCGGAGCGGTATTCGTCCCCACCTTCCAGGTGAGCTATGACGACCGCGCCTACCAACCTGCCGACGGCGCAGCCAATCTCGGCTTCGAGGCCTCGGATCGGCACTTCTCGCAGAGCAAGCTGTTCAGCGAGATGCTGATGGTCGAGAGCGACCACGACATGCGTAACTCGGCCGATTTCATCTCGCTCGATCGCGTCGCGAAAAGTCTCATCCGGCTCCCCGGCGTCGCCATGGTGCAGAGCATCACCCGGCCCTTGGGCAGGCCGCTGGAGCACGCCACGATTCCCTACCTGTTCACCACCCAGGGCAGCGGAAGCGGACAGCAGTTGCCGTTCACCGAGCAGCAGAACGAGAACACCGACAAGCAGGCCGAGATCCAGGCGCGTTCGGTCGAGGTTCTGCAGAAGGTGATCGGGCTGACCCAGCAGATGGCCGACGAACTACATTCCACGGTCCTGACGTTGGAAAACCTCAAACAGGTGACCGACGACATGAACGCGGGAATCTCCAACCTCGACGACTTCCTGCGGCCGTTGAAGAGCTACTTCTACTGGGAACCACACTGTTTCGACATCCCGGCGTGTTGGGCGATGCGCTCGTTGTTCGACTCGCTCGACGGTATCGACAGCCTCGACACCCAAATCGCCAATGCCGTCACGTCCTTCGAGGCCATCGACAAGCTATTGCCGCAGATGATCTCGCAGCTGGAGCGGATGATGGCCGATACCCGCGCGCTGCTGGGTGTCATCACCAACAACTACGGTCCGGCGCATCTGCAGTCCACCCAGACCGACCAGACGTACTACGACCTGATCAACGTGGGCAACGACTTCGACAAATCCCGCAGCGACGACTTCTTCTACATCCCCAGGGAGGCGTTCGACAACGAGGATGTCAAGACCGGCATGCAACTGATGATGTCGCCGGACGGCAAGGCCGCCCGGTTCATCGTCACCCACGAGGGCAATGCCATGGGCCCCGAAGGAATCGACCACGTCGAACAGTTCCCGGACGCGATCCAGGCGGCCCTCAAGGAAACCTCGCTGGCCGGCTCCAAGATCTACATCGGCGGCGCGGGGTCGAACAACAAGGACATCAAGGCCTATGCGGCGTCCGACCTGCTGATCGTGGCGATCGCCGCTTTCGTGTTGATCTTCCTGATCATGCTGTATCTGACCCGGAGCCTGGTGGCGGCCATGGTGATTCCCGGCACGGTGGCATTCTCGTATGCCGGCGCCTTCGGACTGTCAATCCTGGTGTGGCAGCACCTGATCGGACTGCACCTGCACTGGCTGGTACTGCCGCTGACCTTCATCATCCTGGTTGCGGTCGGCTCCGACTACAACCTGCTGCTGATCTCCCGGGTCAAGGAGGAGTCCGGTGCGGGGTTGAACACCGGGCTGATCCGCGCACTCGGGAGCACCGGTGGCGTGGTGACCTCCGCGGGTCTGGTGTTCGCGTTCACCATGCTGGCCATGCTGATCAGCGATCTGCGCACCATCGGCCAGGTGGGTTCGACGGTGTGTATCGGTCTGCTGCTCGACACCCTGATCGTCCGCTCGTTCGTGGTGCCGTGTTTGTTGCGCTTCCTCGGCCCGTGGTTCTGGTGGCCCACGTTCATCCGCCAGCGACCGCTCAGGCAGCGGCCCCAGGTGCCGCAACAGCAGCGGGCGGAGGTGTGACATGACGACATCGACTCTGTACGGCGTCCTGTCGATCATCTTCTTCGCACTGATCTGGGTGTTCGCCGTCGTCGCTTTCGTCTTCACAAGGCGGATGAGGGGCCACCCGCACGTCACGTCGAAGCTCGCCATCGGGACCCTGCCGGCCACCTTGCGCAAGGTCCGCAAACGCGAAGCACTTACCGATGACGAACTGGCCCTCGCCCGGCAGATCCTCGCCGATCGCGGCAGCATCCTGGCGCTCGCGGTTCCCGCCACGCTGTTCTGCATCGGATGCTTCTATGTCTTCGGCAGCCTCGAACAGCTGCACGGGCACACCCCGTCGGAGCGAACCTTTCTCGGCGTCTTCCCGATGCTCACCTCGACCAACATGGCGATGCAGATACTGCGCAGCGCGCGTCTGAAGCGGCGGATTCCGGATCCGGCTCCGCCGCAGCGCGAGAACTCAGGCCGGACGCTCCAGCCCGATGGCGTCGAGTAGGGCGTTGACTATCGGAGTTCGGCGATCACCTTCCCGAACGCCTCGGCATGGGCGATCTGCACGATGATGTAGGTGATCCCGTACTTCTCGCGCAGGCCGCGAATACGGTCGGCCATCGCGCTGACCGAACCGGACAGCACCCCGGGGTGGCGCAGGAGTTCCTCGTCGCTGAGCCCCGGCAGGAAATGGCGGGGGACGTTGAGGATGGGCATCTCGCTGCCAGGAGCGGGCATTGCAGTGACCGCGATGTTGAGCTCCAGCTGGTCGAATCGGTCGCCGGCGGCGTTGCGCAGGAAGGAGATTCGGTCAGCCAACGGATCCCCGTCGACCTGATCGCCACCGGTGAGGCCGATGATGTCGGCAGTCTGCGCGGCCACTGTCAGCAGTCGGTCGCCGTTGCCCGCGATGAGGATCGGGATGTCAGGCGCATGCTCGCGCAGGTACTCGGTGGTGTGGCGCAGATAGCCGATACGGTCGCGCGCACTGGGGAACGGGAGTTCGGCGGCCTCGAACTCCTCGCGCACGTAGCCGGCACCGAGCCCGAGGTCGAACCGGCCGCCGGAAAGATCCCGCAGAGCGGTGGCGTCGCGCGCCAGCAGCGCCGGTTTGTAGAACCCGGCATTGAGCACGAACGTCCCGACGCGCAGCGTGCTCGAGATCTCCGCTATCCTCTTCGTCGGCAGCGACAGAGGGGTATAAGAGACGGGGGCGGGCGCACCGAGATGGTCGGGAACATTGAGCACGTCGAAGCCGAGGTCTTCGGCACGCCGGGCCTCGTCGGCGATCTGCGATTGGGACTCGGCGACGCGCAGGCTGACGCCAAAGCGGAAATCGTTGGGCATCACCCGATCTTAGGCACGGCGGCTGCAGGTTTGGGGTCGTCTACGGCGGGCAATTCTGAGCCGTGGCAAGTCTTCCGACGGTGGGCGTAGAGGAGGAGTTCCTGCTCGTCGACCCGCAGCGCGGCGAACCGATCGCCCGTAACAAGCAGGTCGCTGCCTGCGCCGCCGAGCACGGGGTCGACCTGCAACTGGAGCTGACCAGCTGCCAGGTCGAGACCACCACGGACGTGATGGACACCAGCAGGGCGCTGCGCGCCGAGTTGACCAGGTTGCGCCGAGTCGCCACCGAGGCCGCCTTGGCGAATGGGGCGCAGTTGTTGGCTGTCGGCCTGCCACCGACCGTGCCGCGCAAATTCCCGGTGACACCGACCGCGCGCTACCGCAGGATCGGGCACAGATTCGGCATGATCGCCCACGAACAGGGCATCTGCGGGTGCCACGTCCATGTCGCGGTGCCGGACCGGGACGCCGCGATTCACGTCAGCAACTGGCTGCGGCCGTGGCTGCATGTGCTGTTGGCGCTGACCGCCAACTCGGCCATCTACCGCAACGCCGACAGCGGCTACGCCAGCTTCCGTAGCGTGCTGTGGTCGCGGTGGCCCAGTTCGGGGCCTCCGCCACATTTCGACTCGGTGGCAGAGTACGACGCCGCCGTCGACTTGCTGGAGCAGGCCGGTGCTGCGCTCGACGACGGCATGATCTATTGGGATGTCCGGCCGTCGGCGAGCTTCCCGACCGTGGAGGTGAGGGTCTGCGATGTACCGGCGACGGTGGCCGAGACGGTGTTGCTCGCCACGCTGATTCGTGCCGGGGTGATGACGGCGCTGCGCGCGCACGACGAAGGCGAGTCGATGGGGCGCCTGGCGGATTACCAAATCCGGGCAGCTCATTGGAAGGCCGCTCACGACGGCCTGAACGGCGACGGCATCGATCTACTGGGGGATCAGTCGACGATCCCGGCAGTGGATCTGCTCGGCCGATTCGTCGAGACCGTGCGGCCGGCCTTGGTGGCGCTGGACGACTACGAGATGGTGGGTGCCGAACTCGCCCGCGTCGTCGCCGAGGGCAACGGCGCGGTCCGGCAGCGTCGCGCCTGGCGAAGCCGGGGTGAAATCGCGGATGTGATAATCGAATTGGCGTCTGCCGTGACCAGTGACTAACTCGCCCAGCGCCCAGAAACGCGAGCCGTAGGCGAAGTACGGGTCAAGCGTTCAGCCCGTGAGGGTCAGATAGATCAGCATCACGTTGAGCACACTGATCAATCCGGCCACACCCCAGCCGAGCGTCGTGGTGAGCCGGTGGTTGACGTCGTCGCCCATCAGCGTTGCGTTGCTGGTCAACCGCACCAGCGGGATCAGCGCCAGGGGAATGCCGAACGAGAGCACGACCTGTGAGAGGACCAGGGCCCGGCTGGGGTCGACGCCGATGGCCAGGATGGCCAGGGCCGGGATCAGGGTGACCACCCGGCGCAGTAGCAGCGGGTAGGAGCGACGAAGCAGTCCCTGCATGATCATCGCGCCCGCATACGCACCGACGGAGGTGGACGCCAGGCCCGACGCCAGCAGTCCGATGGCGAACAGCAGGGCAACCGTCGGGCCCAGGGCGTCGCGGACCGCGGCGTAAGCGCCTTCGATGGAGTCGGTGTTGTCGCGTCCCTGCAGGTTGATGGCCGCGACCAGCAGCATCGCCAGGTTCACCGCGCCGGCCACCAGCATCGCCAGCCCGACGTCGTAGCGGGTGACCCGCAGCAGACGCCGCCGCGGGGCGCCCGGTTCGGGGTGTCCGTGGCGGTCGCGGGCCAGCCCGGAGTGCAGGTAGACCGCGTGCGGCATCACCGTGGCACCGAGCATCGCGGTGGCCAGCAGCAGGCTTTCGGTGCCCTGGAACCGGGGGATCAGCCCGGCCGCGACCTCGGCCGCCGGGGGAGCCTCGACGAACAGGCTGGTGAGAAAGCCGATCGCGATGATCATCAGCAGTCCGGTGATCACCCGCTCGAATACCCGTTGGCCGCGGTGGTTCTGCAGGCTGAGGAGGAGTAGCGAAACCACCCCGGTGATCACCCCGCCCAGCAGCAGCGGCAGGTCGAACAGCAGGTACAGGGCGATCGCTCCGCCGACCACCTCGGCGAGATCGGTTGCAACGGCGACCAACTCGGCCTGTATCCAGTACGCGATGCGGGTCGGGGTGCGGGTGTGGTCGGCAACCGCCTCGGGGAGCGAGCGGCCCGTGACCAGGCCGAGCTTGGCCGAGAGGTACTGCACCAGCCCGGCCATGGCATTGGCCACCACGATCACCCAGACCAGCAGGTAGCCGAACTGCGCGCCCGCACTGACGTTGGCGGCGACGTTGCCCGGATCGACGTAGGCGATCGCGGCGACGAATGCCGGCCCGAGCAGCATCCAGCTCGGCGTCGTGCGCGCCTTGGTGTCCTCCAACAACTGCCAGCTCCCTATCCGGGTGTGCGAATAGAAAAGTTAGGCTAGCCGAAATCTGTTGGTGAAGCCAACATCGGGGGTGGTCAATCGGGTGTCACCGACCGACGGAGATACCGCTGAAGCCGAATACCCCGCCGTACCAGGGACCGTAATTGTTCATGGCCGGCGGGGAGGTGACGATCTGGGTGCTGCCATTGGTTTGGCATTGCGTGGTGGTCGGTCCGGTGTGGTTGCACTTCGGTGCGGCCGAGCCGTCCGGGGCGATGAGAATCGCCAAACATGGCACCGCCAGCAACGCGGCCACATACCGGACGATGTTGCTCATGACCTACTCCGATCGATGGAGTAAGTCTACGTCTGAACGGCGCTGTCAGCGCTGGTCAGCGTACAGACCCTTACCGGTGATCAACGGGAGATCGAGAGTGGTCCGGATACCGGGCTCGGCGTCCACCACCGCCGGGATCGCATTGACCACCCGCGCCGCCGTGGCGACCAGGCCCGCGTGGTTGTGATCACCGTTGGGGCTGCTCAGGCACAGGTCCAGGGTGTACGACGGTTCACCGGTCACCACGACTCGGTAGGAGCCGCCTTCCTGCGCGGGCTGCGGCCACTCGGGGCACAGGTCGTCGCGCAGCCGCGTCACGTGCTCCAACACCACGGCTGCCTTGCCGTCGCGCATACCGCGCACCTCGAAACGCAGTGCTGCGGTGGTGGCCGCCGGGATGTGCCCGGCGGCGATGTCGAAATCCTCGGGCGCCGGCACCCGGGTGTGTTCCTCGGTGACCTCGTCGAGTTCGATGCCGAGGCCGGCGGCCAGCTGCCGCACCACCGAACCCCAAGCCAGGGTCAGCACCCCGGGCTGCAGCAGCATCGGGGTTTCGTCGATCGGCTTGCCGAAGCCCATCACGTCGAACATCACCGCCGCGCTGTCATAGGTGGCGTAATCGACGATCTCCATGCACCGGATCTGGTCGATCTGCTGGCAGGTGCCCGCAAGGGCAAGGGGCAGAAGGTCATTCGCGAACCCGGGATCGATGCCATTAACGAAAATGCTGGCGCCGCCCGCCTCGGCCGCAGCGGCAATGGGCTCGATCAGCTCGGCCGGCAGTACCTCCCACGGGTACTGGAGAAACACCGCGGAGCTGGCCACCACGTTGACCCCGGCGGCCAGGATGCGCCGGTAGTCCTCAAGTGCCTCGGGCAGCCGGTTGTCGGCAAGGGCCGTGTAGACCACGCAGTCCGGCTTGTCGGCCAGGATCGCGCCGAGGTCGTCGGTCGCCAGGACACCCGTCGAAACATCAAGGCCGGCAAGCTCTCCGGCGTCCTTGCCGACCTTGGCCGATGAGGACACCCACACGCCGGTGAGTTCGTAGTCCGGGTTGATGACGAGGTGCTTGAGCGCATGCTTGCCGACGTTTCCGGTGCCGATCGCCGCTACACGAATGGTCATGCTTCTCCTCAGAGGTCAGGGATGGGCAGGTCGAGATTGGGCATGTTGAGGCCACCGTCGACCTCGAGCACCTTGCCGGTCAGATAGCCGCCGGCGGGCGAGGACAGGTACACCGCGGCTGCAGCGATGTCGGCCGGATCGCCGAGCCGGCGCAGCGGGGTGGCCTTTTCCATCGGGTCGCGCAGTGCGTCGTTGGAGGCCACGATGTCCAGGGCCGAGGTCAGGATCGAGCCGGGTGCGATCGCGTTGACCCGGATGCGCGGGCACAGATCCAGTGCGGACAGCCGGGTGTAGTGCGCGAGGGCGGCCTTCGCGGTGCCGTACGCGGCGAACCCGCGCCCGGCCAGGCGCCCGACCGTCGAGGTGATGTTGATGATGCTGCCGCCGCCGGAGTGCTCGAGCATCAGCGGCACCGCCGCACAGGTCAGCGCGTGCGCAGTCGAGACATTGAAGGTGAAGGCGTCGCGCAGATCCTTGGTGGAGGTGTTCATCAGGGGTGCCGGCATGGTGCCGCCGACGTTGTTGACGACGATGTCTAGTTTCCCGAACGCTTCCACCGCAGCGGCCGCGAGCTCCGCGGTGGCCTCGGGGTGGGCCAGGTCGGCGACGACGACGTGGGCCCGCCGCCCCGTCGCGGCGATCTGCTCGGCAACCTCGTCGAGCTGGGACTGGGTACGGGCCGCGATGACCACGTCCGCACCGGCTTCCGCGAATGCCAGGGCGGTGGCTGCGCCCAATCCACGGCCGGCTCCGGTGACAATCGCAACCTTGTCGTCCAGTCGGAATCTGTCCAGAATCACGTGCGCTCCGTTCGCTTGCTCGGCGCCACGCTAGCAGGGTGAGCGAGCGCATGTGAGGTGTTTCTGAAACACGTTCTAGTTGTCTTGTGCCTCTCGCGAGTGTCGCAGGCGCGTCGCCCAAAGCCGCTTCACGGCCGTGGTGAGGGGCGCACAATTGAGGGGTCAGTTCAAGGTGGGGAGCGGCAATGACCCAGCAGCGATACGACTTCTTCGGCGATGTTTTCGCGCGGTACTTCAAACCCGCGATCGATGAGTACCCGTCGACGGCGGGCACGCTCATCCACCGCCTTCTCGCCTGCACCGATGACCTGCAGGACCGGTTGGCTCAGGCCCGCCTGGCGGCAGAGGTGTGGGGGGAGCAGGAGTTGGGTCACCCCGGCCACGTGCACCCGGCGTCGGAACTGTTCGTGATCACCCAGTGCGGCCTGATGTACGGCGCCCGCTTCGCCGACGCCCGTCATGGGCTGTACTACCTGGCCACTCCACATACGATGTTCGATGCGTTCGTCGACCAGATCGAGCACACCCCGCTGAGCTTGGGCTCGGTGGTCGCGGTCGATCGTCGGTGCAGCCATGATCTCGAATCCGCCCATCCCATGGATGCGGCACTGCGGCGGATTCTGGACGAACACGAGGCCTTGCGCGTCGATATGAGCGTTTAGCGACGCTTCGAGCGGGTCGATGTTAACGCCGTGTTTCGGCAGTATTCGCTGCGGATTAACCCGTATGCGTTCGGTATGAGTGTGTCGGACAACGGAATTCGGCGTTTTAGGTTTAGCCCACTTGAACGGAATCGGAAGGATGGGCTGAACCCAGTGAAACGGAACTTGAAAGTTTTGTGTGTCGCCGGTGCCGGGCTGTGTGGGCTGGGGGCGGCCTTGGCCGGGCCGGCTGCCGCCGCACCCACCGAGTCGACGGCGAGCCAAACCATCAGTGACCTCCAAAGTCAGGGCTTCCGGGTGATCTTGAGCAAGGTCGGCACCAAAGCGATCGACGACTGCACGGTGAGCGCAGTGCGCCAGGGCCGCTCGGTCACCGGCCCGCAGGTGCCGGCCGGAGCGGCAAGCATCACGTCGTTCAACCCGGGACAGAATCTGCAGTACACCACGGTGTACGTGGATCTGGACTGCCGGCGCTGAGCTATTTCTTGGCGGCAGCCTTCTTGGTGGCTTTCTTGGCCGGCGCTTTCTTGGCCGCCTTCTTTGCGGGCGCCTTTTTGGCCGGCTCCTTGGCGGCGCCACCGCGGGCCTTCACACTGGCCTCGAGTTTGGCCAGCAGATCGGACACATCCTCGGTCTCGTCGAGATCGGTCGGCTGCTCTTCGACTGAGAAAGCTTCTCCGCCTTCGAGTTTGGCCTGGACCAGCTCGTGCAGTTGCTCCTGATAGTCGTCGCGGAACCGATCGGGCTTGAAGTCGTCGGTCATCGACTCGACCACCTGCCCGGCCATCTTCAACTCGGCCGGTTTGATCTCGACTTCCTTGTCCAGCACGGGGAAGTCGGGATCGCGGATCTCGTCGGGCCACAGCAGGGTATGGATCACCATGACGTTGCGCTTGCTGAAATCTTTGACCCGCAGGGCCGCCAGCCGCGTCTTGTTGCGCAGTGAGAAGTGCACGATGGCTACGCGTTCGGTTTCTGCGAGCGTCTTGGCCAGCAGCACGTAGGACTTGGACGACTTGGAATCGGGCTCCAGGAAATAGCTCTTGTCGTACATCAACGGGTCGAGCTGGTCGGCCGGGATGAACTCGACGACTTCGATCTCGCGGCTGCGTTCTTCGGGCAGCGTGGAGATGTCCTCGTCGGTGATCACCACCATCTGCCCGTCGTCGGATTCGAATGCCTTGTTGATGTCTCGGAACTCGACGACCTCGCCACACACTTCGCAGACCCGCTTGTAGCGGATGCGCCCGTTGTCCTTGGCATGGACCTGGTGGAACTTGATGTCGTGGTCCTCGGTGGCGCTGTAGACCTTGACCGGCACGTTCACCAGGCCGAAGGCGATCGAACCCTTCCAGATGGATCGCATTTGCCCAGTATGGCTTGATATGGCCGCGGGTGCGAAGAACCACCGGGTCGGTGCGCCGCGTCAGATGCCTTTCACGAGGGCACTCAGGACTGTGCTGCGGCGTCTCGTGCCGCCCGATCCGGCAGATCGGCGCCGGACCGAGCCACCGTCAACGCCGCCGACAGCACAGCGGACCTCAGGACACCTTCGAGAGTCTCAGTGTCGATCCGGGACAGGTCACGGCGGCGGTCCGCGCCGAGCAGGCCCAATGACCACACCGCGTCGAGCAGGCCCGTCATGAAGGCGTCGCCGGCCCCGACGGTGTCCACCACCTGGACCGACCGGGCCGGGACCGACACCAAACCGGCCCGGCATACCGCGAACGCACCACGCTCACCCGACGTCACCGTGACGATGGACGGGCCGGCCTCCAGCCACGCCCGCGCGATCTGCTCGGGGGAGTGCCGGGGGTCCAG
Organism: Mycobacterium sp. DL440; assembly: GCF_011745145.1. Classification (NCBI taxonomy): domain Bacteria; kingdom Bacillati; phylum Actinomycetota; class Actinomycetes; order Mycobacteriales; family Mycobacteriaceae; genus Mycobacterium; species Mycobacterium sp. DL440. The sequence continues at coordinate 4,147,873 of NZ_CP050191.1, read as the reverse complement.
CCAGCGCAGGTCGTCCTCGGAGGCCTTGACGATGTCGGCGCGCTCGATGAGCCGGTCGATGCGCCCGCGAGCGATGTCGTCGTCTCGGATCACGTCCGGCCGGATATTCGGATCGAAGCTGATGGTCGCCGACATCCGGTAGGCATCCAGCAGGGAGGCGGCGGCGCGACATCCCGGTTCCAGCACGGTGGCAATCGAGCCGGTGTGGAGCAGCAGCGGGGTCGCCACCTCGGGCGTGCCGGAAAGCTGCCAGTCGATATCGAACTGATAGTGCGCCGATCCTGCGGCGTCCAGGGTCGCCATTGCGGTCGGTGTCCGGGTGGCGCTGGTGCTGCCCGAAACCAGTTGAACCCCAGAGTTTTCCACGTAGTCGACGATGCGCTTGCCGCGGTCGTCGTCGGCAATGTGGGTGAGGAAGTCGACGCCGCGGCCCAGCCGGCCGAGACCGACCGCGACATTGAGGGGGCTGCCGCCGACATATTCCGTGCGGTCACCCCGCGCTGTACCGGATGCTCGCTCGTGACCTCGCTCGACGATGTCGATCAAGGCCTCGCCGATGACCAGGGCGCGGCTCATGGCTCCATCGTAGGTGGCTTGGGCTAGAGCCGTCCGGCGATAAACCCCGCTGCCTGATCGGGATATGGCGGAAGTTCGTATGCGCTGTGCGCGGCGCGGAGGCGTCCACCCAGCACGCAGATGGGATCACCGGGGCTGCACAGGTCGATGGTCCGGCCGGCGAATTGGCCGGTGCCCGACAGCGGGGTGCCGAACCGGTTGCCGGGATTACCGAAGACCGCCACGGCGGAGACCCGGTCAGCGCTGTTCGGCGGCAGCGCCGGAGCCGAGCCGATCGTGCCGATCCGGTCACCGATCGGCGGTACGCCCGCCAACATCGAAACTGCCGCCGCGCCTTGTGAGAATCCACCGAGCACCACCTGGGTGCCCGGGCATTGGTCGGCCAGCCAGGCGATGTGGCCGGCAGCGTCATTCGCTCCGTCGGCGGTGGTCAAGAAGTTGATCCCGGCCGGATAGTTCACCGCGTACACGCCGAGGCTGCGCGGCGCGATACGCGGCCCGAGTTGGTCTACCAGCGCCTGACCCACCCGGCCGATCCCGGGCGGCTCACCGGTGCCGCGGGCGAAAACCACCTCGACGTCCGAGCAGGGATCGGCCGATGCCGCCGGTGCCGGACCGCTGAAAATGGCGGCCGCGGGCATCAACACGGCCGCGGCCAATCGCAGGAGCGGGCTGAGCACTCTGTTCAACGCCATTCGGCCATGCTCACACGTCAACTGGGCCGGCGTCTTGGGTGTGGGTATACGTTTGCCACATGGAAGGGCGTCATGGAGCGCTATGAGCGGGTACGGCTGACGAACCCCGACAAGGTGCTCTACCCCGCCACCGGCACGACAAAAGCCGAGGTGTTCGACTACTACCTCAGCATCGCCGAGGTGATGCTGGCCCACATCGCCGGCCGCCCGGTCACCCGCAAACGTTGGCCCAACGGGGTCGAGGAGACGTCGTTCTTCGAAAAGCAGCTGGCATCCTCGGCCCCGGACTGGCTTGAGCGGGGCACCATCGTGCACAAGTCCGGCACCACCACGTACCCGATCATCAACACCCGCGAGGGCCTGGCGTGGATTGCGCAGCAGGCGGCGCTCGAAGTGCATGTGCCGCAATGGAGGTTCTCGTCAGACGGCAGCCAGGGTTCGGCCACTCGCATCGTGTTCGACCTCGATCCGGGTGAGGGCGTCACCATGCCGCAGCTGTGCGAGGTCGCCCAGGCGGTGCGGGGACTCATGGGCGATATCGGCCTGACGACGTACCCGCTCACCAGCGGCAGCAAGGGACTGCACCTGTATGTGCCACTGGCCGAAGCGATCAGCTCTCGGGGTGCTTCGGTGCTGGCCAAGCGGGTGGCCGTGCAGCTGGAACAGGCGATGCCCAAACTCGTCACCGCCACCATGACCCGCAGCGTGCGGGCCGGCAAGGTGTTCCTGGACTGGAGCCAGAACAACGCGGCCAAGACCACGATCGCCCCGTATTCGCTACGCGGACGCGAATACCCGACCGTCGCCGCGCCGCGCTCGTGGGATGAGATCGGCGATCCGGATCTGCGTCACCTGCGATTCGACGAAGTGCTGCAACGGGTTTCCGGCCACGGCGACCTGCTGGCCGGGCTTGACGATGACGCACCGGTGGCCGACAAACTCACCACCTACCGCAGCATGCGCGATGCGGGCAAGACTCCCGAACCGGTCCCGAAGGCGTCGCCGACGACAGGCAACAACGACGCGTTCGTCATCCAGGAACACCATGCCCGGCGGCTGCACTACGACTTCCGCCTCGAGCGAGACGGGGTACTGGTCAGCTGGGCAGTGCCGAAAAATCTGCCCGACACCACATCGGTGAATCATCTTGCGGTACATACCGAGGACCATCCCATGGAATACCTCACGTTCCACGGCGAGATTCCGAAGGGCGAGTACGGCGGGGGCGAGGTCAACATCTGGGATACCGGCACCTACGAGACCGAAAAGTTCAATGACCATCCGCCCGACGGCCCTGAGCGGGGTGGGGAAGTGATCGTCACACTCCACGGCGGCCGGATATCCGGGCGTTATGTGCTCATCCAGACAGACGGCAAGAACTGGCTGGCGCACCGGATGAAGGACCAGAAAGCGGCGACGCCCGAGCCCAAGGATTTCGCCCCCATGCTGGCCACCGAGGGATCGGTCGCGAAACTCAAAGCCACGCAATGGGCGTTCGAGGGTAAATGGGACGGCTACCGACTGCTGGTCGAGGCCAATCATGGCCGGCTGCAACTGCGTTCTCGCCGCGGACGTGATGTGACCGCCGAATACCCCCAATTCCAGGCGCTGGCCGCGGACCTCGCCGATCACCACGTGGTGCTGGACGGCGAGGCGGTGGCACTCGATTCCGATGGGGTGCCCAACTTCGGCGAGATGCAGAACCGGGCCCGCTCCACCCGGGTGGAGTTCTGGGCCTTCGATATTCTGTGGCTCGACGGCCGGTCCTTGTTGCGAGCCAAGTACACCGATCGGCGAAAGCTCTTGGAGGCGTTGGCATCCGGTGGTGGCCTGATCGTGCCGGAGCCGTTGGCGGGTGATGGTCCGGAGGCCATGGAACACGCCCGCAAGAACCGGTTCGAGGGCGTGGTCGCCAAGAAACGGGATGCGACCTATCAGCCCGGGCGGCGGTCGGCGTCGTGGATCAAGGACAAGATCTGGAACACCCAGGAAGTGGTGATCGGCGGCTGGCGGCAAGGAGAGGGCGGGCGCAGCAGCGGTATCGGGGCACTGGTTCTCGGGGTGCCCGGTTCCGACGGCCTGCAATTCGCGGGGCGGGTCGGCACCGGGTTCACCGAGAAGGAGCTGGCCAAGCTCAAGGGCATGCTGAAACCCCTGCACACCAAGGAATCGCCATTCGACAAGCCTCTGCCGAAGCTCGACGCCAAGGGGGTCACGTTCGTGCGACCCGAGCTGGTGGGGGAGGTGCGGTACAGCGAGCGGACCTCAGACCACCGGCTGCGTCAACCCAGCTGGCGTGGGCTGCGTCCGGACAAAACGCCGGATGAAGTGGTGTGGGAATAGCACATTTTGAAAAGAAGTGTGGTGTACGTGGTTCGGCGCCGCGTTGCCCCGTCACCCGCGGGGGCGCCTCAACTCCCGACGGGACGATACCCCGAGTTTGGCGAAGATGTTAAGCCCTCGCCCGCCAGGCGGGCGATATAGCTTCTTGTGTCGTCAATGTCACCGTCGATCCGCCTCTGCGCTCTTTCCCCAATGACTCGCCCGCCGCTCGGAGTTCGCGGCGCGTCCGCTCGGCGAAGCCGTCGGAGCCCATCTGGAGAAACATTTCGTGGGCGATGCGTAATTCCGTGCGCGCTTCGGCCCGGCGGTTCTCGCGAGCCCTGGTCACCCTCATCTTCAAGATTGCGGTCAAGGTCTGACTTGCCAGTGCGCCGGAGACTTCCAGTTGACGTTGTCATATGAATGGGGCATCATCCTTCATATGACAACGTCACATGAAGATGCCATCGATGCTGTCCGCCTGCAGCGTCTGTTCGATCGCGAAGCGATCACCGACGTGCAACTCCGATACGCGACCGGGGTTGATTCGCGCGACTGGCAACTGTTTCGCACGTGCTTCGCGGACGAGGTCGAGGGCGACTACAGCTCCGTCTTCGGCACCCCGCCCGCCCGTCTCAGCGCCGACGAATTCGTCGCGATGATCGCACCGGTGATGACCGTGCTGACCGCGACCCAGCACATGATCACCAACCTGGTGATCACCTTCGAGGATGAGGATCACGCGAACGTCGACGCATACGTCCGGGCCATCCACTACAACGCGGCGGCCGACGGCGGTACCGAGCAGACCGTGTACGGGTACTACACCAACGCATTCGTCCGAACCGTCGACGGTTGGCGAATCTCCAAGCTGAAGCTCACTTCTCGGATTCAGACCGGAAATCCCGGGGTGTTCGGCGCGCTTCCGGCCGCGGGGTGACGCGCACCGAGACGGCCGCCGCGACGCGCCGCGCCCTGCTCGACGAGGCCGCAGCGCTGCTGGATGCCGGAGGTCCGGCCGCGGTGACACTGCGCGAGGTCGGCGCGCGGGCCGGCGTCAGCCGGGGTGCGCCCTACGGCCACTTCGCCGACAAGGAAACGCTGCTGACGTCAGTTGCCGCCGAAGGGTGGGAGTGCCTCGGCGCTGAAATGCAAGCACTGCACCATGATTCGGGCCTTTCGCCCGCGGAGACCCTACGTGCGGCGTTACTGGCCGTCGTCGCTCTCAGCCGGCGAAGGCCTCATCTGTATCGGTTGATGTTCAGCCCGCCGCTCGGCGACCCCGAGGCCATCGCGCGTGCGGCACAACGAATGTGCGATCAGTTTCTCGCCATCGTCTCCGCTGCCGCCGGGGAGGAGAACGCGAATCGTCATGCGGCCATCCTGCTGACCGCCGCCCACGGCGCCTGCGGCTTGGAAACCAGCGGTCTGCTTGATACCGATAAGTGGCACACCACGGCTGACGAGCTCATCGACAGCCTGCTTGCGACGATCGCGGAACCTGGGCGTCGTCAGTGAACCAGATCGCCCGAACCGTCGAGCGCTTCCCGTAGCCCCCGAGTCGCCAGCTCGTCGGCCAGCTCGTTGTCGGCGACACCCGAGTGACCCTTCACCCAGAACCACTCGACCTGGTGTTGGGCGCAGGCGGCCCGTAGCCGCTGCCAGAGGTCGACGTTCTTCACGGGCTGCTTGGCGGCGGTCAGCCAGCCATTGCGTTCCCAGCCGAGCACCCACTTGGTGATGCCGTTGCGGACATAGGTGCTGTCGGTGTGCAGGTGCACCACTACGGGCCTCGTGAGTGCCTCGAGCGCCATGATGGGCGCCATCAGCTCCATCCGGTTGTTGCTGGTGGTTCCGGGCTCGCCGCCGTACATCTCGCGAACACGCTCGCGGTGGCGCAGCACCGCGCCCCAGCCGCCGGGGCCGGGATTTGGTCGGCACCCGCCGTCGGTATGGACGACAACGACGTCGGTGCTCGAGTGTCCGGCGTCAGTCATGCGCTGAGGATAGGGAACTGTTTCGGGCGAGCGGCGTCCCGACACACGTCAAGGACGCAGAGTCGCCGAGATCACGGCTGTGTGCACCGATATGCCGAGGTCGCGGTGCCGGACCGTGGTGATCCGGCGCCCGGGCTGGACCGCGTCCTTGACCGGCGCGGTGTGGTCGCCGAAGAACGCGGCGCTCGCATCGATGTCGTCGACGACGTACGTGATTCCCCAGAGCTTCGAGGGACCGTCACTGGCCGTCTCCGGCGAACCGACGACCTCGATGATCGCCCCTCCGAAGCGGAAGAAGATCTGACGCATCCGTCGTCCGCCGAGTTCGGTGTCCCGTTCCCGGCGCGGTTCCACTCCGATGGCCGCCATTGAGGCGACCGTGCGGTCCAGGTCAGGGGACAGCAGCACGATGTGGTCGATCGCGGTGACGCCGTTCGGGTGGGTGGCCGGTTGTGCGGTGACCGCATCCGATCGCGTGGTGGGGACACCATCGAGGACTTCGAAGGTGTCACCTGTTGGCAGGTCACCCAACGACCACCCGATGATGCCGGTGCCGCGGTCGCGCCCGACCAGTCTGATGCGAACCTCACCCACCCGGCAGACGGCGTCGGAGTCGACGAAAAATCCCGCTCGCGTCCAGGTGTCCGGCGGGTCAGCGACCTCGAGCTCGTCGACGGTGACGGTCATGGACGTGGAATCTATCCGCCCCGTCGGTCCGCCGTGTGCACCTCAGCCGGACGTCTGGCCGGCGTCGGCGATTCGCCGTCGCGCTTCGGCCGGCGAAATGCGCAGCCTCCTGGCGAGAACCCCGGCCGGGTCGAACCGCGGCGGCGAAGCGTTGTCGGTGGCGACCATCCGTCCGAGCAGCCGCTGTTGAGCGGTCGCCAGCCGTTTCTCGCCTGCGTCGAGCCGGCTCAGAACCTCGTGGAGCTCCGCCCGCGTCAGGGCATGCACCGACAGCGCGTCGATCTCTTTGCAGGCGGCGTTCAGGTGATCGAGGGCATCACCGACGACCGTCCGCTCGATGTCTCTCTCGGAAACCAATATCGAACTCATGTTCGGTACCGTACGCCGACCCACCGACAAGCCAGGCGTTTGCAGGGCCTCGGCCAAAACAAATCGGCCGCACAACATTGTGCGGCCGATGTGGGCATTGATTCTCGCGCGAACCGCTAAATCGGGTTCAGCGCATTCAACAAACGCGTGCCCTGTTTTATTCCCAACTCAGCAGGCGACGTCGACGTAGGCCGTCTTTGAAATGACGGTGGTATTGATCGAACTTCCGCCCCTGGAGTCATTGGTGGCAATGGTATGCCCCTGGCGTACGCCGAGCACGGTGCAGTTGGCCAGTGGCGCGGCGCCGGTGCGGTTGACAATGACGTGATAGCCGCTGGTCTGCAGGCTTTTCACGGTTTGTTCGGCCGACTGTCCGGTCGGGGCGGCAGCGGCGATGCCCCCGAGGAATGTTCCCGCGGCCAGCGCGCCCGCGGCCAATGTGGCGATGGTATATGACTTCATTTCCCAACCCTCCGTTGCAGGCCGCACCGGAAGTCCCACTACTTCCGGTTGCTACCTATTACGTCCAATTGGGAATCGAGTTCGAAAATTCCAGAATTCTCAGGTGAATATGCGAATTTTCTCAGTATTGCCGGTGTCGGGCCGGTTTCGGCTCAGCTCTCCTCGACAGTGACCCGGAGACGCGGCTTGCGCTCGGACTCGGGGCTGTCCACGCGATCCCACACCGCATCCACCAGTGGCGCCAGCAGCATCTCACCCATCTGGCGCACCAGGACCGCCACGATCTGGGTCGACTCGCGGCGTCTCGTCGATGCGCGCCCCGTCTTCCGCAGCGTGTTGACCTCTCGCGCGGTCAGGTCGACGAGGACATCGAGGAGATGCAGATTCTCGCCCGACGGGTCCAGTAGGGCCCGGCGCACATAATCGACCACCGGCGGGTTCGCCCGCAGCATGCGGCGGACGGCCTCGTCGCGGGCGGCGGCGAGATCGGCCGGATGGTCGGCCTCGGGAACCTCCGCGAGCGCGGCCGCGAAGTAGTCCACCACCAGCTGGTCGACGGCATCGCGCAGCCCGGCCTTGGTCTTGTAGTGGTGCTGCACCAGGCCGAGCGTGACGCAGGCTTCGGAGGCGATGGCGCGCAGCGATATTCGGTCCGGGCCGGACTTCGAATAGAGGTCCAGGGCGGCGTTGCGGATCCGGGCCTTCGCTGTCAGGTCCTCGTTTGTGGCCCGCGGGTTGACCATGCCACTCGCCTCCTGTACACCTGACCCTAGAACAATACAGTTGTATCGTAATCGTTCGACGGTGACAAAGATGAGGTAACAACGATGTCTGAACTGTTCCCCGACTACCGGGCGTCCTGGGAGACCGATCAGCACCGTGAACTCCGCCGGCACGCCGCGGAGTTCTTCCGGAGGGAAGCCACGCCGAATCAGGAACGCTGGGCCCGAAACCACCAGGTCGAGCGGGAATTTTGGAACAAACTCGGCGACGCCGGGCTGCTGGGTCTGGACCTGCCGGAGGAGTACGGCGGTGCCGGCGGGGATTTCGGATTCTCAGCGGTGGTCGCCGAGGAACTGGCGCTCGCCCACGATTCGGCCTCCGGCTGGGTGGTGCATTCCCCGATCGTCGCGCACTACATCAACACCTACGCCGATGCCGAGCAGAAGCAGCGCTGGATGCCGAAGATCATCAGCGGTGAGGCCGTGCTGGCGATCGCGATGACCGAGCCCGGAACCGGATCGGATCTGCAGGCGGTGCGTACGACGGCCGTTCGCGACGGCGATGAGTACGTCATCAACGGGTCGAAGACGTTCATCTCCAACGGAACTCACTGCGACCTGGTGGTGATCGTCGCCAAGACCGACCCGTCGCAGGGCGCGGCAGGCATCTCCCTGATCGTCGCGGAGACCGACGACGACCTGCAGGGTTTCGAACGTGGACGGGTGCTGGAGAAAGTCGGCCAGCACGGCCAGGACACCCGCGAGTTGTTCTTCTCCGATATGCGGGTGCCGGTGAAGAACCTGCTCGGTGGACAAGAGGGACTGGGCTTCTACCAGCTGATGGAGCAGTTGGCCCGCGAGCGGCTGGCCATCGCATCGGTGTGCTCCGGCATGGCCGAAGCCGCGGTATCGGAGGCGATCCGCTACACGAAGGAACGTGAGGCCTTCGGTAAGCCGCTGATCGGTTTTCAGCACAACCGCTTTGCCCTCGCCGAGCTCAAAGCCGAGGTCCTGTCGATCAAGACCACCGTCGACTACTGCGTGCAGTCCTATATCGACGGGCACAACGACCCGGCCACCGCATCGATGGCCAAGCTGATCGCCGCAGACAAGGGGGTGGCCGTCGTCGACCGCTGCGTGCAGTTCTTCGGCGGCTACGGCTACATGATGGAGTACCCGATCGGTCGGGCCTACGCCGCGGCGCGGGTCAACAAGATCTATGGCGGTACAAGCGAAATCATGAAAGAGATCATCAGTCGATCTCTGTGACCACTCCAACTGCGAAGACGGGCTCAGGTGGGCGCGAGCTGTGCCATCGTTGAAGTATGAGTAGTGACGGGTACAGCGTCGATGACGACGACCAGTTGACTCAGGAGGACACCCTGCTCGACCGGGGTGTCGATGATCTGCTCGACGAGGGTTACTCGCCGCCCGATCGCTGGCGCGAACCGCGCGACCACGAGACCCTCGATGAGCTGCTGGCCGAGGAAGAGCCTGATCCCGCGATGCAGCTCGACGATACTGACTACCCCGACGAGCAGGCCGGTGATGACGAGGTCGGGGGCCGGCGGTCCGGTCGCCTGGTCGCTCCCAACGCCGGGTTCGGCGCGGACGAAGAGGCGGAGCTGTTGGGGACTGACGTCGGCATCGACGGCGGGGCGGCCTCTGCGGAAGAGGCCGCGGTCCACATCATCGAGGAGTAGGCCTGCGGCGCTGCAGTGCCACCGACACGGTGAACACCAGCAGGCCGCCGACAGCGAGCACTGCGCCCGCGGCTGCGGGGGCGGTGTAACCGAAGCCGGCCGCGATCACCAGACCGCCCACCCAGGCGCCCGTGGCATTGCCGATGTTGAGCGCGGAGTGGTTGAGCGCGGCGGCCAGCGTCTGCGCATCGTGGGCGACGTCCATCAGCCGGGTCTGCAGGGCGGGGCCGACGGCGGAGCCCGCCACACCGACCCCGAACAACAGCGGCAGCGCGGTCCACGGATTGTGCGATCCCACCGAGAACACGGCCAGCAGTACGGCCAGCGAGCCCAGCGCCAGGTACAGCGCACGGATCACCGAGATGTCGGCCAGCCGGCCGCCGATCAGGTTGCCGACCACCATGCCCAGGCCGAACACCATGAGCGCCACGGGAACCAGCGACCGCGGCAGTCCGGTCACGTCGGTCATCGTGGTGCTGATGTAGGTGTAGACCGCGAACATGCCCCCGAAGCCGATCATGCCGACGAGCACGGCGAGCCACACCTGGGGACGGCGCAGCGCACCGAGTTCGGTCAGCGGACTGGTGACGTGCATGGACCGGAGATGCTCGGGCAGCCACTGCCACTGAGCGGCCAGCGTGACCAGACCGACGCCGACGACCAGGCCGAACGCGCTGCGCCAACCCAGCGCCTGACCGAGCCAGGACGCCAGCGGGACGCCCAGCACCGTCGCGACGGTCAGGCCGCACAGCACGTAGGCCACGGCCTTGGCCCGGTTCTGCGGACCCATCAGATGGGCGGCGGCCAGCGCAGCGATCCCGAAGAACGCGCCGTGCGGCAGACCGGTGACGAACCGGGCGATCACCAGGGTCAGGTAGGTCGGCGCCAGCATGCTGGCCACGTTGCCGAGGGTGAAGACCGCCATGAGGGTGAGCAGCAGCGCCTTGCGGGGCCACCGCGCGGTGAGGGCGGCGATGATGGGCGCGCCGACGACGACACCCAGCGCATACGCGGAGATGACATGGCCTGCCGTGGGCTCGGTGATGCCGAACCCTGTCGCGATGTCGGGCAGCAGGCCCATTGCGACGAATTCCGTGGTGCCGATCCCGAAGCCGCCGAGGGCCAGGGCGAACACTGCGAGCAGGCGCACCGTGGGGTCGGGAGCGACGATTGAGCGCGCACGTTCGAGGGAGGTCGTCATTCGTAGGCTTTCCGAGTTCTGGGTCTCCGGCTTTCGGGGGTTGCCGGACTGAGCTCTCGGGCAGCGTTGGGCGAGAACGGCGGGTGCAACGCTAACGGGGCGGCGAGTGTTCCCTCAAACCGTGGTTCGATGGTCCCGTTTTCCACACCCGGGCGGTCGGTCGGCGCCGAACGCGACCCAGGTGTAGAAGACGGTGCAGGGAATCCCCACTTCCCGCGGCCCCAGCCCTAGACCTTCGCGATGACGTTCTCGGCGAACTTCTCCAGGTGGCGGATCTTGCGATCCAGCGGCTCGGGGTCGTCGCCCTTGATGTAGGGCAGGCGGAAGCCCACGATCACGTCGGTGACGCCCTTGTCCTCGAGTCGTTTGATGCCGTCGGGCGTGTACGCGTCAGCCGAGATCACGTGGACTTCAAACGGTCCGGTCTGACCTTCCTCGGCCCGAATCTCGTTGAGCCGCTTCAGAAGGACATCGAGATCGTCGGTCCCGCCGCCGTGCATCCAGCCGTCGTTGCGGGCTGCGCGGCGCAGGGCCGCTTCGGCGTGCCCGCCGACGAGGATGGACACCGGCTTCGACGGCGCCGGGGTCATCTTGGTCTTGGGGATGTCGTAGAACTCGCCGTGGTATTCGAAGTACTCACCGCTGGTCAGTCCGCGGATGATGTCGATGCACTCGTCCATCCGCTTGCCGCGCCGTGCGAACGGCACGCCCATCAACTCGTAGTCCTCGGGCCACGGGCTGGTGCCGACCCCGAGCCCCAGGCGGTTGTCGAACAACGCATTGAGTGAGCCGACCTGCTTGGCCACCAGGGCCGGTGGCCGGATCGGCAATTTGAGTACGAAGAAGTTGAACTTCAGCGTGGTGGTGACCGCGCACAGGGCCGAGGCCATCACGAAAGCTTCGACGAATGGCTTGCCGTCCAGGAACTCCCGGTTGCCGTCAGGGGTGTACGGGTATTTGGAGTCGGATTCGAAGGGGTAGGCGACGCTGTCGGCAATCGTCATGGCGTGATAGCCGGCCGCCTCGGCCGCCTGGGCCAGCGGGATGTAGTAGGTGGGGTCGGTCATGGCTTCGGCGTAGGTGAACCGCATGGCGTCCACACTAGAACGTGTTCTAGTTCTGTGGGGCGGATCGGGCAGGCAAGATGGCCGGGTGCCGGTGCGTGGTCGGGCGTGCTCGCGGGTCGCGTGGTGGACCGGCTTGGCACAGGGATCCGCGGTACGCCGCGGGATGCCCTGCTGGTCGCCGACGTCGACGACGCCGCCCGCGGCCGGGTCTTCGGATTCCACCGGGCGATGGCCACCACGGGCGCCGTCGTCGGGCCGCTGTTGGGGTTGGCCGGCTACGAGCTGCTCGACCATCAGATCGCGCCGCTGCTGTGGGTGGCTGTGGTGCCCGCGGTGCTCAGCGTCGCCCTGGTGTTCCTGGTTTCCGAGAAACGTCGGGCCGAGCCGCGTAAGGAGCGCCAGCCGGTGTTCGCCCGGGTGCGGGACCTGCCCGGCGGATACTGGCGCGTGACGGCCGTGCTGGTGGCATTCGGCTTGGTGAATTTCCCCGACGCGCTGCTGTTGTTGCGGCTCAACGAGATCGGCTTCTCGGTTGTCGAGGTGATCCTGGCCTACGTCACCTACAACGTGGTGTATGCCATCTCCAGTTTCCCGGCTGGGCTGGGGTTGGCGACCGATCCGCTGCTGGCCTGGCTGCTGATCGGGCCTATGGCCTGTTCACGGGCTGCACCGACGGGGTGAGCAAGGCCTGGGTGTCCTCGCTGGTCGGCTCCGACCTGCAGGGCAGTGGGCCGGCCAGCTGCCACTGCTGATCTCCGGGATCGGCGGGGCGGTGTTCGCCGTCGGATTGCTCGGCCGCGCGGTACTTATCCGGCGACGCTGACGTCGGACCCGTCGACGTCGTCCAGTTCAAAGGGCGGTTGACCGACGCCGGCGATCGAGTGTGTGCCCTGCGAAGTGCGCTCGGTGATGCGGGCGTCGACGGTGCGGTTGCCGATGCTCAGCCGCACCGGCCCGGGGGCGACGGTGCTCGGTGCATCGAGAATCGTTCCGCGCCAGTGGTATTTCCCGTCGATCGGATCGAGATGGCCGGCCAGCCGCACATTCACCCGGCGATCGCCGTCACCGGTGTCGAGGATGGCGAGCCCGCCGAACACTTCTTCGGTGATGCCGGTCCCGGGAATCTCGGGAGTACCCGCTGACCCGGCGATGCCACGCGGAGCCTTCGCCGGAAGGAAGCCCGAACGCCGCCACATCCGGCGCCCGATGCGGCCCATCAACCCGACCTCTTCGAGGAAGGCCGCGAGCGAGGCGAATCCGGAGATCTGCACCTCGCGACGGTGCGCGCTGGCCCGGGCCATCTGGCGGGCGGCGCGGGCGTTCAGACCGACGCGCGCGTACTGCACCTTGTTGGTGAACAGATAGCGGAAGAACAATCCGCCGATCCCGTTGAGGTTGGCCACCCACATGCGTTGGTACCAGCGCATCGACGGAGTGCGCCCGCGCAGGCCGTCCCGCGCGAACTGGATGTGGCGGGCTTCCTCGGTGACATGGATGCGCATGAGGCGCTGCACCATCGGCTGCAATTCGGGGTCGTCCATCATCTGCCGCTGCAGCGAGTCGAAGATCTCTTCACCGATCAGCGCGGCCACCCACAGCACCGAGCCGCGGAAGAAGAAGGGCAGCGAGTTGATGATCATGCGCTGGTACAGCCGCGGCCGCACCGGCTTGGCGCCGATCTTGTCGATGGCCTTGCCGAACATCACCATGTGCCGGGTCTCGTCGCCGAGTTCAGTGAGCTCGTAGTGCGTGGAATTCGAGGTGGGGTCCTGATGCATCATCTTGCGCAGCAGCGATTGGTTGAGGATGTTCTCGAACCAGATGCCCGCCGAGAGGGTGTTGGCCAGCTCCTCGCGTGACAGCTCGATCTGCTCTTGGCGGGTCATGCTGTCCCACAACGGAGTTCCGTACAGCGACACGATCGTCGGCGGCAGGAAGAACTTGTCCGGATCGATCGGCGCCTGCCAGTCGATGTCCACCACCGGCGCGTACGACTTGCGAACCGAACCCTTGAGCAGGCGTTCGGAGAACGCGTCCCGCCGCGCGGCGTTGGCCGAGCCTTCGCCGGGTCTGACCGAAGTTGTCACCGTTGACGTTCCCTTCGTTTGTGGTCCCCCTCTTTCCGACGGTAGGTACCGACAATGCATGATGTCAATACCCCGGGTACCGGATACTTGGGGTACCCGGTTCCGGTTCGGATAACCTTCGACGGTGCGTCGCATCCATGTCATCGGAATCGGAGCCGGTGATCCGGACTTCGTCACGGCCCAGGCCATTTCCGCGCTCAACGACACCCAGGTGTTCTTCGCGATGGACAAGGGCCCGCGCCGGGGTGCGGCCGACGATCTGGTCGCGGTGCGCAAGCTGATCTGCGACCGTTTTATCACCGAACCCGACTACCGCTTCGTCGAGCTGGTCGACCCGCCCCGCGCCGCGGCCGGTGACGCACCGGGTTACCGCCAGGTCGTGGCGGACTGGCATGCGGAGCGGGCCCGGATCTGGGCGGAGGCCATCGAAACCGAACTCGGCCCTGACGGCGTCGGGGCGTTTCTGGCCTGGGGAGACCCGTCGTTGTACGACAGCACCCTGCGGATCCTGGAGATGGTCGGTGAGCACGTCGAGTTCGCCTACGACGTCATCCCCGGCATCACCGCGATTCAGGTGCTGACCGCTCGGCACCGCATCCCGCTCAATGACGTCGGCGAACCGGTGCTGATCACCACCGGACGTCAGCTACGTGAGCACGGGCTGACAGGAAGCGCCGTGGTGATGCTCGACGCCGACTGCGCGTTCACCCAGTGCCCGCCGCAGACCCGCATCTGGTGGGGTGCCTACCTGGGCACGCCCGACGAGTTGCTGTACGCGGGAACCGTCGGCGAGATCGGCGCCGAAATCGTTGCTGCGCGTGCCGAAGCCAGGACCCGTCACGGCTGGATCATGGACACATACCTGCTGCGATCGGCAGACTAGACCGCCATGAGCTCATTTCTCCTGCGCGCCGCGATAACCGGATTCGCGCTCTGGGTGGTCACTCTCGTCGTGCCGGGGATCTACTTCATCGGCGGTGACACCACCATCGCCAGGGTGGGCATCATCTTCGTCGTCGCGGTGATCTTCGGTCTGGTCAACGCGTTCGTGAAGCCGATCGTGCAGATCCTGTCGATCCCGCTCTACATCCTCACGCTCGGCCTGATCCACATCGTGATCAACGCGCTGATGCTGTGGATCACCTCGTGGATCACCGACAACACCACGGGTTGGGGCCTGCACATCGACCAGTTCTGGTGGACCGCCATCTGGGCGGCGATCGTGCTGTCGCTGGTGAGCTGGCTACTGTCGTTCGTCAAGGCTCTCGCGTAGGGCGCACGCCTGCTCGGTCAGCGCCGCCGTGGTGTCTGTCGCGGCGGCGGCGCCGGCCTCGGTAGTGCCGTCCCGTTCGGCGCCCCAGCAGGCCGCCAGTGTGCGGTAGGCGAGTTGTTCGGTGGCCACGACTGTCGGCCACATCCGTTCGGCGCCAAGGCGTTGCGCGGGGGATCCGCCGACGCTCGCGTCATAGGCCGGCAGTAGTTCCATGGCCCGCAGTTGCAGATCGCGCCGCTCGGTGCGGGCCGTCGGGGAGGTGGCGTCGCCGGCCGCCAGGTGCGGCAGGGTCGCGGTGACCGCGTCGAGTGTGCCCGTGATCGCCCTCGGCACGCCGGTCGGGTGGCGCAGACGCTGGGTCGCCCAGTACACCGCCAGGGCCACCGCACACCCGATCAGGGTGTCGCTACCGCGGGTCAGCAGCAGTTCGCCGAGATTGTCGACAGGTTGGCCGCCGGAGGCGATGGTGAGGGCTGCGGGCGTGATGAACACGACGGCCAGGGTGTAGTTGCGCAGCACGTACATCTCGATGGTGAATTGCAGCGCCCCGATCACCAGTACCAGGCAGAGGCCTTGCGGGTGCAACGCGAGGATCGAGCCGGCCACACCGAGCCCGAGCCACGTGCCGAGCGTCCGTTCGATCCCGCGGGCCACCGTGCGTTGCCAGTCGAAGCCCTGATGCAGCATCAGCACCGCGGCGGCCATCGCCCAGTACGCGTGGGTCATGGTCAGGGCCTGCGAGATCAGTACGGCGATGACGCCCGAGAACAACACCGCGACGGCGACCCGCGCCGCCAGTTGTAGCGACACCGAGCCCGGCGTCAGAGCGCGGCGCAGCAATCGCGCGACGCTGGGCCTGCCGAGCGGAACTCCTTCGGCGCCATGCTCATCGGCGATCGCGTCGGCGGGCACGGTGGCCAGGTGCCGGGCCAGGTCCGCGCCGCCTTCGGGAGCCGGCGCGCCCGTATCAGCGGCCCGCATGGCCTCGGCGAACAGCTCATGCAGCCGACGGTTGACGACCCGCAACCGATACAGCGCCTGATCCGGTTTCGGTTGCACCGGTTGATAAGTGACCAGCGTGACCCAGGCGGTGTGCAGCAGGAGCGCGGCCCGGTGGCGAGTGTCGGCCGAGGGGTTCTCGATGTAGGCGGCGACGGCGCCGGCAGCTGCGGCCACCGCAGCCTTCTCCGGTCCACGTGGACGGATCAGTGCGCCCGACATGTGCACCAGTCAGGAGAACGCGCCGCCCGCGAGGACCAGCGTCGCGTGATGAGCCGGGCTCAGGTGCAGCGTGGCCGGGGTGCCGGTGCCCGCGGCGCAGGCCAGCACCAACATGTAGGCCCCGGGCGGTCCGACGCTCAGGGCGTGGCAGACCAGGGTGGCCACCGCGGCGATCACCGTCACAGTCAGCACGCCCAGCCAGGGGGTCGACGATGCCCAGTCCCCGAGTGCCACCGCGGCCGCGAAGCTCACGACGACCACCGCCAGGAACGCGCCGCGGTTCAGGTATGGGCGGCCACTGCCGTACAGCGACGTGAATCCGCCGATGGTGGCGATCAACCCGGCCGTGGTGTCGCCGGCCAGCCAGCCCACCAGAACCGGTACGGCCATACAGATTCCGGCGCGCAGCGCGAACGGCCACCGGCGCGGCACGCTGTTGATCACGAAGATGTGCTGCAGCGGGTTGGTCGCCCGGGGAGCAGGCCGATTGGACATGTCTACAGCATGCTCGGCGTTTCGCTGACACACTGGAGCCATGCCTGAACTGCCCGAAGTCGAGGCGTTGGCCGATTATCTGCGCCGGCATGCGACGGACCGGGTGGTCACCCGGATCGACGTGGCCGCGTTGTCGGTGCTCAAGACGTTCGATCCGCCGACGACGGCGTTGCACGGCCAGACCGTCACCGGGGCGAACCGCTGGGGTAAGTACCTTGGCCTGGAAGTAGGCCCCTGGCACCTGATCACGCACCTGTCCCGGGCGGGTTGGTTGCGTTGGTCGGACAAGTTGGCGCCGACGCCGCTCAAACCGTCAGGGAAGGGCCCGATCGCCCTGCGCGTACACCTTGGCGACGGAGCCGCCCCGGCGGCGACATCCAGTCCTGCGGTGGGCTTTGACCTCACCGAGGCCGGCACCCAGAAACGGTTGGCGGTCTGGATTGTCGCCGATCCTCTCGATGTGCCACAGATTGCCTCGCTCGGGCCTGATGCGCTGTCGCTCGATTCGGCCGGGCTGGCTGGTGTGCTGGCCGGGCAAGGCGGGCGGATCAAGACGGTGATCACCGATCAGAAGGTGATCGCCGGCATCGGCAATGCCTACAGCGACGAGATCCTGCACGTAGCCAAGCTGTCGCCGTTCGCCACGGCGGGCAAGCTGACCGATGCCCAACTCGGCGCGCTGCATGACGCGATGCTCTCGGTGCTCACCGATGCGGTGACGCGGTCGGTGGGTCAGCAGGCCGCGACGCTCAAGGGGGAGAAGCGGTCGGGCCTGCGCGTACATGCCCGCACGGGATTGCCGTGCCCGGTGTGCGGGGACACCGTGCGGGAGGTGTCTTTCGCCGACAAGTCGTTCCAGTACTGCCCGACGTGTCAGACGGGCGGCAAGGTGCTGGCCGACCGGCGGATGTCGCGACTACTCAAATAGACCGCGTTTTTGACAGTTGTCTAACTCGGTTATCCTGCAGCGATGACCCGTCAGAAGATCCTCATCACCGGTGCCAGCTCCGGACTGGGCGCGGGCATGGCCCGTCAATTCGCGGCCAAGGGCCGGGACCTGGCGCTGTGTGCCCGGCGTACCGAGCGCCTCGACGAGCTCAAGGCCGAGCTGGCCGACCGGCACCCCTACGTCAAGGTCGCGGTCGCTGCGCTGGACGTCAACGACCATGAGGCCGTGCCACAGGTGTTCGGTGAGTTGTCCGAGGAACTCGGCGGCATCGACCGGGTGATTGTCAACGCGGGGATCGGCAAGGGCTGGCCGCTGGGCGAGGGCAAGCCGTGGGCGAACAAGGCCACCATCGAGACCAACCTGATCGCGGGTCTGGTGCAGATCGAGACGGCGCTGGAGATGTTCAAGAAGTCCGGCAGCGGTCACCTCGTGTTGATCTCGTCGGTGCTGGGCAACACCGGTGTGCCCGGCGGCAAGGCCGCCTACTGCGCGTCGAAAGCCGGGATGACGTCACTCGGAGAGTCGCTGCGCGCAGAGTACGACAAGGGACCGATCCGGGTGACGGTGATCGAGCCGGGCTACATCGAGTCGGAGATGACCGCCAAGTCGGCGACCACGATGCTCATGGTCGACAACGAGACCGGCGTGCGCGCGATGGTCGAGGCCATCGAGAAGGAGAAGGGCCGGGCCGTCGTGCCGCGCTGGCCGTGGTCGCCGCTGACCCAGGTGATGCGGCTGCTGCCGCCGAAGTACACCAAGCGTTTCGCCTAGTCCGGGCCTTTCGGGGCGCCTCGTCGCAGACAATCACACCCGAGATTTTCGCGGGGTGTCGATGTGCCCGGCTGTTAGCGACTTTTCAGCGACAATCGCCACTTGAGCAACATCAGCATCGCTGAACACGTTGTCGCTGGCCGTTGTCGGCACATCGGCACCATTGGCCTCTCCAGGCTCGTCTGTCCAATGACCGGTTGTCAGCGACACTGTCGCTGACAACCGGTCAACCCGAATTCTGTTGCTGAAGTGATTGAAGCTCACTGAAGTGACGCAAGTACTGATCAATCGTGGGGCCAGAGTGGCGCGGGGTATCCATGGGCGATTGTCGCTGAAAAGTCGCTGCTAGGCCGCCGGGGTTTCAGCACGGGGTGAATCTGGGTAGCCCGCCTTCATGACCACAAAATTGATTGCCTCGATGCTCTTTGCAGGCGCTGCGGCAGGTGCTGTCGCCTTTGGCCCCGTGGCCATGGCTGAGCCTGCTCCACCGCCTTGTGTCAATGCCGACGGCACGGCGTGCTCCGACATGGGAACTGCCGGGCCTGGCGGCGCCACCGGCCAAGTTCCGGGTGGCCCCGGTGGCACGGCAGGCCCGGGTGGTGCCAGCGGCGTAATTCCGGGCGGCCCGGGCGGCGCGGCTGGTCCTGAAGGCGCGACGGGTGTGATTCCCGGTGGCCCGGGCGGCACGGCAGGGCCGGGTGGTGCCAGCGGCGTAATTCCCGGTGGACCTGGCGGCACTGCAGGACCCGGCGGCGCCGAGGGCTGCATCCCGAACGTGGGTTGCGCCTCCATCCCGGCGCCGTAGGCGACCTCTAGGGCCTACATATCTAGGCAGACCGCCCGCGCTCGACGCGATACCGGCGCACCAGCGCATCGGTCGACGAGTCAGACTGCTCGCCCGGTGATTCCGACTCGGTGATCACCGGCAGCAGTGCCTTTGCCTGGGTCTTGCCCAGCTCGACGCCCCACTGATCGAAGGAGTCGATCCCCCACACCACTCCCTCGGTGAACACCTGGTGTTCGTAGAGGGCGATGAGCTGGCCTACCACCGACGGCGTCAACCTGGTTGCCAGGATTGACGTCGTCGGTCGGTTTCCGGGCATCACCTTGTGCGGGATAACCGCAGCGGAAGTCCCATCCGGAAGTTCAGATGCAATGGCTTCGGCCGTTTTGCCGAATGCCAGCACCTGGGTCTGGGCGAAGAAGTTGCTCATCAACAGGTCATGCATGCTGCCGGTGCCGTCGGCGGTCGGCAGGTCGTCGGTGGGTTGCGAGAAGCCGATGAAGTCGGCCGGCACCAACCGGGTGCCCTGGTGCAGCAGCTGATAGAACGCGTGCTGGCCGTTGGTTCCCGGCTCGCCCCAGAAGATCTCACCGGTATCGGTGGTGACGGCGGTGCCGTCGGCACGCACCGACTTCCCGTTGGACTCCATGGTCAACTGCTGCAGGTAGGCCGCAAACCGGGACAGATCGTTGGAGTACGGCAGCACCGCACGCGATTGCGCGCCAAAGAAATTCGAGTACCAGAGGCCGATCAGCCCCAGCAGTGCCGGAGCGTTCTCGGCCAGCGGCGCGGTGCGGAAGTGCTCGTCGACGAGATGGAAACCGGCGAGGAATTCGGCGAACCGCTCGCGGCCGATCACGGCCATCACGGACAACCCGATCGCCGAGTCCACCGAGTACCGGCCACCGACCCAGTCCCAGAACCCGAACATGTTGTCGGTGTCGATGCCGAACTCCTGCACCAGCTTCGCGTTGGTGGACACCGCCACGAAATGCTTGGCGACGGCATCTTCGCCGAGGGCATCGACCAGCCAGCGGCGCGCGGCGGTGGCATTGGTCAGCGTCTCCAGCGTGGAGAATGTCTTGGAGGCGACGATGAAAAGCGTGGTGGCCGGGTCCAGATCGGCGAGCGTCGCCACCAGGTCGGCGGGGTCGACGTTCGACACGAAGCGGGCACTGATGCCGGCGTCCGCGTAGTGACGCAGCGCGTCGTACACCATCACCGGGCCCAGATCGGAACCGCCGATGCCGATGTTGACCACGGCCTTGATGCGGTCGCCGGTGGCGCCGGACCACTCGCCGCTGCGCAGCCGGTCGGTGAACCCGCCCATGCGATCGAGGACCTCGTGCACGTCGGCCACCACGTCCTGGCCGTCAACAGTCAACGACGCGTCGGCAGGCAACCGCAGCGCGGTGTGCAGCACCGCGCGGTCCTCGGAGGTGTTGATGTGCTCCCCGGCGAACATCGCATCGCGCCGGGCCTCCAGCCCCGAGGTGTGCGCCAGGTCGGCCAGCAATTCCAGCGTCCGACGGGTGACGCGGTGCTTGCTGTAGTCGATGTAGAGATCGCCGACGGTCAACACAAGTTCGGTCCCGCGGGTCGGATCCTCGGCGAAAAGCTCTGTCAGATGGATGTCGCGGATCTCGTCGTAGTGCTTCGACAAAGCCTGCCAGGCGGGGGTTGCGGTGATGTCAGCACTCATTCTCCCGACCTTAGTGCGGCGCGTGATTTGAAGGTGTACATGATGGATGTATGGCCATTGAAGACTTGATTTCATCCGTGCCCACGGGTCTGTGGATCGGTGGTGAGGAACGCCAGGCCGCGTCGACGTTCAACGTGCTCGATCCGAGCGACGATCAGGTGTTGGCCACCGTGGCCGACGCGACCGCCGCCGATGCCGTGGCCGCGCTGGACGCCGCGTGTGCGGTGCAGGCCGAATGGGCCGCAACTGCGCCGCGCAAGCGTGGCGAGATCCTGCGTTCGGTGTTCGAGAAGATCACCGAACGCGCCGACGACATCGCCGCGCTGATGACCCTGGAGATGGGCAAGGTGCTCGCCGAGAGCAAGGGGGAGGTCGCCTACGGCGCCGAGTTCTTCCGCTGGTTCTCCGAAGAGGCGGTGCGCATCGCCGGTCGCTACACCCCGGCGCCGGCGGGCACCGGCCGGATACTCGTCACCAAACAGGCCGTCGGCCCGTGTTACGCGATCACACCGTGGAACTTCCCGCTGGCCATGGGCACCCGCAAGATGGGGCCCGCCTTCGCCGCGGGCTGCACCATGATCGTCAAGCCCGCGCAGGAAACCCCGCTGACCATGCTGCTGCTCGCCAAGCTGATGGATGAGGCCGGCCTGCCCAAGGGCGTGCTCTCGGTGCTGCCGACCAGCAACCCCGGCGCGGTGAGCACCGCGCTGATCGACGACGGCCGCCTGCGCAAGCTGACCTTCACCGGCTCGACCGGCGTGGGCAAGGCACTGGTCAAGCAGTCCGCCGACAAGCTGCTCCGCACGTCGATGGAGCTCGGCGGCAACGCCCCGTTCATCGTGTTCGACGACGCCGATGTCGACGCCGCGGTCGACGGCGCGATCCTGGCCAAGATGCGCAACGGTGGTGAAGCCTGCACCGCGGCGAACCGATTCCACGTGGCCAACTCGGTGCGCGAGGAGTTCACCGAGAAGCTCGTCAAGAGGATGAGCGAGTTCACCCTCGGCAAGGGCATCGACCCCGCGTCCACCTTGGGCCCACTGATCAACTCCAAGCAGGTCTCCACCGTCACCGAACTCGTCTCCGATGCGGTATCCCGCGGTGCGACCGTCGCGGTCGGCGGCGTCGCGCCGGGCGGGCCGGGCAACTTCTACCCGGCCACGGTGCTCGCCGACGTGCCCGCCGACGCCCGCATCCTCAAAGAGGAGATCTTCGGCCCGGTCGCCCCGATCACCGGGTTCGACACCGAGGAAGACGGGGTCAAGGCCGCCAACAACACCGAATACGGCTTGGCTGCTTACGTTTACACCCAGTCGCTGGACCGCGCGTTGCGGGTGGCCGAGGGCATCGAATCCGGGATGGTCGGCATCAACCGCGGTGTCATCTCGGATGCGGCCGCACCGTTCGGCGGTATCAAGGAATCCGGATTCGGGCGTGAAGGCGGGTCGGAGGGCATCGAGGAATACCTCGACACGAAGTACATTGCGCTGACTCGTTAACCCGCCCGCAGCAGCGGCAGCAACTGTCGGCCCTGGCGCTCGATCTCGCGCAGGTACGGGGTGTCCGACAGTACGAAGTGGGTGATGCCGAGATCCTGGTACTTGCGCAGCGATTTCGCCACGTCCTCGGCCGAACCGACCAACCAGGTCGTGGCGGCGCCGCCACCGCCGTACTTGCCGGGTGTGGTGTAGAGGTTGTCATCGAGAACCTCGCCTTGGGCCGCCAGTTCCAGGAGTCGATGCTGGCCGACGGCGACCGGTCGGTTGGGGTCCCGCCGGGACACTATCTTGCCGGCGGCCATGTCCGTCACCTTGGCCTCGGCGTCGGCCCACGCTTGCTCGGTGGTGTCGCGAATCAGCGTGGTGACGCGCAGGCCGAACTCCAGGGGCGGATGTTCGCGGCCGATCTCGTCGCTGAGCCGTTTCAGCCGATCGATCCGCTCGGCCACGCCGTCCAGCGGCTCACCCCAGAACAACTGGACGTCGGCCTCGCCGGCAGCCACTCGCTCGGCGGCCTCGGATGCCCCGCCAAAGTAGAGCCGGGGATGCTTGCGGTCACCGCGTACCACCGGTCGATGCGCGACCGAGGAGTCCGTCACGCTGAAGTGGTCGCCGTGATAGGTGACGTTGTCCTCGGTCCACAGCTTGCGCACGATCTGCAGGAATTCCTTCGTACGGGCGTAGCGATGTGATTGATCGCCTTCGGCGTCGCCGTACGCCGCGAGATTGTCCTTGCCGGACACGATGTTGAGCAGCACCCGGCCCTCGGTGAGGTGGTCGAGAGTTGCGGCGGCCGCTGCGAAATTCGCGGGGCGCCAGTATCCGGGCCGGATCGCGATGAGGGGCTGAAACGTCGTTGTCCGGGCGGCCAGTGCCGCGGCCACGGTGAAGGTGTCCGGTCGTCCCCAACCGGTACCGAGTAGCGCACCGCCCCAACCGTTGTCCTCGAGGGTCCGGGCGTGGGCGGTCAGTGTCGCCAGGCTGTTGTGGTCCTCGACGACGTCATCGCCGCGATGCCCGGGCTGTGCATGGTTCGGTATGTACCAAAGGAATTCGGTCATAGGGTGCCCCTCTCTACGGTGCTACCGCGGATTGCGCGGTGCTCAACTGGTTGTGATCGGACGCGCTGCCGCCGTCCTGGCCCCCGCTGACGTAGGCCGCCCACAACTGCCGGTAGGGCCCTGCGACGGCGAGTAGCTCTGCGTGGGTTCCGGATTGCAGCAATCGGCCCTCGCCGACGACGGCGATGAGATCGGAGTCGGCCGCGGTAGCCAGGCGGTGTGCGACGACGATCGTGGTCCGGCCGGCGGTCAGCATGTCGACGGCCGCGCGCACCCTGGCCTCGGTCGCCAGGTCCAGCGACGCGGTGGCCTCGTCGAGGATGAGGATGTCAGGTTCGATGAGCTGGGCCCGGGCCAGCGCGAGCAACTGACGCTGGCCCGCGGACAGGTTCTGTCCGTTGTCGCCGATCGGCTGGTAATAGCCGTGCTCGAGGTCGGCGATCATCTCGTGTGCGCCGACTGCCCGTGCCGCCCATTCGATCTCGGCCGGTGTGGCAGCAGGCTTGCCGTAGGCGATGGCGTCGCGCACGTTGTCTCCGAACAGATACGCCTCCTGCGGAACCACGCCGAGTCGTTTTCGATAGTCCTGCAGCCGGTACCGGCGGATGTCGATGCCGTCGACGAGTATGGAGCCCTCCGTGGGGTCATAGAACCGGGCCAGCAGTTTGACCAGGGTCGACTTGCCCGCACCCGTTTCGCCGACGAGCGCCACCTTTTGTCCGGGGTTGATCCGCAGGTCGATATCCGCGAGTACCGGCTTGGTACTGGTGGCATAGGAGTACCCGAGCCCACGGATCTCGATCGCCCCTTCCAGGCGCGCGACCGGAACGGCGTCGTCGTGGTCGGGTGTCGAGATCGTCTCGCGCAGTAGACCACTCAAGCGATCGACGCCGATGACGGCCTGCTGGTAGCTGTCGAACACCTGAGACAACTGCTGAATGGGCGAGAACAGCAGTTCGATGTAGAGCAGGAACGCGATGAGCGTCCCGGCCGTGATGACGCCGTGCCGCACATCGTGCACGCCCACACCGAGCACCAGCGTGGTGGCCACCACCGACATCAGTTCGACGAACGGGAAGAAGATCGCCATCAACGTCTGACTACGCATCCTGGCATTTCGATATCCCCAGGATCGACGTTCGAACTCGTTCTGGTTGACCGCTTCTCGCTGATACGCCTGGGTGACCCTGATGTTGTCGACGTTCTCCTGCAGGTAGGCGTTGACGGCGCTCACCCGATCACGGGCCAGGTTGTAGGCCGGCACCGAGGCCCGGCGGAACAGCACTGTGGTCACGAACAGGACCGGCAGCAGCACCAGTACCACCAGTGCGAGCCGCAGGTTGATGGCCGTCAACGCAACGACGACGCCGGCGATGGTCAGGGTGCTGGTGAGCGCTGTCGCCAGCCCGGTCTGCAGGAAGTTCGACAGACCGTCGACATCGGAGGTCATGCGGGTCATGATCCGGCCGCCGAGTTCCCGTTCGTAGTAGGGCAATCCGAGCCGCTGCAATTGAGCGAAGGTCTTGACCCGCAGTCCGAACAACAGCCGTTCGGAGGACCGGCCCATGACCCGTACCTGCCCGACGCTGATCGCCCAGTCGAGCATCACCACGACGACCGCGCATGCGGCCGCCAGCAGCAGAACCGTGTGGGCCTGTGCCAGCACACCGTGGTCGATGCCGAACCGGACCAGGAACGGGACCAGGATCTGGGCCAGTGCATCCAGGGTGACGAGTCCCAACCCGGCCAGCAGCGGAGCCGCGAAGGGACGCAGCAGGCGCCCGGACGAGAACTGCGGATCAGGCGTACGGGTGAACGAATCCGGTACCTCGGGTGATCCGGTCGCCGGCGGTAGCCCGTCGATCAGCGCCTGTACGTCACCACTCGGCGGTGCCGAGGCGAGCATTCCCGCTCCGCCACCGGCACGCCCGATGGCGCCGCCGCCGCCGGCTGCGCGTTGCGAGAATGCGCGTGCCACCTGCGCCAGTACGTTGGGCCCGTCGTCGTCGACGGGCTCGATCCACAGGTCGGCGGTGGCCGAAGGCGGTCGTCGCTCGCCGCGGGCGGGCGCCGCCCCGATCTCGGCGACGTCTGGAGGGGTGAACAGGGCCCGGAACAGCTCGCCCGTGCCCTGAAGTTCTTGCAGGGTACCCAGTTCGGCCACCCGGCCGGCATCGAGGACGGCGACCCGGTCGGCAAGGGCGAGGGTGGACATGCGGTGCGCCACCACCAGGGTGGTGCGGCGTTGCACTTCGGCACGGACCCTGACGAAGATCTCCTCCTCGACCTTCGCGTCGATCGCCGACGTGGCGTCGTCCAATACCAGGATCGGAGCATCGGTCAGCAATGCCCGGGCCAGCGCGATGCGTTGGCGTTGTCCACCGGAAAGCCGTTGTCCGCGTTCACCGATACGGGTCGCGAGCCCCTCGGACAGCCGGCTGACGAACCCGTCGGCGGCGGCCAGCCACAAGGCGTGCCAGATCTCCTCGTCGGTCGCATCGGGCCGGCCGTAGGCGACGTTGGCCCGCACCGTGTCGGCCATCAGGTGGGTGTCCTCGAACACCACCGTCACTTGGGAGCGGGCGTCGGCAAGGTCGCGGATATCGTTGTCGCCGAGGCGAACCGAACCTGAATCCGGGTCGAACAGCCGGGGCAGCAACTGCATCAGGATCGACTTGCCGGAGCCGGCACCTCCGGCGATCGCGATCGTCTCACCCGGCTCGACGCGCAGGGTCAGACCGTCGAGCACCTTTGCGGTTCCGAAGGAGAACTCGACGTCGCGGAACTCCACGCTGGGCGGCCCGTCGAAGTGCGCCGGACACCGGTTTGGTCGCTGCGGGGGCACCGGGGCGGATATCACCTCGCGGACGCGGTCGAGTGAGGCCTTGCCCTGCTGGCTGACGGTCAGCAGCATCGCGAACTGCCGGACGGGGCTGACGAACGAACCCAGGTAGGTCATGAAGGCCAAGAACGTACCCAGGGTGATCGATTGCCGCAGAGCCAGCAGTCCGCCGACGATCAGGACGAGCGCCTGCCCGATCGCCGGTACGGCCTGCATGGCCGGGGTGAACTTGCTGGTGATGTGGGCGATGCGCAGGCGTGACCGGTAGAGGTAGCGGGCGTTGGCATCCAACCTGTCCAGCTCGTATTCCTCCTGGCCGAACGCCTTGACCACTCGCACACCCGCTACCGCGGCCTCCACCCGCATCGCTACCTCCGCGGCCCGCGCCTGGGCATCCCAGTTGGCCGGGAACAGGTCTCGCTGGCTGCGGCGGGTGATCCACCACAGCACCGGGACGATCACCGCGGCGATGACCGTCAACGGCGGCGACATCACCAGCATGAGCACCAATGAACTCAGCAGTAGGACGACGTTTCCGGCCACCATCGGAATGAGTTGCAGGAACATCTGAATCAGCGTGACGTCGGTGATGGCGCGGCTCACCACCTGACCGGTCTGAAGGTCGGCCTGGGCCCGGCCGTCCAGCCGCAGTAGGGCCGCGAAGAGGTCGCGGCGCAGGTCGTGCTGCACACCCAGCGACAGCCTCGACGAGGACACCCGCCGGGTGCACGACGCCGCGAACCGGACGATACCGACCACCCACAGCACCGCCATCCAGCTCAGTACCGACGCCGCTGCCTGGGTCAGGGTGTCGACGACATGGCGAATGATCAACGGCAGCAGGGCGGTACAGATTGCCGCTGCGACGGCAGCAGACATTGCCGCGACCGCGGTCGAACGGTGCGCGACGCATCGCCCGGCGAGATAGCGTATCCAGTTCTGCGCTGCGGGGTCCGGTGTGGCTGCGCCGCGATTCATCGGGCGGTGGCGAGCGCGGCGCTCTCCCCGAACTGGCTTTCGGGCCGGGCCAGGCCGTAGTGGCCGCGCAGGGTGGTCTCGGCGTAGTCGGTGCGGAACAAGCCACGCTCCTGCAGGATCGGGACCACCCGCTCGACGAAGAGTTCGAGTCCGGCCGGCAGCACCGCGGGCATCACGTTGAACCCGTCGGCCGCACCGGCCTCGAACCATTCCTCGATGGTGTCGGCGACCTCTACGGCGGTACCGGCGAAGGTACGGTGGCCGCGGCCGCCGCCGAGGCGTTCGATCAGTTGCCGCAAGGTGAGACGTTCCCGGCGAGCCAGATTGACGATCAAGGTGAAGCGGCTCTTGGCGCCCTGGATGTCGTCCTCGGTGGGCAGATCCTCCGGAAGTTCGCTGTCCAGGTCGAGTTCGGCGACCGGGAGTTTGAACCTGTTGGCCAGCTGCGCTCGGGCGTACTCCGGTGAGATCAGCCGGGCCAGTTCGTTGTCCAGTTCGCGGGCGTGCTCGGTGGTGTCGCCGATCACCGGCACGATGCCGGGCAGGATCTTGATGGTGTCGGGGTCGCGGCCCAGCAAGCGGGTGCGTTCTTTGACGTCGGTGTAGAACGCCTTGCCGTCCTCCAGGGTCTGCTGGGCGGTGAACACCGCCTCGGCGTAGCGGGCCGCGAAGTTCTTGCCATCCTCGGATGAACCGGCTTGCACGAGAAGCGGGTACGCCTGAGGGGAGCGCGGGATGTTGAGTGGACCGTCGACCTTGAAGAACTCGCCGAGGTGGGCGATCTTGCGGACCTTCTCGGCGTCGGCGTGAATGGACGCCTCCTTGTCGGCAATGACGGCGTCGTCGTCCCAGCTGTCCCACAACTTGGTCGACACGTCGACGAATTCGGCGGCCTTCTCATAGCGTTGCCGGTGATCAGGCGTGTCGTCGAGCCCGAAGTTGCGGGCCGCGTCGGCGCCGGCGGTGGTGACGATGTTCCACCCGGCCCGGCCGTTGCTCACCCAGTCCACCGAGGCGAATCGTCTGGCCAGGTTGTACGGCTCGTTGTAACTGGTCGATGCGGTCGCGATCAGCCCGATCCGGTCGGTCTCGCGGGCGATCGCCGCCAGCAGGATGGTGGGTTCGAGCTTGCCGGTGGGCCGTCGGCCGGGATCGCTCATCAGCACCGGGCTGTCGGCGAAGAAGATCGAATCGAACTTCCCACGCTCGGCGATCTGGGCCAGATTGACGTAGTGGTCGATCGACACGTTGGCGTGTGGATCGGACTCGGGCAGCCGCCAGGCTGCCTCGTGGTGTCCGACACTGTGCAGGAATGCGTTGAGGTGCAGTTGCTTCCGATTGCCCATGGGATTTCCTTTCGGCGCGGGTCAGATTGCGAGTGGTTCGACACCGAGTGCGTCGAGCAGGGCCCGGCGCACTCGTTGGAATTCGGGATCGGTGGGGTCACGCACAGCGGGCAGGTCGACCGGGGTGTCCAGCACTATGGACCCCGAGTCGAGAACGAGGACGCGATCGGCCAGCGCCACCGCCTCGTCGACGTCGTGGGTGACCAACAGCACGGTCGGGTCACGGCGCCGGATCAGATCCCGCAGCAGATCGTGCATCTTGATCCGGGTCAGGGCGTCCAGGGCTCCGAACGGCTCGTCGGCCAACAGCAGCTCGGGCGCACCGACCAGTGAGCGAGCCAGCGAAACCCGTTGCTGCTCTCCGCCGGACAATTCGGCGGGCCAGGCTCGCTCGCGGCCGGCCAAGCCCACTTCGGCCAGCACCCGCACGGCTGCGGCGCGGGCCGACCGGGGCTGACCGAACAACACGTTCTGCAGCACGTTCTGCCACGGCAGTAGGCGTGAATCCTGGAACACCACACCGACTTTCGACGGGACCCGGAGATTTCCCGATCCGTCGACGTCGTAGTCCAGGCCGGCCAGGGCCCGCAACAGGGTGCTCTTGCCCGAGCCACTCCGGCCCAGCAGAGCCACAAACTGTCCTGTGGGGATGCTCAGCGTGATCCGGTCGAGGACGGTGCGATCACAGAAACCTCGACTCAGATCCCGCAATTCGATGCCGCCGCTGCTCACCCCGCGAGCGTTCGGCGCCATCGCAGCACCCTCCTCTCCAACAGTCGGATGGCGCTGTCGGAGGCCAGGCCGAAGATGCCGTAGCAGGCCAGCCCGAGCAGGATGACATCGGCCCGCCCGTAGTTCTGCGCGTTGGACATCATCTTGCCCAGGCCGTCGGTGGCATTCACCGTCTCCACGACGATCAGGGACAGCCAGGCCCCTGTGACCGAAAGCCGCAGGCCGAGAAACCATCCCGGCAGGGATCCGGGAAGAACGACGCGGCGGATGAAGGTGGCGCGGTCGACTCCCTGGATCTCGGACAACTCCACGAAACGTTGGTCGATGGTGGTCAGCGTGGCGTGCATCTGGATGTACATGTGCACGACCACACCGAGGG
This sequence comes from Mycobacterium sp. DL440, assembly GCF_011745145.1. Taxonomy (NCBI): domain Bacteria; kingdom Bacillati; phylum Actinomycetota; class Actinomycetes; order Mycobacteriales; family Mycobacteriaceae; genus Mycobacterium; species Mycobacterium sp. DL440. Next base: position 4,117,953 of record NZ_CP050191.1, on the reverse strand, counting down.
TGATCAGCGCGATCTTGAAGGTCTCGCCGATGCCGAGCCACAGGATCATCAGCGGGATCAATCCGAGCGAGGGGATCGCCCGTTTCAGCTGCACCGGCCCGTCGACCAGGGATTCACCCAGCCGGGACAGGCCGGCCACCAGGGCCAGCACGGTGCCCACCGTCACGCCGATGGCCAGCGCGATCCCGGCCCGCCGCAGCGAAGCCGCGATGTTCTCCACCAGGGAACCGTCGAGCAGAAGTTCCCAACCGGTGGTGACCACGGTCCACGGAGCGGCGAGCTTGCGTGGGTCGAGCAGCCCGAAGTACGCCCCCGCCGACCAGGCGGCCAGTAGCAGCACCACGCCGAGCAACCGGGCGAACGGCACCGGCTTACGCAGGCCCAATCGCCGGATGCCGCGTCGTGCGAGGAACCCGTCGGCTGGATCCGGTGCCGCCGCAGCGTTGGGAGCGGGCCGGGTCAGTACCGCGGTCATGCGTTGGTCTCCGCCCGGTACTCTTCCGAAACCGCCTCGGAGGCAATCTTTTCGAAACGGCGGTCGAAGAGTTCTCCGGCGGGGAACGGTTCTCCGAACCACCCCGATCTGGTGACCAGGTCGATGGTTTCCTGCTCCCAGGTGATCGCGTCGTCCCAATTCGGCGGGAAGTACGGCTTGCCCTGCTCCTGCAGCACGATCTTGCCGCCCTCGGGTGTGAGTCCTTCGTTTCCGACGTAGAACTTCTGCACCCATTCCTCGGGATGTTCGTACGCGTAGACCTCACCTCGGGCCCAGTGCTTGACCAGTTCGGCGACTGTCGCGAGCTTGCCGGGATCCTTGAGGGTCTTGGTGGGGGCCCAGAGGATCGAAAGTGCGTCGATCGCCTCGGTTTTGATTCCCTTTGCGCCCTCGGCTTCGTACTGGTGCAGGTACTTGGCCAGGTTGGTGCCGCCCATCGGGGCGACGTCGATCTGCTTGCCTTGCAGTGCGGTGAGGAACTGGGTGCTCTCGAGTTCGACGAGTTCGACCTGGTCGAGGGGAATGTCGGCATCGGCCAGGGTGCGCAGTACGATCACGCCCTGGGCCTGGCCGGGGGAGAAGCCGATGCGTTTGCCGCGCAGGTCGGCAACGGTGTTGACGTTGGCTCCCGGAGCGGCGGCGAACTGATAGGTGGGCTGGCTGCGTACCTTGACGCCGACGATCTTGGTGTCGACGCCGGTGGCATGGGCCTGGATCGGCGGGATGCCGGCGTTGGAGGAGATGTCGAGCGCATCGCCCCGGAAGGCTTCGGTGACGTCCGGCCCTGCGGTGACCTTCGCCCATTCCGAGACGGTGAACGGCAGCTTCTGGTTGGTGACTTCCAGATAGACCTTCGTCTCGTCGAGTGAGGCGTGCAGCGATGTGCCCGGAGGAATCTCGGTCGGCAACGGCGCATCGAGGCTGGTGCCGGCGGAGTCATCGGTGGCGCACGCGGTCGCGGAGGCAACGACCACCATGGCCGCCACCAGCGACAGACGATGAAGTAAATGTTGCATGTTGTCCCTTGTCTGGCTTAAGAATTGGATTCAGTCGGTGAAATATGGGCGACAACAGCAGATTTCGACTATCCGCCGAGCTCGTCGAGTCGGCTCGACACGGCATTCCGTTGACATTCCCAGACTTTTGCCGATGCACCACGCGGCGTCAACATTCATTCCAATTAAAATAAGTGCGAATGAAATTGGCCGTTTCGGGGGCAGTTCGAATACGCGAAAACGGCTCAGGCGGCAGAGGCCGTCATCGCCAATGGCGCGGCGTACAACGGCCACAGGATCACCGCGGCGGCGGTGGCCGAGAGCACCCATCCGGAGAAGGAGCTGCCGACCAGGGTGCCTGGATCGGCACCGGTGACGGAGTGGGCGCGGATGGCCGCCCGGTACGCCTCCCCGACGCCCGGGGCGTCGAAGGCGCGGTCCGAGACGATGAAGGTATCCGGGTTGAGCAGATCGATCAGGGATGCCGCCATTCGGCCGAGTGCGGTGGCGCGTTCGACGAACAGGGCGTTCGCCGGTGAATGTGGTGTTGCCGCAGCCGAAGCGAGTTCGGCGGGATCCGGTAAGGGCAGCAGGCCCATACGCACCGCCCGTGCGCTGAGCGCGGCGTCGGAGAACTGGTGGAGCCGGGTGGCCTCGCCCGCACCTGCTGCCAGGCCGGCGATCGAACCGGCGGCTGCCCGCCGCCCGTAGTGGACCTGGCCGTGGACCGCGAAGGCGGTGTCGATCACGTTGCCGACGAACAGGGCGAAGGTACTGGCGGCGCCGCGCTCTCGGCCGAACAGGTGCTCGGCGTGCACGAGTGCGCGCGCATGGCTGTCGATTTCGGTGTGCAGTCCGGTCTGCGCGGACAACACCTCGCGCACTGGGACGTTCTTCCAGCCCAGGAAGCCGTGTTCGATCACCGTTCCGCCCGTGGTGTCGACCCAGCCGCCGGTAGCCACCCCGAGGCCGATGATGCGGGTCGAACCGTTCATCGAATCGCGAACGTGGGCGATCTCGGCGGCGGCGGTGTGCAGGATCTGGTCGGGGTCGTTGCTGGTGTGGCGGACGCGCTTGTGGTGGAGCAGTGTTCCGGCGATGTCGACGGCCGCGACGGTGATGTGCTGTGCGGCGATGTGCAGGGCGAGCGCGATGTTGCCCGCAGCGTTGACGGCCAGTGGCACGAACGGACGGCCCACGCCGGCAGTGGTGGTGTCGGGCAGTTCGACGACCAGTCCGGCCTGGATCAGCCTGCGGGCCGCCGTGGTGACCGTGGCCGGGGACAGCCCGGCATGCCGGGCGATGAGGCTGCGCGGCGCGGCACCCAACTCGAGCACCGCGCGCAGTACCGCGCCACCCCCACCGTTGTCACTCACTTGCATGCTCATCGGATCCGCCACCCTCGCCTGAGGCGATTGTGGCCGCGCCCGCCCGTCGGACTGAATAGTTCCGGCCACCGTGATTGCAAGACCGGCGAACAGACGCGCCGGTACCCGGAAAACGCGCGAACGGGGTACCGGCGCGTCTGTTCGCGAGGATTTTCCCGCCGCGCCTTCCCGATTCGGCGACCGGCGCCCCCTAAACTCTGGGGCTCGGACGCCAAGACGGGAGGGCATGACGTGACTGCGGCGCCGGTCCGTGCTGCCAGTCGTCGTCGGCGTGCCTCCATCCGGCGTGACATCCCGGCACTCGACGGCATCCGCGCGATCGCGGTGGCCCTGGTGCTGGCCGGCCACGGCGGGGTGCCGGGTGTGGCCGGAGGTTTCATCGGCGTCGACGTCTTCTTCGTGCTCAGCGGATTCCTGATCACCTCACTGCTGCTCGACGAGTTCCGCCGTACCGAGCGCATCGACCTCAAAGGCTTCTGGATCCGCCGGGCCAAGCGTCTGCTGCCGGCGATGGTGCTGATGACCTTGGCCGTCGTGATCGCCCGGCCGCTGTTCCCCTCCGAAGCGGTGACCTCGCTGCGCGAGGACGCGGTCGGGGCGTTCTTCTGGATGGCCAACTGGGTGTTCGTCGCAGCGGACACCGACTACTTCAGCCAGGGTGCCACTCCCTCGCCGTTGCAGCACACCTGGTCGCTGGCGGTCGAGGAGCAGTACTACCTGCTGTGGCCGTTGCTGGTGCTGGCCGCGGCGCTGCTGGTGCGTCGTTTCACGACGGACCGTCCGCACCCCCGTTTGATTGGCGCGACCCGCGCCGTGGTCTTCGTGCTGGCGGTACTTGGCGTGGTGGGCTCGGCCGTGGCGGCGATCCTGTTGTCCGGCGACGCCGCTGAGCTCAACCGCGTGTACTTCGGCACCGACACCCGGGCGCAGGCGCTGCTGATCGGTGCGGCTGCCGCGGCACTGCTGGTCCGTGACTGGTCGGCGCTGACGATGTCGGGCACGCTGATCCGCACCCGGTGGCGGCGCTGGGTCGCCTGGACGTTGCCGGTGATCGGTATCGCGGTGCTGGCGCTGGCCGCGCACCTGGCGACCGGCAGCGCCGACGAATTCCACCACGGGCTGCTGATCGTGGTGGCCGTGGGCGCCGTGCTCGTCGTCGCCCCCGTCGCACTGGACCAGGACGGCTACGTCGCCCGCGCGCTGGCCTGGTCCCCGCTGGTCACGCTCGGCGTCATCTCCTACGGCGTCTACCTGTGGCACTGGCCGATCTTCCTGATCCTCAACGGCGAACGCACCGGCCTGGCCGGCTGGTCACTGCTGGCGCTGCGGTGCGCAGTCACGATCGCGGTGTCGTGGGTGTCCTGGTGGGCGATCGAGCAGCCGGTCCGGCACTGGCGCCCTCAGCACGTCCCGATGCTGCGGCTGGCGGCGGCCACGGTGGCGACCGCCGCGGTGGTCACGATGGCGGTCGTCCCGGTCGGCGTCCCAACCCGCCCGGCGGGCCCGGACGTGATGGCCGCCGCGGCGTCCGAGCAGGACATCGGTGCGGAGCGGGCCGTCCCGGTGGGACCGGCGCCGGCGCTTCCGCCCGGCACGCGGAGCGTCGCGGTGTTCGGCGACTCGGTGGCGTGGACGTTGATGCGGTATCTGCCCGCCACACCGGGTTTTCATTTCAGCGATTACACGACCATCGGCTGCGGCATCGCCCGCGGCGGTCCGTACCGGTCAGCCGGGGAGACGCTGAACCAGAAGCCGGAGTGCGATTCCTGGCCGGAGCGCTGGGCCCAGCGGATCGCCCATGATCGTCCCGACACCGTGCTGCTGATGATCGGGCGCTGGGAGGTTGTGGACCGGACCTGGCACGGGCGGTGGATGCACGTCGGCAACGACGCTTACGACACCTATCTCAAAGGTGAGCTGCAGCGGGCGTTGGACATTCTCAGCGCGACCGGTGCCCGTGTAGTGGTGACCACGGCGCCGTACAACCGGCGCGGCGAGCGGTCGGATGGGACGCTGTACCCCGAGGATCAGCCGGGCCGGGTGCAGGCCTGGAACACCATGCTTCGCAGTGTGGTCGGACAACGGTCCAATGTGTCGGTGCTGGATTTCAACGACAAGCTCAACCCGGACGGCAAGTACACCGCGAAGATCAACGGGGTCCGGATGCGCAGCGACGGGGTGCACCCGACGTCCGAGGCGGTCCAGTGGCTGACGCCGTGGCTGCTCGACTCGCTCAAGATGCCGGCCAAACCGCCGGGGCGCTGAGCAGTTCTAGTGGCCCAGTCGGCCGCGGCCGAGCTGCAGCAGCAGGATGGCCAGGTCTTTGCCTTCGGGGCCGAGCACGCTGTAGCGCTCGATGACCTGCATCTCACGGTTGTGCACCAGCCGGGTGCCGCCGGAGGCCATCCGGGCCTTGCCGATCTCTTTGGAGACCTCGGCGCGGCGCTGCACGGCGGCCAGGATGGTGGCGTCGAGTTCGTCGATCTCGCGGCGCAGGTCATCGATGTCGGGCACGGTCTGATCGTCCCAGGCGGGCCCGTGCCAACGCAAAACTGTCCCCGGTCAGCGGTAGGTTTGGGGGCAATATGAGCATTACTCCCACCTTTCCGGCCGCCGTCGACGTAGACCACCTTCTCGACGGTCTCAACCCGCAACAGCGCCAAGCGGTGCTGCACGAGGGGTCGCCGCTGCTGATCGTCGCTGGGGCCGGGTCGGGCAAGACGGCGGTGCTGACCAGGCGTATCGCCTATCTGCTTGCCGCGCGCGACGTCGGGGTGGGGCAGATCCTGGCCATCACCTTCACCAACAAGGCCGCCGCCGAGATGCGGGAACGCGTGGTCCAGCTGGTCGGCCCGCGGGCCCGCAACATGTGGGTTTCGACGTTCCACTCCACCTGCGTACGCATCCTGCGCAACCAGGCATCGCTGGTGCCGGGCCTGAACTCCAACTTCTCGATCTACGACTCCGACGATTCGCGGCGCCTGCTGATGATGATCGGCAAGGACATGGGGTTGGACACCAAGCGGTATTCGCCGCGGCTGCTGGCCAACGGGATCTCCAATCTCAAGAACGAGCTGATCGGTCCCGAGCAGGCGGCAGCCGAGGCCTCGGAGGCGGCTGAGGAGATGGCCGGCATCGTCGCCCAGGTCTACGGCGAGTATCAGCGCAGGCTGCGTGCGGCCAATGCCCTGGACTTCGACGATCTGATCGGTGAGACGGTCGGCATCCTGCAGGCCTTCCCGCAGATCGCCCAGTACTACCGGCGCCGCTTCCGCCACATCCTGGTCGACGAGTACCAGGACACCAACCATGCGCAGTACATGTTCGTGCGGGAGTTGGTCGGACACCACCTCGACGAGAACGACGGGGTGGCGGCATCGGAACTGTGCGTGGTGGGTGATGCCGATCAGTCCATCTACGCGTTCCGCGGTGCGACGATCCGCAACATCGAGGACTTCGAGCGCGACTACCCGGACGCGACGACCATCCTGCTGGAGCAGAACTACCGCTCAACCCAGACCATCCTGAACGCGGCCAACTCGGTGATCGCCCGCAACACGGGCCGCCGGGAGAAGCGGCTGTGGACCGAGGAAGGCGAGGGTGAGCTCATCGTCGGCTATGTCGCCGACAACGAGCACGACGAGGCCCGCTTCGTCGCGGAGGAGATCGACGCGCTGGCCGACCGCGAGGGCGTGAAATACGGTGACGTCGCGGTCTTCTACCGCACCAACAACTCCTCGCGCGCGCTGGAGGAAGTGTTCATCCGTGCCGGTATCCCGTACAAGGTCGTCGGCGGGGTGCGGTTCTATGAGCGTCGCGAGATCCGCGACATCGTCGCCTACCTGCGGGTGCTGGACAATCCGGGTGACGCGGTGAGCATGCGCCGCATCCTCAACACCCCGCGCCGCGGCATCGGCGACCGGGCCGAGGCCTGCGTTGCGGTGTACGCCGAGAACGCCGGGGGCAGCTTCAACGACGCGTTGCAGGCCGCCGCCGAAGGACGGGTGCCGATGCTCAACTCCCGCTCGGAGAAGGCCATCGCCTCGTTTGTCCAGATGCTGGACCAGCTGCGTGGCAAGCTCGATGACGAGCTGGGCGATCTGGTCGAGGCCGTGCTGGAACGGACCGGCTACCGCCGTGAGCTGGAGGCCTCCAGCGATCCGCAGGATCTGGCCCGGTTGGACAACCTCAACGAATTGGTCAGCGTTGCACACGAATTCAGCACCGACCTGGCCAATGCCCAGGCTCTGGCAGAACAGGGCGAGGGGGAGCCGGTCGACGAGGACATCCCCGACACCGGGGTGCTGGCCCAGTTCTTGGAGCGGGTGTCACTGGTGGCCGACGCCGACGAGATCCCCGAAGACGGCGCGGGCGTGGTGACGATGATGACGCTGCACACGGCCAAGGGGCTGGAGTTCCCGGCGGTGTTCGTCACCGGCTGGGAGGACGGCATGTTCCCGCACATGCGGGCATTGGGCGATCCCAACGAGTTGTCCGAGGAACGCCGGCTGGCCTACGTCGGCATCACGCGGGCCCGTAAGCGCCTCTACTTGAGCCGGGCCAAGGTGCGGTCGTCGTGGGGGCAGCCCATGCTCAACCCGGAATCGCGGTTCCTGCGGGAGATTCCGGAGGACCTGATCAACTGGCGGCGTATCGAGCAGCCGTCGTCGTCGCTCAGTGCCCCGGTCGGGAATGCCGGCCGCTACGGATCGCCGCGCCCGTCGCCATCACGGCCGGCGCCCGCCCGCAACCGTCCGGTGATCACGCTGGAGCCCGGCGACCGGGTCACTCACGACAAGTACGGCCTGGGTCGCGTCGAGGAAGTCTCGGGCATGGGAGAAACGGCGATGTCACTGATCGACTTCGGCAGTGCGGGCCGCGTCAAGCTCATGCACAATCACGCACCGGTGCAAAAGCTCTAGCCCGCAGGGTGATTCCAGGGCCCGTCGGCCAACACCGCCGGGGCGCTCAGCCGCGGCTCCGCCAGGGGCGGAATGGTGGACAGCACGGGATTCTGGTCGAGGCGGGACCCGGGGGACCGGCCTCGGCCCCAGCCGACCATCTCCCGGTAGCCGCCGAGCAGCCCTGCGGCGCTGACCGCGGATTCGGACGCGTGCGCGCTGTCGGCGCCGACGGGTGCGGAGACCGGGGAGACGTAGAGCGCATCGGTGGGGCAGTAGGCCTCGCACATGAAGCAGGTCTGGCAATCGGACTGGCGGGCGATCACCGGTACCCCGTCGGCGCCCCGATCGAAGACGTCGGTGGGGCACACCTTGACGCAGACGTCGCACTTGATGCATGCGGTCGGGCTGACGATCTCGATCACGCTACGGCCTCCGAGGAGATGAGCTGTGGGGCAACGGGATCAGGTGCGGTCCACAATTCGTCGAGACCGCCGACGAGGATGCGGTGCTCGTAGCGATGATCCGATTCGGGCAGGTCTTCGCGACGGTGCAGGCCGCGGGTTTCGGGCCGGGCCAGGGATGCCGCGGTGATCCACCGCGCCGCGGCCACCATGGCCACCGCCTGGCGTTGCTTGTAGACATCCCGCGCCGCCACCGGGGCCAGGCCGTCGGCGATGTCGCGCCACACCGTTTCGAGCACATCGGCCGACTCATGAAGCCGCTCAGCCGATTTCAGATAGCTACGCTGCGGCGGCAGGACATGCGACTGGGCCACGGCGACCACCTCCTCGACGGTGGGCGCGCCGGGGCGTGACGGCCGGGTGGACGGTGTCGTAGCCGGGTGGAGCCGTCGGGTGCGGCTGAACTCTGCGGCGCCCCGGCCGGCGAACGTTCCCGAGGCGATCGCCCAGGAGCCGTTGCGGCTGCCGCCGCCGGAGAGTGACCCGGTGATGAGCTCGCGGGTCGCGGCATCGCCTGCCGCATACAGTCCGGGAACCGTCGTCGCGCAATCCGGCCCGACCAGTCGCAGGCCACCGGTACCCCGCACCGAGCCCTCGTAGACCATCCGGACCGGGTAGGCCGTGGTGAATGGGTCGATGCCGGCCTTGTCCAGCGGCAGGAAGTAGTTCGGCTGAGCGTCACGCATGGTCTGGCGGAGGTGTTCGGGGGCGCGGTCGAGCCGGGCGAACACCCGCTCGCCGCGGGTCAGTGCCAGCTGTGCGTCCTGGCGTCCGCTCAGCCCACGCTGGGTGGTGAACGGTCGGCCGTGCTCGTCGTAGAAGCTGCCCCACTGCAGCATTCGGCCCTTGGTGTGTACGCCCCATTCGGGGGCCAGTGCATAGGCGGTGCAGAACTCCATGCCCGACAGATGCGCGCCGAGTTCGGCGGCCATCAGCAGACCCTCGCCCGTGTCGACGTTGGTGCCGAAGGTTCCGGACAGGAAGGCGGTTCCGCCGGTGGCCAGCACGACGGCACCGGCGGTGATCTGCCAGAGCCGGCCGTCGTCCTGGCGGGCGATGCCGGTGGCGCCGGTGACGACGCCGTCGCGGTCGGCGGTCAGCTGCAGCGCCGGGTGGTGGTCGAGGATGAGCACTCCACTGCGATGAGCCTTGCGGCGCATCCGGCGCATGTACTCCGGACCTTGCAGACTGCTGCGCATCTCCCGGCCGTCAGCGCCCACCGGAAACGGGTACCCCCATTCGGAGAGCTGCTCGAGCCGGTCCCACGAGGTGGCCAGCACCCGGAACATCCACTCGGAGTCGGTGATCCGTCCTGCGGCCAGCTCACGTTCGCGCACCGTATCCTCGCGCCGCGGCCCAGGCCCGATCGCCCACAGGTTGTTGCCGCCGGCGGCCGTCGCCCCGCTGGTACCGCAATAGCCCTTGTCCACCAGGACGACCCGGGCGCCGGATTCGGTGGCGGAGATGGCGGCCCAAGCGGCTGCTGGACCGCCGCCGATCACCAGGACGTCGGTGCTCAGTAGACCGGAGTCAGTGAGAGCGGTCATGGCCTACTTCCTCTCGGACGCCGAGTTCGGCCAGCAGCGCGCGGCGCAGATCGTCGAAACCGTCGTCGCTGCGGGTGCGGGGGAAGGGCAACTCGACGCGACGGTCCAGGGATACCCGTCCGTCGGAGAGCACCACCACCCGGTCGGCCAGCAGGATCGCCTCGTCGACGTCATGGGTGACGTGCAGGACCGCCATGTGCCTGCGGGACCACAGTTCGTGCAGCAGGCCGTACATCTTGAGCCGGGTGAGCGCGTCGAGTGCGCCGAACGGCTCGTCGAGCAGCAACAGGTCAGGTTCGCGGACCAGAGCGCGGGCCAGGGAAACCCGTTGCGCCTCACCGCCGGACAGCGACAACGGCCACGCTCGCGTCTTGTCGGCCAGGCCTACCTCTTCGAGCGCGGACCGCCCACGCGCGGTTCGGCTGGGGGCGTCGGGTCCGGCGTCGGGCAGTGCGAAGGTCACGTTGGCCAGGGCGCGCCGCCACGGCAGCAGCCGCGGGTTCTGGAACACCACCGCCCGCGATCGGGGCACCTTCACCGAGCCGGCGACCTGACCGTCAAGGCCGGCCAGCACCCGCAGCAGGGTGCTCTTGCCCGAACCCGACCGCCCCAGCATCGCGACGAATTCGCCGTCCTCGATCTGCAGTTCGAGATCTTTGAGGACCTGCTGATCACCGAAGGCCCGGGTGAGGCCGTGCACGTCGACGACGGTGCTCATGCCGGCGCTCCCAGACCCTCGAACCCGTTGCGCCAGGACAACAGAAGTCGTTCCAGCACCCGGACCAGCGTGTAGGACAGCAGACCTGCCACCGCGTAGATGACGATCACCAGCAGCGAGACGTCGAACTGCAGGTTGGTCTGGGCTCGTGACATCAGGTAGCCGATGCCCTGGGTGGTGTTGATCATCTCGGCGAAGATCAGGCTCAGCCACGCACTGGAGAGGCCCAGCCGCAGGCCGACCAGGAAATTCGGCATCGCCCCGGGCAGGATCACCTGCGAGATGAGGGTCCGCCGCGAAGCTTCCAAAGTCTGCGCCATCTCCACGAGTTGCCGGTCCACACCGCGGATTCCGGAATAGGTGTTGATGTAGATCGCGATCGCCACGCCCGTGGTGATCAACACGATCTTGGGGCCTTCACCGATGCCCATCCAGATGATCAGCAGTGGGGTCAATGCGAAATTCGGTACCGCCTTGAGGATCTGCATCGTCCAGTCGAGCAGGTCCTCACCGGTGCGCGTGAGCCCGGCGAGGACCGCGAGCGCGACGCCGATGACGATGCCCAGCACCGTGCCGGTGAGTACCCGGATGGCCGAGGCGCCGACATGGGTGGCGAGTTGTCCGTCGCCGAGCAGCCGCCACGCGGTGGCCGCCACCTCGGTAGGGGGTGGGAAGAGGTCGGTGTTGAGGAGACCCGTCGTCGAGCCGATGGTCCAGGCCGCCAGGATCAGTGCTGGGCTCACCAGCCGGCGCACCGGCCGGGGAATGCGGGCCCACAGGCCTTTTCGCCGTTCGCGGCCGCCGACCACCTCGATGAGTTCGGGCTGGGTGGCCGGGGGCCGGACGGCGGTGGCGATACTCGCTGCCGCGGTCACGACTTCGCCCCGGCCCATTCCCGGACCGAATATTCGTTGTCGAACGACCCGTCGGCGTTGAGGAACTTGTAGGCGGCTTCGAGTTGGTCCACACCGACCTGGGGGAACGGTTCGGTATTGAATTCGTCGGCTTGCGTGGACTTCTGGACGAACGTCAGGTCGGTGTCGTCGGTTTTCGCGACCCAGGCCAGGTAGTCGCCGAAGTTCTCGGTGATGTCGCGGTTGACGGCGGTGACGGCCTGTTGCCAGGCGCCGATGAACTCCGGATGGGCGTCGGTGAACGAGGTGAGGGCAATGTTGGTGCCGGTGCTGCCGAACCCGTGCCGCGACAGGCTGTCGATGATCGGGAAGCCCTTGGATTCCAGCTCGGCTGCGCTGGCGCCGGTCAGGATGGCCGCATCGATCTTGCCCGAACTCAGCCCGGCGATGGACTCGGGTGTCGGGACGTCGCGCACGTGGATCTGGCCGCCCAGACCCGCGGCGTCGATGAGTTGGCGGGCGGCGCGGTCGCGGATGGTGCCTTGCGGGGCGGTGATGTCCTTGCCGACCAGACCCTTGATGTCGGTGGGCCCGCCCTTGGCGCCCACCAGCCAGGCGTCGCCGTTGATCGAATCAAGCGACAGCAGAACCACTTTCGGGTCGCGGCTGCGGGCCCGCAGGGCGGGGTTGTCGCCGATGGCGGCGACGTCGATGGCGCCGGCGAACAGGGCCGAGGCGACGTCGCTGCCGGACTGGAAGAACGAGTATTCGATCTTGCCGACCCCGGCGGATTTCAGCTGTTCGGTGAGGATGCCCTGCCGGTCGCCCCAGCCCAGCGAGCCCGCGGGAGTCCCGGTCACCGACGTCGCGCCGACACGCAGGGTGTAGCCCTCGGCGTTGTCGTCGTTGCTGCTGCAGGAGATTGCCGCGGTGACGAGGGTGAGCGCAAATGCGGTGCGCAACAGGCGGTTGAACATGGAGCGGGCCTCCGAAGGGTGTCATTGCGTGAACACACACGCGAATCCGCCCCAGTAGACTCCGGGCCCCGATTTTGGGTCGACGGTTTGGCTCAGCTTGACTGGAAGGTCCCTGTGAGGCAGGCCGGGCACTTATCGGCGCGCACTCCAGCGCGCGGTCGAGGGCAACACGGTGAACACAATGGTGGCCAAGGGTAGGGCCGGCATCGCGTAGACGACGGGATGCAGTCTGGCCCCGGCGATGAACAGGCTGCCGAAGATCAGCAGGCCGATGACCGCGCCGACGACGACCAGCAGCCGGCCCATCCGGCGCCTCAGCAACAATGCAACGAGTCCACCGATGGTTGCTGCAGCGGAGATCGCCGCCAGGAAACCGATGGCCACACAGAACAATCGGTCGGTGCGCCACCAGCCGGCAATCAGATCGGTGGCGATGACGCCGGTGGCCCAGCCGCTGAGGATGGCCGACGTGGCCGCCGCGATGGCCATGCGCGGGTTGGCACCCGCCGAGGGGTGGGGGACGATCATCGGCCGGGCACGGGGCACATAGCTCGTATTGGCGTCGTCGTCCGCGGGGCCGATCAGGCTGGTCTGCGGCTCCGCACTACCCGCGGTGGGAATGGCGCCAGTGGGATGACGCCGAATGATGCGGGTGCGGTCGTCGTCTTCGTCCGGGTGATCGGCTGGTATCTGACCGTCGTCACTCACTCAGCCAACATAGCTGCCGAGGCTGAGGCCTCGCTTGGACAGCCACGGCACCGGATCGATGCGGCTGGTGCCGTTCTGCAGAACCTCGAAATGCAGGTGAGGGCCGGTGGAGTAGCCCCGATTTCCCACGGTGGCGATCTGATCCCCGGCCATCACCCGGTCGCCCACGCTGACGAGCCACGTGTTGATGTGACCGTAGAGGGTGACGGTGCCGTCGGAGTGGCGCAGCTTGACCCACGCGCCGTAGCCGGCGGTCGGGCCCGAGGCGATGACGACGCCGTCGGAGACGGCCACGATCGGGGTGCCGATCGGGCTCGCGAGGTCGACGCCTGCGTGCAGCACGCCCCAGCGGTAGCCGAAGTTCGAGGTCCAGACGTAACCCTTGGTGGGCATGACGAACAGCGGGCGCGACAGCCGGGCCTCGCGTTCAGCGCGTTCCTGGGCGAAGGCGGCGGCCTTCGTGATCTCTTCGGCGTGCACCGAGGTGTCGGCGTTCGAGGAGACCGAGACGATCTGCATGCCGTCCACCGAACCGGTGACGGAGGCGCCTTCGATGTGATTGCCCTCGGAGGCCAGGATCGTGTCGTCAGCGTTGGTCTCGGTGGGGTTACCCAGCGAGTAGGCGCCGGCGGCAGTGGCACCCGCGGCCATGGCGGCGATCATCAGGCGGCTCTTGACGGCCCCGGCGTGCTCCTTGCGGTGGGCACCGCGCCGGCCGGACAGGTTGATCACGTCGGTGGCGGCCACGCCGTCGCTCACGTCGGTGTGGCTGTCCCGGTACGCGTAACGGGAGCCGCGCTCATCGTCGGCCTCGGGGCGGAAGCGTGACGGGACGGCGAGGCGGACGGGCACCAGATCGTCGGTGTCGTTTAGATCGTCGAGTTCCGGGGCATGGATAACGCCGGGTTCGTGATCGTCAGATCCGCGCTCATCCTGGTCGAAGTGGTCATCGAACGCTTCGAAGGCGCTGAACGGGATGACATCCGTGACCTCGGCGGCGTCCAGCTCAACAGGCGAAACGGGCCGTCTGTGGCGGCGCGCGTTCGTCGGCACCCCTTGCGGGGCTGCGGACGAACGATGCTGCGGCAAGACTCGAGAATCCTTCTTCGTCGTGACCTGAACGTTATCTGGACCAGAGGCACGTTAACCAAATCCAAATGATGGTGGCAACTTATGGGTCTATTCCGCGCCGGAATGTGATCCGTATCACCTCCCATGGGCGGTGAGATCTACCACATGAGCCGGAGGCGATGCTAACCCATCACTCAGTGGTGGATAAAGTGCCAGCGGGCCCGTCAGAGGTAGCGGACCGGGCAGCTTCGAATCGTGTTCGAAGCCCCAAGCAGACAGACAACGCCTATCTAGGAAGCACATGGATCTCTTCGAATATCAGGCAAAAGAGCTGTTCGCCAAGCACAACGTCCCTACGACCCCGGGCCGCGTGACCGACTCGGCCGAGGACGCCAAGGCGATCGCCACCGAAATCGGCAAGCCCGTGATGATCAAGGCACAGGTCAAGGTCGGCGGCCGCGGCAAGGCCGGTGGCGTGAAGTACGCAGCCACCCCCGATGACGCCCTCGAGCACGCGACCAACATCCTCGGTCTCGACATCAAGGGCCACGTCGTCAAAAAGTTGCTGGTTGCCGAGGCGAGCGACATCGCCGAGGAGTACTACATCTCGTTCCTGCTCGATCGTTCCAACCGCACTTACCTGGCCATGTGCTCGGTTGAAGGCGGCATGGAGATCGAGGAAGTCGCCGCGACCAAGCCCGAGCGGCTCGCCAAGGTTCCCGTCGACGCCGTCAAGGGTGTCGACCTGGCCTTCGCCCGCTCGATCGCCGAGCAGGGTCACCTGCCCGCCGAGGTGCTCGACGCTGCAGCAGTGACCATTCAGAAGCTGTGGGAGGTGTTCGTTGGTGAGGACGCCACCCTGGTTGAGGTCAACCCGCTGGTGCGCACGCCCGACGATCAGATCCTGGCCCTGGACGGCAAGGTCACCCTGGACGCCAACGCCGACTTCCGGCAGCCCGGCCACGCCGAGTTCGAGGACAAGGACGCCACCGATCCCCTCGAGCTCAAGGCCAAGGAGAACGACCTCAACTACGTCAAGCTCGACGGCGAGGTCGGCATCATCGGTAACGGTGCCGGTCTGGTCATGTCGACGCTGGACGTGGTCGCCTACGCGGGCGAGAAGCACGGCGGCGTGAAGCCCGCCAACTTCCTCGACATCGGCGGCGGCGCTTCGGCTGAGGTCATGGCCAACGGCCTCGACGTCATCCTGAATGACAGCCAGGTCAAGAGCGTGTTCGTCAACGTGTTCGGCGGCATCACCGCCTGTGACGCGGTGGCCAACGGCATCGTCGGCGCGCTGAAGAAGCTCGGTGACGAGGCCAACAAGCCGCTCGTCGTCCGCCTGGATGGCAACAACGTCGAAGAGGGCCGCCGGATTCTCGCCGAGGCCAACCATCCCCTGGTTGTCCAGGCCGAGACCATGGACTCCGGCGCCGACAAGGCCGCCGAGCTGGCGAACAAGTAATTAAGGATTCATGACCCATGTCTATCTTCCTGAACAAAAATTCCAAGGTCATCGTCCAGGGCATCACCGGTGGTGAGGGCACCAAGCACACCGCTCTGATGCTCAAGGCCGGTACCCAGGTGGTCGGCGGCGTCAACGCGCGCAAGGCCGGCACCAAGGTGTCGCACAAGGACAAGGATGGCAACGACGTCGAGTTGCCGGTGTTCGCCTCGGTCGCCGAGGCCATGAAGGAGACCGGCGCCGACGTGTCGATCGCCTTCGTGCCGCCGGCGTTCTCCAAGGACGCCATCATCGAGGCCATCGACGCCGAGATCCCGCTGCTGGTCGTCATCACCGAGGGAATCCCGGTGCAGGACAGCGCGTATGCGTGGGCCTACAACGTCGAAAAGGGTGAGAAGACCCGCATCATCGGGCCGAACTGCCCCGGCATCATCACCCCCGGCGAGTCGCTGGTCGGTATCACGCCGAACAACATCACCGGCAAGGGCCCGATCGGCCTGGTGTCGAAGTCGGGCACGCTGACCTACCAAATGATGTACGAGCTGCGCGATCTCGGCTTCTCCACCGCCATCGGCATCGGCGGCGACCCGGTCATCGGTACCACCCACATCGACGCCATCGAGGCGTTCGAGAAGGATCCCGAGACCAAGCTGATCGTGATGATCGGTGAGATCGGTGGCGACGCCGAGGAGAAGGCCGCCGCTTACATCAAGGCCAACGTCACCAAGCCGGTCGTCGGCTACGTCGCGGGCTTCACCGCTCCTGAGGGCAAGACGATGGGCCACGCCGGCGCCATCGTGTCCGACGGTGCGGGAACTGCCGCCGGCAAGCAGGAGGCCCTGGAGGCCGCGGGCGTGAAGGTCGGCAAGACGCCGTCCGAGACCGCCGCGAAGGCGCGCGAGCTGCTCGCCAACCTGTAAGTCTCTCTGCGCGAGCAGTCCCCCGCAAAGCGGGAGGGACCCCCAGCTTAGGCCCCCGAAATCACTGGATTTCGGGGGCTTTTGCTGGGGGCACCTCCCGCTTGCGGGGGACTGTTCGTCAGGGAAGGCGACCGCCGAGATGCTCGGCCAGGAACCGCTCGACAGCGTGGTACATGTCGATCTGGTTGTCCGGGTTGAGGAATCCGTGCCCCTCGTCCTCCTTGACCATGTATTCGACCTCGACGCCGCGCTTGCGCAGGGCTTCGACGAGGTTGTCGGATTCGGCCTGGACGACGCGAGAGTCGTTGGCGCCCTGGACTACCAACAGTGGTGTGCGGATCTGGTCGACCTTCGTGATGGGGGAGCGGGCCAGCATGTCGGCCTCCTGCACCGGATCGTTGTGGTCCCCCACGTACAGGTGCCAGTTGGTCGCCAGGAACGGCCGGGCCACATTCGGCAGGGTTCGCATGAAGTTGGCCAGGCTGGAGATGCCGACATAGTCGATCGCCGCGGCGAAGACGTCCGGGGTAAAGGTCACCCCGACCAGCGACGCGTAGCCGCCGTAGGAGCCGCCGAAGATCGCCACCTTGTCGCGGTCGGCGTACCCCTGCTTGACGGCCCAGTCCACCGCATCGATCAGGTCGTCGTGCATCTTGCCGGCGAATTCGCCGATCGCGGCCTTGGTGAAGGCCTTGCCGTAGCCCGTCGAGCCGCGAAAGTTGACCTGTAGCACCGCATATCCGCGGTTGGCCAGCATCTGCACGTCGGGTTGGAAGCCCCAGCAATCCCGTGACCAGGGTCCACCGTGCACCAGCAGCACCATCGACAGGTCGGTGGGCTGGACCCCGACGGGCAGGGTCAGATACGAGTGGAGGTCGAGGCCGTCGCGCGAGGGGATGGTCACCGGGACCATCGGTGCAAGTGAATCTGAATTCAGATTCGGATATGGCCGGAACAGCAGCCGGCTCCCGCCGGTCGTGTGGTCGTAGAAGTACGTGGCGCCCGGGGCGCGGTCGTGAGTGAAGTTGACGACCCAGCGCTGCCCGGAGTCGTCCGACGAGATCCCGGCGAGGTCGCCCTCCGACAGTCGGGTCAGATTCTCGAGTACCGCAGCGAAATTCGGGTCGAGGGCATGGATCACCTGGCGCTCCCCGTAGAAGCGGGCACCGATCAGTTCCCCCGTGCGCTCGCTGAGGATGAAGGGTGACGGCAACACCATCTGATTGCCGAGGTCGAATGTCGGGTGGCTGTCCACCTCGGTCTCCACACCGGTGGCCACGTCGAGACGGGCCAGCCGGGTGCGGTCGCTGCCCTCATTCGACCCCAACCAGATGCCGGTGCCGTCCGGGGAGATGACAAGAGGGAAGATGCCCAGCGGGTAGTCGGTGCCGTCGTAGACCTTGATGGTCCGCAATGACGCTGTGGCCGAATCCCATTGCGATATCTCGACGTCACCGTCGGCCGTCAGCGTGTTGGTGAACAGGTCGCCGTTGGGGGCGCACAGCCAGGTGATGACGTTCCCGGGATTCTCGGCCAGCAGGGTGAGTTCGCCAGTGGCGATGTCGAGTTCGTACGCATCGACCAGCTGGGGATCGCGGTTGTTGGTCTGCACGATCGCTTTCCCGGGCCGCCCCTTGGCGAGATCGAAACTCGCTCTGGCGCCCGGAAACGGTGTGAGATCCACTGCGGCAGTGCCGG
The DNA here is from genome assembly GCF_011745145.1 of Mycobacterium sp. DL440. NCBI lineage: Bacteria > Bacillati > Actinomycetota > Actinomycetes > Mycobacteriales > Mycobacteriaceae > Mycobacterium > Mycobacterium sp. DL440. The sequence goes on along the minus strand of NZ_CP050191.1, from coordinate 4,099,751 downwards.
GGTTGTTCAGGTCGATGCGGTACAGATGGAAGTTCTCGTCGCCGCCGTTGTCCTGCATGTAGAGCAGCCACCGCGGTTCGTCGGTCCATTCGTAGATGTAGACGCTGCGGGTTTCGTCGGCGGTGACACAGCGCGGAGGTGCGTCGCCGTCGAGGTCCTGGACCCACACGTTGAGGCGGTTCTTCCACGGCGCCAGGTAGGCGATTCTGGTTCCGTCGCGCGAGATCTTTGCGGCTGCGCGCTCGGGTGGGTTGAAGAAATCCTCCACCGAGATGAGTTCGGGCAACGCCATGACGCTCCTTTCGCGGGTGCGGACAAGCTCTTTCGGTTGCGGCCGATCAGGATTCGACAGGTCCGCCCAATCGCCCGTTGGTGGCATCGCGGATCGCCCGGTCGATCAGGGCGAGAGCCTGCTCTTCGGTGACTTTCTTGCCCTCGACGATCACCGCCACGCTGACGTCCTCATCGACGACGCGGAACGCCCCCGTGACAGCGGCGGCGCAGAGTCGCACGGTGAGATCGTCGGCGGGCAGGTGCAATCGGTCGGCGATCACCGGGATGAAGCCCTGCTCCATCCGGTCATGCACCATCAGGTAAGCCGTGCGCAGGGCGGGCTCGGACGGGGTCATGGTGGCGATTCGCATTGCGCTGATTTCATCGGCTACGTCCTGGGGCGTCATCGGATGTGAAATCCCGTCGGCGGCAAGGTGTTCAGCCAATGACAACTCATGCGGCCAGCGGTTCAGAATCCCGATGAACCGGTCCGCGGATTTGGCCAGCACCGGTTCGACGCAGCTTTCCTTGGCGCGGAAGTAACGCCAGATCGTGCGGGTCGAAAGCCCTGCGGCCGCGGCGATATCGTCACCGCTGGTAGCGGCGACGCCTTGCTCCCAGAACAACTTGCAGGCATGTCGTGACACCTCGAGACGGGCCTGGTCCTGCTTTGCGCCGATCGCCCTCACCTCCAGAACTTGTCACTTAGTGACAGATCCAATGTGTCACTAAGTGACAGAGTCGTCAAGGCGTACAGGTCAGAGGGCGTCGGTTTCCACGCCATGGTCGTTCTACGGCGTGCCGGACGACCCAGGTGTAGGAAACGGCGCGCTCAGAAGGCCCAGCTGCCCGACGGCTGCAGCACGAAGCCGTGCTTGCCTTGGGTGCTGACGCACGCGGTGAGCCGGTTCTCACCCACCACGCACTTAGTGCCGGTGAGCGAGTCGGTCAATTTCTGGCCGGGATTGAGCACCTTGTCCTTGGTGGGTTCGCACCTGCTGTCGTGCGCGGTGAAGGTGAACTGCTGGTCGTTGGCCTCCTGGTCGACCGATTTGCATGCGGAACCTCGGTCCTGGGGTAGTCCGGGAATGTTTCCGCTGCACCACGATCCGGGCCCGATGGTGCAGTTGATCCCGTCCAGCGTTCGGAAGAACGAATAGACATTCGCCCAGCGCTCGGCGTATGAAAACGGGCGGCTGAACTGTGCGGCGTCGACTTCCGTGAACTTGCTGAGGTCGGGAAACCCGGGTGGTTCAGCGCTGGAGCTGGGTGCTAGGAGGCCGAGGCAGGTAACCGTTGCCGCGCACGTAACGACGAGGCACTTCCGGCTGAGCACGCATTGACCCTAACGCCGCTGTTGAGGGCCGATATGCGCCGATTTCCCTCGCGGAACAGCAATCGGTTAGCCTCACGAATTAACAGCTGTCAAGGAGATGGTCATGGTCGATCCGCGCACCCCCGTCATCGTCGGCGTCGGACAGTTCACCGAACGCATCGACCTCGATGGTTACCGCGGGATGTCCTCGGTCGAACTGGCCGCTGAGGCTGCCAGGGCGGCGCTGCACGATTGCGGCGCCGACAGTGCCGCCGTGGCGCAGGCCATCGACACCGTGGCGGGCACGCGGCAGTTTGAGATCTCGGGTCCGCAGTCGGCAACACTGGGCGTGTCCAACAACTACCCGCGTTCGGTGGCGCGCAACGTCGGCGCCGAACCGGCTCGGGCGATCCTCGAGGTGATCGGCGGCCAGAGTCCCCAGCATCTCGTCACCGAGTTTTCGGCGGCTATCGCGGCGGGCGACGCCGAGGTGGTGCTGCTGTTCGGCTCGGAGAACACTTCGACGCTGCGGCACTTCTCCAAACGCGACGACAAGCCGGATCACTCTGAGACCGTCGAGGGTCAGTTGGAGGACCGCGGCTACGGATACGACGGTATCTTCGACGAGTACACGATCAAGCACGGCCTGATCGGCGCCCCGGTGCAGTACGGTCTGCTGGAGAACGCGCGCCGGGCCCGCTTGGGCCTGTCGGTCTCCGACTATCGCACCCAGATGGCCGAACTGTTCGCGCCGTTCTCGAAAGTGGCCGAGAAGAACCCGTATTCGTCTGCCCCGGTGGAGCGTTCGGCCCAGGAGCTGGCCACCGTCACCGAGAGCAACCGGATGATCTGTGATCCGTACCCGCGCATGATGGTGGCGCGCGATCAGGTCAACCAAGGTGCGGCAGTGCTGCTGATGTCGGTCGAGGCCGCCCGGAAACTCGGCGTGCCCGAAGAGAAGTGGGTTTACCTGCGCGGGCACGCCGACATGAAGGAAATCAAGCTGCTGGAGCGCGCTGAACTCGGCTACAGCGAGGCCGCGGTGATCGCGGTGAACGAGGCTCTGCGGGGCGCCGGTATCACGCTCGACGACATCGCGGCGTTCGATCTGTACAGCTGCTTCCCCTTCCCGGTGTTCAACATCTGCGACGGCACCGGTCTGGCGCCCGACGACGAGCGCGGCTTGACCCTCACCGGTGGCCTGCCCTTCTTCGGCGGCCCGGGCAACAACTACTCGATGCACGGCATCGCCGAGGCCGTCAATGAAATGCGGGACAAGCCAGGTCAATTCGCGCTTGTCGGGGGCAACGGCGGTATCGCGAGCAAGTACTCGGTCGGTATCTACTCCACCGATCCGGCCGATTGGGCGGCCGACGGCAGCGCCACTTTGCAGGACGAGTTCAACGCTCAGCAGCGCGTCACCATCACCGAAAAGCCCGATGGCCCAGCGACAATCGAGACCTACACCGTCCGTTACGACTGGACGCCGCGCACCGGCATCATCATCGGGCGCCTGGACTCCGACGGCAGCCGCTTCCTGGCGACGACGACGGACGAGGCGCTGGTGCAGTTGCTCTCCGATGGGGAACCGCTGGGTGCGTCGATCATCGTGAAGTCCGGCGATAAGCGGAACACCGCGACGCTGGCATAGGGCTCTCAGCGGCTACGTCGTCACCGTTTTCCACGCCAGGGTCGTCATCGCGAAATCTCCACGACCCTGGGGTGAAAATCGGCGCACCACGCAGCGCCAAAGCTGAAGAACTAGACCAGCGTTGCGAGCTTGCCCGCGAGGCGCTCGACGTACGCCGACACCTCGGCCTCGGATTTGTCCGGCAGGCCGAACAGCACCTCGGTCACACCCAGTTCACGCCAGTGTGCGAGCTTCTCCGGGTCCGGCTTGAAGTCCAGCGCCACGATCTGCGGTGCTCCGTCGCGCCCGGCCGCGGCCCAGGTGTCCTGCAGCAACTTGACCGGCTCGTCGATGTTGAAGTCGCGGGGCGTGGTGATCCAGCCGTCGGCCGACTTCGCGATCCACTTGAAGTTCTTCTCGTTGCCGGCCGCGCCCACCAGAATCGGGATGTGCGACTGCACGGGCTTGGGCCAGGCCCAGGACGGCCCGAAATTCACGAATTCGCCGTCGTAGGAGGCTTCTTCCTCGGTCCACAGCGCGCGCATGGCTTCCAGGTATTCGCGGAGCATGGTGCGGCGACGGCCCGGGGGAACCTTGTGATCGGCGAGTTCATCGGTGTTCCAACCGAATCCGACACCCAACGACACTCGTCCGCCGGACAGGTGGTCCAGGGTGGCGATCGATTTGGCCAGAGTGATCGGGTCGTGCTCGACGGGCAGCGCGACGGCCGTCGACAGCCGCACCCGCGAGGTCACCGCGCACGCGGTGCCCAGCGACACCCACGGATCGAGGGTGCGCATATAGCGGTCGTCGGGCAGCGACTCGTCACCCGTGGTGGGGTGAGCGGCCTCGCGCTTGATCGGGATGTGGGTGTGCTCGGGGACGTAGAACGTCGTGAAGCCGTGATCGTCGGCGAGTTTGGCGGCCTTGGCCGGGGCGATGCCGCGGTCGCTGGTGAAGAGAACAAGCCCGTAGTCCATGACCAGAATTAGAACGTGTTTCAGTCTCAGTAGCAAGACGGACCGTCTCGTTAAGTGTGTCGGACAGAAGAAAACTTCATCGCGAGCGATACCCGCGACGGCCGCCCATGCGTTTGCTGGGATCACCGTCATGACGACTGAACGCATCGTTGACCACGTCAAGTTCGCCTACTGGGTACCCAATGTCAGTGGCGGCCTGGTCACCAGCGATATCGAACAGCGCACCGACTGGAACTACGAATACAACAAAAAACTCGCGCAGACCGCGGAGAACAACGGCTTCGAGTACGCGCTGTCGCAGGTCCGCTATGAGGCCAGTTACGGCGCGGAGTACCAGCACGAATCCACCAGCTTCAGCCTCGCCCTGTTGCTGGCCACAGAGAGACTCAAAGTTATCGCCGCAGTTCATCCTGGGCTGTGGCAACCGGCGGTGTTGGCCAAACTCGGTGCCACCGCGGACCATCTCAGCAATGGCCGCTTCGCCGTCAACGTCGTCTCGGGCTGGTTCAAAGACGAATTCACCCATTTGGGCGAACCGTGGCTCGAGCACGACGAGCGCTACCGGCGCAGCGCAGAATTTCTGCAGGTTCTCCGCAAGATCTGGACGGAGGATGACGTTGATTTCCGCGGCGACTTCTACCGGATCCACGATTTCACCCTCAAACCCAAACCGCTCAACACTCCCGAGCGCCCCAACCCCGAGTTGTTCCAGGGCGGCAACTCCACCGCGGCCCGCCGCAACGGCGGCTATTACGCCGACTGGTACTTCTCGAATGGCAAGGACTTCGACGGCCTCACCGAACAGCTCGTCGAGGTACGCGATCACGCTCGCAACGCCGGCCGAGCCGGCAATGGGGCAGGAGCCGGCCGAGAGGTGAAGTTCGGTCTCAACGGGTTCATCATCGCCCGCGACACAGAGAAAGAGGCGAAGGAAGTCCTCCGCGAAATCGTGGCCAAGGCGAACAAGCCCGCTGTCGAAGGCTTCCGCAGCGCGGTGCAGCAGGCCGGCAGCTCCACCGGAGACAAGAAGGGCATGTGGGCCGATTCCAGTTTCGAGGATCTGGTGCAGTACAACGACGGCTTCCGCACCCAGTTGATCGGCACACCCGAGCAGATCGCCGAACGCATCGCCGCCTACCGCAAACGTGGCGTGGATCTGATCCTCGGCGGATTCCTGCATTTCCAAGAGGAAATCGAATACTTCGGCGCCAACGTGCTGCCGCTGGTCCGCGAAATCGAGGCAGCTGAAACGGATTCCGCCGACAAGCCCGTCCTGGTATCGGCTTGAGACCGCTCTGACACCCCGCACGCGCGCCCGGCACCCAGCCGGGTGCGCTAGCGTGGAAGCTCGAATCGCTCACGTGGTCGGTATTCATGCCTGCGTGAACACACGTCGCGAAGCTTGATAGCACAGGAGAGGTCATGACCTACCCGCCCAGTAATCCCGGATACCCGCCGGCCCCGCAATCGGGTTCGCAGTTCGATGCGACCCAGCAGTTCGCCAAGGCGGTCCCCGCTCCGGCTTCGTCAGCCCCGGCCCCGGCCGCTGCGGCGCCCGGTGAGAACAAGCTGCCTGAGATCCTGCTGGCCGTGGTGGCCGTCACCGGTCTGCTCACCTACTTCGTGAGCTTCGCCCTCGACATTGCGATCGTGGTGGGCACCTTCATAGTGCCGCTGGCGTTGGCCGCCGGGCTCGTGGCCGGAGTGAGTGTGCTGCCCAAGCAGAAGAACCGCGTCACCGCGGCTGTTGTGCTGTCCACTGTCGCATTCCTGCTCTCGATCCCGGTCGTGCTGGCCGCGCCTGGTAGCGACTCGGATTGGGCGCTGTACGCCATGCTGGTCCTCACCCTGATCCAGGCCGGTGCCGCGATCGCCGCGCTCCTCTTCGAAGCGGGCATCATCACCCCCCCAGCGCCCAAGCCGCAGTTCGATCAGCAGCCCCAGTACGGCCAGTACGGTGGCCCGTCGCAGTACTACGGACAGCAGCACCAGCCGCAGCACGGTGGCCAGCCCTACCAGCAGGCCCAGTCGCAGCCCAGCTACCCGTCGCAGTACGGCGGCTACGCCAGCGGCCCGAGCACCGGTGGTTACCCCGTGCAGTCCCCGCAGTCCCCGCAGGGGCAGCAGCCGAGCGGCCCGCCGACCCCTCCGACCGGCTACCCCACCTATGGTCAGCCGCAGTCCGGCTCGTCGGCGCCCGCCGGCGGCCCGGCACAGCAGCCGCCTTCACAGCAATCTGGCCCTGCACCGTCGTAAGCTGATCGGCGCGTGCGCTTCCCGCGCATGCGCCGATCATTGCGAGGAGCAGCCCACCAAGTGAGTAACCGGCCAGTCGGCACCCGCCAAGCACGTGAGCTGCTTCGGGTCGCGTTCGGGCCGTCCGTCGTCGCACTGGTGGTCATCGCGGCGGTTGTGTTGTTGCAACTGCTGATCGCCAACAGCGATATGACGGGCGCGCTCGGTGCGATCGCCAGCATGTGGCTGGGCGTGCACCAGGTACCGGTCTCGATCGGCGGCCGCGAGCTGGGCGTGATGCCGTTGCTGCCGGTGATGGCGATGATCTGGGGCACCGCCCGCACGACGGCCGCGGCCACCGCCCCGAATTCCTCCTGGTTCGTCACCCGCTGGGTCGTCGCCTCGGCGCTGGGCGGGCCCATTCTGATCGCGGCCATCCTGTTGGCCGTCATTCACGACGCAGCCTCGGTGATCAGCGAACTGCAGACCCCCAGCGCCCTGCGTGCGTTCTGCAGCGTGCTGGTGGTGCATGTGATCGGCGCGTTGATCGGCGTCGGTTCGAAGGTGGGCCGACGTACCCTGGCCGCTTCGCCGCTGCCGGGTTGGCTGCCCGATGCGTTTCGGGCCGCTGTCGCCGGTGTGCTCGCCCTGTTCGGGCTTTCCGGTGCGGTGACAGCGGTGTCCCTGGTGGTGCATTGGGGCACGATGCACGACCTGTTCGCGATCACCGACAGTCTGTTCGGCCAGCTCAGCCTGACCCTGTTGTCGATCCTCTATATCCCCAACGTGATTGTCGGGGCCTCGGCCATCGCGGTCGGATCCAGTGCCCATGTCGGGCTGGCCGCGTTCAGTTCATTCACCGTGTTCGGCGGTGACATCCCCGCGGTGCCGGTGCTGGCCGCGGTGCCCACGCCGCCGCTGGGCCCGATCTGGGTGGCGCTCCTGATCGTGGGGGCAGCCTCGGCGGTAGCGGTGGGTCAGCAGTGTGCACGACGCCCGCTCCCGATCGGGGCGGCCACCGGGAAGTTGCTGGTGGCCTCGGCGCTGGCTGCGGTGACGATGGCGCTGGCCGGATTCGCCGGCGGCGGCCGGCTGGGCAATTTCGGATCTGTCGGGGTCGATCAGGCGACGTTCGCTCCGGCGGTGTTCCTGTGGTTCGTCGGTATCGGCGGGCTGACGGTGGCGATGTCCGGCGGCCTGACCCGCAAGCCCCGGCCGGTGGCCCCGCCCAATCCGGAGCCGGTAACCCTGCAGCCCGAGCCCGAGGGTGAGGAAGAGCCCGAAGACGACGTCGTCGACGAGGACGACATCGAGTACGTCGAACCGGACCCCGAACCCGAGCCCGAACCCGACGAACCGCTGGTGTCGTGGTCGGCGGAGGAGCCCGCAGCCGACGAGCCGGCAGACGACGAGCCCGTCGAGCCCGTCGAGTACGTCGACAGGTACGTCGAGTACGACGACGTGCAGGAAACCGTCTACGAGCGTCGCCCTCCGCGTCATGAAGCCCTCGATGACGATCCCGAGGACCACTTCATCGTGGACGACCTCCCCGACGACCCAGCGACCGGCGATCAGCCGCGCCGCGCGGGCGACTAGGCTGCTGCGCGTGCAGCAACCGCTACAAGTGCCTCCGAGTGCACCGGCACGGCTGGTAGTGCTGGCTTCGGGGACGGGGTCGTTGCTCGCCTCGCTACTGGCTGCCGCCTCAGACGACTATCCGGCGCGCGTGGTCGCGGTCGGAACCGACCGCAAATGTGCCGCGATCGACATCGCGGCGGAGGCGGGGCTGCCGTCCTACACCGTGCGGCTGGGTGACTATGACGACCGCGACGCCTGGGATGCCGCGCTCACCGAAGCCACCGCCGAACACGAGCCCGACCTGGTGGTCTCGGCCGGGTTCATGAAAATTCTGGGCAGCCAGTTCCTTTCCCGTTTCCCCGGCCGCGTCGTCAACACGCATCCGGCGTTGCTACCCGCATTCCCGGGGGCGCATGCGGTACCCGAGGCGTTGGCGTACGGCGTGCGGGTGACGGGCTGCACCGTCCATCTTGTGGACTCCGGCATGGATACCGGGCCGATTCTGGCCCAGCACGCCGTCGAGGTGCTCGATGATGACATCGAAGAGACTTTGCATGAGCGCATCAAGGTGGTCGAACGACGACTGCTGGTGGATGTGTTGGCCGCGCTGGCAACCCGCGGCGTGACCTGGACTGGACGGAAGGCGACCATAGGGTGAGCGAGAAGAAATCGATCCGGCGAGCGCTGATCAGTGTCTATGACAAGACCGGCCTGGCCGATCTGGCCCGTGGCCTGCACGAGGCAGGCGTGGCCATCGTCTCCACCGGGTCGACCGCCAAAACGATTGCTGCCGCCGGTGTTCCGGTTACGCCGGTGGAAGAGGTGACGGGCTTCCCCGAGGTGCTCGACGGCCGGGTAAAGACCCTGCACCCGCGCGTGCATGCCGGCCTGCTGGCCGATACCCGCAAGCCCGAACATATTGCGGCGCTGGCCGAACTCAAGGTCGAGGCGTTCGAACTCGTGGTGGTGAACCTCTACCCGTTCTCCGAGACCGTGGAGTCCGGCGCATCGGTGGACGAGTGTGTCGAGCAGATCGACATCGGCGGGCCGTCGATGGTGCGTGCGGCCGCCAAGAACCATCCGAGTGTGGCCGTCGTGGTCGATCCGCTGGGCTATGACGGTGTGCTCGCCGCGGTCCGGGCCGGCGGGTTCACCCTCGACGAGCGGAAGAAGCTGGCGTCGTTGGCGTTCCGGCACACGGCCGAATACGACGTCGCCGTCGCCGGTTGGATGGGTTCCACCCTGGCGCCGGAAGAGCCCAAGCAGCCGCTGCCGGCCTGGTTCGCCGGTACCTGGCAGCGCAGCGCTGTGCTGCGCTACGGCGAGAACCCGCATCAGCAGGCCGCGGTGTACCGCGACGATGCCGCCTGGCCCGGACTGGCGCAGGCCGAGCAATTGCACGGCAAGGAGATGTCCTACAACAACTACACCGACGCCGATGCGGCGTGGCGCGCGGCGTTCGACCACGAAGAGATCTGTGTGGCGATCATCAAGCACGCCAACCCGTGTGGCATCGCGATCTCCTCGGAGTCGGTGGCCGACGCGCACCGCAAGGCGCACGAGTGCGATCCGCTGAGCGCGTTCGGCGGCGTCATCGCCTCCAACACTGAGGTCAGCGTCGAGATGGCCGAGACCGTCGCCGACATCTTCACCGAGGTCATCATCGCCCCGGCGTACGAGCCCGGTGCCGTCGAAATCCTGGCGCGCAAGAAGAACATCCGCATCCTGGTGGCGTCCGAGCCGCTGGTCGGCGGTATCGAGCTGCGCCAGATCAGTGGCGGAGTGCTGCTGCAGCAGCGCGACGCACTCGACGCCGAGGGCGACGATCCGGCGAACTGGACGCTGGCCACCGGTGAGCCGGCCGACCCGCAGACGCTGAGCGATCTGGTGTTCGCCTGGCGGGCCTGCCGCGCGGTGAAGTCCAACGCGATCGTGGTCGCCAAGGACGGCGCCACCGTGGGTGTCGGTATGGGACAGGTGAATCGCGTCGACGCAGCCGGGCTGGCGGTGCAGCGTGCGGGTGACCGCGTGCCCGGTTCGGTCGGTGCCTCCGACGCGTTCTTCCCGTTCCCCGATGGCTTGGAGACGTTGACCAACGCGGGCGTCAAGGCCATCGTGCACCCGGGCGGGTCGGTGCGTGACGCCGAGGTGACTGCCGCCGCCGAGGCTGCGGGCATCACGCTGTACCTCACCGGTGCAAGGCATTTCGCGCACTAGCTTGCGCTTGCGCTGTTCGCCGTTTCTACCTGGGGGCTGTGACCGAAACTAGGCGCTGACCTCACCATCCTCGGCGTCGGCGGTCGCGTACGCGATGAACGACGTGATCTCGTCGACCGCTTTCCGGGCGTCGGGATTGATGTCGAAGCTCAGCTGGAACATGTGCATTGCCTTGTCCCACACCTGGACCCATACCGGAACGCCGGCGGCCTGGAGCTTGTCGGCCAGGGCGAAGGTGTCGTTGAGCAGCATTTCGTGGGTGCCGACCTGCAGCAGGAATGGGCCGAGCCCGTGCAGATCGGCTTCGGGCGGCATGACGGGGGTGGGCCGGGTGCCGTTGACCGTCGCGAAGACGTCGTAGATGAACTTCACTGTCATGAACGGGAACATCACATCGCGATGTTCTTGTAATGCACGGTATTTCAGGTCCATGTCGGATGAGGTCAGCGGTGAGAGCAAAACCTGCCCGGCGGGCACCGGAAAGCCGGCGTCGCGGGCCGCGATAGCGATGTCAGCGGCCATCAGTCCGCCGGCTGAGTCACCGGCCAGGACAATCCGATTGGGTGCGTACCCGAGCGACAGGGCCAGGCGGTAGCCGTCAAGGCCGTCGGCGACAGCGTCGTCGATGTCGGCCTGGGGAGCCAGCCGGTATCCGACGTTGAGCACGCGTGCTCCGGTGGTGGCCGACAGCTTCGACACGAAGCGCCGGTGTGAGTTCAGGCCGAGCGTCACCAGCGCCGAGCCGTGCAAATAGACGATCACGAGATCGGAGTCGCGCGCCGAGTCAGCGACAACCCATTCGGCCGGGCAGTTGGGCAGTGCCACCGGTGTCACTTCGGTGCCGGGCAGCGGTTTGATCACTCGTAGCGGCCGGTCGATGACGTCGAGGTGGGCGCGCTGCAGCAGCGCGGGGGCGACACGGTTGATGCCCATCCCGACCAGGGTCAGCAGGCCCAGCAATGGCCGGATGAAGATTGCGGTGGCGAAGCCGAGCGCTTTGGACTGCAGGGATGCGGGGCCGAAGTGGACGGTGGACGGCCGGCTACGCCAATCGAGCGAATTCACGGTACCGAGGGTACTGGGTACCCGATGAGGGCAGCGTTCCGGGCAGGCGCCTACCTACTCGCCGACCCGGACGCGCTCGCTCACGCTCAGATGAAGCCGAAGCCGGGGAAGCCGTAGAACTCCTCCTCGCCCGGGTACACCGGTGGCGTCGCGTCGATTTGGGTGTTGCCTTCGGATGCGCAGTCGGTCGTCTGGCCACCGGCTATCGAGCTTCCACCCGTCACTTCACACTGCGGCAGCAGTGACGGATCGGCGGCTGCGGCCGGTGCGCCCAGAATCGCCACGGCGGCGCCGAATCCAGCGGCACTGAGAACCAAGAGGTTACGCATCTGCGACATGGCGAGTGTCTTCCTTTCGTCCGGGCCGACGTTGCGTCGACCCCGCACGCAATTTTGTCGCGCACGTTATGGTTGCGGCAAACATAGACCATCGTTCACGACTGGATCCACTGATCGAGGAGTCCCATGAAACTTGTAACGCGTTCACGTAGCTGTGCCGCTGCGGTGCTGGGGGCCGGCGCGGTACTCCTCGGCACACCGGCAATCGCGGCCGCCGAACCCCCGAACTGCACCACTGCTGACGTGACCTCGGTGATGGCGGGTGTTTCGACGAACATGACCGCCTACTTGTTCAGTCATCCCGACGTCAATGCGTTCTTCACGGGGCTGCAGGGGCAGGGCAAGAAGACGACTGGTGAGCAGACGAAGACGTATCTGAATGACAATCCGCAGGTGCGCGCCGAACTCGACGCGATCCGCGCACCCGCCGTGGACCTGCGAAACCGCTGCAACATTCCACTCGAAGCCGAAATCTCCGGCGTGATCTAGAGTGCCACCGCGGCCCAACGGGTCAGATGGCAAGAGCCGGCCGCCTTTGGCGGTCGGCTCTTCTGGTCGGGGCGACGGAAGCCCGGCAGGACCTCAGGGCAGCGCGATGGTGGCCTGGGCGTCGATCGCCTTGTTGATATCGGTCAGCGCCCCCTTGTCGCGTTCCAGCGCGTCGGCGTTGATCTGCAGCACGTACACGGCACCGGGCGCCTGGATCGCGATGGTGGTCTGGGTGATCGCGCGGCGCTGTTCACCCTTGGCATAGGTGCCGGCCAGGTGGACCGAGGGAAACCCGCTGATCTCTCCACGGGCCACGTCACCGTTCGGCTTGTAGTCCGCCAGGTTCTGCAGCTCGTTGGGGGCGAACTCAAGCAGCTTGTTGGCGTCGACGTCACCGGTCAGCTTGGAGATCAACGAGATGACCGACGGCGGATCCGGCGGGTTGGTCGGGTCGTTGACCATCGCCGAGTAGGCCCACGCCGGTGTGCGGGTGCCGGCGTCGATCCATCCAGGCGGAGTCGGCCAGTTGAACACCGGCGCGCCCGGATCGCCGCGATGGACCGGCGTTTCGACGACGCCGCTCTGCTTGATGTAGTCGGCGATGGTGAAGGCGTGTCCGGCCGGCTTGGGCGAGGTCGTGGTCTCCTCGCCGGATGTATCCGTGGCGATCGCCGACGTGGTCTCGCCGCCGCCGCCGTTGTTGCCTTCCTGGCCTCCCGAGGTGACCGCGAACGCGATACCGCCGACGAGCAGGATCACCCCGGCGATCGCGGCCGCAGCCAGGACGAGGTTGCGCCGGTTGTTCTGCTTCTGCGGAATCGGGGTGTGCGGCAGCGGGGGTGGCCCGAAGTTGGTCTGCGGCGGCCCAACCGGTCCCGGCGGCCCGCCGAGGCCCTGCATACCGACCGGTGTATTGCCCGCCATGGGTTTGTGGGATGAGGTTTCGTTACCTACCCACGACGACGTGAACACCGGTGGTTCCGACGGGGGTGCCTGCCGCGGGTTCGACGGCGAGGGCGGCGTCGGCGGCGGATTTACCGGCTTCGGGATGATCAGCGGGGTGGTGGGCGGCGCCGGCTCGTGAGTCGGTGTCGGGGTGCGCACCTCAGGGGTGGTGCCGGTGGCTGCCTCGGCCAATGCGACGGCGAAGTCGTGGCAGGTGTCGTAGCGGTCCTTGGCGTCCTTGGACAGTGCCTTGGCCATCACCGAATCGAACACGGCCAGTTCGGGTTTCGTGTCGGCGAGCTTGGGTGGCGGCGAGTTCAGATGATGACTGATCACCACGGCCGGGTTGCTGTGCGCGAACGGCGGGGTGCCGGTGAACAGGCGGTAGGCGGTAGCGGCCAGCGAGTACTGGTCGGCCCGGCCGTCCAGCGGCTGCCCCATCAACTGCTCGGGTGCGGTGTAGGACATCGACCCCACGGTGATGTTGGTCGAGGTGAGCCCGTTGACCTCGTCGGCGCGGCGTGCGATGCCGAAGTCGGTCAGCATGATGCGACGCTTGGAACCCTGTTTGCTGGTGAGCAGGATGTTGGCGGGTTTGACGTCACGGTGCAGCAGCTTGCGCTGGTGCGCGTAGTCCAGCGCGTCGCCGACGGCGGTGATGACCTCGATGACGTCCTCGGCCGGCATGCCTTTCGGATACTGATCGTGCAGAAGCCGGGCGGCGTCGTGTCCGTCGACGAAGTCCATCGAGATCCACAAGCGGTCCTCGAACTCGCCGCGGTCGTGCACGCCGACGATGTGCGGATGCCACAGGGTGGCCGCCATGTCGGCCTCGCGGATGAACCGCTGCCGGAATTCGTTGTCCGAGCTGACGCTGATGGGCAGCACTTTGAGAGCGTCCTCGCGGGGTAACCGCGGGTGGGACGCCAAATAGACCTCGCCCATGCCTCCAGTGCCCACCAACCGCACGATGGTGAACCCTGCGAATTCCTGACCGCTAGCCAACGGCATGGAGCGCAGACTACCGGTAGCAACGCTCGCGCAACGACTATGCCGGGGGAGTGGCTCGCGCGTGCCGGATGCTAGTTCTGCCGGGTGGCGATGTGCACGGGCGGGTTCAGTCGTAGCGTGGAGTGGTGAGCCAACCCAAGGATCTGCCTCGTACCGTCGGTGAGCTGCGCGCCTCCGGCCACCGTGAGCGGGGCGTCAAAGTCGAAATTCGGGAGAATCTGCTTTCTGCACTCGCCGACCGCCGCGACGTGTGGCCGGGGATCCTGGGATTTGATGACACTGTGATCCCGCAGCTGGAGCGGGCGTTGATCGCCGGGCACGACGTGGTGCTGCTCGGGGAGCGCGGCCAGGGCAAGACGCGGCTGCTGCGGGCACTGACGGGGCTGCTCGACGAGTGGACGCCGGTGATCGCCGGGTCTGAGCTGGGTGAGCATCCGTACAGCCCGATCACGCCGGAGTCGATCCGCCGGGCCGCCGATTCCGGCGACGATCTGCCGATCGAGTGGCGTCACCGCAGTGAGCGTTACACCGAGAAGCTGGCCACCCCGGACACCAGCGTGGCCGATCTCGTCGGCGACATCGATCCGATCAAGGTGGCCGAGGGTCGCAGCCTGGGTGACCCGGAAACGATCGCCTACGGGCTGATCCCGCGGGCCCACCGCGGCATCGTGGCCGTCAACGAGCTGCCCGACCTGGCCGAGCGGATTCAGGTGTCGATGCTCAACGTGATGGAGGAGCGCGACATCCAGGTCCGCGGCTACACGTTGCGGCTGCCGCTCGACGTCCTCGTCGTCGCGAGCGCCAATCCCGAGGACTACACGAACCGCGGCCGGATCATCACCCCGCTCAAGGACCGCTTCGGTGCTGAGATCCGCACGCATTACCCGTTGGAGATCGACGACGAGGTCGGGGTGATCCGCCAGGAGGCCCAGTTGGCCGCCGAGGTTCCGGAGTACCTGCTCGGTGTGCTGGCCCGGTTCGCCCGCAATCTGCGTGAGTCGAGCTCGATCGACCAGCGTTCCGGTGTGTCGGCCAGGTTCGCTATCGCTGCGGCCGAGACGGTGGCGGCCTCGGCGCGGCATCGCTCGGCAATCCTGGGCGAGGACGATCCGGTGGCTCGGGTGGCGGATCTGTCCACCGTGATCGACGTGCTGCGCGGCAAATTGGAGTTCGAGAGCGGCGAGGAGGGCCGCGAGCAGGCGGTGCTGGAGCACCTGCTGCGCCGCGCCACCGCCGACACTGCACAGCGACTGCTGGGCGGTATCGACGTCGCCCCGTTGGTGGCTGCGGTCGAGGAGGGTTCGCCGGTGACCACCGGTGAGCGGGTGTCGGCCAAGGACGTCCTGGCTGCCCTGCCGGATCTGGCCGTGGTCGACGCGCTCGCCTCCAGGTTGGGCGCCGTGTCGGTCGGTCAGCGGGCCGCGGCCATCGAATTGGCTTTGGAGGCGCTGTATCTGGCCAAGCGTGTCGACAAGGTGACCGGGGAGGGCGAGACCGTCTATGGCTGATCCCGGTCGGGCGCACGGGCACACCTCGCGGTATTCGCGATACACAGGTGGCCCCGACCCGCTGGCACCGCCGATCGATCTGCGCGATGCGCTCGAGCAGATCGGTCAGAGCGTCATGGAGGGCAGCTCGCCGCGCCGCGCGCTCTCGGAGCTGATGCGTCGCGGCACCGAGGGCATGCGTGGCACCGATCGGCTGGCCGCCGAGGCCAACCGCAAACGCCGGGAGTTGTTGCAGCGGCACAACCTTGACGGCACCCTGCAGGAGATCAAGAAGCTGCTCGACGAGGCTGTGCTCGCCGAGCGCAAGGAGCTGGCCCGCGCCCTCGACGACAACGCACGGTTCGGCGAACTGCAGATGGAGGCGCTCTCGCCGTCACCGGCCAAGGCCGTACAGGAGCTCGCCGATTACGACTGGCGCAGCCCCGAGGCGCGACAGAAGTACGAGCAGATCAAGGATCTGCTGGGCCGCGAGATGCTGGATCAGCGTTTCGCCGGCATGAAGGATGCGTTGGAGAACGCCACCGACGAGGACCGGCAGCGGGTCAACGACATGCTCGATGACCTCAACGATCTGCTGGACAAGCACGCTCAGGGGAATGACTCGCCTGAGGACTTTCAGAACTTCATGGACAAGCACGGCGAGTACTTCCCGGAAGATCCGCAGAACATCGACGAACTGTTGGATGCGTTGGCCAAGCGCGCCGCCGCCGCGCAGCGGTTCCGCAACAGCCTGTCGGCCGAGCAGCGAGCCGAGCTGGATGCCTTGGCGCAGCAGGCTTTCGGTTCACCGTCGTTGATGAACGCATTGAACCGGCTCGACTCGCACCTCCAGGCTGCCCGCCCCGGTGAGGACTGGAACGGTTCGGAACGGTTCTCCGGCGGCGACCCGCTGGGCATGGGGGAGGGCGCTCAGGCGCTGTCCGACATCGGCGAGTTGGAGCAGCTGGCCGACGCACTGTCGCAGAGCTACGCCGGGGCGTCGATGGACGACGTCGATCTGGAGGCGCTGGCCCGCCAGCTCGGCGACGACGCCGCGATCGACGCCCGCACCCTGTCCGAGCTGGAGAAGGCCCTGGTCAACCAGGGCTTCATCGACCGCGGCTCCGATGGGCAGTGGCGGCTTTCGCCCAAGGCCATGCGGCAGCTCGGCCAGACCGCTCTGCGTGATGTGGCCCAACAGCTTTCGGGCCGGCACGGCGAGCGGGACACCCGTCGCGCCGGCGCGGCCGGGGAATTGACCGGGGCCACCCGGCCCTGGCAGTTCGGCGACACCGAGCCGTGGAACGTCACCCGCACGGTGACCAACGCGGTGCTGCGCCAAGCGGGCACCGGGACGGTGGAACGGCCCATTCGGTTCGCGGTCGAGGATGTGGAGATCTCGGAGACCGAGACCCGCACCCAGGCGTGTGTGGCGCTGCTGGTGGACACCTCGTTCTCGATGGTGATGGAGAACCGCTGGCTGCCGATGAAGCGCACGGCGCTGGCGCTCAACCATCTGGTCAGTACCCGGTTCCGGTCAGATGAGTTGCAGATCATCGCCTTTGGCCGGTACGCCCGCACCGTGACCGCGGGTGAGCTGACGGGTCTGGAGGGCGTGTACGAGCAGGGCACCAACTTGCACCACGCGCTGGCCCTGGCGTCGCGGCATCTGCGTCGCCACCCCAACGCCCAGCCGGTGGTGCTGGTGGTGACCGATGGCGAGCCCACCGCACATCTGGAGGATTTCGGGAATGGCGAGGGTTCGTCCGTGTTTTTTGATTACCCGCCCCACCCGCGCACCATTGCCCATACCGTGCGTGGCTTTGACGAGGTGGCCCGCCTCGGCGCACAGGTGACGATCTTCCGGCTGGGCTCCGATCCCGGTCTGGCCCGGTTCATCGACCAGGTGGCCCGCCGCGTGCAGGGCCGGGTGGTGGTGCCTGATCTCGATGGCCTGGGCGCAGCCGTCGTCGGCGACTACCTGCACTCGCGTCGCCGCTAGCTTCTTGCCGCTCGCGTAGTCTCTGGGGGCGATGGGGGTCATGAAGCGCGTTGCGGGTGTGGTCGTGTTGGCAGCCGGGCTGATCCTCAGTGGGTGCACGCAGATGACCGACGGCACCGTAACGGCCGGATTCGAACCACCCGGGGGGTCGTCGGGGGCAGCGTCGGGAGAACCCGGGTACAAGGCCCAAACCTGCGAGCAGTTGCACTCGGATGCCTGGATCGAAGTTCCCGGGACCGGGCCCGACGAGCCGCGGGTGCGTGTCGCGCAGCCGCCGGGCTGGGTGCCTGTGCCTGAGTTCGCCAAGGGCCCAGTCAAATTGGTGCTACGCAATGAATCCCTCACCGACGGTGTGACGAATCCGGCCATCTCGGTGTCGATCGGAGACGCGACGGACGGGGATCGGCCGCCCAAGGACCTGCTGAATGAGACCATCAAGGGCTTCCAATCCATTGGCGCGCAGAACATCACCCAGGTGCCGTCCGAGATCTGTGGCTTCCCCGCGTTGATGGTCAACTACACGACCCCGCCCGACGACAAGATCAGCAAGACGAGCTACGTCACCTCCGTGTCCGTGATGGTGCCCCTCGGGGCGAAGGTCTGGAACATTGTGGCGCTGGCGCAGAGCACGGCGCCCAACAATCCGACCTTCATGGCTGACGCGCAGGTGATGCTGGCGGGATTGCGGATCGCGATGCCGCGCTGAGCCAAACTCAGCCGCTTATAAGGTGTGGGCGGCGTGTGGGCAAATGCGGGAATGCGGGTATTCGGCCCAGATCTATTCAAATCATTGCGCGGTGATAAACCTTGATCAGGCAAGGGTCTTTTCTCGGGAGATGAAATGTGAATACGCAAGTTCATTGCCGAGACCGTGCAACGGGTGCACTGCCGCGGACCGCCGGGCGGTAGCAGCGGCTGCCATGGTTGCTGCCGAACCTGATCGGGCTCGCGGTGGCCGCGGCGGGAGTGCGTATTCATGGTGACCGTAAACAAGCCGTGACCTGCTGGCTGTCCGAATCTGGCCGCGTTCGGAGTCTGCCATCAGGGCTACCCGATTGGCGGATCTTGATGAGGTCTGTATCGATAGCCAGCACACTTCTTGCTGGTGCGACCGATGGGACATCGGCCGAGCGGCATCCGGAGGTTTCTGTATCGCTACATTTCGTAGTTCTTGCGTTTACAACAAAGGCCCGTCCTTTGACGGATCGGCCAATTCAGAATTGGTCGATATCGGTTGCGACGGGTGGTACCTGCCCTTAGTCTTCTCGGGAGTTTCTAAGTTGCCTACCGGTGCCGGAGTGCTCGGAAATCCACTGGTCAACTTCTAGGCAGGGGCCGATGCACATGGCTGTACGTCCGCTTGTCACTACTGGTGCGGCACTCCTGAGCGCCGGCGCAATCGTCGCCGCGACTCCGGCACTGTTCGTCCCCCGTGACGAGATCACCGTGGCCGCCACGACCGTGGTCCCGGCGCCGACCAGGCTGACGCAGGAGCAGATCAATCTGCTCGCGCTGTCCCTGCAGGGTGCCTGGCAGTCCTTTACCCAGGGCTACGGCGGTCTCTGGTTCCCGGGCCAAAGCCCCAAGCCGGCCGAGGGCATCCTCGTCACAACTGGCCCAGACACCGGGAACCTCGTCGACGCGCATGGCACGCCGCTCTACAACGCAGACGGGACCCGTGCCACGGGACCCGTCGTCCCCGGCGCCCAGTACTACAACAACACCGGCGCCCCCGTCTACGAGATCGGTGAGGACGGCGAGATCGTCACGCAGGACGATCCCGGCAACTGCACCGCAGAAGGCGCGGTGTGCCAGAAGGGCTTCACCGGCCTGGCGTACTACCTCAGTGACAACATCCTGCCTCTGGGTGATATCGACAACATCTTCTTCGAGGGCGGCTTCACCGAGCTCGCGCATCAAGCCATCCGCACCGTCGCCGTTGCCATCGATGCGGTGGACCCGACCGGTCGGCTGGATCTGACCAACCGTGTCGACGACTTCTTCGAGGGCGGCGCAACACAACTCGTCGGCAACCTGCTGCTCGACAACCTGCCACAGGACGGCTACGCCTACGGGCTGACCAACTCGTTCTTCTTCGGGTACGGCGCCAATACCGGTATCTACGCGGCGTTCACCTATGTGGTGGATGCGATCGCGCAGGGCACCCCCACGCCCAACCCGAACCTGATCAACCCACTCGACTCCGGCCCCGGTGTTCAGACGCTCGATGAGTCGGGCCCTGAGAGCACCACGCTGCTGGCCAAGAAGGAGACGGGCCCGGCCTTGACCAGCCTGCCCGGGCCGGCATCGCTGCTGAACCTGTCGACGAAGTTCGATTCGCCGTTCAAGGGCCTGGTGAAGTTGCCGTTCAAGGCGCCCGCTGCAGACGAGACGAAACTTGTCGAAGATCTCGACGCCACCGAAGGACTCGTGACCGACGGCACCGAGAACTCGGTCGAGGGCGGCACCGAAACCACCCCGCTGGGTGTCGAGCTTCCTACGCCGGAAGCCCCGAAGTTCGAGGCGCCCAAGCTGCCTGAGTTCAAGCTGCCTCAGTTCAAGGCGCCCGCGGTCAAACTTCCCGAGGTTAAGGCGCCCGAGGTTGAGCTGCCTGAGGTTAAGGCGCCCGAGGTGACGGTCCCCGAGTTGAAGGCGCCGGAGTTGAAGCCCGCCCTCACTCCCAAGAGCACGATCAGGGACAAAGAGATCACTGCGGACGACGACGCGAAAGCCGGTACCGACACCAAGACCGGCAACAAGTTCACGCCGCCCATCTTGTTCGGTGACGGCAAGCCGAAGGGCGAGTCCAACGGCAGCAAGTTCCTGAAGAAGTTGGGCGAGGCCGTCCAGAATGCCACTGGCGGCGGCAAGGACAAGGGGACCGACGGCGGCAGCGGCGACAAGTAGCCACGGCCGGGAACCTGAGTGCGATCTCAGTTTTTTCTCAGGGTGTGACGACGGTCAGGATGTTCGCTCGGGCCCGTGACCTGGTCTTATTGACCGATTCGTAAGGCGAAGCCTGGACGGCGTTTCTCGGGGCCGTTCTCACTCGGTAAACCTCGACCCAAATCAATGGCAGCAGCGATCGTTTTTCGAGGCGGCGGGCAACGACTTTAAGCGGATGGCTTTTGGCAGGCCGATCGACGTGGTCCGTAGTTCCGCACCGCGGCCGCGTCGCCTGGGACGGCCCACGTCGAGTTCCGGTGGATCGGTGGCGGCCTTCCACCGGAATCAAGCGCGTTGACCTAGGGATATGAGGGGCGCGCCGCGGGTTTGCGCCGACTTGATCGAACCACGCGCGCGAGTGTGCCGGACCGGTACGCCCGGCGGTCACGCAACGGATTCCACCCGCCGTAACACGCACTTTTGGGTCCAGTGAGCGCGGCGGCAACGATATTCGAAATTAGCTGAAAGTGAACCGCTCCGGAATGCCTCGTTCGGTATCCAAATATTTGTCGGAGTCGCCCCGCAAAAACGGCGCTGCGGGGGCGCATCGGAAGCTCCTGTCCGGCCTCGAGACGGGTTGCGGGAGGTGGTGACGGGAATTACCCTTCTCAAAGACTTCTAAGGTAGTACGCAGATACCGAGCCGGATTCTCAGGAATCCGGCTCGCGCTTGAGATAAGGGGCCACACCCACATGGCAGTCCGTCCGCTCCTCACCACCGGCGTTGTGCTCGCGAGTGCTGGTGCCATTATCGCGGCGACACCAGGGCTGATGACCCCGCCGAACATCGCGATCGCCGCCAGCGATGCGGCGGCGATGCAGTCGAAGAAGTCGGTCACTGTCAGTGAGCTGAACCTGCTCGGGCTCAGCGATATAGATATCAACTATCTTTCCGACATCTTCTTCCGGGTTGACGGCTATGGCGGCCACGTCGGCAGCTCGTACGACCCGTACTACGGAGGCTCGTACGAGCTTTACGTTCAAGACGGAGTGGGCGAGGACGGCAAGCCTCGTTGGGTGCGAGCGCTGAATGCGAACGGGCAAGCGCTTACTACGCAGCTGGATGCGGACGGGGTTCCTTATGTCGGAATCCCCGTGTACGTGGAGGATGAAAACGGCAACCTCAAGCTCGTTAACGGGGAGGGAGACGAGCCGAACTACGGAACCGGATACATTCCGGGCAATATCACCCGTGATGGGCTAGTGGGCGTTGCCTATTACCTGGGCGACCAGATCCTGGACGAGATCGCGAGTGCCGGTGTGCCGCTGATCTCGGATGCCGCCGATTTTGCCTACCTCAACTTCACCAGCTACCTGTTCGAGG
Source organism: Mycobacterium sp. DL440 (assembly GCF_011745145.1). Classification (NCBI taxonomy): domain Bacteria; kingdom Bacillati; phylum Actinomycetota; class Actinomycetes; order Mycobacteriales; family Mycobacteriaceae; genus Mycobacterium; species Mycobacterium sp. DL440. The sequence continues at coordinate 4,077,917 of NZ_CP050191.1, read as the reverse complement.
CGGGAATCGAAGAGACCATCAAGGTTGTCGCTTCCGAGCTGACCGGCGGAGCCAATGGTCTGGTCGGCCAGGCGCTGGCCACCGTGGAGGATCTGTCGCACAACTGGCTCACCTACACCGGGGCGATACTCACTCTGGCCGCAAGCGGTGTCCCCCTGGCCGGCCCTGATCTGGCCGCCGCGACGAGCATCTTCTTCTTCGGCGGTCCCGTGGAGACCGACGGCAAGGAATACAACCAGGGGATCGACGGCATCATCAACTACGTCGTCGATCGGGTTCTCGGTGCACCGGCGCCCGGCGCGGAACCTGCGGATCCCGACGAGGAGGGCGCGGACGCCGCGAGCACCAAGAGTGGCACCGCGGTCCTTGCCTCGGCTCGCAAGGCGTTGCCGGCTCTGGACAAGCTCATCAACCTCAAACTCGACACCGAGGACGGTAAGCAGGCCGTCGAAGACAGTGCCACGGTCGACAAGACCGAGAGCGCCACCGAGGACGGTGCCGAGACCACCACGCCGGCCACGGATGTTTCACAGCCTGAGGCGCCGAAGTTCGAGCTTCCCAAGCTGTCGAACCTGAAATTGACTCTCAACCCCGCGACCGCCGTCAAGGTGCCCGCAGCGGTCGAAGAGGTCAAAGAGCCTGTGTCCGAAGAGAAGTCCGGTGAGACTGAAGAGAAGACCGGTGAAGCCGAGCCGAAGCCAAGCGCGACCGACGAGACGTCGGGCAAGACCGAACAGAAGGCCGGCGATACCGAGTCGGCTGGCGCCGGTGCCACCCGCGGGTCTGCCAACAAGTTCACGCCCAAGTCGCGTACCACCGAGCGCAAGAAGTCGGCCGGTGAGAAGTTCGTCGAGAAGGCCACCAAGGATCTGACGAAGGCCTTCAAGCCCAAGACCAAGGCCGGTGCGGACCAGAAGGGCAAGTCGAAGACTGACACCTCCAGCTCCGGGTCCAGCGATACCGGCAGCGACAGCAGCGGCAGCAAGGATAAGAAGGACTAGCAACAGCTCCTTTACGTCACGGCCCCCTCCAAAACGGAGGGGGCCGTTGCGTTTTCACACGCTTGGCCGGTACCTGTGTAGGCCCTGTGAATTCTCATGATCGAGCGTCGAACAGCAAATGAACAACGTCGCCAGTACCTATCGCGCCTGCTCGCGGTGACTTAGGTTCGCTGGCGGGCCAGTGGCAATGTTCAGCGGCGGGCTCCAATTCAGCTGTGGCGCAACGCCAATCACGAGAGGTTACAGGCATGGCAAAACATCGGAAGATCTCCGAGCGGTCGGTACGGGGCCGGACTTTGGTAGGTGGGATCCTCGCGGGCGGTGCGCTGGCGATGACCGGGCCGGCCGGGATGGCGCTCGCTGTGCCCACCCACACCGGTAACCCGTCCGCTGATTCCGTCGGGCGTCCCGATCTGGGTAACCCGGCGCCGGGCGTCCGCGTCACGCAGGCCGTCGGCGATCACATCTTCAACCAGAAGACCCCTGTCAACAAGGCCCTCGACGACAGCGATCTGGGCAAGGTCTACCACCTGAACTACGGGACCACGAGCACGGGCGTCGTCGACCCCAAGACCGGCAAGGTCGATCCCGGCACCAACGGGGTCGTCAAGGGCGAGCTGAACGTGAACGCCGGCAAGTACTACTACGACGACCTCCAGGCGCGCGGCCTTGCGCTGCCTGAGGAGAAGAACCTGCCGGGCGTCCTGCCCAAGCTGGCCGGTGGTAATACCTCGACGGTCGCGGCCAAGTTGGGTTCCACCGTCAAGCCGTCGAACTGCGTTGCGGCGGGCGGCATGAAGGTGAGCGCACAGGCAGCCAGCTGCTGACAGTTACCGGATACCACGACGGGCGGGCCTTCTGGCCCGCCCGTTCTGTCTTTCAATCGATCTGGTTACGGCGCTTCCTGCGTTTGACGCTGACGCTGCCCCACAGGGAGAAACCGCGGATGTGGACCCGCGGTGCCCCGGACGTGCCGGCCCCGTCGACGCTGTGATCGAAGTTCCCCATCACGCCCACACCATCGACATCCACATTCACCTCGGATGGTACCAGGATGGTCTGCCCGCCGAAGATCGAATAGGTGCGGACATCGACGTCGGGTGCGGTGAAATCGGCGTAGCGCAGATCGACCACTCCGCCACCGAAGAGTGCGAACGTCGTCAGCTTTTTCGGCACGTTCCATCGGCCGCGGCGCTCGAACCCACTCATGATCGCCAGTAGCAGCGTCGACGGGGCGGGGCGACACTGGCTGGCCGAACAGTTCACCGCGCCGGGAAGGTCGCGGCTGAGCCGGGCCAGATCGTCATAGGTCTGCGCCGCGTAGGCCTTTGCTAGCCGGTCCTCGTATTCGTTCATCGGCAGCCGGCCCGCGGCGGCAGCATCCGTGAGCAGCTGCGCCACCTGGATGCGGTCGGTGTCGGCAGCCCGCATCGACCGGTCCTGCGGCGCTGAAGTGCTCATCGCTGTCGAGCCTACGACGATCGCTGTCACATGCAAGACCAGTAGCCAAACTGCGTCGCCGGGGGTGCGGTAGTTGCCGCTATCCGGCGCCGGTGATCTATCCGCCGGTGCCCAGATAGTCCTGGAAGGAAACGCCCTCGACCGCATTTTCCGGGGTCAGATTGGCCCCCGACCTGTAACCGGCGACGATCCGGCCGGGGATCGTGAATCTGGCCACCCGGCGCACGCTGTTGTGTGCTGACAGATACATCTGTCCCAATTCTGGGTGACTGTGGACGCTGGGGCCGCCGATGTCGGGCACCCGCCCGGACGGCTCGGAATCGATCAGCGCGACCAGTCGGGCGGCCACATCCCGGGTGTCGATCGGCTGGAATCGGACGTCGCGTAACGCCCACAAAACGGGCGAAAATCGCTGCGCCGAGAACATCTTTTCGATTAGCTCGTGGAACTGCGTCGCACGCAGGATCGTGTGCCCGACCCCGGACGTCTCGAGCGCCTGCTCGACCCGGAGCTTGGTCTTGTAGTAGGGCAACGGGATGTCGTCGACACCCACGATCGAGATATAGACGAGATGCTCGACGCCTTTGCGTCGTACGGCCTCGATCAGGTTCCTGGCCGCACGGACGTCCTTGCCTCCGGTGGGTTGCGTGGCGCAATGGACGACGACGTCCACGTCGTCGAGTGCGGCATCCAAACTGCCGGGGGACAGCAGGTCGGCCTGATGCCAGTGCACGCCCGTGTAACCGACCCGCTCACGGCGGCTCAATGCGCGGACCTGATGACCGGCATCGATCGCCTCAGGCACCACATGGTGACCGAGACTGCCGGTCGCCCCGGTGACGAGCACAGTGCGTGGCATGTTGGCCACGCTACCGACGCGTTACCGGGGCTGTCAGCGATTACGCGGCCGACTTGGCTTTCTTCTCGGCCTTCGCATTGTTGGCCTGCTTCTTCGACTCCTTGACCTTCGCCTTGGTGTCATCGGCCGTTTTGTCGAGCTTCTTGACCGTGTCCTTGCCGGCCTTGTCCACTTTGGCGATGGTCTCTTTCACCGACTTTTTGAGCGGATTGTTCGCGTCGGTGGCATGACGGGCCTTGGCCTTGGTCTTCACGGAGTCCGAGAGCTTCGTGATGTTCTTGGAGACCTCGTTGTCCTTCAACGAATCCTGGTCCAGACCAAGGTTGTTGAGCGCGTCCTTGAGCGGTGCGGGCTTGGCATCGGTGTCCGTATCGGGCGCCTCGATGCTCAACGTCTTCAACTGGCTGCCGGTCGACGGGAGGGAGTTGATCGACTGGGTGCCCGACTTCTTGTTGGCGGTGGAGCCGTTGACCTTCAGCATGTTGTCGATGGCGGCTTCCATCTGAGCATTCGCGTCATCGAGCGCATGGGTGACCGGGGCCAGACCCTTCTCGACGGCATCGAAGACCGGGTCGGCACCCTTCTGCACGGCCTCCAAGGCGTCAGACAGCGCTTTGGCGACTGCCACCGACACCGCGTTCTTCACGATCGGCTCGAGGTTCGCGCCCGGCAGTTTTGCGCTCCAGGCGTCCGGGTTCAGGGCGTTGTCCTGGATACCGTCGATCAACGCGTCGAACACAATCTGGTTGGCGGCCAGCTGCTGGGTCGGGGTGAGCGGGGAGTGCCACAGGTACGCCTGGTCGCCGGCTTCACCGAATGTGCGCTCCAGGGTGTTGGGGTCGACGTCCTGGTACCCCATGTTGACCAGCTTCCGCAGCGCAGGCTCGATGCTGTCGGTCAGCGGGGTCGGGATGTCAACGCCCGGAACGAGGTTGAGTAGATGCGGGGCCATCCGGAACGGCTCGAGCAACGGGAGATTGCCCGAGTCATAGGTGATGTACGTGGCGTTGCCGGGGAACTTGGTGGCGTTGGTGACATCGTTCAGGAAATCGCGGACGACAGGGATCCAGTCCAGGCTGTCGACGAACTTCTTCCACCCTGGAAGCATGTCCAGGCCCTGACCCCCAGTAGGGTCGATCATTACTTTCGTGCCGTCGAGGATTCCGGCAACGAGCTGCGGCAGCACGTGATTGCCGATGTTGTTGTCCTCGTCGGGCAGGAGATAGGTCAGGAACACCCCGGCGGCGGCCGAGTTGGCCCACGACAATGGATTCAGCGTGGTGGGTACATCCGAGAGCGGGTTGTAGGCCCAGGTGATGTCCAGGATCGACGTGTTGAGGACCTTGGTCACATCAGCGTTGGTGTAGCTGCCCGCGTCCGGCGTGGTGAAGTTGACTCCGAACAGGTTGGTGAAAGGTGTTGCCAGCGCGAATAATCCCCCACCCGGCCGGCTGGGGTTGTTGACGAAGATCAGCCACTGGCCGGTGACCCCGACCTCCCAATCGTCGCTGTCGGATGTGACGGCCTCGATCATGTCGCGGTAGGCGAGTGAGGTGGTGAGCCCACCCAGGCTCTCGGACAGGATGATGTCGCGACGCTGATTCAATATGGGGGCTTGGTTGACCACCCAGTCGAGAAACTTCTTTGTGATGACGTTGTCGTCCAGGCCGAGCATCTGAGCCAAACCGGTGGTGGTGTAGTCAAGATCCTTGACCGCGTCGTACGCATCACTGGGCAGCGGGCCCTTGACGCCGGCCTCGACCGGCGACACGGCGTCGAGGAAGTTCAGCAGCCCGATGACGGTGTCGGCCAACGCCGTGTTGCCGGTCAGCCCGCCGGCGGCCTTGATCACGTTCTCGGGCGTGATTCCGAGGGCTTGCGCGGTCCAGAAGATCGGGCCGACCCCGTAGATCCCGACGATATCGGGGACCTGGCCGACGCCGGCCGTCAGCTCGACATCCGCTTGCACACTGCGGTTGTGGGCTGCCAACGCCTCTGGCGCGGAGGATGCGACGCCCGCGGTCAGCGCTGCCGTAGTCGCGACGATTGCCGCCGCGGTGGCTGCTGTTTTGGCGGTGTGCAGACGGGGAGGAGTGGGCTGTGACATCAAGCGCGCCGCCTTCAATGTGTGATCTGGCCGACAAAGTGCTTGCATACTGTAGCAACACATTTTTCGCACGTGACAAATTTGCCCAGATGGCGATCTTGAATTCAATTCCCGGCGGTGTCTGCTGCGGAATCCGTCGTCGATCGACGCGTATGGCCAGCGGGGCAGGATGTTCCACCCCAGGCACTCCGGGGGGTGTTGCACCCGTCGACCTGATCTCGTCCGACCGGTTTGATTGCGGAAATAGCCATCTGATTGCAAATGCGAAAGAATTTTTCGCACGTCGGCAACAACCGCCACAAACTGCCTGATCGGTCACGGAACGCTGCTGTCGGTGAGCGGTTGCGCGCTCACTCTGACACAGTGCGCACCCTGCACTTCAACCTCGACAGCAACGAGTCGGGCGACGGGGATGGGCCGTAACGGGTCAACGACTAACACCATCCGGAGCGCTGGATCACCGGGCGTGCGGATGGTTGACGCCCCGCCCGGATGCGGGTCCAGGGCCGCGGCCGGCCCTGGACCCTTTTCTCTGCAACCAGCTCAGGCGGGCGCTGTTTGTTGCGCGCCTGCGGGGATCAGGCCGAGCTGCTGCAGCATGCCGAGGGTGTCCCAGGTGACCCAATTCTCGGCGATCTTGCCGTCTTCGATCCGCGTGGTGTCGGTCAGGTTGATACGGGCGTGCTTGCCGGTGGCCGGCTGTCCCATGATCTCACCGGTGTTGTCGCCCTGCGCCTCGATCATCGTGCAGACGTAATCGCCCTCGGCGACTTGCATCTTGATGTCGAACTTCATGTTGGAGAACGACTTCCGATACATCTCGATGAGGCTCCTCATGTGCTGGGGGCCACGCTGGTCCCCGAAGGGATCCTGTGTGTCGTGATAGGCGGCACCTGGAGCGACGAGATCGTCCAGCTCACTCAGTTCACCGGAGGCGAATACCTCCCACACTCGTCGGGAAATCGCCTTGTTCTGATTATCGGCCATGATTCCGGCCTTTCCGGGGGTCACCGCACGGCAGATAACGTCCGCACAGGAAACGGTAGAACTGCGGCCGCTGATCCGACAGACGCGCCGTGGCGTGTGCTGGCACTGGCAATTAACGATGACCCCGCGTGCACCGGCTGACCTGCGCTGTTCCCGTCGTCGCCACTGCCGGATGGCATCGCTTCGGCCCGTCCGTTCTACTGCTCGACGATGAGCACGATCTTGCCGCTGGTGCGGCCATCACCGATCACCTTCAGTGCCTGTGCCGCTTCCGATAACGGGTACTGGGCGGCGACGTGTACCCGTAGTCGCCCGTCCGTCACGAGCTCGGCGATGGACTGCAGGCCGGCCGCGTCGGGCTCGACGAGGTAGTCGTATGCGTGGACATGCGACTCGCGAGCCTGGTCGAAAAGACCGGGTGTCCAGGCGGCTTGAGCGCTGACCAGGGAGCCACCCTCGCGGAGGCAGTGCAAGGCGTCACGTCCGGCAGCGCCGCCGAACATCTGGATCACGACATCCACGTCGGTGACGACTTCGTGGACCGGAGTCGTCGTGTAGTCCAGCACCTCGTCGGCGCCCATGCTGCGGATGAAGTCGTGCTTGGCAGCGCGGGCGGTGCCGATGACGTACGCGCCGTGCGCCTTGGCGATCTGCACTGCAAGATGGCCCACGCCGCCCGCAGCCGCGGAGACCAGAACACGCTCGCCGGGTGCCAGGCGGGCCACGTCGATGAGCATCTGCCACGCGGTCAACCCGGCCAGCGGGAGCGCCGCTGCCTCGGCGAAGCTGAGTCCGGTTGGGATGGAGGCGAAGTGGCGGGACGGCGCGGTGACGAATTCGGCGTACCCGCCGGCCTGCCGGGGAAACCACGGCATTCCGAACACGCGGTCGCCGACCCGGAACCGACTGACGCCATAGCCGACCTCTTCGACCACCCCGGCCACGTCCCAACCGTGGATGAAGGGCAGGTCGAGCACGCGGTTGTAGGCCAGGCCTCCGCTTGTGTAGTAGTCGACGGGGTTGACTCCCGCGGCGTGGACCCGAACCTTCACTTCGGTGGGGGCGGGATGAGGTTCCGGCACCTCGACCAGGCGCACGGAGTCTGGGCCGTCCCATTCGTGCTGGATGATGGCGCGCATCAATGCCTCCTCGATCAGTGACGGGTTGAGGTACCGGCGGACACCACGGCCCGGCTATCGAACACGACAGTGGTTTCGGCGCTTCGGTTTCCGCGTAGTCGGAACCGGTCGACCCCCGGCCAGTGGCGCAGCTCGCCGTCGATCGTTCCGTGGCCTTCCCACGCGAGCATGAGGAGTCCGTCGCGATAGACATGATCTACGACCGACAACGTCAGATCCGGGATGAGCTGCACGGCGGCGGCCAGTTGGCCGGCGTACGCGTCACGTCCGCGGAGTGGCTCGGTGGCTGCCGGCCAGTGCAGGGCTACATCGTCGGTGACGAGATCATGAACCCCACTGGCATCTCCTGGTGCTGCCCAGAACCGAGCCCAGCCTGCGACAAAGGACTCGATCCCGGGGTCCGACGAGCGGACCCCTGCTTGCTGATGGAGGCGGCGGGTGTCGAAATATCCAGTGTCACTGACCAGTTGACCGTCGTGGAAGGTGCAGACGAAGGTGACAGGAATGTCGATGCGGCTCCCCGCAGTCGTGGGCAATCCGAGAAGTTCGTCGCCGACCGTGCCGGTCATCCGGCCCCACACCACCGCGGTGTCTTCACCGAACGCCGCGCCGTCGAACAGGCCCCGATAGTCGGGGATCGAGCCGAACACCGCCTCGTAGAACGTTCTCAGTTGAGGGTGGCCGGAAACCGGCTGGCGAACAGCGGAATCCCGGTACCACCCATCAGCGGTATACGCAGCGACGATGGCGTCCACGTCATGTCGGTTCTTGGCCTCGGCGTAGTTGCGCAGAGCGGCGGCGTTGTCAGTACTCATCGAACTTTCCTTTCACTGGTGCCGTACAGATCTGGACCGGGATGCCGTTGAGCACCGCGGTGCCGGACAGCGGATCGAGCTCCGTGCCGTCGGCCAGCACATTGCTGTTGACGCCCGGACGTTGTGCGGCGACGTGCACGGATGCCTCGGGCTCGTCGTGTCCCCAGCCGTGCGGAAGGGACACGACTCCGGGGGAGACGGCGTCGGTGGCCTCCACGGCGACCTCGATCACGCCCGTACGCGATGTCACCCTGGCGTACGGCCCGAGCTTCAGGCGCGCGACGTCGACGGGGTGGACGTGCAGTGTGCAGCGTTCCGGCCCCTTGGCCAACGTCGGCAGGTTGTGCATCCAGGAGTTGTTGGAGCGCAGATGACGTCGACCGATCAACACCATGCTGTCTGACCGGGGCGCGCCAAGGCAGGAACGCAGCCGGGCGACGTCCTCTACCAGCAGGTCCGGCGCCAGCTCGATGAGCCCCGACGGGGTGTTCAGCACGTCGGGCAGTTGCGGAGCGAGGGGCCCGAAATCGAGCCCGTCGGGATACTCACGCAAGCGAGCGACGGTCAGCGGCGCACCGGCGTCGCGGTAGGGCCCGGCCCGCAGCAACAGGTTCAGGAGACGTTCAGGGCCGCGCGGTGCGGCGGTATCCGTGTCACGGTCAACGCCGAGGGTTTGGGCAAGTGCCCCTGCGACCATCTCGTCGATCGCGTCGAGATCTGCCGAAGCGCCTTGCCGGGCAACGATTCCGATCAGCCGCAGCAGGGACTGCCAGTCCGGTGTGTCGTCGGGCCCCGACGGGAGGACCGGGGGTGAATACGTCGCGGTGTTGCGGATCGCGAAGTGCCCGAAGAACAGGTCGTAGTGCGGTTTTGTGAGCGGTGACGGTGCCGGCAGCACGATGTCGGCATGCGTCGAGGTCTCACTGCGATAGAGATCCAGGCTGACCATCAGGTCCAGGTGGTCCAACGCGGCAGTCAGCCGTGCGCTGTCCGGGGCCGACCGCGCCGGGTTGCCGGCCACGGTGATCAACGCTTTCACCTGGCCCGGTCCAGGTGTGTCGATCTCCTCGGCCAGGCAGGCCAGCGGGAGCTCACCCAGAGATTCGGGAGCGCCGCGGACCCGACTGTGCCAGCGTCCGATTGCGGTGCCCGGACGGGTGTTCAGCCGCCGGAGGTCGGCGGCCGGCCGGGCGAACATGGCGCCGCCCGGCCGGTCGAGGTTGCCGGTCAGAATGTTGAGCACATCGATCAGCCAGTTCGTCACGGTGCCGAATCGTTGGGTGCAGGTGCCGGTGCGGCCGTAGGCGGCGGCGACCGGCGCCGCTGCCAGGTCGCGGGCCAGGCGGCGGATCGCTTCGGCTGCGATTCCGCAGTGCGGCGCAACGACTTCGGGGGAAAAGTCACGAGCCAGTCCTTTGACGGTCGCGACGCCGCGAACATGAGGCTCCAGGCCCCTGAGATTGATGAGGTCCTCGGTGGCCAACACGTGGATCAGACCGAGCAGCAGCAGGGCATCGGCGCCGGGGCGAATGGGGAGGTGCTCGTCGGCTTCCTGTGCGGTCTGCGTTCGGTTTGGATCCACGACGACCAGACGTCCCCCGCGATGACGCAGTGCGCGTAGCCGGGCCCGCATGCCCGGTGCAGTCAGCAGGCTCCCGTTGGACACCAGCGGATTAGCGCCCAGGATCAGCAGATACGAGCAGCGGTCGATGTCGGGGAGCGGCACGGTGTACATCCCGCCGAACATGAGCTGGCAGGAGACGAACTTGGGCATCGCATCGACCGTGTTCGCCGTATAGACATTGTGCGATCCCAGCGCCCGCATCATGGCACTGGCGTAGAGCGTCGTCGCGAAGTCGTGCGCGACGGGATTGCCGAGATATACCGCAATGGCATCGGCACCGTGGCGATCGATGATCGAGGTGAGGCGTAGATCGATCGTGCTGAAGGCGTCATCCCAGGACGCGGTTTGGAGTCGCCCGTCTGGCGTGCGCACCAGGGGCGTGCGCAGCCGGTCGGGATCGGAGTGAAGTTCCTTGAGCCCGAACGCTTTCGGGCACAAGTGACCGTGACTCAGGACGTGCTCGCGGTTGCCCCGAATGGTCAGGACCTCACCGGCCTCCACGCTGCTCTCAAGCCCGCATCCGGCCTCGCAGAGCGGGCAGACGTGCCGCTGAACTTGCATACCTCGAGTATTAACATACGCGAGGTATGTACTTCAAGTATGAATCGTGTAGATTGGCGATATGCCCGGACCGCGCACCCAGGCCGAACGCACGCGCGCAACCATCGACCAGATCCTGGTGGTGGCACGTGATCTGTTCGCCGCCGATGGTTACGACAACACGTTCGTCGACAACGTCGCCGAACGCGCCGGCATGACCAAAGGTGCGCTGTACCACCACTTCGAGGGCAAGCGCGGTCTTTTCGCCGCGGTCTTCGAGAACGAGCAGCGGGCAATCGGTGAAGCGGTGAACCGTGCGGCAGGTGGCACCAAAGACAGCTGGCAGCGATTCCTGCGGGGCTGTCGCGGGTTCTTCGACGCGGTCCTTGATGCGGGAGTTCAGCGCATCACGTTGATCGACGCGCCCGCGGTGCTGGGGTGGGAGGCCATGCGGGACCTCGAAGATGAGCACGTCACGTCACTGCTACGGCTGGGCTTGACCCAGGTGATCGCCGACGGTCACCTACCCGAGCAGCGCGTGGAACCCCTCGCGCATCTCCTCCACGGCGCGATGTGCGAGGCCGCGATGACAGTCGCCCGCTCCGCGGACCCCGAGCGGGAGAGCCGGGATTCGATTGCTGCCCTTGAGAGGCTGCTCAACGGCATCGCTGCACGGGACAGCTGACCCGCCGGGAATGACTGAGAGTTCTGCTCCCACGCGATGCGCGGTTTCACCACGTGCGGCGGAGCCTGCGCGGGCAGTTCGACGCTGATGACCTCACGCGAGCGGCACAAACGCGCGTGGTTCAGCGTCCAACTCTGGCCGGAGTGCTGAATCTCAGCCCACCCAATTCGGCGGACGCTTCTGCAGGAACGCCGTCATGCCTTCGCGTGCCTCATCGGAGACGAACAACTGCGCCGACTGCCGCGTCAGGGCTTCGGCGTCCTCGTCGAACCGACGCAGGATCGAGGCCGTCGTCAACGCCTTCGACGCAGCCAGGCCCTGCGGTGAACCCTTCGCGATCTCACCCGCCAGTGCGGCCACGGTGTCTTCGACGTCATCGGCGGCTACGGTGATCAGCCCGATCTCGGCCGCCTCGGCGGCGCCGAACTTCTCGCCGGTGACGAAGTAGCGTCCCGCTGCCCGCGGCGAGATCTTCGGCAGCAGCGTCAGCGAAATGATCGACGGCGCAACGCCGATACGGGCTTCGGTCAACGCGAACGTGCACTTCGGACCGGCGACGACGAGATCGCACGCACCGATCAGCCCCATCCCGCCGGCCCGCACATGTCCGTCGATCGCACCGATCACGGGCAACGGTAACTCCAGGATGGCCCGCAGCAGCTTGGTCATCTCCCGGGCTCGGTCAACAGCGATGTCCCCGGGATTCGAAGGACGGCTGCCACTCGAACTTTCAGCGAGATCGGCTCCCGCACAGAAGGTTCCACCGGTGTGATCGAGGACCACCACCCGGACGTCGGGCTCGTCGGCGGCATCGGAGAAGCCCTGGAGCAACTGCTCGACCAGGGCCGTGGACAGCGCGTTGCGGTTGTGCGGGGAATCCAGCGTCAGGCGCGCAACGGCGCCGTGGACCCGGTAGTGGACTAAAGACGTCATCGTCAGTACGGCCTGTCAGTATGAGCGAGGCAGACCCAGCGAGGTCTGCGCAACGAAGTTCAGGATCATCTCCCGGCTCACCGGTGCGATGCGGGCCAGCTTCGATGCCGTCACCGCGGCGGCGATGCCGTACTCCTTGGTCAGGCCGTTGCCTCCGAGGGACTGCACGGCCTGATCGACCGCCCGCACCGACGCCTCACCTGCCGCATACTTGGCTATGTTGGCGGCTTCGGCCGCACCGAAGTCATCGCCGGCGTCGTACAACGTCGCGGCCTTCTGCATCATCAGCTTGGCCAGCTCCACCTCGATGTGGTTCTGCGCCAGTGGATGCGAGATACCTTGGTGCGAGCCGATCGGCACCTTCCAGACCTGGCGGGTCTTCACATAGTCGACGGCCTTGTTGATGGCGAACCGGCCCACACCCACCGCGCTGGCTGCACCCATGATGCGTTCGGGATTCAGCCCGGCGAACAGCTGCGCGATCGCGGCGTCCTCCGAACCCACCAGCGCGTCGGCGGGCAGACGCACGTCATCGAGGAACACCTGGAACTGGCTTTCCGGGCTGATGATCTCCATCTCGATCTTGGTCCAGCTCAGGCCCGGGGTGTCGGTCGGGATGACGAACAGCGCCGGCTTGAGGTTTCCGGTCTTGTGGTCCTCGGTGCGGCCGACGACGAGGACGGCCTGGGCCTGGTCGATGCCGGAGATGAACGTCTTCTGGCCCTTGATGATCCAGTCGCTGCCGTCGCGGCGCGCGGTAGTGGTGATGCGGTGGCTGTTGGAACCCGCGTCAGGTTCGGTGATTGCGAACGCCATGGTGATCGACCCGTCGGCGATACCCGGGATCCAGCGCTTCTTCTGCTCCTCAGTGCCGAACTTGGAGATGATCGTGCCGTTGATCGCGGGGGAGACCACCATCATCAGCAGCGCCGACCCGGCTGCTGACATCTCTTCCATCACCGTGGACAGCTCGTACATGCCGGCACCTCCGCCGCCGTACTCCTCGGGGAGGTTTACCCCGATGAAGCCGAGTTTTCCTGCCTCGTCCCACAATTCGGTGGTGTGCTGGCCCGATCGGGCCTTCTCCAGGTAGTAGTCCTGCCCGTAGTTGGCGGCCATCGCGGCCACCGCCTGGCGCAGTGCCTTCTGTTCTTCGGTCTCGATGAAGCTCATGACTGTTCTCCTTCAGCTGTTTCTACCCGGGCAAGTACGGCGCCGACCTCGACCTGTTGGCCTGCGGCGACATTGAGTTCGGCCAGCACCCCGTCTTCGGGGGCGGCGATGGTGTGTTCCATCTTCATGGCCTCGAGCCAGATCAGGGGTTGTCCGGCCGTGACGGTATCGCCGACAGCGGCGCCGACCCGCACCACCGAACCGGGCATCGGGGCCAGCAGTGAGCCGTGCGCCACGGCGTCGTCCGGATCGGGGAAGCGGGGCAGTGCAGTGAGCTGCACGGGGCCCAGCGGCGAGTCCACGAACACCTGATCGTCGTACGTCGCCACCTCGAACGCACGCTCAACGCCGCTGATGGCCAGCACCACGCGGTCCGGTGTCGCCGACACGAGGGAAACGTTGTCGTCGTCGGGCAACTCGACGCCGGCGCGGTTGAACCGGTAGCGCACCGGGACGTCATCGCCGGCGGAGTCGCGGTAGGTCCGCGACTGGTAGCCCGAGGTCAGGTTGCGCCAACCGCTCGGGGCGGGGGCGAAAACTCGTGCGCTGCTGCGATTGTGCGCGGCGCCAGCCAGGGCGGCGGCGATCGCAGAGAGTGTCACCACTCCCGCATCGGCCAGCGGAGCGGCCAGGGTGTCGAGACCGTGCGTGTCGAAGAACGCCGTGTCGGTGGCGCCGTCCAGGAACGCCGGATGCCGCAGGACGTTCACCAGCAGATCCCGGTTGGTGCGCAGCCCGTGGATCCGGGTGCGGGCCAACGCATCGGCGAGCACGGTCGCGGCCTGACGCCGGGTGGGGGCGTAGGAGATGACCTTGGCCAGCATGGGGTCGTAGAAGATCGACACCACCGAACCGTCCTCGATACCGGTGTCGACGCGCACCCGCCCGGGCACGTCGAACCGGTGCACCGAGCCGGCCTGCGGCTGCCAGCCCTTGGCCGGATCCTCGGCGTAGAGGCGGGCCTCGATGGCAGAACCCTTTGACGACGGGGGCTCGCTGTCCAGCCGGCCGCCGTCGGCGACCAGGATCTGAAGTTCGACGAGATCAAGGCCGGTGGTGGCCTCGGTGACCGGATGCTCCACCTGCAAGCGGGTATTCATCTCCAGAAAGAAGAAGTCACCCTTCTCGTCCGCCATGAACTCGACCGTGCCGGCACCGGCGTAGCCGATCGCCTCGGCAGCGAGGCGGGCCGCGTCGAACAACTTCTCCCGCATCCCCGGGGTGCGCTCGACGAGAGGAGAGGGGGCCTCCTCGATCACCTTCTGGTGGCGACGCTGGATGGAGCACTCGCGCTCGCCGACCGCCCAGACCGTCTCGTGCTGATCGGCCAGCACCTGCACCTCGACGTGGTGACCGGCGGCCAGATAGCGCTCACAGAACACCGTCGGGTCGCCGAACGCCGACTGCGCCTCACGCTGGGCGGCGGCCACTTCGGTTGGCAGATCCGACAGTTCACGCACGACGCGCATACCTCGGCCACCACCACCGGCGGATGCCTTCACCAGGACCGGCAGCTGATCGGCCGTCACGGTCGACGGATCGAGTTCGGCCAGCACCGGAACGCCGGCAGCGGCCATCATCTTCTTGGCCTCGATCTTGGAGCCCATGGCCTGCACGGCATTCACCGGCGGACCGATCCACGTCAGCCCGGCATCGATCACCGCGGCGGCGAAATCGGCGTTCTCCGAGAGGAACCCGTAACCGGGGTGAATCGCATCGGCACCGGAAGCCTGGGCCGCGGCAATGATCTGGGCGGAATCGAGGTAGCCGTTGTTGCCCTCCAGACGTACCCGGGCGTCGGCCTCGGCGACGTGTGGGGAACCGGCGTCAGGGTCGGTGTAGACCGCGACGGTGCCGATCCCCAGACGGCGGCAGGTCTCGAAGACTCGTCGGGCAATCTCGCCGCGGTTGGCGACGAGGACTCTCGTAATCACTGTTCGCTCACATCCTGAAGACGCCGAAGTTCGACGTCCCCTCGATCGGGCCACTCGCGATGGCGGACAGGCACATTCCCAGCACGGTGCGGGTATCCCGGGGATCGATCACCCCGTCGTCGTACAACCGGCCGGACAGGAACATCGGCAGCGACTCGGCCTCGATCTGCGCCTCGACGGCGGCCCGCAGTGCGGCGTCGGCGGCCTCGTCGACCGCCTGGCCTCTCGCCTCGGCGGCGGCGCGGCTGACGATCGAGAGCACGCCGGCGAGCTGGGTTCCGCCCATCACGGCGGACTTCGACGACGGCCAGGCGAACAGGAAGCGCGGGTCGTACGCCCGCCCGCACATGCCGTAATGACCCGCGCCGTAGGAGGCTCCGAGCAGCAGCGAGATGTGCGGCACTGTGGAATTCGACACCGCGTTGATCATCATCGAGCCGTGCTTGATCATCCCGCCCTCTTCGTACTGCTTACCCACCATGTAGCCGGTGGTGTTGTGCAGGAACAGAAGTGGAGTGTCGGAGCGGTTGGCCAGCTGGATGAACTGGGTGGCCTTCTGCGACTCCTCGCTGAACAGCACCCCGCGGGCATTGGCCAGGATCCCGATCGGGTAGCCGTACAGCGTGGCCCACCCCGTCACCAGTGACGACCCGTACAACGGTTTGAACTCATCGAAATCCGAACCGTCGACGATGCGGGCGATCACATCGCGCGGGTCGAACGGGATACGCAGATCGGCGGGGACGATGCCGATGAGCTCCTCCGGGTCGAACTTCGGCTCGACCACCGGTGCGGGGACGGGTCCCTTCTTCCGCCAGTTCAGCCGGGCCACGATGCGCCGACCGATCCGGATCGCGTCGAGCTCGTCGTTGGCCAGGTAGTCACCCAGACCCGAAGTGCGGGCGTGCATCTCGGCACCGCCCAGCGACTCGTCGTCAGACTCCTCGCCGGTGGCCATCTTCACCAGCGGCGGACCGGCCAGGAACACCTTGGAGCGTTCCTTGATCATCACGACGTGATCGGACATGCCCGGCACGTAGGCGCCGCCGGCCGTCGAGTTGCCGAACACCAGCGCGATGGTCGGGATACCCGCCGCCGACAGCCTGGTCAGATCGCGGAACATCTGCCCGCCCGGGATGAAGATCTCCTTCTGCGTCGGCAGGTCGGCGCCACCGGACTCCACCAGGGAGACGACCGGCAATCGGTTCTCCATCGCGATCTGGTTGGCGCGCAGGATCTTCTTGAGCGTCCACGGGTTGCTGGTGCCGCCCTTTACCGTCGGATCGTTGGCGACGATCAGGCACTCGACACCTTCGACGGCGCCGATACCGCAGACCACACTGGCTCCCACGGTGAAATCGCTGCCCCACGCGGCCAGCGGGCTCAGCTCGAGGAACGGCGCGTCCGGATCCAACAGCAGCTCGACCCGCTCGCGGGCGGTGAGCTTGCCGCGGCCGTGATGGCGGTCGACATACTTTGGCCCGCCGCCGGCCAGGGCCTTGGCATGCTCGGTGTCGAGTTCGGTGAGCTTGGTGGTCATCACCTCGGCGGCCTCGGTGAACCCGGGGGAGCGAGGATCGATGGTGGACTTCAGAGTGGTCACGACTGAAACCCCAATGTCTTTGCGGCCAACGAGGTCAGGATCTCGGTGGTGCCACCGCCGATACCCAGGATGCGCATGTCACGGTACTGACGCTCGACCTCGGATTCGGCCATATAGCCCATCCCGCCGAACAACTGCACGGCTTGATTCGCCACCCACTCACCGGTCTCGACGGCGGTGTTCTTGGCGAAACACACCTCGGTGATCAGGTTCGCCTCACCCGCGAGCTGCCGCTCCACCACATGCCGCGTGTATACGCGGGCCACATCGATCCGGCGGGCCATCTCGGCCAGGGTGTTCTGCACCGGCTGCCGCGAGATCAGTGGCTTGCCGAAGGTCTCGCGATCGCGGCACCACTGCGCGGTCAGGTCTAGACAGCGTTGGGCACTGGCATACGCCTGCACGGCCAGGCCCACCCGCTCGGACACGAACGCCGCCGCGATCTGGAAGAAGCCGGAGTTCTCGGCGCCGATCAGGTTGGCCATTGGCACCCGCACATCGGTGTAGGACAGCTCGGCGGTATCGCTTGAGCGCCAACCCATCTTGTCGAGCTTGCGGGTGACCTCAAATCCCGGTGTGCCCTTGTCCGCCACGATCAGTGAGACGCCTGCCGCTCCCGGACCACCGGTGCGCGACGCAGTGACGACGTAGTCCGCGCGCACACCCGAAGTGATGTAGGTCTTGGCCCCGTTGAGGATGTAGTCATCCCCGTCCCGCGTGGCCTTGGTGGTCAGGTGCCCGACGTCGGAGCCGCCACCGGGTTCGGTGATGGCCAGCGATCCGATGAGATCCCCACGCAGCGTGGGCTTCACGTACGTCTCGATCAGGCGCTCATCGCCGGAGGCGATCATGTGCGGCACCGCGATGCCGCAGGTGAACAGGGAAGCGAACACGCCGCCCGGTGAGCCCGCGTAATGCATTTCCTCGCAGATGATCACGGCGTCCGCCCCGTCACCACCACCGCCGCCGACCGACTCGGGGAAGTTGGCCCCGAGCAGCCCGGCCTCGCCGGCCTTGCGGTGCAGTTCGCGCGGCAGCTCGCCGGTGCGTTCCCACTCGGCGGCGTGGGGCAGCACCTCACGCTCGGCGAAACTGCGCACGGTCTTGCGCAGTGCCTCACGCTCGGGCGAAGTCCAGATGCTCACTTGAAGAGTTCCTCCGGGATATCGAGATGACGGCTGCGCAACCATTCGCCCAGCCCCTTGGCCTGCGGATCGAACCGGGCTTGATACGCGACGCCCTGGCCGAGAATGCCTTCGATCACAAAGTTGACGGCCCGCAGATTCGGCAGCATGTGCCGGGTGACCGGCAGATCGGCTGTCTCGGGCAGTAATTCGCGAAGTTTGTCGACCGTCAGCGTGTGGGCCAGCCAGCGCCACGCCGCGTCGCTACGCACCCACACCCCTACGTTGGCCGACCCGCCCTTGTCGCCGCTACGGGCGCCGGCGATCGTGCCGAGGGCGGCGCGCCGAGTGGAACCGGCCGTCGGTGCCTCGGGCATCCCCGGATCGGAAACCGGGGCCAGATCGAGGGTGTCCGTCGCCGGCGCGATACCGATCCGGGTGCCATCGGCATGTACGGCGATGTGTGGCACCTCGGCGGCGTCGACATAGCCGGGTACGAACACTCCGTAGATCTGACCATCGCCCGGGGGTGCGGTGGTGGTGAAGCCCGGATAGCTCGCCAGCGCGAGCTCCACGCCCGCCGAAGAGAATTGGCGTCCGACCAGGTTGGGATCCGGATCGCGGACCACGCAGTGCAGCAGGGCGCTGGCGGCCTCCTCGGTATCGGCATCGGGATGATCGGTGCGGGCCAGCGTCCAATCAAGTTCGGCCGGCCGGACTTTCAGACCGGCCTCCAACTGGCTGCGCACCAGCTGAGCCTTGGCCTCGATGTCCAGGCCGGTCAACACGAACGTGGCGGCGTTGCGGAACCCGCCGATGCTGTTGCACGACACCTTCAACGTCGGCGGCGGGGCCTCACCCGTCACCCCGGAGATCCGGACGCGGTCAGTGCCGTCGTGGCTCAATTGCAGCGAGTCGACGCGCAGCGTCACATCGGGATTGGCATAGCGAGCGCCGGTGATCTCGTAGAGCAGCTGCGCGGTGACCGTGCCGACGCTGACCTGTCCGCCGGTGCCCGCATGTTTGGTGATCACCGAGGAGCCGTCGGCGGAGATCTCGGCGATCGGAAACCCGGGGCGGGCCAGGTCGGCGATTTCAGAAAAGAAGGAGTAGTTACCGCCGGTGGCCTGGGTGCCGCACTCGATCACGTGACCGGCGGCCACCGCCCCCGCCAAGGCGTCGTAGTCGGTGGCCGACCAGCCGAAGTGCGCCGCCGCGGGCCCGACGATCACCGAAGCGTCCGTCACCCGGCCGGTGACCACGACGTCGGCGCCGGAGTTGAGGCAGTCGACGATGCCCCACGCGCCCAGATAGGCATTGGCCGCCAGGGGTGTGCCCAGCCCCAGTTCGGACGCGCGCCCCACCACGTCGTCGCCCTCGACATGGGCGACGTTGACGTCGAGGCCCAGGCGCTCGGCCAGGGCCCGGACTCCGACCGCCAGTCCCGCCGGGTTCAGCCCGCCGGCATTGGCCACGATCTTCACGCCCTTGTCGAGGGCGAGGCCCAGCGACTGCTCCAGCTGGGTCAGGAAGGTCTTGGCGTAGCCGCGGTCGGGATTCTTGGCCCGGTCACGGGCCAGGATCAGCATGGTGAGCTCGGCCAGGTAATCACCGGTCAGATAGTCCAGGTCACCGTCGGTGAGCATGTCGTGCATCGCGGACAGCCGGTCTCCGTAGAACCCCGAACAATTACCGATCCGTACTACTGGTGGCACACGTACTCCCGTCAACGCTGAAAGGGACCAACCAACCGGTAGGTTAGCGGGTACCGCTGGTACCACGTCAAGGGCTGACCCGGCGCGCCGAGCGGGCAGGCTGACGACCAAGGCCGTGCCATCCATTCCCCCCACCGAATGCCCGGGCCGCCGAGTGCCTGGGCCGCCCGAATTGGGCCCACCCCAGCCGGAACGGGCCGCGTTTTGGAACAGCGCCAGGTCAACCGTTACTCTGTACCTAATCGTCGCCGCCGGCGAGCTCATTTCGATTCGCGCGGCAACAACCCAGAGCAAGGAGATGCACGTCATGGCTGTGCCCAAGCGCAGAATGTCGCGCGCGAACACCCGTAGCCGGCGCGCGCAGTGGAAGGCCGAGGCCACTGGTCTCGTCGGCGTCAATGTCGCCGGTCAGCAGCACAAGGTGCCGCGCCGTCTGCTGAAGGCCGCCCGCCTCGGCCTGGTCGACCTCGACAAGCGCTAGAACCGCAGAAGACACTTCGTCAAAAGCGCTATCACTCGTGATAGCGCTTTTTGTCGTGCTCAGGGCTGTCTCAGACTCGAAAAACGCTGGGTGAATTTGCGGCGCGCCTCTCAGCCCACTCTCAGACGGCGGGATGAGACTGTTGCCTGTGCGCATACTTGTCGTTGACGACGATCGCGCTGTGCGCGAATCCCTGCGCCGGTCGCTTTCTTTCAATGGATATTCGGTCGAGCTCGCCCAAGATGGGGTCGAAGCGCTCGAGGCGATCTCCCATGACCGGCCTGATGCTGTGGTTCTGGACGTGATGATGCCGCGAATGGACGGCCTGGAGGTGTGCCGGCAGCTACGCAGCACCGGTGACGATCTGCCGATCCTGGTGCTGACCGCCCGTGACACCACTTCCGAGAAGGTCGCCGGGCTGGATGCCGGTGCGGATGACTACCTGCCCAAGCCGTTTGCGCTCGAGGAGCTGCTCGCGCGGATGCGGGCGTTGCTGCGCCGGACCGTCATCGACGACGGCACCGATTCGCAGAAGATGTCGTTCACAGACCTGACCCTGGACCCGGTGACCCGCGAGGTGACCCGTGGCGAGCGTCAGATCAGCCTCACCCGCACCGAGTTCTCGCTGCTGGAGATGCTGATCGCCAACCCGCGGCGGGTGCTGACCCGTAGCCGCATCCTCGAAGAAGTGTGGGGCTTCGATTTCCCGACCTCCGGCAACGCACTCGAGGTGTACATCGGCTACCTGCGGCGTAAAACCGAGGCCGAAGGCGAGATCCGACTGATCCACACCGTGCGCGGCGTCGGCTACGTGCTGCGCGAAACACCTCCCTGATTTGATGGCGCTCAACGCAAACACCTGGCGAACCGCCACCGACTCTGGGCGGCTCGCCGCTGTGAACCTCCGGAACACCAGCTCACTGTCATTGCGCTGGCGCGTGATGATGCTCGCGATGTCGATGGTGGCCATGGTGGTCGTCCTGATGGCCGTCGCCGTGTACGCCGTCGTTTCCCGCGCGCTCTATGACGACCTGGACAATCAGCTGCACAGCCGCGCCCGGCTGCTCATCGAGAGCGGATCGTTGGCCGCCGATCCCGGCAAGGCGATCGAGGGGACCGCGTACTCCGACGTCAACGCGATGCTGGTGATCCCCGGCCGCTCGATCTACACGGCCAACCAGCAGGGCCAGATGCTGCCGCTGGGCAAGGCCGAGAAGGACGTCATCTCGGGCGAGTTGCTGATGTCCCTGCGCACCGCCAACCACCAGCGGGTGCTCGCGGTGCACCTGGCCAACGGCAGCTCCCTGCTGATCTCCAAGAGCCTGGCGCCCACTGTCCAAGTGCTGAGACGTCTGGGCACGGTGCTGCTCATCGTCGGAGGTATCGGCGTGGCAGTCGCGGCCATGGCCGGTGGTGCGGTGGCCCGCGCCGGGCTGAGACCGGTGGGCAGACTCACCGAAGCCGCAGAGCGGGTGGCCCGCACAGATGATCTGCGGCCGATTCCGGTGGTCGGCAGTGATGAGTTGGCCCGGCTCACCGAGGCGTTCAACATGATGCTGCGGGCGCTGGCCGAATCGCGCGAACGGCAGGCCCGGCTGGTTTCGGACGCCGGCCACGAGTTGAGAACTCCACTGACCTCGCTGCGCACCAACGTCGAACTGTTGATGGCATCGCAGGCGCCCGGGGCGCCGCCGTTGCCCAAGGACGAGATGGCCGGGCTGCAGACCGATGTGATCGCCCAGATCGAGGAACTCTCGACGTTGGTCGGTGACCTCGTCGACCTCACCCGCGACGATGCCGGCGGAATCACCCCGGAAGCTGTCGACATGTCCGAGGTCGTCGACCGCAGCCTTGAACGGGTCCGGCGGCGCCGCAACGACATCGAATTCGACGTCGACGTCGTCGGCTGGCAGGTGTTCGGCGATGCACCCGGACTGGGCCGGGCAGTGCTCAATCTGCTCGACAACGCCGCCAAGTGGAGTCCGGCCGGCGGACGGGTCAGTGTGCAGATGCATCAGACCGATCCGACGCACGCCGAACTGGTGGTCTCCGACTACGGGCCGGGTATCCCGCCGCAGGAACGCGGGCTGGTGTTCGAGCGGTTCTACCGTTCTGATGCAGCCAGGGCGATGCCGGGATCCGGCCTTGGATTGGCTATCGTCCAGCAGGTGGTGCTCAAGCACGGCGGTGCATTGCGCATCGACGAGACCGTGCCGGGCGGCACCCCGCCGGGGGCTTCGTTTCACATGGTGCTGCCAGGGCAGCCGATCTCGAATGCCGATGCGACACACATGCACCGGGTCGGTGGTGGGCACACCGTCGGCGCGGAGAAAAAGTGAGACAGTTAAGTCGGTCGGGGGACCAGTCATGGATGGATCAGAAATCTCTAAGTGGATTCTCAGCCCATCTGGGCAACCTGAGTGACCACGACTTCGTTTGACGAAGTGACGGACACGAGGGTTGGACATACGGGTCGGACCGGATCGGCGTGACTGGCCGGCGGACCTTTTACAAGAGAAGAGCACGCAGCACAATGACGAACCACCCGAGGTACCCCCAGCAGCCGGAGCAGCACCCTGGCGGCGCCCCCGGATACGCCGGTGCGCGTCCTGATCCTTACCAGTCACAGCCCTACGACTGGCGATATGCGCGTCAACAACCGCAGCAGCAGTTGCCGCCGCCGCAGCAGCCCCACCAGACACAGCAACACCCGGGCCAGCAACAACAGCCGCCGCAGCAGGCCTACCGCGCGCCGTATGACCCGTATCGGGTTCCGGCCAGCCCGCAGCCCGTCTCGGCGAAGAAGCGGTCCAGGACCGGCCTGGTGGCCGGGGCGCTCGCGGTGGCTGTGGTGTCGGCCGGGATCGGTGGCGGTGTCGCCACCTTCGTGCACGACGACCACCCGCGCCTGGGCACACAGGGCCTTGGCGCCGCACCGACCGTCCCTGCGGCCGCCCTGCCTCCGGGCTCGGTGGAGCAGGTGGCGGCCAAGGTGGTGCCGAGTGTGGTCAAGCTCGAAACCGACCTGGGCCGCGCGTCCGAGGAGGGCTCCGGCATCATCCTCACCGCCGACGGCCTCATCCTGACCAACAACCACGTCGTGCAGGCCGCCAAGCCCGGCGGGCCCGGCCCCGCGCCGGTACCGGGCGGCGCGCCGGCACCGGCCGGCGCCCAGACCAAGGTGACGTTTGCCGACGGGACTACCAAGTCGTTCACCGTGGTGGGCACCGACCCGAGCAGTGACATCGCGGTGGTGCGCGCGCAGGACGTCTCTGGCCTCACCCCGATCACCGTCGGCTCGTCGGCCAACCTGCGGGTGGGTCAGGACGTCGTGGCCGTCGGGTCACCGCTGGGCCTGGAAGGGACCGTCACCACCGGCATCGTCAGCGCGCTGAACCGCCCGGTCGCCGCCGGTGGAGACACCCGCAACCAGAACACTGTGCTCGACGCCATCCAGACCGATGCCGCGATCAACCCGGGCAACTCCGGCGGCGCGCTGGTCAACATGAACGGCGAGCTCGTGGGCATCAACTCGGCGATCGCCACAATGGGCGGGGATTCGCAGCAGGCACAGAGCGGCTCGATCGGGCTGGGCTTCGCGATCCCGGTGGATCAGGCCAAGCGGATCGCCGATGAGCTGATCCAGAACGGGACGGCCTCGCACGCGTCGCTGGGCGTGCAGGTCAGCAATGACACCACCAGCGACGGCGCCAAGATCGTCGAGGTCACCAACGGCGGGGCCGCGGCGGCGGCAGGTCTACCCAGCGGTGTGGTGGTCACCAAGGTCGATGACCGGGTGATCGGCAGTGCTGACGCGCTCGTGGCCGCGGTGCGGTCCAAGGCCCCCGGCGACAAGGTCACGCTGACCTACCTTGACCAGGGCGGAAAGCCGCAGAACATCGAGGTCACCCTCGGCAGGGCCGAGCAGTGAGCACGCTGACCGGGCCCGGCGGGATGGCCACACTGCGTCTGGCTTCACCGTTGTCCGCCGCCGGATATACGGTTGCAGGCATGGAACAGCCAGGGGAGTTGGTGGGGCGCGCGCTCGTCGTCGTCGTGGATGATCGCACTGCACACGGCGAGGAAGACCACAGCGGCCCGTTGGTCACAGAGTTGTTGGGTGAGGCCGGATTCGTCGTCGACGGTGTCGTGGTCGTGGCCGCGGACGAAGTCGAGATCCGCAACGCGCTGAACACCGCGGTGATCGGCGGCGTCGATCTGGTGGTGTCGGTGGGCGGGACGGGGGTGACACCGCGCGATGTGACGCCGGAGGCCACCCTCGACATCCTCGATCGCGAGCTGCTGGGCATCGCCGAGGCGTTGCGGGCGTCGGGGCTTTCGGCCGGCATCGTCGATGCCGGGCTGTCCCGCGGCTTGTGCGGAGTCTCGGGCAGCACGCTGGTGGTGAACATCGCCGGGTCACGCGCGGCGGTGCGCGACGGCATGGCCACCCTTGGGCCGCTGGCTGCGCAGGTGATCGGGCAGTTATCAAGTCTGGAGATCTGAGCTCCACGGAAACGGCGGCCATCGGCCGCCGTTTTCTTTTGTTTGGCGAATATGGCGCCCAGCATTCATGCTGGTTAAGAGCAGGTTAACGGGCATCGACGCAAGGCCCGAGTTGAAATGTGATCTTCGTCACAAAGGGGAATCGTGATGCCGGAAGCGAAGAAAATGTCCCGTCACGCAGTTAACAAGATCTTCGGTGAGGCCCTCCCGGACATCGCCCCCGACGAACGCGATACCGCTTCGCCGGACGACGATGACGACCGTGACCGGTGGTTGCGGAACAACATTCCGCCCCATCACCAATGAATCGGTGAGCGGCTTGTAAGGGCAGGAAACCCCAGGCTGCGCAGTGTGGTCTGGGCCTGCGGTTGTTGCGAAGGCGAACGGTCTCACGCCATTGCCCCGCCGTCCAACGTGCAGCGTCTTGGCGTTGTGCGCCATCTCCCAGCCGGTTTTCAGCAAATTTTGATCGATTGAACGTATGCGGCACCGGGGATATGTGCTTGCGTTGCCGCTCGGATGCCCTCCCGTTATGTTCCTCGTGTCAACGATGAGCATTAAGTAAGCGCAACGTGTGGAGTTCCTAATCCGCATCACATGTTGGTCTTGCGCGGCGGTACGGTCTGCGGGGGCCGGGACGCCAACCACAAACGGTGGGCCTCCGGGAGCGCCGGCGATATAGCTAGGGAGAACATGAAGGCATTCAGTCGGGTGCTGGTCGCGATGGTTGCAGCTATCGCGGCGCTGTTTACGAGCACGGGCATTTCTCATGCGGGTCTGGACAATGAACTGAGCCTGGTTGATGGTCAGGATCGGACTCTGACCGTTCAGCAGTGGGACACCTTCCTCAATGGTGTGTTTCCGCTGGACCGCAACCGGCTGACCCGTGAGTGGTTCCATTCCGGTCGCGCCAAGTACGTGGTGGCCGGCCCGGGGGCCGACGATTTCGAGGGCACCTTGGAGCTGGGTTACCAGATCGGCTTCCCCTGGTCGCTGGGTGTGGGGATCAACTTCTCCTACACCACCCCCAACATCCTGATCGACGATGGTGACATCACCGGCCCGCCGTTCGGCCTGGAGTCGGTCATCACCCCGAACCTGTTCCCGGGTGTGTCGATCAGTGCGGATCTGGGCAATGGCCCCGGTATCCAGGAAGTGGCGACGTTCTCGGTGGATGTCAAGGGCCCGGCCGGTGGTGTGGCGGTGTCCAATGCGCACGGCACGGTGACCGGTGCGGCCGGTGGTGTGCTGCTGCGTCCGTTCGCCCGCCTGATCGCCTCGACCGGTGACAGCGTCACCACCTACGGCGAGCCCTGGAACATGAACTGAGCACATGAACGTCACGTTCTAAGCAGCACCAAAAGCAGCCCCTGGAAATTTCCAGGGGCTGCTTTTGTATGCGGTGTCGCCGTCAGGTGCGGTCGGCGCTGGTGTGCTTGGCGGTGTCGGGGCTCGGGCCGGTGCCAGGGCCGGTGACGTGCTTGCCGGCGGACCCGTTCTCGGACAGCAGATCGCGGATCTCGGTCAGGATGGCCAACTCGGTGTCCTGGGCCTGTTCGACCTCGCCGCGTTCGCGCAGCTTCTTGTAGGGCACCATGATGACGAAGTAGATCACGGCCGCGACAATCAAAAAGTTGATGAACGCTGACAGCACCGCGTTGAAGTCGACGAACTGCTCGGGAGTACCGCCCAACGAGATCTTGAGGAAGCCGTAGTCACGGTCGCCACCGGCGCCGATGCGGTCGACCAGTGGCTGAACTACCTTCTCGGTGAAGGAGGTGACCAGACCGGTGAAGGCCGCGCCGATGACCACAGCAACCGCAAGGTCGATGACGTTGCCGCGGGAGAGAAACTCTTTGAAGCCCTTCAACATGCTCCGGACCCTTCCTGCAGTGTGGGTTGTTAAGTGGGACAAGCAAACAGTAACGGAGTTGGCCGAACGGCTGGGTCATTGTGGGACAACAACTTCAATGGGTATGAAACATGTTGGGCTACAAGGAACCCGGACTCAGTGGATCGTGAGCGTGACGGCCTGCACCAGGCTGGTGGCCGCCACTTCATTGGCTGAGCGGGCCGGCAGCGCCACCAGCGCCACCCGGTCGCTGCCTACACCGGCCCCGTGGGCCTTCTCCGAAACGAGCACCACCACGGCTCCGGAGGCCACTACGACCGGCCGGGTCGGCCCCTTGTCGTCCTGATCACCGGTCACCGTCAGCACGTCGACCACGTCGCCGGGGCGGATCAGATCCAGCAGGGCGGTGTCGCTGAGTTTGATCGGCACAATGCGGGCATCCGGGCCCGCTGTCGTTTCGGCCAGCCGGGACCCGAGCAGCCGGACATCGGTGATCACCTCGCCCCGACGGGCCGGGGCGGTCAGCGTCGCGCCGATCACCGGCGCCATGTCACGCTGGGCGCCGTCGGGCAGGGTGGCAGTGTTGCGCCGCTCCAGGCGCACATCGGTGGCGGTCAACGCGACGCCGGGGGACAGGTCATGAGCTGCGACCGCGATCTCGGTGTACTCACCATGTGGATCGGAGCGCAGGGCCGCGATGGCCGCCAGAAGCACCAACCCGGCTGCGGCAGCACGGCGTGCGGCCACTGTGCGGGTCCAGTCGGGCCGGGCAGCCGTCAACCGATGCCAGCGCGGCGGGTTGAGGGATTCGGCCATGGCGCCACGGTAGGCGCGCGACGGCCGAGTGGGAACGGCGTCTTCGCCGTCCTGTGGATAACTTCCGGAGCTAGCTTGAGGCAGCCGCGGCGGGGGCGGCGCTGGAGCTGCTCGACGAGGAACTGTTCGACGAGTCGGACGAAGACGACGACGAGTCGGAGGACGAGCTCGAAGAGCTGCCTTCGGAGCTCTTGGCGGACGAGCCGTTGGACGTGCTCTTGCCCGATTCGCGGTTGTCGGTGCGGTAGAACCCGCTGCCCTTGAACACCACGCCCACCGAGCCAAAGAGCTTGCGCAGCTTGCCGGAGCACTTGGGGCAGCTGGTCAGCGCGTCGTCGCTGAAGGCCTGCACCGCGTCGAACCGATTGCCGCACTCAGTGCATGCGTAGGAATAGGTAGGCACGAAAACCCTCCGAGTTGATAAAACTTGTTAGCACTCTACCGGCTCAAGTGCTAGAACCGCTACGTGGGCCATGTCATTCCCGCGGGCCGCCGGCGCCGGCGCACCGGAAGATTAGCGGTACTGCTCGTGGTGGCGGTAATCCTGGCGGTGCTGGCCGTGCTCGTGGTGGCCCGCATGCATGCGGCAACCCCGGTCGAAGATTCCCCCGCACACCCGTCGGCATACCCGACCGCCGGTCAGGCGCCGGCACCACGGACCCCCGGCTACGACCGGGCCCGCATGCTGTTGGCGGGGCTGCCGGTCAAGGGCTGGGATCGCGACACCGACTACGCCCGGTCCCGCTTCGGTGAGGCTTGGAGTGACGACGTCAACGTCGAATTCGGCCACAACGGCTGCAACACCCGGGATGACATCCTGCGCCGCGACCTGGCTCAGCTGACGGTCCGCCCCGGCACCTGCTACGCCGCCACCGGTGTCCTGCGCGACCCTTACACCGGTGTCGAGATCGCGTTCACCCGCGGGCCCGACACCTCCAGCACGGTGCAGATCGACCATCTCGTGTCCCTGTCGGACGCCTGGTACAAGGGAGCGCGGGCCTGGGACCCGCAGCGGCGCAGGGACTTCGCGAACGATCCGCGCAACCTGATCGCGGTCGCTGCGCAGCCCAACTTCGACAAGGCATTCCGCGACGCGGCCAGTTGGCTGCCGCCCAACATGGCGTTCCGCTGTGAGTTCGTGGCCCGCCAGGTCGAGGTGAAAGCCGCCTACCAGCTGTGGGTCTCGGCGAAAGAGCAGCGTGCGATGGAAGCGGTGCTCGGCAATTGCTAGCCGCGCCGGTAGCTCGGCGCGATCATCACCGGTACCGGCGAACGGCGCAGGATCTTGCCCGCGGCCGAGCCGAGGAACACCTGGGCGCTCGGGGCGGCCGCACCTGAACCCAGCACCAGCATGTCGCCGGTGTCCCATCCGATGCTCTGCACCGCGCTATTCCAATCGTGACCCGCGCCGACGACCACATCGACGTCCGGAACGGCCATCCGGTTGCGAATAGCGTTGAGCTGCTTGGTGATTTCGGCAATGGTCCGCCGTGACCACTGCTGCACCACCAACTCCTCGGCCGAGGTTTCGATGCTCCCGACGAACGCCGCGGTGTTGCGGACCGTGAACGATACGATGCGTAGCTTGGCCGACCATGACGCCGCCAGCTCGGCGGTGGCCGGGATGAGTCCGTTGACGTCGGCTTCCCCGCCGTAGGCCGCGGTGAGCCGGCTGATCCGCCCGTCACTCTGGGCATACCCGCGCGGCGCGAAGGCCACCGGAACCCGGGCAGTGTGCACCAGGCGTTCGGTCACGCTGCCGAGCGCGACCCGGCCGAGCATCCCGGATGAGGACGAGCCGACCGACACCATAGTCGCCCGGTGGACGTCCGCGAGCTCGATCAAACCCGTTGGTATCGAAGTGGATTCGTGCACCACCGGGGTGACGTCGAGATCGATGGGCAGTACCGCGACCGCGCGCTGCAACGCCTGGGTGGCCTGCGCGCGGACGTAGGCCAGATACTCACCCTCGACCGGATCCTCACGTGGCGGCCAGGCCCGTTCCACCACCGCCGCAGCGATCACCTGCTCGCCCGTGGTACGGGCGATCTGGATGGCCAGGTTCAGCGGGGCGCTGCTGTGCCGGCTCGCACTGAACGCGGCCAGGATGGTCACGAGGCATGCTCCTGGGTACGGGCTCGCGACACCACATGGGTCACCGGGATCTGATAGTCGGCGCGGGCCCGGTCAACGACGTCGAACCGATGCCACACCGAATCCTCCGGCGGCAGAGTCGAAATCACGATCTGGTCGGGCCGGAACGCCTCGACGGCATGGGCCAGCGCCCGCAGCGGACGATAGTCACCCAACTCGCCGTCGGCCTGCAATTCCTCGGAGCGCAGCGTGTTCAGCGTCTGATCGAGTCGGTGTTGTGCCGCGCGGGTGGTGGCTTCGGAGATGTCGAGCGGGCCATGGGTGGCGGCCACCCCGGTGTCGATCGGACTGGCCGGCACCACCACCTGATAGATCGCGTCGCGGTCCGCGCCGATGCGGCGCAGCTCGTCGAGCAGTTCATTGGATTCCACGGTCTCGTTGGCCAGCACCAACACCCGGTGCGGACGCGGAGCTCCGGCCGCGCGGGGAGCCTCGGCCACCTCGGGCCTGCGACCGATGAACCAGCGGTTGGCCAGGAACAGCACGATCACCACGGCCCAGGACAACAGGCTCAGCGTCAGCGCCTTCCGGTTGTCGCCGCCCTGGACGAACATCTGCACAAGGATGGCGGTGATGGCTACTGCGGTGAGGATCGACAGCACCGGGAACAGCCACATCTTCACCTTGAGGGTCTCGCCCGAGGCGCGGTAACGCAGCATGATCTGCGAGATCGCGATGAGCAGGTAGACGAACAGGATGACCGCGCCGCTGGAGTTCAACAGGAACGCGAAGATCGTGTTCGGCGAGAATGCCGCGGCGATCACACAGATGAAACCGATCACCGATGACGCGAGAATCGCGGGCGCTGGGACGCCGCGACGGGTGACGCTGACCAGTTGCGGCGGTGCCTCACGCCGGGCGGCCAGCACGAACAACATCCGCGAGGCCGTGTACATCCCCGAGTTCAGGCAGCTCAGCACTGCTGTGAGCACCACGGCGTTCATGATGTGATCGGCGTAGGGGATGCCCAATTCGGTGAACGCCGAGACGAACGGCGACGCGGCGGTCTGGTCGCTGTTCCACGGCAGGATCGCCACCAGAAGGAATGCCGAGCCCACGAAGAAGAGCGCGATGCGCAGGATCACCGAGTTGGCGGCTTTGGCCACGGCCCGCTCCGGATCGGCCGACTCCGCGGCGGCGATGGTGGCGATCTCCGCCCCGACCATCGAGAAGATCACCGTCACCACGCCCACCGTGATGGCCATCGCGCCCAGCGGGAAGAACCCGCCGTGGGCGGTCAGGTTGGAGAAGTCCATCTCCTTGTTCGGCCACAACCCAAAAACGAAAAGCGTGCCCAGGCCGAGGAACACCAGGATCGCGGCCACCTTGATGCCGGCGAACCAGTACTCGAACTCGCCGAACGAGGACACCGAGAACAGGTTGGTCGCCGTCATGGCGATCAAAAGGAGCAGTGCGGTCAGCCAGATCGGTGCCGCCGGTATCCAGTACTGGACGATCTTGGCGCCGGCGATCGCCTCGAATCCGACGACGATCACCCAGAAATACCAGTACAGCCAGCCCACGGAGAACCCTGCCCAATTGCCCAGCGCGTTACGGGCATAGTCGGCGAATGACCCGGTCGATGGATTGGCCACGGCCATCTCGGCCAGCATCCGCATCACCATGATGATCAGCACACCGGCAAGGGCATAGGTGATGAAGGTGCCGGGGCCGGTATCGCCGATCACCACGCCCGAGCCGACGAACAGCCCCGCGCCGATCACCCCGCCGATCGCGATCATCCTCAGTTGCCGCTGACTGAGCGCTTTTTTCAACGTCGGCGTCTCGCCCATATCGACACCCTTTCTCGTCTCCGTGATGTGGATCACATCGCGCCAGAAGGTTGACGCTATGCCCAACGACGAACAGCGGGTGGCAATTTGGACTGTGAGTTTTGCTCAGTCCCGGGCGTGATCGCTCAGTGTCACAACCCCGCCCGACGGCGTCAGTGCATGCGTCATCCGCACGTCGTGAGGGTCGGCGGGCAACGCGTCGACCAACTCGTCGTCACGCACCATCGCCACCAGTCGCGCGTGGGGCGAGGCGTAGATCAGGCTGCGGTCGTAAAAGCCGGCACCCCGGCCCAACCGGTTCCCGTTGCGGTCGACGGCCAGGGCGGGCACCAGCACCACCTCGGCGTCTGCGACCGATCCGGCGGGCAACCACGGCGGCGGCGGCTCGCGCAGACCGAACCTGGCGGCCATCAGCGTGCCCGGCTCGTAAGCACCCCACTGCATCGGCATAGCGCGGCCGTCCACGTCGTTGCGGGCAACCGGAAGTAGCACGCGCACACCGAGTTCCAACAGGGTGTCCAGAAGGGCCGGAGACCCCGGTTCGGAGCCCACCGGAACGTAGGCACACACCGTCTGCCCGCCACGGACCAGGGTGGGCAGCCAGTGGCAAAGCACCTGCGACTCGCGGTCGCGACGGTCGGCCGATACGGCCCGTCTTGCCCGGAGAACGCCAGCTCGCAACTCGGTCTTGGTCGGCGGGGTCACGCCCTCCACCATTTCAGAACGGACGTTAGTGTGTGAACGATGAGCACGTCTCACAAGGCGCCTGAGGTGCCGTTTCCCTACACGGCCGTGGTCCCCGCGGCCGGTCTGGGTACGCGGTTCCTGCCTGCGACAAAGACTGTCCCCAAGGAATTGCTGCCGGTGGTCGATACCCCGGGCATCGAGCTGGTGGCGGCGGAGGCTGCCGAGGCCGGTGCCGAGCGGCTGATCATCATCACCTCGGAAGGTAAAGACGGCGTCGTCGCCCATTTCGTCGAGGACCTGGTGCTCGAGGGCACGCTGGAGGCGCGCGGCAAGAAGACGATGTTGGAGAAGGTCCGCCGCGCCCCCGCACTGATCAAGGTCGAGTCGGTGGTGCAGGCCGAGCCGCTCGGCCTCGGGCATGCGGTCGGCTGCGTCGAGGGCGCGCTGGCTCCCGACGAAGACGCGGTCGCGGTGTTACTGCCCGACGACCTGGTGCTGCCCACCGGCGTACTGGAGACCATGTCGAAGGTGCGGGCCAAGCGCGGCGGAACGGTGCTGTGCGCGATCGAGGTCCCCGAAGACAAGATCAGCGCCTACGGCGTCTTCGACGTCGAGGCAGTGCCCGACGCGGCCAACCCGAACGTGCTGCGGGTCAGGGGCATGGTGGAAAAGCCCAAGTCCGAGGACGCGCCGTCCCCGTACGCCGCGGCCGGCCGCTACCTTCTGGACCGGGCCATCTTTGACGCGCTACGTCGCGTTTCGCGCGGGGTCGGCGGGGAGATCCAGCTGACCGACGCCATCGCCCTGCTGATCGAAGAGGGCCATCCGGTGCACGTGGTCGTACACCGCGGAGCCCGACACGACCTGGGAAATCCCGGCGGCTACCTGAAGGCTGCGGTTGACTTTGCGTTGGAACGTGACGACTACGGCCCCGAATTGCGGCGGTGGTTGGTCGAACGATTGGGTCTGACCGGACAGGAAGGCTAGCAACGCGTCGGGTCGTACGCCGCGCGTTGTCCGGTCGTCGGGGCCCGTAGGACAGGAAGGCGTGTTGTGCGTTCGGTCGAGGAACAGCAGGCTCGGATAGCGGCTGCCGCGGTGGCGCCCCGGCCGGTGCGAGTGGCCATCGCCGAGTCACAGGGCCTGATGTGTGCCGAAGAGGTCGTGACCGAACGGCCCATGCCGGGATTCGATCAGGCTGCGATCGACGGCTACGCGGTGCGCAGCGTCGACGTGTTGTCCGTGGGCGACGGTGCCGGTGAGATCAGCCTGCCGGTGATGGGCTCGGTCGAGGCTGGGTCGCGGACACCGAGCCGGTTGCAGCCCCGGCAGGCCGCGCGCGTGCAGACCGGCGCGCCGATGCCGACGCTGGCCGACGCGGTGCTTCCGTTGCGGTGGACCGACGGTGGCGAGAGCCGGGTCCGGATCCTGCGTAGCGTGCGTTCGGGCGCCTACGTCCGGCGCACCGGAGACGACGTGCAACCCGGTGACGTCGCGGTGCGGGCCGGCACCATCGTCGGCCCGGCCCAGGTGGGCCTGCTGGCCGCGGTCGGACGGGACCGCGTGCTGGTGCATCCACGGCCGCGGCTGTCGGTGATGTGCGTGGGCGGCGAACTCGTCGACGTATCCCGCACGCCAGGAACCGGGCAGGTGTACGACGTGAACTCCTACGCACTGGCCGCGGCGGGCCGGGATGCGGGAGCGGAGGTCAACCGCGTCGGCATCATCAGCACCGACCCGCGAGAACTGCGGGAAACCGTTGAGGGCCAAGTCAATCGCAATGAGATCGTGGTGATCGCCGGGGCTGTGGGCGGGGCCGCCGCAGAGTCGGTGCGCACCGTGCTCGCCGAGCTTGGCGAGATGGAGGTGTCGCGGATCGCGATGCACCCCGGATCGGTGCAGGGCTTCGGGCAGCTCGGCCGCGACCGCGTTCCGGTCTTCCTCCTGCCCGCGAACCCGGTCAGCGCGCTGGTGGTGTTCGAGGTGATGGTGCGCCCGCTGATCCGGCTCTCACTCGGCAAGCGCCAGCCGATGCGGCGCGTGGTGAAGGCCCGCACGCTGGCGCCGATCAGTTCGGTGGCCGGGCGCACGGGATACCTGCGGGGGCAGTTGATGCGTGACCAGGACACCGGCGAATACCTGGTGCAGGCACTGGGCGGGGCGCCTGGGGCGTCGACGCATTTGCTGGCCACCCTCGCCGAGGCGAACTGTCTGGTGGTGATTCCGAGCGAGGTCGACGAGGTCCGCACCGGCGAAACCGTGGATGTGGCATTCCTGGCTCAGCGCGGCTGATAAGACTTCATTCGATGAATGACGGTGTGACGAATCGACAGTGTGGATGAGCCTGCTGCGGTCCAGTGCCTTTCACCCGGGTTGGCCCGGTCCGATCGGGCCGTTGCGGGTGCAGGCCGGCGTGGTGCGGCTGCGTCCGGTGCGGCTGCGCGACGCCGCGGTGTGGAGCCGCCTCCGGCTGGCCGACCAGGCTCACCTGGAGCCCTGGGAGCCGGTCAGCGGTGTGGATTGGCGTGTCCGCCATGGGGTTTCGTCGTGGCCGGCGATCTGCTCGGGTTTGCGCAGCGAGGCCCGGCGAGGACGGATGCTGCCGTATGTGATCGAGCTCGACGGGGAGTTTGCCGGCCAGCTCACGATCGGCAACGTCACCCACGGCGCACTGCGATCAGCCTGGATCGGTTACTGGGTGGCCAGTGACAAGACCGGCGGCGGGGTGGCGACGGGTGCACTGGCGCTGGGGCTTGACCACTGCTTCACCGGGGTGCAGCTGCACCGGGTCGAGGCGACGGTGCGACCGGAGAACGCCGCGAGCCGGGCCGTGCTGGCACGGGTGGGGTTCCGGGAAGAAGGCCTGTTGCGCCGCTATCTCGAGGTCGACGGTGCCTGGCGGGACCATCTCCTGGTGGCGGTCACGTTGGAGGAGCTGAAACATTCGGCGTCCCAGGCTCTGGTTTCGGCCGGCCGGGCCAGTTGGTGCTGATTTCGGCGACGGTGTGGATTACGGCGCGCCGCATTGAAATTGCGCTCATGGTCGCGATTTCGCCGGATCCACAGCCCTGGAAGCAATCTCAGCGAAACCGATCCCGTCAGCTGTTACCAATGTGACACATGTGACTGTTGGTGCTTGTATCCATCGAATTACAGGTGTGTAATTGTGTCGGCGCGCCATCCATGGATGCGCTGGTCACAGACCTAGCCTGAAGGGGAAAGGAGCAGGCGTCATGCCAAGCATCCCCCAGTCACTGCTGTGGATTTCCCTCGTCGTCCTCTGGCTTTTCGTGTTGGTTCCGATGTTGATCAGCAAGCGCGACTCGGTGCGTCGCACCAGCGACGTCGCCCTGGCGACTCGAGTGCTCAACAGCGGCCGTAACGCACAACGGTTACGACGCGGCCCGGCCGCCGGGCATCACAGCGATCCGCACTGGCAACACACGGCCGATCACCTCGACGAGAAGCTCGATGAAGACTTCGAAGAGGATGAAGAGCCGGCCGAAGTGCGCGTGCACGCCACCGTGCAGCGCACCGTGGTGGTGGCCGCGGTGAGCGTCGAGACCCCCGAGCCCGACTATCTCGATGTCGATGTCGTCGACGAGGATTCCGGTGCACTGCCGGTCGGTTCGATGGCCGCGCCCGAGGAGGTGGCCGAGCCCGAGCTTGAGTTGGAGTTCGAGACCGAGCCGGAAGCGGAGCCTGAGCCCGAACCCGTCGCGGTCGAGGAACCTGTCGAGCCCGTTACCCCCGTCCAGGCGGTGGCGTCGGAGATGCAAACCGACCGGATCGCACTGGATCTCGACGAGACCGAAGTCGCCGAGACCGAGCAAGCCGAGACCGCCGAGGAAGTGGAGGATCTCGAGGACCCCGACGATCTCACCGACGCCGAGTACGAGTACGTCGATGACTCGTCGGGCCTGGAACCCGAGGCCGAGGACGAACCGGTCGAAGCAGAATCGGCCGAGACGCCCGTCGCGTCGCTGAGCGCCACCCGGCAGCGCCGGTTCGAGTCCAAGACCTCCGCGGAGGTCAGCGCCCGCAAGTTCCGGTTCCGCAAGCGCGTGCTCGCGGTGCTGGCGGCCACGCTGCTGTTCTCGGCAGGTGCGGCCTTCCTGGTGATGCCGTCGGCCTGGTGGGTGTGTGGCGGCGCCGGCACACTGACCGTGCTGTACCTGGCTTATCTACGTCGCCAGACCCGCATCGAGGAACAGCTGCGGCGGCGTCGTGCACAACGGCTGGCGCGGTCCCGGCTGGGCGTGGAGAGCACCGACGACCACAAGCTCGACGTAGTGCCGGCCCGGCTGCGTAGGCCCGGCGCGATCGTGCTGGACATCGACGACGAAGACCCGATCTTCGAGCACCTGGCCTACACGTCGTACGCGTCGACGGCCCGCGAATACGATCTACCGCGGGCTTCCGGGCAGTAGAGCGGCCGGTTTCCGGTTCCGAGCCGGCGACTGGTAGCCTTTGCTACCGGTATCAGGGGCTATAGCGCAGTTGGTAGCGCGTCTCGTTCGCATCGAGAAGGTCAGGGGTTCGATTCCCCTTAGCTCCACCAGTAAGAAACCCTCTCCGACCTGTATCGGAGGGGGTTTCTTCAGTTAGCGGGCGAGATGGCGTCAGTGGTCCCGGCCCGCAACCGGCCCGCAGTAGGTGCCGGGAAACACCCTCGTACGGTTGGGGTTTCGTGGTTCACTTCCGCCGATGACGACGCGGCGCAAGCAGGTCTACAAGATCACCTACCCGAACGGGAAGATCTACGTCGGCATGGACCTGACCGGGATGCAGCTCTACATGGGCAGCCCGAGCGCCCACGAACGAATCGTCGCCGACCTTGACCTCGACCGGCTCCGGTTCGACCTGACCCTGCGCAAAGAAATCCTGTGGGAATCGGAATCGGCCACCGACGCCGATGTCCGTGCCAAGGAGATCGAACTGATCCGGGAGACGGGTGCCAACAACCCTCGGATTGGTTACAACCTCACGCCGCGCTGGGCTGGCGGCTTGGGTTGAGCTATCGCGGCTTTGATCGCCGCGTCCAGCTCGACCGCCACCGCGTCCAGACCGGTGTCGAACAGGTCGGCGTAGGTGTCCAGCGTCATCGACGCTTTCGCGTGCCCCAGCATCCGCTGGACGGCTTTGACGTTGGCACCCGCACTGATGGCCAGCGACGCGGCCGTGTGCCGCAGATCGTGCGGAGTGATCGACGGAAACGACCCGTCGGGGGTCTGGCACGCGTTGACCGCGCGCGCACACCCGTGCCAGCCAATTCGAAATTACGCAGCACACCACCGCGCATATCGGTGAACACCAATGCCTCCCACCCCTTGCCGACCATCAGCGCGGCCAGCTCATCGGCCAGCACAGCCGGGAACGGCACCGACCGGCGCTCGTGCGGCTTCCCGGTGTCCACACCAGACCACCCGACTCGGTGACCGACCGAGAGACGTTGACCCGCCGACGCAGCATGTCGAAATCCTGCACCCGCAGCGCCGCCATCTCACCCCACCGCAGGCCGGCGTAGGCCAGGAACCGCACCACAAGACTGTCCCGTGCGACCGCAGACGCCAGCGCAACCACCTGGCCGTGTGGTCTCAGGTACCCCCGATCACTGTGCTGGCGTTTGGGAAGCTTCACCCCGTCGCACGGGTTGCGGGGGCTGACCATGAAAGTAACTGTGACACCAGGCATTCGGCGCGTTCACGACGGAACCGTGTACACGGGTGGTGAGACCGTGGACGTGCCCAAACCGGTGGCCGAGTTCTGGATTCATTGCGGCTGGGCAGGTTTGGGTTCTCTGCCCGATCAGCGTGGTCTGACCGGTACCAGGCCGACGCGGCAGGCGGCGATGTCTGAGCCGAGAACGGCACCCCGCGCACGAAGGAGCAGATGAAGTGTTCTTTGATCAGCGGAGCCAGGCCTGGCTCGATATACGGCTGCAGACCCGTCGCGATGAGGACGGCCAAGTGGCCTCCAGCCTCGTGGTGGTGCCGGCACAGGCGGATTATGGACCGGTGGCGGGCCAGCACAGCGGGTTGCCGCCGTCGCCCGCCAGGTAGGCCGCTCGGTGCGCCAAGCTGTTAATCCCCACCAGCTTGGCGCACCGAGTCATTTGGCTTGTGCGTGGCGATAGGTCCCCTGGAGGGCTGCCTCTGCGTTTGCTGGCCAGGTGATAATGTCAAGATCGCAGGGGGTGAGGGATGGCAGATCTACAGGTCGACGCCGGTTCGTTGAGTGCAGCGGCATCTAGCGGCGATACGGTTGCTGCCGAGCTCGTAACCGACGCCGCAGTTGGAGTGTCGGGTGATCAGCCCAGTGAGATGGGTGTGAGCGCCTTCGATGCCGCCCTATCGGCGGTACAGACGCACCAGTCTGAACGGGTCTCCGAGAACGCCGGTCAGCTCCACGGGGCAAGCGCTGTGTACACCACTGCAGACGGCGACGGTGCCGACCATATTTCGAGGACGGTATGACCACCCGGTCCGAGATCGAAGGTTGGAAGACTGATCACCTAACCAGCGCGGCGGCGCGGTGGCGGGCGGCGGCAGACAATGCAGACAGCTTGTTCGATCAGCACCGCAACGACGTCGGTGGTGCTGACTGGTCAGGCTCCGCCCGGGATGCCGCATTCGAACGGGTCACCGCAGACGTCGGCGTGGCACAACGCCACGGGATGGTGCAGCGCAAGGCCGCACAACTCGCCGAGAACGGCGCCAGCGACATCAACGCGGCCAAAAGCAAAGTGTTGGAAGCGATCACCGATGCCGAGGCTGATGGCTTCAGGGTCGGTGAGGATCGTAGGGTCACCGATGCCCGGCGATACGACATTGCCACGATTCGGGAACGCAACCGTGCTCTCGCTGAACACGCCGAAAACATCAGCTGGACGGCCGACCAGCTTGTGCAAGCCGATTCCCTGGTCGGGCAACGCCTTCAGGAGAAAGCTGCTGAGCTCGACGGCATACGGTTCGGGAGTGGAACGATCCAGGCCGCCAGTTGGGGTGGGTTCAAGCAGGACGGCACCGACGACGAGTGGGAGCCGCCGGTGATCAAGACCGAACAGACGCCCTCCCACGTGCCGACGGTGATCGACGCTAAGTCCGATCCTGATTCCCAGCCCAATCCTGACATGTTCCCCGGGTGCGACGACATCGACGTATGGAGCAACATCGGTCAAACTCTTCTTGGCACCACGGCCATTGCCGTTGGGATCGCAGGCGCTCCGCTGACTCTGGGAACCACGTTGACGCTTGTTACGGGCGGCGGCGCGACGATTCTTTCGGCCCTAAACGATATGAGGCACTGTCTATGACCCCAATGGGAGCGCTTACGCTGGCGATCCTGGCAGGACTTGCCATCGGGGTTGCGATCAACTGGTTCGTACGCCGTGGCTCGCGCCAACAGCATTCACGACGGGCGCAGCTCGCCGCCGCGTCCATAATGATTCTTATCGCGATTGTGACCGGGGTGAAGGTGGCTTTCTCCTCAACCGCCAGCAATTTCAATATCATCTTGGGTGTTGCGATGGGTGTCGCTGGTGTCATTCACCTGGTGCTGGCGCTTCGCACTAAGGCGGTGCAGTGATGGCACTGTTTCTCTCGCTCGTCGGGTCCGCTGGCGCGCCGGTCAATCTAGAACTGCCGCAAGACGCTTCACCGGAGCGCATCAACGATCTGATCATGGGCACTCCACCAGGCGGTTGGTGCTACCTAACCGGCGTGGTCGATGGCAAGGAACAGCGCGTTCACGTGCGGCCAGATTCGTTCGGGATGTTCTTCATTCACGAGAGACCCTGAGCGCGTCGACATTTGTTGTTCCCGTTCCTCGTGGCTTTCGCGCGGCTGGCAGAAGGTGTTTCTGCGGTGTCGGTGCAGTCGACGTTTGCTGGTGTATCGGCGCGATGCTCCCGGCCTGCAGCAAATTCGCGCCAAGTTTGAGACAACTTTTCCTAGCTAACAGTTTCAACGCCCTGACCTGCAACCATGCGGCACAGCCAACACGGTTTGATTCGGCAACCGCGCAGGTGGGCAGTTTTCGTCTCGTTCGCATCGAGAAGGTCAGGGGTTCGATTCCCCTTAGCTCCACAAAGTTTGAACAGGTCAACGCGGTTCAGGAGATATTCCTGGGCCGCGTTTCTGGTTCACCGGCGGACCCGCAGGGTGATCGGAAGGTCATCGGCCGGCATCGGCCCGGTGCCCCAGGTCAGCTGTGGTCGGTAGTCCGCGGGCACGCTCCAGTCGAACCGCCTCAGCATCTGATGCATCGTGGTCTTGACGGTCATGTCGGCGAACTGCTGGCCGATGCATTTGTGCGCCCCGCCGCCGAAGGGGGCGAACACGTAGCGGCCGACCGCGGCGCGCGACTCGGAATTGTTCACGAACCGTTCCGGATTGAACATGTCCGGGTCGGGCCACCAGTCGGAAAGGCGCATGGAGGCATAGACATTGATGGCCACCTGGGTCTTGCGCGGGACGAAGTGCCCGAGGATCTCGGTGTCGCGGACGGTTTGGCGGAAGAGCGCGCCCGCCGGCGCGTACATCCGGAGGATCTCCTTGAAGGCGGCATCGAGCAGGGGGTAGGCGTCCAGGTCCAGGACCGTCGGGGTGTCATTGGGGAGGTTGATCGCCTCCTCGCGCAATGCGTCCTGCCATTGCCGGTTTCGGCCCAGCTCGTAGGTGAGCATGGACAGCGCGATGGCGGTCGTGTCGTGCGCGGCCATCAGCAGGAAGATCATGTGGTTGACGATGTCGGCCGGGGTGAACCGGGCACCGTCTTCGTCTTCGCTTCGGCACAACATCGAGAAGAGGTCGGTGCCGTCGCCGCGCTGGCGATCGGGAACCTGGCCGGCGAAGTAGCGTTCGAGCCGCTCCCGTGCGCGTAATCCCTTGGCCCACACTCCGCCGGGCACGTCCGCGCGCAGCAGAGCCTGCCCGCCGCGGACCGTGTCGTGGAAATCCGCCGACAGTTGGTCGGATTCGGGACCGAGATGGGTACCGACGAACACCTCCGCGGCCTGTTCGAGCAGCAGCTGCTTGATGGACGGGTAGAACGGAAAATCTTGTGTTGACGGCCAATTGCGCAACGTGCGATCAACACTGGGTCGCATCAGCTCCAGGTAACCGTCCAGCGCGCTGCGGGTGAAGGCCTGCTGCATGATGCGCCGGTGATCGCGGTGTTCGTCGAAGTCCAGCAACATCATTCCGCGGTGGAAGAACGGTCCGATGACCGGGGCCCAGCCGCGCGTGCTGGAGAACACCTTGTCCCGGTTGACCCACGCGGTCTCCAAGGCGTCCGGGCCCATGAGGCCGACGACGCGGAATCCGACGCCCCCGGCCCACGACACCGGTCCGTATCGCTCGTACCGGTCCCGGGCGAAGGCCAAGGGGTCGGCCAGTGAGCTCAGCACATGGCCGAGGAACGGGAAACCGTAGTTGCCCATGACCGGCTTGAGATTCGACCCCGGTGGCGGCGTGGCCAGCGGACGCTCGCCGCTCGGAAATCTGGAGGTGACAGCGGCGCCCAAGGTTTGGAGGCGGTGCGTGTTCGCAGGCGAACAAAGGTCCATGAGTCCTCCTCGACCATTCTGGTACGAAACCGTGCCAGAATGACGAGGTGGTGTCAATGACCAATCGCGCCTACGGCGGCCAATCCGCGGATGCTCGGCGCCGGCAACGGCGCGAGCGTCTGCTGGATGCGGCGATGGACGCGATGGCGCGCAACCAGTGGCGGGGTGCGACGGTCGAGAAACTCTGCGCCGCCGCCAATCTCAACAAGCGGTACTTCTACGAGAGCTTCACCGATCTTGACGTTCTGGCGGCCGCCGTCGTTGACACCATCGCCGACGGCGTACGCGACGCGACCGTAGCGGCAGCCGATGCGGCCGCGGACGACCCGCTGGAGGTCCAGGCCTTGGCGAGCGTGGGTGCCGCGGTACGCGTACTGGTCGACGATCCGCGTCGCGCACGCATCCTTCTCGGAGGTGTCACGGGGTCGCCCGAACTGGATGTGCACCGCACCACGGTCATGCACCGGCTGACCGACGTGCTCATCGACCACGGGCGCACCGTGCACGGCGTCGAGTTGGAGCGAGACCCGCTGGCCAAGGTCGCACCGGCGTTCATCGT
The DNA here is from genome assembly GCF_011745145.1 of Mycobacterium sp. DL440. NCBI lineage: Bacteria > Bacillati > Actinomycetota > Actinomycetes > Mycobacteriales > Mycobacteriaceae > Mycobacterium > Mycobacterium sp. DL440. The sequence continues at coordinate 4,035,801 of NZ_CP050191.1, read as the reverse complement.
CGGCGGGACAGCCGATGCCATCCTGGAGTTCGTCAACGGAGGTGTCGACCTATCCCTCGACGATTTCATCGCGCAGCTCGCGACACTCTGGCTGATCACCGGCAACGGGGCAGCGCAGGTGGCCCGCGCGAGGATTTCTCCAACCTAGTGCTCACCTGCGGTGCCGGCCACGGACACTGTGTCGAACGTGTCGCTCATCAACGCAAGATCGTGAATCTGCCTTGAAATCCTGCACGTTCGGCACAGTGCGCCAATGGCGATTCTCGCTCAAGGGTGGGTGACGAGATACGTTGCGTTGTCCAGGCCGGCGGTGAGTTCCTCGACGTCGAAGGGCCGGTATGACGATGGCGTGGCGTGAGTGGCGGTAACGGGACGGTCAGACGGTGCTCCGATTATCCGTCCGCCTGGTCGGATAATCGACCGCGGCCATTAGGATGAGCGCGTGGAGGATCAGCCCGCGGGCTCCAGTCGCGTGGCGCGCCGTCGTGACCGGCGCAAGGCCGAGATCGTCAAGACGGCCACCCGAATCCTCACCGAATCCGGCTATCAGGGCATGAGCCTGGAAGAAGTCGCCGAGCAGACCGACATCGCCAAGGCCACGCTCTACCACTACTTTTCATCCAAGGATGCCCTGGTTGCCGCCGCGCTCGAGACTCTCACCGAGGAAGTGCTGCAGCGGCTCGCGGCCCGCGAAGAGGCTCTCGGGAAGGTCGGTGCCCGCGAGCACCTGGCGGCACTGATCGATGAACAGATCCGCATCCTCACCGAGACCGCACCCGAGGTGGCCGCGGTGTTCTCCTGGCCGCGGGGCTGGCCGGAGGTCTTCGAGGAGCCGATGAAAGACATGCGGCGCCGCCACGACGCGGTGTTCCGCCGGGTGGTGGAACGTGGTGTGGCCGACGGTGAATTCACTTGTCCCGACGTCAATGTCGCATTGCAGTGCCTGCACGGCGTCCTGAATCAATCCTCTGTGTGGATCGGACCGGGCTTGCACGACGACGATCGCGGTGAACTGCGTGCCGCGATCGTCGACCGTGCTCTGTGCCTGTTCTGCTGACGTCAGGGCTGCGCCGACGGGAACTGTGGCGCGCGCTTCTCACGCAGGGCGGTGTAACCCTCCACCACGTCCGGACCGAGGAAAGTCAGCATCTCGTAGGCCGCGGACTGGTCGAAGATCGGGCCCGCGTTGCGCAGCCAGTTGTTGAGCGCACGCTTGGTGAGCCGGATCGCCTGTTGGGCTCCGGTGGCCAGGTTGTCGGCGATCCGCAGCGCCTCGTCCAGAACCTCCTCGCGTGGAAGGGCTTTGGCGACCATCCCGATCCGCTCGGCCTCGATGCCGCCGATCATCTCGCCGGTCATCAGGTAGTACTTCGCCTTCGCGGTCCCGGCCAGAAGCGGCCAGACGATGGCGGCATGGTCACCCGCGGCCACCCCGAGTTTGACGTGTCCGTCGCCGATCCGGGCGTCCTCGGCGATGATCGCGACGTCGGCGAGCAACGCGGCCACTGCGCCGGCCCCGACCGCGACACCGTTGATCGCCGACACGATCGGCTTGTCGCAGTTGATCATGTTGTAGACCAGATCGCCCATCTCGGTGAGCATGTGTGACACCCGGTCGTAGTCACCGGCCATCCGCTCCACCATGGCCAGATCGCCGCCCGCGCTGAAGGCCTTGCCGGCCCCGGTGATCACCGCGACCCTGGTCTGCGGATCAGCGGCCACGTCCTTCCAGATGTTGGCCAGCTCGGTGTGCATGCCCTCGTCGGCGGCGTTGTATTTCTCGGGCCGGTTCAGCGTGATGAGTAGGACGCCATTGTCCCGGCGGGTCAGTGCCAGCTGTTGGTAAGCGGAGAAATCCATGGGGACGGTCCCTTCTGTCTGCGTGCACGCCAGGCGGGCACCTGTTCAACCGAAGCTACGGTTTTTCGACCAGATGAGTCAATTATCGACTGCATGGTTGATTTACCGTGTCGCGCGGCCGATAGTGGCCGTAGCGTCCACATCACCGCAGATCGGGAGGTCAGATAGTGCGATTCGACAACAAAGTCGCCGTTGTCACGGGTGCAGCCTCGGGGATCGGTCGGGCCATCGCGGTCGCGCTGGCAGACGCCGGCGCCACTGTGGCCGCCGTCGACCGCGATGAAGCGGGCCTGGCGCAGACGGTGCACACCTGTGCCGACGCCACCGCGCACGTGGTCGATCTGGCCGACCCGAAGGCGGTGAGCACACTGCGCGACGACGTCGTGGCCGCGCACGGACTGCCCGATGTCATCGTCAATGCTGCGGGCTTCGACCGCGTCGAGCCCTTCATGTCGAACGACGACGCCCTCTGGCAGTCGTTGGTCGCGGTGAACTTTCTCGGACCCGTCCGGCTCACCCACGCCTTCCTCGAAACGATCCTCGCGGAGGGGCACACGGCAAAGATCGTCAACATAGCCAGCGATGCAGGCCGGGTGGGCAGTCTGGGGGAGACGGTCTACGCCGGTACCAAGGGCGGGCTGATCGCTTTCACCAAGTCGCTGGCGCGCGAGATGGCCCGCCATCAGATCAACGTCAACTGTGTTTGCCCTGGACCGACCGACACCTCGCTGTTCCATTCGCTTCCGGACAAGGTTCGCGACGGCCTGATCAGAGCCATCCCGTTCCGCCGGGTGGCCAAACCTGAGGAGGTCGCCAAGGCTGTGCTCTTTTTCGCCTCCGACGATGCCAGCTTCATTACTGGCCAAGTCCTCAGTGTCAGTGGAGGCTTGACCATGGCCGGTTGATGGCCAGCTGGTGACCGGCAGGGGGCGGACCCGCCCTTGGTCGACGCCAGTTTGCAATGGCATACTTGCTCAGCCCCTAGGCTCAACCCAGCCAATTCGGTTAGCCTCGGGGAGCAGATTGGCCAGTTGGGGGATTGCTATGGCAAACGATCTGAGAGTGGACCCGGGGGCGCTTCGTGCGGGGGCCACTAGCAGCGAGATGATCGCTGCCGAATTGGCGGTGGCCGCTGCCCGTCCGGATGCCGGGGGCTACCCCAGCAGTACCGGTGTCGTCGCGATGGATGGTGCGGTGAGCACTGCGCGCACCGGCCAGTCGAGTCGTGTGAGCCTGCAGGCGGGGGACCTGTCTGCAGCCGCGCTGCGATACGACGCGGTCGATGAGCAACACGCCGGAGGCCTGGCGGAGTTGATGTGAATGATCCGTCCGCCACCGGCCCATCTGGTGCAGCCCTGACTCGATCTCAGCTGGAGGGTTGGGACACAACGTATCTGGCGGATGCGGCAGCCCGCTGGCGGCAGTTCGCCGCCGAGTCGGAAGCACTGTTCGAGTGGCACCGGCAGAACGTGTTCGCGCCCGGTGGCGCCGAGTGGTCTGGGGAAGCCAGTGAAGCCGCGGGAGAGCGGGTCAGCGCGGACGCTGTCGTGGTCCGCAGGCAGGGCGACATTCAGCGCGAGGCCTCCGAGATCGCCGAGAACGGCTGCCGGGACATCCGCCTGGCTGTGGGGCAGGTGCTCGACGCCATCACCGCCGCCGAAGACGACGGTTTCCAGGTGGCCGAGGATCTGAAGGTCCGCGACACCCGGCGCATCGACGTCACGACCATGGCCACGCGCTACACGGCGTCGCGGGAGCACGCCGAGGACATCCGGTGGTACTGCGAGCGGCTCATGCAAGCCGAGATCTACCTGGGGCAGCGGCTCGAGGGCAAGGCCCTCGAGCTCGCGGCCGTCCAGTTCTCGGTGTGATCGGGTTCGCCCGCTACAGCTGCGCCCAGATTGTCTTGGTCTTGAGGTAGCCGTCAATGCCCTCGTAGCCGAATTCCTTGCCGACGCCGGACTGTTTGTAGCCGCCGAACGGCACGTTGTGGTCAAACGTCAGCTGACAGTTCAGTCCCACCATGCCGGCCTGCAGGCGCTTGCCCAAGCTGTGCGCACGGGCCAGGTTGGTGGTCCACACGGTGGCGGCCAGGCCGTAGGGGGTGTCGTTGGCCATCGCGATGGCTTGGTCGTCATCGTCGAACGGCAGGATCGTGACGACCGGGCCGAAGATCTCTTCTTTGTACAGGCGGCTGGTGGCCGGGTCGACGTTGGTGAGCACTGTCGGCTTGACGAAGTAGCCCTTGCGGTCGAGTCGATAACCGCCAGAAACGATCTCGACGCCGTCGCGCTTGCCCTGGTCGATGTAGCCCAGCACGCGGTCGAGCTGCTTCTGGCTGACCAGTGGGCTGATCATGGCGCCCTCGTCCTTGGGGCCGCCAAGCACCAGGTTCTCGCCGATCATCGAGATGCCTTCGACAACGCGCTCATACACGCTGCGCTGCACGAAGATTCGTGATCCGCACACGCAGCCCTGCCCGGAGTGTACGAAGATGCCCATCGAGGCCATCATGATCGCCATGTCCAGGTCGGCGTCCTCGTAGATCAGCACCGGGGACTTACCGCCCAGCTCCAGGGTCACCTTCTTCAAGTTGTCCGCCGAGTCCCGCATGATCTGCTTGCCGACCTCGGTCGAGCCGGTGAACGCGACCTTCTCCACGTCGGGGTGGGCGGTGATCGCGGCACCCGCGGTGGCGCCGTAGCCGATCACGAAGTTGGCCACGCCGTCGGGCACACCGGCCTCACCGATCAGCCTCTCCAGTAACACCGCAGACAACGGGGTCTCCTCGGCCGGCTTGACGACGCTGGAGCAGCCGGCGGCCAGGGCCGGCGCGATCTTGGCGCAGGCGTTGAACAGCGGTCCGTTCCACGGATAGATCAGGCCCACCACGCCGTACGGCTCTTTGGTGGTGTACGCGTGCAGATTGGAGTAATTGCTGTTGACGCCGCCCTCCATCTGTACCTGGTAGCTGCTGCCGTTGAGCTTGGTACACCAGCCCGCGTAGTAGCGGAAGAACTCGGCGCACGTGGAGACGATCATCTCGGCCTGCATCGGCGGCATTCCGGCGTCGAGCGACTCCAGCTCGGTGAATTCCTTGGCGTGCTCGTCGATCAGATCGCCCAGCTTCCACAGGACCTTGGCGCGCTGGCGGGCCGGAATGTCAGTCCAGACGCCGGATTGGTAGGCGGCCTTCGCGGCGGCGACGGCGTCGTCGACCGCGTCGGGCCCGCAGTCGCGGAACTCGGTGATCTGCTCCTCGGTCGCGGGATCGATGACCGGAATGGCCTCGCCCGTACCGGGCCGGTTGCGGAGGTCATCCAAGATCGTCTGCAGCGCCATATCGTTCCCTTCGTCGTCACAAATGCTGAGCACCTGCTTAGCAGCTGGAACGAGGGCAGGTCAAGACCCGCATGTGCGGGTCAAGTGCGGCAATCTGTCGGCGTTTGCGGTTGTTGGACGCCGGTGGTGTCGATACGCTGTCGCCGTGCCAGACATCCGGGTCCGTGAGGCCGCCGAACTGCTCGGGGTCAGTGACGACACCGTTCGACGCTGGATCGATGACGGATCGCTGCCGGCCCATCTCGACGGGTCCGGCCGCAAGGTGATCGATGGGGCCGCGCTGGCCGCCTTCGCCCGGGCCAATGCCACTGCGGCGCCCAAGGATCCGCTCGGCATCGGAAGCTCGGCGCGCAACCGCTTCACCGGGTTGGTCACCAACGTCATCGTCGACGAGGTGATGGCCCAGGTGGAGATGCAGTGTGGACCGTTCACCGTGGTGTCGCTGATGAGCAGCCAGTCGGTGCGTGAACTCGGTCTGGCTCCCGGCAGCGTCGCCGTCGCCGTGGTCAAGGCCACGACCGTGATCGTGGAAACCCCGAAAGGAATGTCATGACCCGAGCCCGGATATTCGCCCTGGCGTTGACCGCGGTGGCAGCGACGGCCCTGATCGGTGGTTGCAGCGCGGACCAGGACGGGGCCTCGCCGTCCACGTCGTCGGCCGGCTCGATCACGGTGTTCGCCGCGGCCTCGCTGAAATCGGCGTTCACCGAGATCGGCGAGCAGTTCAAGACCGACAACCCGGGCGCCTCGGTCGAGTTCTCGTTCGCCGGATCCTCGGACCTGGTCACCCAGCTCACCCAGGGTGCCGGTGCCGACGTGTTCGCCTCCGCCGACACCCGGAACATGGACAAGGCGGTGGCCGCCGACCTTGTCGAGGGTGCCCCCGTCAACTTCGCCACCAATACCCTGACCATCGCCGTCACCCCGGGAAACCCCAAGGGCATCAAGGCTTTCGCCGATCTGGCCAAACCCGGAACCAGTGTCGTGGTGTGCGCGCCGCCGGTGCCGTGCGGCGGCGCCACCGAGAAGGTCGAGAAGGCCACCGGGGTCACACTGTCCCCGGTGAGCGAGGAAACCTCGGTCACCGACGTGCTCGGCAAGGTGACCAGCGGGCAGGCCGACGCCGGCCTGGTCTACGTCACCGACGCCGCCGGAGCCGGGGACAAGGTGGCCAGTGTGTCGTTCCCCGAGGCTGCCCAGGCCGTCAACACCTACCCGATCGCCGTCCTCAAACAATCCAAGCAGGCCGACCTGGCGCACCGTTTCGTCGACGTGGTCAATGGTGAGGCCGGCCAAAAGGCGCTCGCCAAGGCTGGATTCGCCAAGCCCTGACCGTGCCCGCGGGGGCGCCGTAGCCTTGGGAGCGTGGCCGATCTGACCGAGATCAGTGCCGACGACCTGGCGGCGCTGGAATTCTTCGCCGGATGCCGGCCGTCTGTACTGGCGCCGTTGGCCGTCCTGCTGCGGCCGCTGTCGGTCGCACGGGGCCAGGTGCTGATCCGGCAGGGTGATCCGGCCCGGACGTTCATGCTGATCGCCTCCGGCCGCACCCAGGTGGTCCATGACGGGCCCGACGGCCAGGTCGTCGCCGATCTGGAGCCGGGTCTGATCATCGGTGAGATCGCGCTGCTGCGCGATGCGTCGCGCACGGCCACGGTGACGGCTCTCGAACCGGTCAGGGGTTGGGTGGGTGACCGCGACGCGTTCGAGGTCATCCTGCACTTGCCGGGGATGTTCGACCGCTTGGTCCGCATCGCCCGCCAACGGCTGGCGGGGTTCGTCACGCCCATCCCGGTGCAGGTGCGCGCCGGGGACTGGTTCTATCTGCGGCCGGTGCTGCCCGGCGACGTCGAGCGCACCATGAACGGGCCGGTCGAGTTCTCCAGTGAAACCCTCTACCGACGTTTTCAATCCGTGCGTAAGCCGACGAAGGCACTGTTGGAGTACCTGTTCGAGGTCGACTACGCCGATCATTTCGTCTGGGTGATGACCGAGGGGGCGTTGGGGCCCGTCGTCGCCGACGCCCGCGTGGTCCGCGAGGGCCATGATGCGACGACAGCCGAGGTGGCATTCACCGTCGGCGACGACTATCAGGGCCGCGGCATCGGAACCTTTCTGCTGGATGCCCTGGTGGTGTCCGCGGATTATCTTGGGATTCAACGTTTTACCGCACGGGTGTTGAGCGACAACTACGCGATGCGGCGTATCCTGGACCGGCTCGGTGCGGTATGGGAGCGTGAGGATCTGGGTGTGGTGCTCACTGACGTCCCGGTGCCGGCAGTCGACACGCTCAGTCTGGAACCTGAACTGGCGGCGAAGATCAAGGACGCGACCCGGCAGGTGATCCGGGCGGTGAGCCAGTGAGGCCGCCGTTGAGCAAAGACACGACCGTGTGCATCTCACTGGCGGCACGGCCCAGCAACATCGGCACCCGGTTCCACAACTATCTCTACGACGAACTCGGCTTGGACTTCCTCTACAAGGCTTTCACCACAACCGATATCGCGGCGGCGATCGGTGGCGTGCGGGCCTTGGGCATTCGAGGTTGTTCGGTGTCGATGCCGTTCAAGAAGTCCGTCATGGACCTCGTCGACGAGGTCGAACCGTCAGCCCTGGCCATCGATGCGGTCAACACGATCGTCAACGACCTGTCGGTGCCGGGCGGTCGCCTGGTCGCCTCCAACACCGATTACCTGGCGGTGCAACAGCTCGTCGAGCGGTTGAACCCGGCCGACGCGGTGCTGATCCGGGGCAGCGGTGGCATGGCCAAAGCGGTCGGTGCAGCGTTGCGGGACAAAGGGTTTCGCAGCGGCACGGTCGTTGCCCGCAACACTGACGCCGGAACAGCATTGGCCGAGGCGCTCGGCTACCGTTATGCGTCCGAGGTCGGCGCACTGACGGCACCCATCCTGGTCAACGTCACCCCGATCGGAATGGCGGACGGGCCCGATGAGCATCGCAGTGCATTCGAACCGGCCACCATCGCGGCAGCGGGCGCTGTTGTCGACGTCGTGGCGATGCCGGCCGAAACTCCGTTGGTCATCGCGTCGCGGTCGGCGGGCGTGCCGGTGATCACCGGGGCCGAGGTGATCGCGCTCCAGGCCGCCGAACAGTTCGAGCGTTACACGGGAGTGCGGCCGACGCCGCAGCAGGTGGCCGCGGCGTCGGCGTTCTCCCGGCAGGTGTCTACGGCGTGATGACCGTCTGGTCGTCGATCGCCGAGGTGGCATCCATCAGCGGACCCATCTGATCCTCGGTGCCATCGGCGTTGAACTGCAACACAAACAGCCCGTCGGACCCGGGGATCACCACGGTCTTCTGGGCGATCAGCCGCGTGGCGCCGTCCTTCACGTAGGTGCCACCGATCTGATACGCATCGAATCCGCTGAGCTGCCCCGCTGACCCGTCGCCCTGGTTCTGGTAGCCCGGCAGGTTCCTGATCTCGTTCGGTGCGTACTCCAAAATCTTGGCCGGGTCGACGTCGCCGGTCAGCTTGGACATCAGCGCGATGATCGACGGCGGATCTGCCGTGAACGCCGGATCGGTGGATACCATTGCGGCCCAGGACCATTCGGGAGCTGACGCCGTCGCGTCTTCCCAGCCTTCGGGAATCGGCAGGTCCAATGTGGGTGTGCCCGGATCACCCCGGTGCACCGGGGCTTCGGTGATGTGGTTGTCGCGGATGTAGTCCACGATCGTGTACTGGCGCCCGGCCGTGGGCGTGGGCGTGCCAGTGTCGGCGGCCTTGGTCGGTTCGCTGCTGGCGCTGGTTCCGGTCTCCTCGGTGGCGGTACCGGATATCGTCTTGTCGCCGCAGCCGGCCAGTGTGACCCCGAGTGCGACGGCAGCGATGGCGATTCCGCCGGCCCTCATTGAGGTGGTCATCGGTCTCCAATCGGTTGGACGCCCCCGGCGAGGCGCAACTGATTTGCACGATAAACGCTTTCCTGGGCAATAGCTGCCAGAAGGCGCAGTCCTGGGACGCCATCTTTTGCACAGTGAAATGTCCGGTGACGCTGCCGGCCGAGTCGGGCTCAGCAATTCGCGGACAGATACACCGTCTGCCGCAGAATCTGCGCAGGCCGTACCGATGCGACGGTGCAGCGATCGAGTGCAGCCGTACCGGCCCGGTAGATGATGACATCGAAGCCCTGGCGTTCCAGTTCATCGGCAGTGTCCTGCGCAGATCCGACCCCTGACGGTGCGGCCAGGGTCGGGGCGGGAAAACCCAAGGCCAGGGCCGACAGCGCGCCGCCGGCCAGCACAGCTCCCGTTAGTCCGTGCACCTGTCCTGCCCCTCGTCGTCGTGGACGTTCTGTTGCTGCCAACCAGCCCGGGCACGATTTAATTCCGCTGTATCGCAACACTTGTCGTGTTTCCACCCATCAAAAACAAGTTGACAACGAGCGCTGCGACCGTCCTCGACAGCAAACCCGGGCTGTGGTATCAACACGCCGTGCGCCTTTTCGCCGTCGCGACGGTTCTCCTGGTGTGCACCCTGGCTTGCGGGGTCGCATGCGGGTCGCGGCCGGCGCCGGAACCGACGCCGACATCGTCAGGGGCGCAGACCACCGGCAGCGCGGCCACGGTGAACCCGGCCCGCATCGACCGGGTGCGCCAGGACCTGCCGCCCGGCTACGAGGTGGAGGCCATCGACCCGCGTGCGACCCCGGTGTCGCTGTGGGGATTCGGACCGGACTGGACGGCCGACCCGGCGCATTGCGCAGCGGCGGCCGCCCCCGAATCCGAACCGGGGCGGGGTTGGTCGGCGTCGGGGCCGGGCGGCATCGTGTACGCGGCGGTCGTGAAGGTGAACGCGGAGGCGGGCGCGCCCGAGCCCGGCCCCGACGGGTCGTGCGAACAGTGGCGGGTGTCGGGTGGGCACTCCACCGGGATCGTGACGCCGGCCGCGGCTCCGCTGATCGAGGGCGCGGTGACCGCGGGGATGTCCACCGCCGTCACCACAGTCGTCGAAGGCGGCACCGAAACCAGATCTCACGCCGACACATTCACCGCCGATCTGCATTCTGAGGGCGCCGACTACCACTTGTTCATCACCGTCGTCACGGATCCGGGCTCACCCAATCCCGCGCTCGACCCCGCGTTCACCTCCGATCTCCTGGTGAAATCGGTTTCGGCGTTACGCGGCTGAGTCGGTCGCCCCAGGTATGTTGTCGAGCCCAGGTATGTTGTCGAGCGATGGAGAACCGCAACGTATTACTCGCCGCCGCCGGCGTCCTTGCCTGCGCCACCGGATTGGTCGCCTGCGGTCAATCGGACCAGTCGACGTCCGCCAACGCGGACATCGCCAACATCGCCAAGGTGCGCTCCAGCTTCGGGCCGGAGTTCAAGGTCACCGACGTCGCCCCGGCCGGGATCGACCCGAAAAAGCTGGCGCCGCACAAAATGCCGCCGGGAGTGAAGGTCGAACCTGCCGATTGTGCGAAGTTCGCCGAGGGACAATCTCTCCCGGAGGGGCTGAAAGGCAACGTGGCGGCCACCACGGCCGAAGGCGCGGGTAACCGGTTCATCGTGATGGCGCTGGAAACCTCTGAGCCGGTCCCGTTGAACGATCCCGGCGATGCGTGCAAGCAGGTCAAGTTCCTCGGTCCCGGGATCCGCGGGCAGGTGGATGTGGTCGAGGCGCCGCAGATCGACGGGGCACGCACGACGGGGACGCACCGCATCGTGCAAACCGCGACGGGCGGCCAGGCTCGCACCGGCGAGTTGTACAACTACGTCGCCAGTTTTGACACGTTCACGGTGATCGTCACGGCCAACCCGCTGGTGGTGCCGGACAAGCCGGTGTCGCCGGTGGACGACAAGCGGGCCCGCGACCTGCTCACCAGTGCGGTCGCCGCGGTACGGGGCTAGTTCCGCGGCCGGACCTCAACGCACGTCGTGTGGGCGGAACTGAATGCTGATGCGCGGCCCGACCAGGCTGGTGGTCTTCGGTATCGAATGCTCCCAGGTGCGTTGACACGTCCCGCCCATCACCAGCAGGTCGCCGTGGCGGTGCTGTAGCCGTAGCGCGTGACCGCCGCCGCGGGGGCGTAACGCGAAAACCCTTGTCGCACCGAGCCCGATGATAGCCACCATGGTGTCCTCGCTGCGGCTGCGGCCGATGGTGTCGCCGTGCCAGGCGACGCTGTCATTGCCGTCGCGGTACAGGCACAGGCCCGCGGTGGTGAACGGTTCACCGAGCTCGCCGCCGAAGGTGTCGTTGAGCCTGCGACGGATCTGCTTGAGCCGGGGGTGTGGAACGGGTTCGTTGAGGAGGTGGTGGAAGCTGACCAGCCGCGGCACCGCCACCACGCGGTCATACATCTCGCGTTCCTCGGACCGCCAGGGGATCCCGTCCATCAACTCCTCGAACAGCGAATCGGCGTCGGGCAACCAGCCCGAGCGCAATTCCACCCAGGCGCCGTTGCCGAGTCGACGACGTTCAGCGTGCTCGAACAGTGAGCCTTGCAACGCCAGCTCCATGCGCGCGAGTGTATCGCACAGACGTTCGACTGCGTTAGAGGCGGGAGGCTCCGGGACCCCGTTCGGCGAGGACGTCGCCGGGGTTGGTCAGCAGGCACGTCTTGAGGCTGAGGCAGCCGCAGCCGATGCAGCCGGTCAGGTTGTCGCGCAACCGTTGTAGATGGAAGATGCGGTCATCAAGGTCCTGGCGCCAACCGGCCGACAGCTTGGCCCAGTCCTTGCTGGTCGGCACCCGGTCGGCGGGCAGGCTGGCCAGTGCCTCGCGGATGCGGGCCAGCGGAATGCCCAGGCGTTGCGACATCCGGATGAAGGCCACGCGGCGCAGCGTCTCGCGTGCATAGCGCCGCTGGTTGCCCGAGGTGCGGCGGCTGGCGATCAGGCCCTCGCGCTCATAGAAGTGGAGTGCGGAGACCGCCACGCCACTGCGCAGCGACATCTCGCCGGGGGATAGCTCGTGCGTCTCCATACACCTCAACCATAGTTGAGTTAACGTCATGGGGTGGAGACTGCCGCGTTCGGTTCCAACTCTGAGGTCGGCACTCTGCGCGCCGTCATCCTGCACCGGCCGGGCCCGGAGCTGCAGCGCCTGACACCGCGCAACAACGACGCCCTGCTGTTCGACGGCCTGCCCTGGGTGGCCAAGGCACAACGCGAGCACGACGCCTTCGCTGCAGTGCTGCGGTCCCGTGGGGTCGAGGTGCTGCTGCTGGCCGATCTGCTGACCGAAGCGCTGGCCAGCGGTGCGGCCCGGATGCACGGCATCTCTGCTGCCGTCGACGCCCGGCGTCTCGGCGCGCCACTGGCTCAGGAACTTTCGGCCTATCTCCGTGGTCTGCCGCCGACTGATCTCGCACACATCCTGATGGCCGGCATGACCTTCAACGAGGTGCCCTTTCACGGTGCCGAGCTGTCGCTTGTGCGCCTCATGCACCACGGTGGCGATTTCGTGATCGAGCCGCTGCCCAATCTTCTGTTCACCCGGGATTCGTCGTTCTGGATCGGGCCGCGGGTGGCCATCACCTCGCTTGCCCTGCCGGCCCGGGTGCGCGAAACCTCCCTGACAGATCTGATCTACGCCCACCATCCGCGGTTCCTCGGAGTCCGGCGGGCGTACGAGTCGCGTTCGGCGCCCGTCGAGGGCGGCGACGTGCTGCTGCTGGGGCCCGGCGTCGTGGCGGTAGGGGTGGGGGAGCGGACCACGCCGGCCGGTGCCGAAGCACTGGCGCGCAGCCTGTTCGACGACAGCCTGGCTCACACCGTGCTCGCGGTGCCGATCCGGCAGGAGCGGGCCCAGATGCACCTGGACACCGTGTGCACGATGGTCGATGTCGACGCGGTGGTGATGTACCCCAACATCGTGGACTCGTTGTCGGCGTTCACCATTCACCGCACTGAGGCCGGGATCCGGATCGATGACGAAGTGCCTTTCGTGCGGGCGGCCGCCGACGCGATGGGGATCGAGCAGCTGCGGGTGATCGACACCGGGCTGGACCCGGTGACTGCCGAACGCGAGCAATGGGATGACGGCAACAACACCCTGGCGCTGGCGCCGGGAGTGGTGGTGGCCTACGAGCGCAACGCCGAAACCAATGCACGGCTGGCGGATTCGGGAATCGAGGTGCTCTCGATCGAGGCTTCGGAGCTGGGCACGGGCCGTGGGGGGCCCCGCTGCATGTCGTGCCCGGCAGCGCGGGACCTGCGCTAGTGGCTGGGGCTCACGCCGTTTTCGCGTGCCGTTTTCTGACCAGGGGTCGCTGTTCGTCGCGATCTACAGCCCAGCGGTAGGAATCGGCGCAGAGACGCGGCGACTCAACGCCAGGAAGGCAGCCAGATCTCCAGGTTCCAGGTCGACTGTGAAATCGGAATGCCCGTCAGGACCGGGTACAGCCAGGCGAAGTTCGCGATCACCAGCGCCACGTAGAAGCACACCACGAGCAGCCCCAAGGTTCGACGCTCGGGGTTCTGCTTGGGCTGGTACAGGATGTCGCCGAGGATCAGCGCGATTGCCAAAATCAGGAACGGCGCCATCACCGTGGCGTAGAAGAAGTACATCTGCCGGTCGATGTCGAAGAACCAGGGCAGGAAACCGGCGGCGTATCCGACCAGAACCACGCCGTAGCGCCAGTCCCGCCGCACCACGGCCCGCCACAGGGCCCAACCGAGCACGGGCAGCGCGATGAACCACATCGCCGGAGTGCCCACCAGCATCACGGCTTTCACACAGGACTGCGTGCCGCACCCGGCCACGTCGTGGTTGTCGATCGCATAGAGCACCGGCCGCAACGACATCGGCCAGGTCCACGGCTTGGATTCCCACGGGTGGTGGTTGCCGTCGGCGTTGGTCAGCCCGGCGTGGAAATGGTAGGCGGCGTAGGTGTAGTGCCACAGCGAGCGCAGCGCGTCGGGCAGCGGGATGATGCTGTTCTCGCCGATGGACTGGCCGGCCTCGTACCGGTTGATACCGGTCTCGGAGGCGAACCACGGCCCGTACGACGCCAGGTACACGGCGATCGGGATCAGCCCGAACACGTACGCGGCCGGGCCCACATCGCGGCGCAGCATGCCGCGCCACGGTGCCTGCACGTGGTACTGCTTGCGCGCGATCGCGTCGAGCACGAGCGTCATCACGCCGAAGAACGCCACGAAGTACAGGCCGGACCACTTCGTCGCGCAGGCCAGGCCGAGCAGCACGCCGGCACCGAACCGCCACCACCGGACGCCCAACCGCGGGCCCCAGGGAGTCTCGGCGATCCGGCCCTCCATGAACGCGTTGTGCATGCGCCGGCGGACGTCGTCGCGGTCCACCATCAGGCAGGCGAACGCCGCCACCACGAACACCACCAGGAACACGTCCAGCAGCGCCGTACGGGCCGAGACGAAGCTGACCCCGTCGGCGATCAGCAGCAGCCCGGCGATACCGCCGACGAGAGTGGAGCGGCTGATCCGGCGCGCGATCCGCACCACCAGCAGCACGATCGCCACGCCGCACACGGCCCCGGAGAACCGCCAGCCCAGCCCGTTGTAGCCGAACAGCGCCTCGCCGATCGAGATCAGCTGCTTGCCGACGGGCGGGTGCACCACCAGCCCGTAGCCCGGGTTGTCCTCGACCCCGTGGTTGTAGAGCATCTGCCAGGCCTGCGGCGCGTAGTGCTTCTCGTCGAAGACCGGGGTGCCGGCATCGGTCGGTGAGCCAAGATTGAGGAACCGGCTTATCGCGGCCAGTCCGGTGATGACGGCCGTCATCAACCAGCCCTGCAGCCGGTCCGTCGGGCCGAAATCCGGGGCCGGGATCAGCGGCGCGGGGCTGATCAGCGGGGCCGAGCGACCAGCCGTCGGCGTTTCGGTGGCGGTGGCGGTCACGCAAGCGATCGTAGGCTGTCGGGCGTGACACCCGGCAAACTACTGATCGGCGCCACGCCGCTGGGCCGACCCGACGACGCCTCTGCGCGTCTCATCGAGGCATTGACGACGGCCGACATCGTGGCGGCCGAAGATACCCGGCGCGTGCGTGCGCTGGCCCAGTCGCTGGGCGTGCAACCGTCCGGCCGGATCCTGAGCTTCTTCGACCAGAACGAGGCGAGCCGCGTGCCCGGCCTGGTCTCCGAGATTGCGGCGGGCGCGACGGTGCTGGTGGTCAGCGACGCCGGTATGCCCTTGATCAACGACCCGGGCTACCGCCTGGTGGCGGCCTGCGCCGAGGCGGATCTGCCGGTCACCTGCCTGCCGGGGCCGAGTGCGGTGACGACGGCGCTGGCGGTGTCCGGGCTGGCCTCGGACCGGTTCTGCTTCGAGGGCTTCGCCCCGCGCAAACACGCCGCCCGGCTGTCCTGGCTGCAGACCCTGGCTGCCGAACCGCGCACCACGGTGTTCTTCGAATCCCCGCGCCGGTTGCCCGAGACCCTGCGCGACGCGGTCGAGGTGCTGGGCCCGTCGCGCCGGGCCGTGGTGTGCCGGGAGCTGACCAAGACCCATGAGGAGGTCCGTCGCGGCGGCCTGGCCGAGCTTGCGGAGTGGGCTGCCGACGGCGTGCTGGGGGAGATCACCGTGGTGCTGGCCGGTGGCACCCCGACCGTCGAACTGCCCGCTCTGGTAGCCGAGGTCGAGGAACTGGTGGACGGCGGCGCCCGTGTCAAGGACGCCTGCGCCCAGGTGATCGCCGCGAACCCGGGGGCGCCGTCCCGGCGTGAGCTCTACGACGCGGTGCTGCGCGCCCGAGACTGAACGATCGAGGCTGCCTTGTGCAGGCATTCGTCCCATTCCGCGTCGACGTCGGAATCCGCGGTGATGCCGCCGCCCACGCCGAGCACCGCCGAGCCGTCGGCGCCGAACTCGACCGTGCGGATCGCCACGTTCAGCTCGCAACCCGCCACAGGTGAGGCCAATCCGACTGTCCCGCAATACACTCCGCGCCGCGCAGGTTCCCACTGCTGCAGCAGCTGGCGGGCCCGTCGCTTGGGGGTACCGGTCACCGAGGCGGGCGGGAACGTGGCGTCCAGCAGCGCGCTCATCGGCACCTGCGCCGGCACCTCGCCGGTGACGGTCGAGACCAGATGCCAGACGCCGGGCGCCGGATGTACCGCGAGCAGCTCGGGCACCGTCACGCTGCCCGTCGTCGCGACCCGCCCCAGGTCGTTGCGGACCAGGTCGACGATCATGACGTTCTCGGCGACATCCTTGACCGAGGCCAGCAGGTCCGCTGGGTCGGCCGAACTGGGCAGCGTGCCCTTGATCGGGCTTGAGGTCACCTCGGTGCCCGCCCGGCGCAGGAACAACTCTGGTGACAGCGAGGCCACCGCACCCCAGTCCCCGGCGACATACGCGGCCCGCGCGGGCGCCGTCCGGGCCACCGCCTCGACGAAGAAATCGATCGGCTCGCCGTCGAGGTGGCCGATGAACCGGGTGCACACACAGGCCTGATACACCTCGCCCGCGGCGATGGCCTCCAGGCAGGCCAGCACGCCACGGCGGTGATCATCACGATCCGGTGCCGTCCAGGTGATGGCGCAGGCGTGCGGTGCGGCCGGCCGCAGAGGGGTGAGCCACGTGGGAAGTGCTGTGCCGCTGAGGCTTTCGAACCACCAGATGCCCTCGGAGTCCTGGCGTAGCACGCAGTCCGACCAGCCGCCGGCGGCCACCGGGATCCGCGGTGGTGTGCCATCGGCGCCCGGATCCGGGTAGGCGAGGTAGCCGAACCACCCGCCCCCGACCGTGCCCGGCGGCCCTGGAGCGTCCTGCGCCACGGCGAAGGCGGCGTCGGGCGCAACCGATGTCACCGAAACCGAGGGTGCGATCACTGCACGTGAGGAGAACCAGTCACCGATCAGCGCGGCGGGCGGCGCCACGCCGGCGCGGGCGGCTGCCGCGGCGACGCCACACAGCACCGCCGGGGCATCGCCCAGCGCGCCGAGTCGCTCGATCCGCATGGAGCTAGCTTGCTGCCTGGCGCGAGCAGACGCAAAACTGCCCAATTCTGCAATGAAATGGGCAGTTTTACGTCTGCTCGGCGGGGAAGGCGGCCGGGAAATCTAGCGGCTGATCACCCGCGGGATGTCGACGCCGGCCAGCTTGTCCGGATTGCGCATCGCATAGAAGTGGGTGATCTTGCCGTCGATGACCTCGACGGTGATCACGCCTTCGAAGTTGTCTTCGAGGTACAGCTTGAACGCAGGCGCGTTGTTGTACGTCGTGGGCTCGAACCGGCCGCCCTGCACGGTGAACCGCATCAGGCCGATCACCAGCTTGGCCACCGATTGTGCCCCGGACACCGGCCTGCGTGCGGCGCTGCGCTTGCCGTCGCTGTCGGCCGTCCACACCACATCCGGCGCGAGCAGTTCCAGCAATACGTTCATGTCACCGGTAGCCGCCGCGGTGAAGAACCGCTGCGTCACCTCCGTCGACATCTGGTGGTCGACGGGGTCGAACCGCTTGCGTCGCGATTGCACATGGTTGCGGGCCCGGTGCGCCATCTGACGCACCGCACTCGCGGATTTGTCGATCGCCGCGGCGATCTCGTCGTGGCTGAATCCGAACACCTCGCGCAGCACGAACACCGCGCGCTCGTCCGGGGTCAGTGTCTCGAGCACCACCAGCATGGCCATCGAAACCGACTCGGCCAGCACCACATCCGCCGAGGGGTCCCCGGCGGCTCCGAAACTGTCGGCCGTCAACAGCAGCGGTTCGGGCAGCCACGGGCCCACGTAATCCTCGCGGCGCCTCGACTGGGCGCGAAGGGCATTGAGCGCCTGGCGGGTGACGAGCTGGGCCAGGAACGCCTTGGTGTCGCGGACCGTGTCCAGATCCACTTCGGCCCAGCGCAGGTAACTCTCCTGCAGGACGTCGTCGGATTCCGTTGCCGTCCCGAGGATCTCGTAGGCGATGGTGAACAACAACGGCCGCAGCAGGGTGAACCGTTCGGCGTGTTCGTTCGAGTTACCTGCGCCAGGCGTGTTCATCAGACCAGTGTCCCCTGCTGTGCCTCGGCCAGCTGACGCGCCCGGTTGCCACCCTTGAACCAGAAGTACGAGCCCGGCTTCACGCCCTCTTTGCGCAGGAATGTCAGCGTCGCCCGGCAGACCTGCTCCTTGAAGTAGGCGCCGGTCCGCCCGCCGATGAAGACCCGGCGCGGGCTGTCGTCCGAGTGGCAGAGCTGCACTGTTCCGGCGTTGCGGCCGACGCTCACGCACTGCCCGGCGAAGGCCTGGTTGATCACCTCGGGCTCGGTGCCCGCGATGCGGGCCAGCACCGTGTTGGCCGCCTGGACACCTAGCGGGCCTGCTGACTGGCAGCTCATCCGAAGCGGAACCCCCGACGGTGAGGCCGCGTCGCCGGCCGCCACGATGTGCGCGTCGTCGACACTGGTCAGGGTTTCGTCGGTGAGCAACCGGCCCAGCTCATCGGTACGCAGCCCGCTCGCGGCGGCCAGACCGGGAACCCCGAAGCCGGTGGTCCACACCGTCACCGCGCTCGGCAGGCGGTTGCCGTCGGCCAGCGTGATGGCATCCGCTTCGACCCCGGACACCAGGATCTCGGGTCCGTCGATGATCGAGACGCCGAGCTTGGTCAGCGCCTTGACGATCGAGCGACGGGCGCCTGCCCCCACCGAGGCGCCGACCACATCGGTGACGAGTGTGACCTTGCGGCCGGCCTCGGCGAACTCGCTGGCCGCCTCGATGCCGGTCAGCCCGCCGCCGACCACGATCACCGGTGCCGACATCGGCACGTCCTGTAACCGGGCGCGCAGCCGTTGGGCCTGTTCCAATTCCGAAAGCGGATAAGCGAATTCCGCGGCACCGGGCACGGAGACGGGCACCCCGCCGGTGCTGCCGACGGCGTAGACCAGATAGTCGTAGTCGAGCACCTCGCCGGATGTCAGCTGTACCTGACGGATGTCGGCGTCGATGTACTCGGCGCCGTCGACCAGCAGCCGAACCCCGTCGCCCAACAACGTGTCGTAGGCCGCGGTCGCGTCGTGGTTACCGGCCGCCAACTGGTGCAGCCGGATCCGCTCGACGAACTCGGGCCGCGGATTGACCAGCGTGACAGCCACTCCCGGCGTGCCCTGCAGTCGGTTGGCCGCCAGCACCCCGGCGTAACCTCCGCCGATCACGACCACTCGGGTGTTCTGCGCAGTTCTTTCGGTCATGGGAGCGTCTCCTGTTCTCAAAAGGCTTGTGCCCTCAAGACACCGCGCAACGCGGATTTGTGACAGGACGCCGGGTGATGTGACCTACATCACCCGGATGTGTCGCTAGACCAGGCCCAGGGCCAGCATCGCGTCGGCCACCCGGATGAAGCCGGCGATGTTGGCGCCGGCCACGTAGTTGCCCGGCTGGCCGTACTCGTCGGCCGTGGTCAGGCACCGGTCGTGGATGCGCCGCATGATCTCGGCCAGCCGCGACTCGGTGTCGTTGAAATTCCACGAGTCCCGCGAGGCGTTCTGCTGCATCTCCAGCGCGCTGGTGGCCACGCCGCCGGCGTTGGCGGCCTTGCCCGGGGCGAACCGCACCCCGGCCTCCTCGAAGTACTTCACCGCGTCAGGCGTACACGGCATGTTGGCGCCCTCGGCCACGATCTGGCAGCCGGACTTGATCAGCATGGTCGCGTCGTCGCCGGAGACCTCGTTCTGGGTGGCGCAGGGCAGCGCGATGTCGCACGGCACTTCCCAGACGCTACGGCCGGTCACCACATGTGCGGAGCCGCCACGGGCCTCGGCGTAGTCCTCGATGCGGCCCCGGCGCAGTTCCTTGATTTCCTTGAGCAGGTCGAGGTCGATGCCCTTGTCGTCGCGCACGTAGCCGCCGGAGTCCGAGCAGGCCACGACGGTGCCGCCCAGCGCGTGCACTTTCTCGATCGCGTAGATCGCCACGTTGCCCGAACCGGACACGACCACCTGCTTGCCCTCGAAGGACTGCCCGGTGGAGCGCAGGATTTCGTCGACGAAGAACACCGTGCCGTAGCCGGTGGCCTCGGTGCGGACCTGTGACCCGCCCCAAGTCAGGCCCTTGCCGGTGAGCACGCCGGACTCGTAGCGGTTGGTGATCCGCTTGTATTGGCCGAACAGGTAACCGATTTCACGCGTGCCGACGCCGATGTCGCCGGCCGGAACATCGGTGTACTCGCCGATGTGGCGGTAAAGCTCGGTCATGAAGGACTGACAGAACCGCATCACCTCGGCGTCGGAGCGGCCCTTCGGGTCGAAGTCCGATCCGCCCTTGCCGCCGCCGATCGGCAGGCCGGTGAGCGAGTTCTTGAAGATCTGCTCGAACCCGAGGAACTTCACGATCCCGAGGTAGACCGACGGGTGGAACCGCAGCCCGCCCTTGAACGGTCCGAGCGCCGAGTTGAATTCGACGCGGAATCCGCGATTGATCTGTGCGGTGCCGGAATCGTCGAGCCATGGCACCCGGAAGATGATCTGCCGCTCAGGCTCGCACAGCCGGCGGATGATGGCACCGTCGGCGTATTCGGGATGCTTGGCCACCACGGGGCCGAGGCTGGTCAGCACCTCGTAGACGGCTTGGTGGAACTCCTGCTCGCCGGCGTTACGCTGCGATACTTCCTCGTAGATCGCCTGCAGTTTCTCGTGTAGTACAGCCATCTCAGTCCATCTGGTAGCGGGGGAAAACCCCTGTGGGCGCGGGTAATTCGGTACCTGGCTTGAGCCTGGCGCCGATGGAGTCGAAGTCGCGTGCGTCGGTTGTCTGGCCGAGCAGGTCGAGCAGCTTGGCCATCGAGTCCGGCATCACCGGCTGCGTCAACAGCGCGGCGATCCGCACGACCTCGAGCGTCGTGTAGAGCACCGTACCGAACCGCTGTTGGTCGGCCGGCGCCTCGGACTTGCGCAGCACCCACGGCTCCTGGGCGGAGAAATAGCGGTTCGCTGCGCCGAGCACCGACCAGACCGTCTCCAGAGCGAGGTGCATCGCCGGGGCGTCGTAGTGCGCGCGCACCTGTTCGAGCAGGGCGTCGGCCGCATTCAGCAGCGCGGTGTCATCGTCGGTGAACGACCCCGGATCGGGCACCACGCCATCGAGGTTCTTGGCCACCATCGACAGCGAGCGTTGTGCCAGGTTGCCCAGCTCGTTGGCCAGGTCGGCGTTGATCCGCCCGATGATGGCTTCCTCGCTGTAGCTGCCGTCCTGGCCGAAGGACACCTCACGCAGGAAGAAGTAGCGGACCTGGTCGAGGCCGAAAGTGTCGACGAGCGCGACCGGATCGACCACGTTGCCGACCGACTTGCTCATCTTCTCGCCCTTGACGTTGATGAACCCGTGCGCGAAGACCCGCTCGGGCAGTGCGATCCCGGCCGACATCAGGAACGCCGGCCAGTACACGCTGTGGAACCGGATGATGTCCTTGCCGATCATGTGCAGCTTGGCGGGCCAGTATTTCTGGAAGGCCTCGGAGGCCACGTCCGGGAACCCGACGCCGGTCAGGTAGTTGGTGAGCGCGTCCACCCACACGTACATCACGTGGTCGGGGTGGTCCGGTACCGGCACACCCCAGTCGAACGTGGTCCGCGAGATCGACAGATCTTTCAGCCCGCCCGAGACGAAGCTGACGATCTCGTTGCGGCGCACGTCGGGGCCGATGAACTCGGGGTGGGCCTGGTAGTGCGCCAGCAGCCGCTCGGTGTAGGCGGACAACCGGAAGAAGTAGGTCTGCTCTTCGGTCCAGGTGACCGGCGTGCCCGTCTCGATCGCGGTGCGGGTGCCGTCGGGGCCCTCGGTGGTCTCGTCCTCGGCGAAGAACCGCTCATCGCGGATCGAGTACCAGCCGGAGTAGGTGCCCAGGTAGATGTCCCCGGCCTCATTCATGCGGCGCCAGATCTCCTTGGACGCCTCATAGTGATCCGCATCGGAGGTGCGGATGAACCGGTCGAAGGAGACGTTGAGTTTCTCCTGCAGCCGCTGGAACACATCTGAGTTGCGGTTCGCCAGCTCGGCCGCCGAGATGCCCTCGGCCGCGGCGGCCTCGGCCATCTTCTGGCCGTGCACATCGGTGCCGGTCAGGTAGCGCACGTCGAAGCCGTCGAGTCGCTTGAACCGGGCGATCGCATCGGTGGCGACGTACTCGTAGGCGTGCCCGATGTGCGGCGCACCGTTGGGATACGCGATGGCCGTAGTTATGTAGAAAGGCTCACTCATTTGGTCCCACCTTATTGTGTTGCGGTGGGTTCGAAACGCTCAGCCAGGGAGAAGCCACCGGCACCGGAGCCTTTGGCTCCGCTGGTGGATGCGCACACGCACCTCGATGCCTGCGGCGCGCAGACCGCTGAGGATGTCCGCGCGATCATGGATCGCGCGGCCGCTGTCGGGGTGGGCCAGGCGGTCACCATCGCCGACGACCTGGACTCCGCACGCTGGGTGACCACGGCCGTCGAGGCCGATGAGCGGGTCTTCGGGGCGGTGGCGTTGCATCCCACCCGGGCCAACGCGCTCGACGGCGCGGCCAGGGCCGAGTTGGAGCGACTGGCCGCCCATCCGCGCGTGGTGGCGGTCGGGGAGACCGGGATGGACCTGTACTGGCCGGGCCGGTTGGACGGCTGCGCGACGCCGGCCGAGCAGCGCGAGGGCTTCGCCTGGCACATCGACCTGGCCAAGCGCACGGGCAAGCCGCTGATGATCCACAACCGGGATGCCGATGCCGAAGTGCTCGACGTGCTGCGTGCCGAAGGGGCGCCCGAGACAGTGATCTTCCACTGTTTTTCGTCGGGATCTGAGATGGCTCACACGTGCGTCGAGGCCGGCTGGGTGCTGAGCCTCTCCGGCACGGTCAGCTTCCGCAACGCCGCTGAACTGCGGGAAGCCGCCAGGTTGATCCCGCCCGGCCAGCTGTTGGTGGAGACCGACGCGCCGTTTCTGACCCCGCATCCGTTCCGCGGAGCGCCGAACGAGCCGTACTGCCTGCCATACACTGTGCGGGCACTCGCAGAGTTGCTGGACCGGCCCGCCAAGGAGGTCGCGTCCGAGACCGCAGCCACTGCGGCGCGGGTGTACGGACTTAACGGAAGTTAGCGGAACGTGCCGAGGCCCAGGTTGTTAGTGTGGCCACTTTTCGTTACCGTCTTGTGATCAAACCTCAACCGCCGGCGGTGAACTATGCCGTCCGAGCCGAAATGCGGGTATATGGACGCGCTGAACAAACTTCATGAATCCCGATCGCCGCTGCTGCGTGGCGTGGTCGGAGCCCTGCTGGTCACGCTGACTGCGGCCGGGGGCTACGCCGTCGAATCGCACAAGACCGTCACGCTGAGCGTCGACGGCGCGCCGATGACCGTGACGACGATGAAGTCGCGGGTGATCGACGTGGTCGAGGAGAACGGTTTCTCGGTTGGCGATCGCGATGATCTCTACCCCACGGCCGACGAGTCCGTGCACCAGGCCGACACCATCGTTCTGCGCCGCAGTCGGCCCCTGGAGTTGTCGCTGGACGGCAATGACAGCAAGCAGGTGTGGACCACCGCCTCGACCGTGGACGAGGCCCTGGCGCAGCTGAAGATGACCGACAAGGCGCCCGCCGCGGCGTCCCGCGGCAGCAGGGTTCCGCTGGGTGGCATGGCACTGCCTGTGGTGAGTGCCAAGACTGTCCGGATCGACGACGGCGGCACTGTACAGACGGTGCATCTGGCTGCCCCGAATGTGGCCGGTCTGCTCGCCGCTGCGGGGAACCCGCTGCAGCAGAACGACACGGTCGTTCCGGCCGCATCGACCCCGGTCACCGAGGGTATGCAGGTTCAGGTGACCCGCATGCGCATCGAGAAGGTCACCGAGCGCGTCGCGCTGGAGCCGGGCCACCGGCGTATCGAAGACGCCGACATGAACATGAGCCGCCAGGTCGTCGAGGAGCCCGGCGCCCCGGGTACCCAGGACGTGACCTACGCGGTGGCCAAGGTGAACGGTGTGGAGACCGGCAGACTGCCAGTAGCCAATGTCGTGATCAACCCGGCGCGCGACGGCGTATTGCGGGTCGGAGCAAAGCCGGGCACCGAAGTTCCGCCGGTTACCAACGGTGGTGCCTGGGACGCACTTTCACAGTGCGAAGCCGGAGGTAACTGGGCCATTAACACTGGTAACGGATTTTTTGGTGGGGTCCAATTCGACCAGAACACCTGGGAGCGACAGGGTGGTCTGCGGTATGCTCCGAGGGCCGATCTGGCGACTAGAGAAGAGCAGATTGCGATTGCTACGGTGACGCAGGCCCGGCAGGGTTGGGGAGCTTGGCCAGTGTGTAGTGGGAGGATTGGGGCGCGCTGACTATTCGACTGCTCGGGCGGACCGAGATACGACGCTTGGCGAAAGAGATCGACTTTCGACCACGCAAGGCCTTTGGCCAGAACTTCGTTCATGATGCCAACACCGTTCGGCGCATTGTGTCGGCCTCCGGGATTCACCGGAACGACCATGTGCTCGAAGTCGGACCCGGTCTCGGGTCGCTGACTCTGCCCCTGTTGGACCGCGGTGCCAGGGTGACCGCAGTGGAGATCGACCCGGTGCTGGCCAAGCAATTGCCGGCCACCGTCGCCGATCATTCCCACAGCGAGATCAATCGGCTCACGGTGATCAATCAGGACATCCTGACGCTGATGCCGTCTGATCTCACCGATCAGCCGACCGCGCTCGTGGCGAACCTGCCGTACAACGTGGCGGTGCCCGCACTGCTGCACCTGTTGGCCGAGTTCCCGTCGATCCGGACGGTGATGGTCATGGTGCAGGCCGAAGTGGCCGAGCGCCTGGCGGCCGATCCCGGTGGCAAGGACTACGGCGTGCCCAGTGCCAAGGCGCGTTTCTACGGAAACGTCCGCAGGCACGGGATGGTGTCGCCGACGGTGTTCTGGCCGATCCCGCGGGTGTACTCCGGACTGGTCCGCATCGACCGGTACGAGACATCGCCGTGGCCGACGGACGCCGAGTTCCGCGATGAGGTGTTCCAGCTCATCGACATCGGATTCGCGCAGCGGCGAAAGACCTCGCGTAACGCGTTCGCGGACTGGGCAGGTTCGGGCAACGAGTCGGCCGAGCGGCTGCTGGCCGCCAGCATCGACCCGTCACGCCGTGGCGAGACGCTCGGCATCGCCGACTACGTCCGGCTCCTGCAGCGGGCCAAGGAAGCCGAGGGTGAGGCTGCGGCCGAAGTCGCGGCCGAGGTCGAGGCGCAGCTTTAGTTTGTCTCCAATGTGAAGAAGATCGCGAGATTTCCCGAAAATCCCGCGATCTTCTTCACGTTGGGAACCCGAACGCCTCGGTGATCAGGCCGACGAACTCCGAACATGTGTCGTGTCGCCGGTCCGGGTCCTTCGCCATCGCCGTGGCGATGATCGAGTCCACCGAAGGTGGAATCCAGTTGCACCGCTGCGATACTCGTGGCGGCCGGCTGTACAGCTGGTGATCGATCAGGGCTGTCGCGGTATCCGCGAAGAACGGCGGCGATCCGGTGAGCAGCTCAACCGTCGTACAGGCCAGCGCGTACTGGTCCGTCGCCGCCAGCGGCGTCCGGCCACTGAGTAGCTCGGGTGCCGAATAGGGCAGTGACGCTTGGATATCCGGGTGTGGCCGGGACGGCTGGCGGGTGATGCGCCGGGCCGGGTCGAGGCTCATCCGGACATGCCGGTCCTGGGCTAGCTTGGCGGCCACGTCCGCGGCCATCGAGTGGGCCACCCCGAAGTCGATCAGTACCGCTCTCGAAAATGGTTGATCGACAAGGATGTTGGCGGGTTTCACGTCGCAGTGCACGATGCCGAGACGGTGGGCGTGATCGAGTGCCCCGGCGATCTGGGTCAGTGCGGTGAGCCGCTCGGCGATGCCGGGCAGGTTGTTCACCGTGCCGCCGTCCAGGAACTCCATCGCCAGCCAGCCCGGGCCCGCCGCGTACACCGTGACGATGTTCGGGTGGGTGACCTGACGGGCGAAGTCGAACTCGCGTTGCAGCCGGTCCAGCTGGGCGGGCAGGCGGTGCCGATCATCGAGAATCTTGAGTGCGACCATGGCCCCGTTGGGGTCGCGTGCCTGATATACGACGGCTGAGCCGCCGTTCCCCACGACTTTCGTCGCGGTGTATCCCGCTATTTCCACCTCGGGTGAGGGCACCGTCTCAGCCTAAGTTCACCGACAACTGTGGGTGGGCGGCGATAGTGTCGTGGCCGTGTCGGCATCCGATGGCAGTACCGCGTCCGAGTGGGTCCCCACCGGTTCGGTGACGGTGCGCGTCCCCGGCAAGGTGAACCTGTACCTGGCCGTCGGTGATGTGCGGGACGACGGCTACCACGACCTCACCACGGTGTTCCATGCCGTGTCGTTGCTGGATGAGGTGACGGTGCGCAATGCCGACATGCTGTCGCTGACGGTCGAGGGTGAGGGTGTGGAGTCGGTGCCCACCGACGAACGCAATCTGGCCTGGCGCGCCGCCGAGCTGCTGGCCGAGCATGTCGGCCGGTCGCCGGACGTGGCGATCAGCCTCGACAAGTCGATCCCGGTGGCCGGCGGTATGGCCGGGGGTAGCGCCGACGCGGCCGCGGTGCTGGTGGCCATGAACACGCTGTGGGAGCTCGGGGTGCCCAGGCGCGATCTGCACGCGTTGGCGGCTCGGCTGGGCAGTGACGTCCCGTTCGCGCTGCACGGCGGTACTGCGCTGGGTACCGGCCGCGGTGAGGAGCTGGCCACGGTGCTGGCCCGCAACACCTTCCACTGGGTGCTGGCGTTCGCACACAAGGGCCTGTCCACCCCGAAGGTGTTCGGCGAGCTGGACCGGCTGCGCGCGGACACCTCGACAGGAGGCCCGCCGCGGGCCGAGGAGCCCGAGCCCGTGCTGGCCGCGCTGGCGTCCGGTGATCCGGCCGAACTGGCCGCGCTGCTCGCCAATGACCTGCAGCCGGCCGCGCTGAGCCTGTACCCGGATCTGCGCCGGACGTTGCGTGCCGGCGTGGAGGCCGGCGCCCTGGCCGGCATCGTGTCCGGCTCCGGCCCCACGTGTGCGTTCCTGTGCTCGTCGTCGACGTCTGCGGTGGACGTGGGTACCGAACTCGCCGGGGCCGGCGTGTGCCGGACGGTGCGGGTTGCCAGCGGTCCCGTGAGCGGTGCCCGCGTCGTTCCGGAGCCGTCGACGTCCGCCTGAAAAAAATGTGACGCAGACCTCAATTAACGCGAGGGTTTGGCAGTTACTTAAGGGTCTCTTAAGATGATCGACGGTGAATGCTAGCGATCTTGCATCGGATGCGACTTGTGCGCCCGCCGTCCACGACGGTGGGTGGTCGCCCAGACGTACACCCGGTTCTGGGGCATCACCTTTTCGAGACATAACTGCTCCCCAATCGTGTGCGCGCGCCTACCCAAAAGCGGTGTACACCAGGCGGAGCATGGATAACCGGGCAACTGCACCTGGCGTACTGCCGCCGGTGCCGGGACCGCGGAACCCAAGGAGGTCGTCGTGAGCAGATTCACCGAGAAGATGTTCCGCAATGCTCGTGAGAGCAAGCGCGGCATGGTGACGGGTGAGCCGCATGAGCCGGTTCGCCACACCTGGGGTGAGGTTCACGAGCGGGCCCGCCGCATCGCAGGCGGTCTGGCCGCCGCGGGTATCGGTCACGGCGACGCCGTCGGTGTGCTGGCCGGCTTCCCCGTCGAGATCGCGCCAACCGCGCAGGGCGTGTGGATGCGCGGCGCGAGCCTGACGATGCTTCACCAGCCGACCCCGCGCACCGACCTCGCGGTGTGGGCCGAGGACACGATGAACGTGATCGGCATGATCGAGGCGGACGCCGTCATCGTCTCCGAGCCGTTCCTGGTCGCCATCCCGGTGCTGGAGGAAAAGGGCATCAAGGTGGTCAAGGTCGCCGACCTGCTGGCGGCCGACCCGATCGACCCGGTCGAGACGGGTGAGGACGATCTGGCGCTGATGCAGCTGACGTCGGGTTCGACCGGATCTCCCAAAGCCGTGCAGATCACGCACCGCAACATCCACTCCAACGCCGAGGCGATGTTCATCGGTGCGCAGTACGACGTCGACAAGGACGTCATGGTCAGCTGGTTGCCCTGCTTCCACGACATGGGCATGGTCGGCTTCCTGACGATCCCGATGTACTTCGGCGCCGAGCTGGTCAAGGTCACGCCGATGGACTTCCTGCGCGACACGCTGCTGTGGGCCAAGCTGATCGACAAGTACAAGGGCACCATGACCGCGGCGCCCAACTTCGCCTACGCGCTGTTCGCCAAGCGGTTGCGCCGCCAGGCCAAGCCCGGCGAATTCGATCTGTCCACTCTGCGGTTCGCCCTCTCGGGTGCCGAGCCGGTGGAGCCTGCAGACGTCGAGGACCTGCTCGACGCGGGCAAGCCGTTCGGATTGAGGTCATCGGCGATCCTTCCGGCCTACGGCATGGCCGAGACCTGCCTGGCGGTGTCGTTCTCGCCCTGCGACAGCGGCCTGGTGGTCGACGAGGTCGACGCCGACCTTTTGGCCGCGCTGCGCCAGGCCGTGCCCGCTACCAAGGGCAACACCCGGCGGCTGGCCTCACTGGGCCCGCTGCTGAAGGACCTGGAGGCCCGCGTCGTCGATGAGCACGGCGATGTCATGCTGGCCCGCGGCGTCGGCGTCATCGAGTTGCGCGGCGAGTCCCTGACCCCCGGCTACCTCACCATGGGCGGCTTCCTGCCGGCCCAGGATGAGCACGGCTGGTACGACACCGGCGATCTCGGTTACATCACCGAGGAGGGCAACATCATCGTGTGCGGCCGCGTCAAGGACGTGATCATCATGGCCGGGCGCAACATCTACCCGACGGACATCGAACGTGCGGCGGGCCGGGTGGAAGGCGTCCGCCCGGGCTGCGCCGTGGCGGTCCGCTTGGATGCGGGGCACTCGCGCGAGACCTTCGCCGTCGCCGTGGAATCCAACGCCTGGCAGGATCCGGCCGAAGTGCGCCGGATCGAGCATCAGGTGGCGCACGAGGTGGTATCCGAGGTCGACATGCGTCCGCGCAACGTGGTGGTGCTCGGGCCCGGCAGCATCCCGAAGACCCCGTCGGGCAAGCTGCGTCGCGCGAACTCGGTTTCCCTGGTCACTTAGTCTTTCGCGCTTTCGCGCTTTTGCAGCGTGAGCGTGCGCGTCTGCCGCGCGGCACGCCGCTCGTGGGCAGCATTTTGCGCCCACTCGGACCCGTGTCGGTGAAGCGGGCCGGTTTGTCTTCTGTCGCAACGCGACGCGTACTGGTTGCCATTGGTCGTGAAACGACACGCAAATCATTTGTTGGACGGCAGGTGAACTGTGTGTGACCTGTGTATTCTGACGCCGAAACTAATTTGACGAGAGGACCGGCATGGTCAAATCCCGATGGGTTTCGGCGATCCTCGGCGCGGGCGTTATCGCTGCCGGGATTACCGCTGGCACCGCGTGGGCGGGTGGTCCCGGCGGTTACGTCGAGGATCCCGAAGACATATTTGCGGCCGTGGGTACCGGCGAATTCGTCGACACCCTGGGTGGCTTCACTGCGACGGGTGACACCAGTGAAGAGGCGTCCGCGGCGGTGATCGCGGCCTGCGAGAGCGCCGGTGGCGTGGAATGTACCGCCGACGAGGTGACCAACGACAACCTGTGCATCGTGTCCGTCGCCAGCCCCAGTAACCACGCGGTGGCCGGCGGGGCCGGGGCGACGGTGGAGGCTGCCCGCGAGGACGCGTTCAACCGCGCGGCGGCAAACAACACCCCGCTCGATGCGGACTCCCACGTCGTTGTATCGGCCTGCCCCTGATGAGCGGATCAGCGCATGACCGTTCTGGTATCGCGGTCGTAGCCCGGAAGGGGAAGGACATGATGACAGGTCGCGGTAAGTTTGCCGTTGTGTTGGTGGGTTTGGCTGCAGCATCGGTGATTTCGGCGCCGATGGCGTCAGCTCGGCCGACCTGTCAGGAAACGGCCACCAAGACCATCTGCACGACCAACGGCAGCACGTCGATCAAGGCGAGGCCCGGGACGACGGCGCCGCCCGCCAACATCCCGGTGTTCCCGTGGCTCGGAATGCCGGGGGGACGCCGCTAGGCGACCTCGTAGTAGGAGTACCTGCGAGCGGGCGTGCCTTTGGTGGCACGCCCGCTCGTGGGGTTTACGGAGTCGTCGCGTGCGCCGGGCGCTCAGCCGTTTCGGCGACCCGGTTCTGCCGAATTGCGTAGCCGCGCAACATCAACAGCGTCGCGGCCGGCACCGCCATCATCGACATCACCTCGAGCATGTCCGACATCAGCCGGCCTGCTTGGTACTTGCGCCGTGGTCGGCGCCCATCCGGTTGTAGACCTGCCACCAGATCAGCTCGTGATCCACGGCGGTCAGCTCACCGCGGTCGCGGCGTTCATCTGCGTCCAACAGCGTCGCAGCGAGCACAACCAGGCGCCCGCGGGCCATCTGAGTTCCCGGATCGTCACAGCCGGCCATCGTCGTCGCGCACTGTGTCCGTACGCGGTGGAACGCGCCACCGGACAGGCCGAGTGCGATGGCGCCGGCTGCCAGGAACACCGCGGTGGACGCGCCGAATGCCGGCCAGGGTGACATCTGCCCGCCCAGCCAGAGCTGGCACAGCAGCCACACGAGCATCCCCCACAGCGGCCACCCTCGGGCCAGCCGTACCAGGCGACGCTCGGTGGTGCTCAAACCTGGCGGATAGACCACCAGCCGGTAGTAGGTGATGCCGAAACGGCCCGGCCGGACCTCCACGCAACCCCACCGCCGGGGGCCGTCGAGCAGTGGGGTCAGTAACCGGATGCCGTCCATATCTCGGGTGTACCCGTCTGAGGTGCGCCCGCATCGGGCCTGAACGGTTTTTTTACAGCAATCGCAGCGATCCTTGCAGTCTGGGTATAGATAACTATACTCAGACTTCATGGAGCCGAAACTTCCACCTCGCCTGGCTGACCATCCGACTGTGCGCGCGGTGCACGCCCGGCCGGAACCGGCGGTTCCGGAGTCGATCGACGCGGACTGGCTGCGGCAGTTGTGCCTGGACGCCGGGGCCGACGACGTCGCCTTCGCCGGCGTGGACGACCCCGCCCTGGCGTCCGAGCGTGACCACGTCGAGGCCGCGCTGCCCGGGACCCGCAGCTACATCTCGCTGGTGGTGAAGATGAACCGCGACAACGTGCGCTCGTCCACCCGCAGTGTGGCCAACCAGGAGTTCCACCGCAGCGGCGAGATCATCAACGGGGCCGCCCACCGCATCACCCGCGCACTGGAGGATGCCGGCCATCGCGCGGTGAACCCGTCGGCCACCTTCCCGATGGAGATGGACCGATTCCCGGGGCGCATCTGGGTGGTGGCGCACAAGCCGGTCGCCGTGGCGGCGGGCCTGGGGGTGATGGGAATCCATCGCAACGTGATCCACCCGCGATTCGGCAACTTCATCCTGCTGGCCACCATTCTGGTAGGTGCACCGGTCAGTGATTATGGTGTGCCGCTGGACTATTCGCCATGCCTGGAATGCAAGCTGTGTGTGGCGGCCTGCCCGGTGGGGGCCATCGGCAAGGGCGGTGAGTTCGACTTTCTGGCCTGCTCGGTGCACAACTACCGCGAGTTCATGGGCGGGTTCACTGACTGGGCGCAGACCATCGCCGACAGTGTCGATGCCGATGACTTCCGTTCCCGGGTCAGCGATTCAGAAAATGCCTCGATGTGGCAGAGCCTGTCGTTCAAGGCCAACTACAAAGCCGCCTACTGCCTGGCGGTGTGCCCGGCGGGGGAGGACGTGATCCAGCCTTACCTCGACGACCGCAAGGAGTTCATGGACCGGGTGCTCAAACCCCTACAGGAGAAACGCGAAACGCTGTATGTGCTGCCGAACTCCGTGGCCAAGGCGCACGCCGAGAAGCGTTATCCGCACAAGACCGTGAAGGTGGTCGACAGCGGAATCCGGGCCGTTGACCGGCCATTGAAATCACCCTGAGTGCAATGGCGGACTGAGTGGCCCCGTGGTGGCAATCTTTCGCGACGATGACGACACCGCAGGGCGACTTTCGGCTGTGGGCGTTCGGTGACGCCCACGTGGGTACCGATCGGCAATTCGGTAGGGAAAGTCTGGCCGAGGCCATCCGGCATTCGGAGTTCGGTGGCCCGCTCGGCGGCCCGCCGTTCGACTGGGACATCGCCGTCGATGTCGGCGACATGTCCGGTGCGCACCACAGCCTGCCCGACGACGACGAGGGGCGTGAGGTCCGCCGGCAACTCTCGGCCATGCGCACCCACCGGCGCGAAGACGTGTACTCGGTGTGCGGAAACCATGACCGTAGTGGGCTTTCCGAGCCCGATGCGTGGTGGTGGCAGAAGTGGATCGACCCGCTCGGCGTGCACACTGCGCATTCCGGCGTCGACGCCGCGGCCCGGCCGTACCCGGTCACCGGCACCTGGGAACGGTATTCGTTCCGCGTCGGCAACCTGCTCTTCCTGATGCTCAGCGACCGTAACGAGCCGTCGCAGGAAGTCGGCCGGGGAACCCTCGGCGGCAATCCAGGTGGCGTGGTCTCTGAGGAGACCTTTGAATGGTGGGCGAACATGGTTGAGCAGAACCGTGATTCGATCATTGTCACGGTGCATCACTACGTCCTCAAAGACACCACGGTGGCGTCAGGGGAATGGGAAGGGGTACGTCGCGGTGCGGATGGGACGCTCCACGAGCACTACCATCGCCCGTTCCTGGACGGGACCCCGCAGGGCGCGTCCTACCTGTACTGGGTGGGCGGCAAGCCGGACTCCGCCGCCTTCGAGCGGTACCTGACCGACCATCCCGGTGCGGTCGCGTTGTGGCTGGCCGGACACACCCACACCAACCCCGACGACTCGCATGGTGGCAAGACGCACATCGAGCAGGCCTGGGGCGGAACATATTTCATGAATGTGGCGTCGCTGAGTCGCCATCACATGCCGATCACGACGCTTCCGATCAGTCGGCACCTCACGTTTCGGCCGGGCAGCGCCGAGGTCCGGGTGCAGTGCTATCTGCACACCGACCAGTACGCGCCGCAGGGCTGGTACCCGCAAGCCGAACGCACGCTCACCCTCGACCGGCCGTTTCACTGGTAACAGGGCGGAGTTACCAGGCGTGCACGGTGTTCTGGGCCGGTTCCAGGCCCTGAGCGATCAACAGCTCGGTGGCGTCGGCGGCCTGCTCGCAGATCGTCGGCAACTCGGTGCGTTCGGCGGCGGTGAACGCCTCCAGCACGAACGCCGCCGGATCCTTACGACCCGGAGGGCGTCCCACCCCGATCCGGACCCGCTGAAAGTCTTTGCTGCCCAGTGCTGACGCGAGCGAACGCAGCCCGTTGTGGCCGCCCTCGCCGCCGCCGATCTTGAGCCGGATCCGGCCGAAGTCGATGTCGAGCTCGTCGTGGATGACCACGAGCCGGCCCGGCGGGACCGAGTAGAACTTGGCCAACGGTCCGACCTGGCGGCCGGACTCGTTCATGTAGCACCGAGGTTTGGCCAGTATCACCGGGGCTCCTGCGAGCCGGCCGGTGATCACCTCGGCGCCGGACTTCTTGTGCGCCTTGAAGGCCGAGCCGATGCGGGCGGCCAGTACATCGGCCACCATGAACCCGACATTGTGCCGGGTCTTGGCGTAGGCGGGCCCGGGATTTCCCAGGCCCACCACCAGCAGCGGCTCGGCCATCGAAAGGGATGCTTACTCGGAGGCTTCGGCAGCCTCGGCCGCCGGCTCCTCGGCGGGGGCCTCGGCAGCCTCGCCGCCGCCCTCGGACTCGAGGTCCTCGGCGCTCGGGGCTTCGACGATGTTGGCCACCAGCAGTTCGGGATCCGACACCAGCGAAACACCGGCGTCCAGCCCGACCTGGCCGGCCAGGATCTGGGTGCCGGCCTCGATGCCCTCGATCGACACGGTCAGGTGCTCGGGGATCGACATTGCGTCGACCTCGATCTCGATGGTGTTGGTCTCCTGGGTGACCAGGGTGCCCGGGACGGCATCGCCCTCGAGGACCACGGTGACCTCGACGGTGACCTTCTCGCCACGGCGCACGACCAGCAGGTCGGCGTGCTGGATGTTGCGGCGGATCGGGTGGATGTCCAGCGCCTTGGTCAGGGCCAGTTGCTCCTTGCCCTCGATGTCGAGGGTCAGCACGGCGTTGGTGCCCGCGTGGCGCAGCACGGCGGAGAACTCGCGGGCGTTGATCTCCAGGTGCTGGGGCTCGGTGCCGTGG
Organism: Mycobacterium sp. DL440; assembly: GCF_011745145.1. Taxonomy (NCBI): domain Bacteria; kingdom Bacillati; phylum Actinomycetota; class Actinomycetes; order Mycobacteriales; family Mycobacteriaceae; genus Mycobacterium; species Mycobacterium sp. DL440. The sequence goes on along the minus strand of NZ_CP050191.1, from coordinate 4,001,434 downwards.
CCGTAGAGCACGGTGGGTACGTTGCCGTCGCGGCGGGCCTGGCGCGAGGCACCCTTGCCGGTGCGGCTACGCACGGTCGCGGTCAGCTTGTTGGGGGCGTTCTTAGGCATGTCGTGTTGCTCCTCTATTGCGGTACTGCGGTCAGATCGTCAGCACGGCAAGGGTCACAACACTTGAAGAAGTTCCCGCCGATAACGGTGGTCCAAAGGGTCCACCCTCGCCGTGACGCCAGGTCAGGGTAGCAAAGACCAGGCCAGCAGCAAAAATCGCTGCCAAAAATCGCCAGGTGCCCCTACAGCGGATACGTGGTCTTGGTGAGCTCTTCGGACAGCTCCCACAGGGCCTTCTGAGTGTCCACCCGCCGGGCCAGCGGGCTGCGTCCGACCGGCTGACTGGGGCCGAACTGGCCGAACCGCGGCCCGATGAAGCTGTCTCCGGGAAGATCCTGGGACACCGCGAACAGCGTCTGACGTGCGCCGAACGACGGCTCGCTGGCGAAGACCCGGTTGGCGGTCGCCATCATCCGCTCGCCGAACTTGTTGCCTGTCTGGCCCTGCAGGTTGGTGGCCGAATAGCCGGGGTGGGCGGCCAGGGCGCGCACTTGCGAGCCCGAGGCCGTCAGCCGGCGCTGCAACTCGGAGGTGAACATCAGGTTGGCCAGCTTGGACTGCCCGTACGCCAGCCACGCCGAATATGGCCGCGATTTCCAGTTCAGGTCCTGGAGGCTGATCTTCCCGATCAAGTGCATCAGCGAGGACACCGTCACCACCCGGTCCGTGATCTTGGGCAGCAACAGGTTGGTCAGGGCGAAATGGCCCAGGTGATTGGTACCGATCTGACTCTCGAAGCCGTCGACCGTCCGGCTCAGCGGGACCGCCATGATGCCGGCGTTGTTGACCAGCACGTCGACGCTCTCGACGGTGTCGGCGAACTCGTGCACCGAGGCCAGGTTCTGCAGGTCGAGTTTGCGTACCTCCACCTGCCCGCCGGTCATCGTCTCGGCGGCTGCGGTTCCCTTCTCCAGGTTGCGCACCGCGACGGTGACCTTGGCGCCGACGCGGGCGAGCTCACGCGCGGTGACGAGCCCCAGCCCGCTGTTGGCGCCGGTGACGATCACCCTGCGGCCGGAAAACGAGGGCAGGTCGGCGCTGGTCCATCCACTCATGCTGACCACCCTACGGGTGGCTCTCAATCACTTCTTGGCGATGTTGAAGCCCGCGATGATCGATTCGATGTCCGGGCCCTGTGCCGCAGCCTCGTCGGCGTAGGTCGTGACGGTCAGCTGGACGAGATAACGCTGCGGGGGCTGCAACCCGTCGTTCGCGATGATCACGCGGTTGTAGCTCTGCATGCGCTTGTCGTTGAGGTCGTAGCTGCCCTCGATCATCGCCGACGGGAAGCCCTTCCAGTCCGCGGTGGATGCGTTGAGCTGCTTGAAGTTCTGTGACAGCTGAGCGTCGGCGTAGCCGTGGTCTTTCAGGGCCTTGGGTATGTCGAAATCACCGTGCAGGGTGAAGGCCAGCATCATCGCGGTGGGGTAGGTGTCGCCTTTGGCGATCATCCGGGTGCCCGGTGCCAGGTTCGGATTGTTGTACGGATGCCACCCCGGTGGGCTCGGCATGGTCACCGTCAGATGCGGGATCTTCTCGGGCGCGATGGGCTCGCCGACGACACCGGAGTCCTCCAGGTATTGCCACAGCGGTACCGGCTGGTTATCGGCAGCAGCGGCCGGAGTCGTCGAGCTGGTGGTCCAGATCGACTTGTAGTCAGGCGTTTCGGCGCCGCAACCGGTGACCAGCACCGCCAGCGTGCCGGCCGTGGCGAGGAGCCGCTTCACAGAAGCTCGCGCACCGAATCGATCGGCCGGGCCAACCGGGTGCCGTTGTCGGTGACGACGAACGGGCGCTCGATCAGGATCGGGTTCTTCGCCATCGCATCGAGCAGTTCGTCGTCGGTGGCATCGGCCAAACCCAGTTCGGCGTAGAGGGATTCACGCTTGCGCACCGCGGCGCGGACATCGATCCCCGCAGATTTGATCAGCGCGGCGATCTCCTCACGCGTCGGCGGCGTCTTCAGATACTGCACCACTTCGGGCTCGATCCCGTTCTCGCGCAACAGATCCAGCGTCTTGCGCGAGGTTGAGCATTTCGGGTTGTGGTAGATGCGCGCCGGGGCCATCTAGGCCGACCCGTCGAACAGTCCGGTCACCGAGCCATTGTCGAACACCGCGCGGATGGTGCTGGCCAGCAGCGGCGCGATGGACAGCACCGTCAGCTGCGGGAACTGCTTGTCCTCGGTGATCGGCAGCGTGTTGGTGACGATCACCTCGCGGGCACCGCACTCGGCCAGGCGCTGGGCGGCCGGATCGGAGAGCACGCCGTGAGTCGCGGCGATGATGACGTCCTTGGCGCCGTCCTCGCGGAGCAGCTTGACCGCGCCGGCGATGGTGCCGCCGGTGTCGATCATGTCGTCGGTGAGGATGCAGGTCCGCCCCTTGACGTCACCGACGACCCGGTTGGCCTTGACCTGGTTGGGCACCAGCGGGTCACGGGTCTTGTGGATGAAGGCCAGCGGGACGCCGCCCAGGGCGTCGGCCCACTTCTCGGCGACGCGCACGCGGCCCGAGTCGGGAGAGACGACCACCATGTCGGTGCCGGCGTACTTGTCGGCGATGTAGCCGCACAGCAGTGACTGACCGCGCATGTGGTCGACGGGACCGTCGAAGAAACCCTGGATCTGATCGGTGTGCAGATCCACCGACACGATGCGGTCGGCGCCGGCGGTCTTGAGCAGGTCGGCGACCAGGCGGGCCGAGATGGGCTCGCGGCCGCGGTGCTTCTTGTCCTGCCGTGCGTAGGGATAGAACGGCAGGACCGCGGTGATCCGCTTGGCGCTGCCGCGCTTGAGCGCGTCGATCATGATGAGCTGTTCCATGAGCCACTGGTTCAGTGGCGCGGGGTGGCTCTGCAGGACGAACGCGTCGCAACCACGCACAGATTCATCGAACCGGACGAAGATCTCGCCGTTGGCGAAGTCCCGCGCGGTCTGCGCGGTGACCTCGACCCCGAGCTCCTTGGCGACCTGCTCCGCCAGCTCGGGGTGCGCACGCCCCGAGAACAACATCAGGTTTTTTCGGTTGTCGGTCCAGTCCGTGGCCACTTGGCTGCCTTCGCGGTTGGGGATCGATACGGAGCAATCGTACGTAGCGTTTCCGGTAGTTCGTAGGCGGGTTACCAGATTGCCAACACGAAACGTCTGAGCCGCCGCCGGCCGGGCGGGCCCGTAACCACTTACGCCGCGGATTGCTGCTCAGCGGTGACTGCAATCCGCGGCATAGATGTGCTGGTCGCGGTCAGTCGTCTGGGGCCTGGGCTTTGCGCGCGGCTTCGGCCTGATTCGCGGCTGCCGCCGCTTCGGCAGCTGCCGAGCCGGGGCGCTTGCGCTGCACCCAGCCCTCGATGGTGCGCTGCGCATTGTCCGAGACCGCCAACGCGCCGGGTGGAACATCGTCGCGCAGCACGGTGCCTGCACCGGTGTAGGCACCGTCGCCCACCTGGACCGGGGCGATGAACATGGTGTCGGAGCCGGTGCGCACATGGGAGCCGACCGTGGTGCGGTGCTTGCTCTCGCCGTCGTAGTTGACGAACACGCTGGATGCCCCGATGTTGCTGTGGTCGCCGATGTCGGCGTCGCCGACATACGTCAGGTGGGGCACCTTGGTGCCGGTGCCGATCGTGGAGTTCTTTGTTTCGACGAACGCGCCGAGCTTGGATTCGGCGCCGAGGATCGTGCCGGGCCGCAGATAGGTGAACGGGCCGACGGTGGCGCCCGCGCCGATCACGGCGAGCTGACCGTGGGTGCGCACCACCGATGCGCCGTCACCCACCTCGACGTCGGTCAGTGTGGAGTCCGGGCCGATCTCGCAGCCGGCGCCGATCTCGGTCGTGCCCAGAAGCTGGGTGCCGGGGCGGACGACGGTGTCGCGGCCGATGGTCACATCGACGTCGATCCACGTGGTGGCCGGGTCGACGATGGTGACGCCGGCGCGCTGGTGGCGGGCCACGATGCGGCGGTTGAGTTCGGCGCCGAGATCGGCGAGCTGCACGCGGTCGTTGACGCCGGCCACCAGGGCACTGTCGTCGACGTGCATGGCCCGTACCGTCCGGCCGTCTTGGCGCACGATCGCGATCACGTCGGTGAGGTACAGCTCCTGCTGTGCGTTGTTGGAGCTCAGCCGGCTCAACGCCGAGCGCAGATCGGCGATGTCGAACGCGTACACCCCGGCATTGACTTCGCGGATGGCCCGCTGCGAGTCGGTGGCGTCGGCCTGCTCGACGATGCCTGTAATGTCCCCGCCCTCGTCCGTCCTCAGGATGCGGCCGTAGCCGGTGGGGTCGGGCACGGTGGTGGTGAGCACGGTGGCGGCGGCCGTCGCGGCGCTGTGGGTTTCGATGAGACCGGCCAGGGTGTCGGCGTCGAGCAGTGGCACGTCACCGGAGGTCACCACGACCGTGCCGGCGAATTCGTCGGGCAGCGAGCTCAGGCCGCAGGCCACGGCGTGGCCGGTGCCCAGCTGCTGGTCCTGGATGGCGACGTCGATGGTGCGGCCCAGCTTGTCGGCCAGCTCGCCGACCGCGGGTGCGATGCGTTCACGATCGTGGCCGAGAACGACCACCAGATGTTGGGCGGCCGCGTTGGCCACGGTGTGTACCGCGTGGCTGAGCATGCTGCGGCCCGCCAGGGTGTGCAGCACCTTCGGGGTGTCCGAGCGCATTCGGGTCCCGGCACCTGCTGCCAGTACGACGACTGCGGCCTCGGTGGTCGACAACATGATCCCCTTCTCTGCCGAGCGACCTCCCCGCAAGCGGGAGGTAGCCCCCAGCATGCGTGATGACACGCCGTCAACTGTGTCATTTTGCGGTCGCTCGCGGGCCTGTGTGAGCTCCGTCGCCAGGACTCGAACCTGAACTATCTGAACCAAAATCAGAGGTGCTGCCGATTACACCACGACGGAATGTCCGGGAGAGACTCTAGTCGAACGGTCTAGCCTGATATACGTGGCAGCACCCGAGAAGGAAGTGCGGGCCCCCCGGGCCCGGATGACCGGCAACGAACGACGGCAACAGCTCATCGAGATCGCCAAGTCGCTCTTTGCCGAACGGGGCTACGAGGGGACCTCGATCGAGGAGATCGCCCAGCGTGCCAACGTCTCCAAACCCGTCGTCTACGAGCACTTCGGCGGCAAGGAAGGTCTGTACGCCGTCGTCGTCGACCGGGAGATGTCGGCCTTGCTGGACGGGATCACCTCGTCGCTGACCAACAACCGGTCGCGGGTGCGCGTCGAACGGGTGGCGTTGGCCCTGCTGACCTATGTCGAGGAACGCACCGACGGCTTTCGCATCTTGATCCGGGACTCGCCGGCCGCGATCACCTCGGGTACGTACTCGACGTTGCTCAACGATGCGGTCAATCAGGTGTCTTCGATCCTGGCCGGGGACTTCTCCCGACGCGGGCTCGACCCCGACCTGGCGCCGCTGTATGCCCAGGCGCTGGTCGGTTCGGTGTCGATGACCGCGCAGTGGTGGCTCGACGTCCGCGAGCCCAAGAAAGAAGTGGTGGCCGCCCATGTGGTCAACCTGATGTGGAACGGCCTGACCCATCTGGAGTCCGACCCGGTCCTGCACGAGGAGTAGGTCTGCGGCGTCCGCTCGCCCAAACTGCAACCTTAGGGTTGCGACAACGGGCTCGCATGTGCAACCCTTGGGTTGCAGCAATTCCGTCAGAGAGGACACCCCGACATGACCACCGACTACGACCGCATCGAGCGCGAGATTGCCATCGACGCACCGGCGCAACGCGTCTGGGACCTGGTGAGCGAACCCGGCTGGTACATCAACGAAGAGCGGATCACCGAACACCGCATCGATCGTGACGGCGACGTCGCCATCGTCACCGACCCCACGCACGGCAGGTTTGCGTTGCGCACCGTCACACTCGATGAGCCGAGCTATGCGGCCTTCCGGTGGCACATCGACGCCGATGACCTCGACAGCTCGTCCACCCTCGTCGAATTCTGGATTACCCCAGCCCCATCTGGCGTGGTGCTGCGAGTCGTCGAGAGTGGGTTCGCCTCGCTCGACGAGCCCGAGGCCAACCGCCGCTCCCGGTTCGACGATCACAGTGGCGGCTGGCCGGTCGAGCTCGGTCTCGCCCAGAAGTATCTGGTGGGGGCCGCTGCCGATGCATGAAAATGCCTCGCCGGTACAGGTTTTCGCCGCACTGGCCGACGACAGCCGGTGGCAGGTTCTGATTGCCCTCGGCCGTCGGCCCGCGTCCGCGTCGTCACTGGCCGACGAACTCCCGATCAGCCGCCAGGCCATCGCCAAACACCTGAAAGTGCTCACCGATGTCGGCCTGGTGGTGGCCACCCGGGTCGGGAGAGAGATCAGGTACGAGGCGGTGGGCGCTCGGCTCAGTGAGGTGGCACGGCGGCTCGACGGCATCGCGGCGGGTTGGGAACGCCGGCTTGCCAGGATCAAGGATCTTGTCGAGCGGGATGGCTGACGGCCGCGCTCATCCCAGATCCCGCGATAGCAGGTCCGCCGTCGTCTCCCGACGCACCAGCACCCGCGACGCGCCGTCTCGCACCGCCACCACGGGTGGGCGGCCCACCATGTTGTAGGTCGAGGCCATGCTGTGTTGGTAGGCCCCGGTGCAGGCGACGGCCAGCAGGTCGCCGGCGTGGATGTCGGCGGGTAGTTCGACGTCGTGCACGATCTCGTCACCGGCCTCGCAGTGCCGGCCCACCACGGTGGCCACCATCGTCGGCCCCAGCGGATGCCGATTTGCCAGGGCCACAGTGTATTCAGCGCCGTAAAGCGCGACGCGGGGGTTGTCGCTCATGCCGCCGTCCACCGCGACGAAGGTGCGTCCGCCCGGCTGGGACTTCACCCCGTGCACCCGGTACAGCGTCAGCCCGGCCCGGGCGCTGATGGCCCGGCCGGGTTCGACGACCAGACGCGGCCGTGGGAACCGTTCGGCCGCGCACGCGGTGGTCAGTGCATCGTCGACGATGGCGGCGAATGCGCCGGTATCGAGCGCCGCGTCCCCACGGACATACGGAACCCCATGGCCGCCACCGATGTTGAGCTCGGTCAGCAGTACGTCGTGCTCGGCACGGATGTCGGCCATCGCGCCGATCAACCGGTGTACGGCCTCGCCGTAGGGCGCAGGATCGGTGATCTGCGAACCGATATGGCAGTGCAGCCCAACCAGATCGAGGTTGGGGGTGGCCAGAACGCGGGCCGCGGCGCGGGCGGCCCGTCGGTCGGCCAGCGCGAAGCCGAACTTCTGATCGGTCACGCCCGTGGTGATCGCTCGATGCCCATGGATGTCGATGTCGGGCGCGACCCGGATCAGTACCTGCTGGGGTCGACGTACCAGCCCGGCCAGGTAGGTGATCTCCATCGGGCAGTCGATCACGATCCGGCCCACCCCGACGTCGATCGCATCGCGCAGCTCGTCGCACGACTTCGCGTTGCCGTGCAGCACGATGCGCTTCGGGTCGACGCCGCCGGCCAGGGCCGTCGCGAGCTCGGCCGCCGAACACACATCGACCCCCAGGCCTTCCTTGGCAGCCCAGTGTGCGACCGCCGTGGTCAACAGCGACTTGCCGGCGTAGACCACCTCGGTTTGGCCGAGGGCGGCCCGGTAGCGCCGGGCGCGGGTCCGGAAATCGGTCTCGTCCAGCACATAGGCCGGGGTGCGGTACTCGTCGGCGATGTCGGTCAGTGCCACCCGGCCGACGGTGATCCGGCCCTGCTCGTCGACGCCGGTGGTCAGCGGCCAGATGTTCGGGTCGAGCCGCGGTCGGGTGGTGTCGCGTAATGAAGGCAGGATGTCCAGCAGGGTCATGACTTCAACGTGGACCGCGGCGGGGCGGCTGTCACCGGGCTTGACGATCCCTTGATGCCGGCGGCCTCAATCTTGACGGGCTCAGGTCCTCCCGAAGGACTTCGTCTCGGTCGCGGTGGCGATGAACCCGTTGCCTTTGACGGGATCGGCCATCCGGCAGGCCAGCAGGATGTCGTCGGTGTGGATGCACGTGGCGTTGCCCGCGTCGAAGCGTTGGCCGGCCGGGAGCATCGGGGCTTCGTCCTCGGTGAGGCCGTCGACCGGACTCAGGGGCTCTCCGGTACGGGAGAAACTCATCGGGATCGCCCCGTTGGTGGTGCCGTAACTGAACAGGTGCGCCAGGTTGGCATCGTTGGGCGCCCCGACGAACGGCCCACGACAGTCCAGGGCGTACATCGCGCGGTGCTGGGTGGTCATGCAGGCGAAGCCGTCGGGGGTACGAAATCCCTGAACTGGAAATCCCTGGCCCTCGCGCAGGACGTACTGCGCCGGATCGACGGCCGGGTAGGCGGCGAAGTCGGGTATGCCGTCCGGTCCGAGGTGCGTCGGTACTGCCTCGTGTGCGGAGTCCGACGAGTGCCGGCCGGTCAGCCAGATCATCGCGAGCGCCACCGTCAGCACCACCGCGAGCGCCGCCGTCCAACGCTTCATCGGTCCATGATCGCCCGGCGGAGATCGGGGCGGAGCCGAATTCCCGGCCCCGTAGAATGGCCTTCATCATGACCGCACCGGGGCACAACCATGTCCAGACCCCGATCGCGGGTCTCGTCGAGCTGGCATTAACCGATCCGTCCTTGCGGGACGTCCTTCGCCGCGCCGCCGACCGGCCCGCCGATCTGGCGCTTGTCGGGCCCACCAGTGCCCGCGTGCTGGTGGCTGCCGGGCTGGCCCAGCAGGGGCCGTTGCTGGTGGTCGCCGCCACCGGACGCGAGGCCGACGATCTGACCGCTGAGCTGCGCGGCGTGGTCGGCGATGCCGTCGCGCTGTTCCCGTCCTGGGAGACGCTGCCGCACGAGCGCTTGTCTCCGGGCGTGGAGACGGTCGCTGCCCGGCTGATGCTGTTGCGCCGGCTGGCTCATCCCGACGACGCGTTGCTGGGCCCGCCGCTGCGGGTGGTGGTCACCACCACGCGTTCGCTGCTGCAGCCGATGGCCCCGGATGTGGTGGGCACCGAGCCGGTCACCCTCAGCTTGGGTGCCGAGGCTGAGTTCGAAGCCGTGGTCGCCCGGCTCGTCGACCTGGCCTACACCCGCGTCGACATGGTCGGCAAACGCGGAGAGTTCGCCGTGCGCGGTGGCATCCTGGACATCTTCCCGCCCACCGCCGAGCATCCGGTCCGCGTCGAGTTCTGGGGTGACGAGATCTCCGAGATGCGGATGTTCTCGATCGCCGACCAGCGTTCGATCCCCGAGATCCCCGTACAGAACGTGGTTGCCGTGCCGTGCCGCGAACTGTTGATGACCGATGAGGTGCGTGAGCGCGCCGCAGCGCTCGCCGCCGAGCACCCCGTTCGCGAGAACGCCGTGACCGGCAGCGTGCCAGAGATGCTGGCCAAGCTCGCCGAGGGCATTCCCGTCGACGGGATGGAGGCGCTGCTGCCGCTGTTGCATCCGGTGCAGCCCACGACGCTGACGCACCACCTGCCCGAGGGCGCCCCGGTGCTGCTGTGCGACCCCGAGAAGGTGCGGACCCGGGCCGGCGATCTGATCAAGACCGGGCGGGAGTTCCTGGAGGCCTCGTGGTCGACGGCCGCGGTCGGCGGGGATGCCCCCATCGACATCGAGGCGCTGGGCGCATCCGGATTCGTCCCGTTCGAGCAGGCACGTGAGGATGCGGTCGCCGGCGGTCACCCGTGGTGGACGCTGAGCCAGCTGCCCGACGGCAAGGCCACCGAGCTCGATCTGCGGCAGTCTCCGTCGGCCCGCAGTCAGCAGAGTCTCGAGGAGATCTTCGCGATGCTGCGGGCTCACGTGGCCACCGGCGGGTATGCCGCGGTGGTCACCCCGGGCGCCGGTACCGCCCACCGCGTGGTGGAGCAGCTCGGCGAATCCGATACGCCCGCAGCGATGTTGGAGCCCGGGGCGGCACCCAAGGCCGGTGTGGTCGGAGTGCTCAAAGGCCCGCTGCACGATGGCGTGATCCTGCCCGGGGCCAACCTCGTGATCATCACCGAAACGGATCTGACCGGCAACCGGGTAACCGCCTCGGAAGGCAAAAGGCTTGCGGCCAAACGCCGCAACGTCGTCGATCCACTGGCTCTGGCCGCCGGGGATCTGGTGGTCCACGATCAGCACGGCATCGGCAAGTTCGTCGAGATGACCGAGCGGGTGGTGGGTGGCGCCCGCCGCGAATACCTGGTGCTGGAGTACGCGTCGTCGAAACGGGGCGGCGGATCGGACCGGCTGTACGTGCCGATGGATTCGCTGGATCAGCTGTCGCGGTACGTCGGCGGCGAGGCGCCATCGCTGTCGAAGCTCGGCGGCAGTGACTGGGCCAACACGAAAACCAAGGCGCGCAAGGCTGTTCGAGAGATCGCCAGTGAGCTGGTGGCGCTGTACGCCAAGCGGCAGTCGGCGCCCGGCCACGCGTTCGGTCCCGACACTCCATGGCAGAACGAGATGGAGGATGCGTTCGGCTTCACCGAGACGATCGACCAGATGACCGCGATCACCGAGGTCAAATCCGATATGGAGAAGCCGGTTCCGATGGACCGGGTGATCTGCGGCGATGTGGGTTACGGCAAGACCGAGATCGCGGTGCGGGCCGCGTTCAAAGCGGTGCAGGACGGCAAGCAGGTGGCGGTGCTGGTGCCGACGACGCTGCTGGCCGATCAGCATCTGCAGACCTTCACCAATCGGATGGCGGGTTTCCCGGTGACGGTCAAGGGGTTGTCGCGGTTCACCGATCCCGCCGAGTCTCGGGCCACGATAGAGGGGATGGCCGACGGATCGGTCGACGTGGTGATCGGGACGCACCGGCTGTTGCAGACCGGCGTGACCTGGAAAGACCTGGGACTCATCATTGTTGATGAGGAACAGCGGTTCGGCGTCGAACACAAGGAACACATCAAGTCGATGCGCACCCACGTCGACGTGCTCACCATGAGCGCCACCCCGATTCCGCGCACCCTGGAGATGAGCCTGGCCGGAATCCGCGAGATGTCGACGATTCTCACCCCGCCCGAGGAGCGCTATCCGGTGCTGACGTACGTCGGCCCACATGACGACAAGCAGGTGGCCGCGGCGTTGCGCCGTGAGCTGCTGCGGGACGGGCAGGCGTTCTACATCCACAACCGGGTCCGCACCATCGACCAGGCCGCGGCGCGGATTCGTCAAATGGTGCCCGAAGCCAGGGTCGTCGTCGCCCACGGTCAGATGAACGAGGAAACGCTGGAGAAGACCGTCGAGGGCTTCTGGAATCGTGAGTACGACATCCTGGTGTGCACCACGATCGTCGAGACCGGCCTGGACATCTCCAACGCCAACACGCTGATCGTCGAACGCGCCGACACCTTCGGGTTGTCACAGCTCCATCAGCTGCGTGGCCGGGTGGGCCGCAGCCGCGAACGCGGATACGCCTACATGCTCTATCCGCCCAATTCACCGCTCACCGAGACCGCCTACGACCGTTTGGCCACCATCGCGCAGAACAATGAGCTGGGCGCGGGCATGGCCGTGGCCATGAAGGACCTGGAGATCCGCGGCGCGGGCAACGTACTGGGCGCCGAGCAGTCCGGCCACGTGGCCGGGGTGGGTTTCGACCTCTATGTGCGCTTGGTCGGCGAAGCGGTGGAGGCCTACCGGGCTGCGGCTGACGGGAAAACCGTTGCCACACCGCAGGAAGCGAAGGAAGTGCGCGTCGACCTCCCAGTCGATGCGCACCTGCCGCCGGAGTACATCGGCAGCGACCGGTTGCGGCTGGAGGGCTATCGGCGGCTGGCCGCGGCCGCCGATGAGGACGCGGTGAAGGCCGTCGTCGACGAACTCAACGACAGGTATGGCCCGCTGCCGGTCGAGGCGCAGCGTCTGGTCGCGGTGGCACGGCTCCGGTTGCTGTGCCGGAAGTATGGCATCACCGAGATCGGCGCGGTGTCGGCATCGACGATCAAGTTGTCACCACTGGTGCTGCCCGATTCCGCGCAGCTGCGGCTCAAGCGGCTGTACCCCGGCGCGCACTACCGGGCCACCACCTCGGTGGTTCAGGTGCCGATACCACGTGAGAGCGATGGGATCGGCTCACCGCGGATCCGTGACCTCGACATTGTCCGAATGGTGGCCGGTCTGGTGCTCGTGCTCAACGGACAGACCGAGGGCAGCGTCGACATCACCGCGAACCTGTAATTTTTCTCGGTCTAATCGGCTGGTGGCAACACCTTTTGGACGTCCGCACCGGCTGAATCGCCGATTCGCTGTTAACGCCTCGGTGCGCAGGCCCGACATACATGCGGGGGGTCAAGGTATTGCGTAGTCGTCAGTAGATGAGGCGGCAAGATCGTCGGCCATAGGGCGGTCATGCAATTTCCCAAACCGAACATCACGCGACTGCCGTCTATGGCGACTCGTCGTGGTGACGCAAGGCGAAGGAGTGACCATGAACTTCAAGAAGTTCGCAGTAACCACAACGATGGCCGGTGCACTGGGGTTGGGCGCGTTAGGCCTGGGTACAGGCCTCGCGCAGGCCGTTCCGACGGTGCCCCCGCCGCCTCCGGTTCCCGGTCCGGCGGTACCCAACACGGGTACGCCGAATGTGAGCGTGCCGGGTGTCAACGTTCCTGATGTGAACGTTCCGAGCGTGAATGTTCCGGATGTGAACGTGCCCGCTGTGAATGTTCCGGATGTGAACGTGCCGAGTGTGAACGTTCCTGACGTGAACGTGCCTACCGTCAGATTTCCTGAGGTAGACAATTTCTTCCGGCAGACGAATGGAAACATTGCGCCCGGTCAGCTGATCAATTCGCCGACCATCAACGGTGTTGGGAATCCGTTCTTCGGAATCCCACCCGGCCAGCTCAAGACGCTGCCAACGGTGAATGGCGTCGCCAACCCGTTTTTCGACGAGAGCCCGGGGCACTGGGTGATCCCGGAGGGCCAGTTCCCGCCGGAGTCGTAAACCACGGTTTGTGACATGATGGCCGCCTTGCCTTCGGGCAGGGCGGCCATCCCGTGTGGGGACGGACCCCTGCCGGCGAGTTGCAGCGTTGGCCGTGTTCACCAGGCGTGTCGAGGTCCGGCAACGTGTTGGTATAACCGAGACTAGGGGTCTCATCGAAATCCGTGAGGGGGTGTCGCCGATGACCGTCGTATTGGTCGACCCCCGCCACCCGTCCCTGATCCCCGTCGAAGCAATCGATCTGCTCACCGGTGATGTCCAGTACACCGAGGAGATGCCGGTGAAGGTGCCGTGGTCGCTGCCTGCCGCGCGGCCCGCATATGACGGTGAGGATGCTCCCGTTTTGCTGTCCTCGGACCCGGAGCATCCGGCGGTCAAGGCCCGTTTGGCGGCCGGGGACCGTTTGATCGCGGCGCCGCGGGCCCAGGCGGGGGAGCGGCTCGTAGATGCCGTGGCGATGATGGACAAGCTGCGCACCGACGGGCCGTGGGAGAGCGAGCAGACCCACGATTCACTGCGCCGCTACCTGTTGGAGGAGACCTACGAGGTGTTCGACGCGGTGCGCGGCGGCAATGCCGACGAACTGCGCGAAGAGCTCGGTGATGTGCTGCTGCAGGTGCTTTTTCATGCCCGTATCGCCGAGGATGCGCCCGTTCACCCGTTCAACATCGACGATGTCGCCGATTCGCTGGTGCGCAAGCTCGGCAACCGCGTACCGGCAGTGCTTGCCGGAGAATCGATTTCACTGGACGAGCAGCTGGCCCAGTGGGAGCAGCGCAAGGCTCAGGAGCAGAAGGTGAAAGCCCGCGGCTCGTCGATGGATGACGTGCCCACGGGGCAGCCGGCTTTGGCGCTGGCACAGAAGGTGCTGGCCCGGGTGGCCCAGGCCGGGTTGCCGGCCGACCTGGTGCCCACGGCCCTGACTTCAGTGGTGGTCTCGGCAGATGCCGATGCCGAGAATGACTTGCGCAGCGCGGTTTTGGAGTTCATGGACACTGTGCGGGCAGCCGAAGCCGATGTTGCCGCCGGCCGCCGGGGCGAGGACGTTCCCGAGGAACTCGACGTGACGCCGCTGGGGTCGATCACAGAGGACGAGTGGCGGGAGTACTGGCCGGGCGCGATCGACGAGTCCGAGCCCGAGGCCGATGCAGACGGCGAGCTTGAGGACGACGCCGGGGACGCTGTCGAATCCACGGACGAAGACTCTGACTCCGCCGGTGCGGACATAGCCGACGACACGGAGTCCACGGACACCGACGACCCGGACACCGACGACCAGGACGAGCCAGCCAAGTCGGACTGACCCTCGGGTTGCCCACCGGTCAGCGACTTTGTCGCTACCAGGCGGGCAGCACGACAACCTGTCCGAGCCAGGCGCTGCTGTGACACCTGCGGCGCCAGGCGGCATGTCTGCGCCCGTCACGAACTGACAACAGCAGGGTCTCAGCTCGGAGTGGCCCGGCTGTGCAAGCGCCGGGTCGGACCGGCGAGACCTACGGTGTGGCGATGCGGGTACTGCGGATCGCTGCCGTCGTCCTGGCGCTCAGTCTGGCAACGGTTGCACCGCAGGCCATTGCGGACTGTGCAGCCACGGGATGTGACCTGCGCTCGCGGATCGCGGCGGCGGATTCCTACCTGGCATCGCGGCCCGGCACCGTCGGCTATGTGCTGCGCGATCGCGTCGCGGGCACGCGCTTCGCCAACCCCGGCGCGAACCAGATGATCTGGACCGCCTCCACCATCAAGCTGGCCATGGTGGTCGACCTGCTGACTCGGGAACGCGCCGGTGCATTGCGGATGTCGGGCAATGACCGGCAGCTCATGGTGAACATGCTGCGGAACTCAGACAACGACGCGGCCGACTCGTTGTGGACCCGGTACGGCGGGGCCGACCACAAGGCATTCAACGCCGGTTTCCCCCGCTACGGCATGACCGACCTGCGGCCGCAACCGGGATTCGGTGACATGTTCCCGTACTGGGGTTTTCAGAAATCGACCACCAATGATCTCGACCGGTTGATGAACTACACGCTGACCCAACTGAATCCGCCCGATGCGGCCGCGGTGGTGGCCGAGATGCAACGGGTCGGCGGGGAGCAACAGTGGGGTGTGTGGGGTGCGGGGCCGTCGATGAGCCCCGGCAACAAGAACGGGTGGTCGCAGGAGCAGGGCGGCTGGGTCGTCAACTCGGTCGGCTTCGCTGGACCCAACCAGCGCTACACGCTGGCGATCATGAACGGGCTCAACGGGCAGGGCGGCTACGACGACGGCGTCGCGACCACCACCCGGCTCAGTCAGATCCTGCTCGGCCCCAACGGTTGAGCCCACGCTCACACGAACAGCGTCGAACCCCAGTACCCGGAATTGTCACCCTCGCTCAGCCCGGGCGGGCAGGCGAAGATGGCGGTACCGGTGTGGGTGATGTACTCGTTGAGCGCATCCTTGCGGGCCAGCTCGCGCTGCATCGGGATGAACTGCTTCTCGGGGCTGCGCACGAACGCGATGAAGAACAACCCCGCGTCCAGGTGCCCGAATCCATCCGAGCCATCCGTGAAGTTGTAACCGCGACGCAGGATTTCGATACCGCCCAAGTGCTCGGCCGAGGCCAGACGCACATGCGCGTCCTTGTCGATCTTCGGATCGCCCCTGCCGTCGGTGATCTCGAAATCGAGTTCGTCGAACTCCTGCTGCAGTCCATTGGGGGCGCCGCTGCCCTTCTGCCGGCCGATCACCCGCTCCTGCTCCAGAAGCGTCGTGCGATCCCAGTTCTCGATGCGCATCCGGATCCGTCGGGTGATCAGGTAGGTGCCGCCGGTGAACCAGGCAGGTCCGTCGCCCTCGGCCACCCAGACGTTCTTGTCGAGCAGGTCGGTCTGATCGGACTTGAGGTTGTTGGTTCCGTCCTTGAACCCGAACAGGTTTCGCGGGGTGGCCTGGCCCCGGGTGGTCGACGAGGTACGGCCGAACCCCAGCTGTGAGTACCGCACCGCGACCGTGCCGAACCCGACGCGGGCCAGGTTGCGGATCGCGTGCACCGCGACCTGCGGATCGTTGGCGCACGCCTGCACGCAGATGTCGCCACCGCTACGGGCCGGGTCCATGGTCTCGTTGGGGAACTTCGGCAGGTCCTTGAGCTCGGCCGGCTGCTTGTCGGCGATGCCGAAGCGGTCCTTGCCATCCTTGCGGAAGAACGACGGCCCGAACCCGATCGTCAGGGTGAGCTGTGAGGCCGGCAGGCCCAGTGCCTCACCGGTATCCGACGGCGGCGCATACGGATTGCCGTCCACGGCGCCACCGTCTTCGGTCTCCTCGCCGCGCGTCATCCGCTCGGCCATCTTTGTCCACTGCTTGAGCAGTGCGATGACGTCGTCGCGGTTGTCGGTGGTCACGTCGAAGGAGCAGAAATGCATCCGGTCCTGGGCCTCGGTGATGATGCCGGCCTGCCGGTCACCCCGAAACGGGACCGGCCCCTGCAGGGCACCGTGCGGGACGCTGGCCGCAGAGGCGCGACCGGCCAGCGCACCCGCGCCGGCCGCACCGACTACCGCAGCGGTGACCCCGGCGGCGCCGAACAGCTTGCGCCGGGAGAATCCGGCGGACTGCTCGGCATCCGGGGTGGATTCCGGAGAATCACTGGTGGGCGATGACACCCTGCACCTGGCTCACTTCTTTGCTCAGCGCGTCGATGGCGCGGGACAGCTCCTGGCGTTGCGGCTCGGTCACCTTGTCGTAGGAGACGAAGCCGTCGCCTTCACGATACTTCTCCAGCAACTTCTCGACATCGGCGAACCTGGCGTCCAGCCGCTTGCCCAGCTCGGCGTTGCGCTCGTCGAGGATCGGCCGCACCGAGGCCACCGCAGTCTGCGAACCTTCGACGTTGGCCTTGAAGTCCCAGAGGTCGGTGTGGCTGAAGATGTCCTCTTCGCCGCTGATCTTGCTCATCGCGACCTCGTCGAGCAGACCCTGTGCGCCACCGGCGATCTGGGTGGAGTCGATCTTCCAATCCGGTGCCTTGACCCCGGCCTCGAGCTCCTTGACGTCGGCCAGCAGCTGGTCGGCCAGTGCGTCGGCGTCGGGCTGCAGACCGGTGACCCACAGCTGCTTCTCCAGGGCGTGGAACCCGGTCCACTTCTGGCCTTCCTCAAGGTCGGCCTCGCGAAGGTCGATGCGGGGATCGAGGTCGTCGGGGAATGACTCGGCGACCGGTTCGATGCGCTCGTAATAGGTGCGCGTGGTCGGGAACAGCGACTTGGCCTTGGCCACGTCCTTGGCCTTGACGGCCGCGACGAACGCCTCCGTCGACGGGATCAGCGCGTCGGTCTGGCTGAGCACGTAGCGCTTGTAGCTGTCGGCGGCTTCCTTGAACTTGCCCTCGGTATCGACCTGGACGGCCTCACCGGACACCACGAAATTGCCTCGGATGCCTTCACCGACCATGCCAGGGCGGCACGAGGTCTGGTAGGTGCCCGGCTGGCTGAGCTGAACGATCAGCTGGCGCTTGAGCCCGGGGGAGATGTTCTCCACCTCACCCATGACCCGCTCGCCCTCGCCGTAGACGTAGAACTCGGTGACCTTGTCGCCGCTGTTGGTGACGACGAAGGTGCTGGCGCCCGTCGTCGCGGTGGTCCCGGACAGCTTGCATTCGGTATCCGAGGCATCGACGGTGATCTGCGCCGACTTGGCCCCGTCGCCGCTCGCACTACCGCTGTCGGCCTCCTTGGCCTGGCAGGCACTCATCGAAATGCCGGCCAGCACCGCGGCGGTCGCCGCGAATCCGGTCTTGACGACAGGGGTCAGCTTCACTTGGTCGACCTTTCGGGTGCGGTGGAGGTCTCCGGCTCGACGGTCGGCGCGGAGGAAGGCTCGGGAGCGGTCGGTGCGCTGGGCGACGCGGCGCTGGTGGCGCGCATCGGTTTCAGGAACAGCGCCAACACCACAACGATGTAGGCCAGCCACGCGCCGAACTGCAGTACGGTCGGCGTCGGATCGATGTTGAAGACACCCTGGATGATCTCGCCGTACCAGGCTGACCAGTCGAAGGCGCCGCTCATGTCGAAGGCCTTGGCGCTGAGCCCGGGGATCCAGCCCACGGTCTGCAACGCCTTGATGCCGTAGGCCAGGATTCCGGCGGCCACCACGATCAGGAAGACGCCGGTGTATTTGAAGAATTTGGCGAGGTTGATCCGGACGGCACCCGCATACATGCCGTAGGCGATCGCTGCGGCGATCAGCACGCCGATGATCAGGCCGGTCAGCGGCCAGAGTGTCTCCGCCTCGGCGTAGCCGACCATGAACAGCGCGGTCTCGACGCCTTCACGCCCCACCGCCAGGAAGGCCAGCAGCGCCACCGCGAGGCCGCCGGTCTCCAAAGCCTGCGACATCTCGCCGCGAAGTTCGCCGGACATGGAGGCCGCCGCCTTTTTCATCCACAGCACCATGGTGGTGACGATGACGACGGCGATCAGCGAGGCGATGCCGGCGATGGCTTCGGCGCCCAGTCCGCTGATGGTGTTCTCGCCGAACTGGATGACCAGGAAGACGGTGACGGTCATGGCGATCGCGGCGCCGACACCCAGCCACACCCATTTGAGCGCGTCGCGGCGTTCGGATTTGACCAGAAACGCGACCAGGATCGACACCACGATGGCGGCTTCGAGGCCTTCCCGCAAACCGATCAGCCCACTGCCGAATACTTGCGATGTGACGTTGGAGGCGGCCAGCGTGCTGGTCGGAACGTCCGAGATGACAGTCATCAAAGCGTCCTCGTTCGACCGGGGTGAAAACACCATGAAAAATGTAGCCTTGCCTTGCCATAGCAAGGCGTGGCTCACCTTAGCAGGGGGCCCTGTGGGGCCGGCTGAGTTCACCTGCCGTTCCGCTGGCGCGGGCCCGTCGCCCGACGCGTCGACAGTCGCGCATGCGACGATGGCCAATCAGATCGAGCGGGGTTGAGGGAGTCTGGTGTCGCCAGTGCGTTGGCTGCGGGCTGTCGCCGTAGTTGCTGCGACAGCGCTGCTGTTGGCATCCAGCTGTTCGTGGCATCTGGGGACGCCGATTCCGGAGGGCGTGCCGCCGCCGGCCGGGGACGCGGTGCCTGCCATCGACACCTATGCCAAGGGCAGACCAGCCGATCAGCTGCACGAATGGGCGGCGCAGCGAGCGCCCGCCATGGGCATGCCCGTCAACGCCCTGGAGGCCTACGCCTACGCCGCGCGCGTTGCCCAGGTGGAGAACCCCAAATGCAAGGTGGCCTGGACCACGCTGGCCGGCATCGGCATGGTCGAGAGCCATCACGGCACCTATCGCGGCGCGATGGTCGCGCGCAACGGCGACGTCACCCCGCCCATCCGTGGCGTGCAATTGGATGGCACCGCCGGCAACCTGCGCATTCCGGACACCGACAAGGGCAAGCTCGACGGGGATCCGCTGATGGACCGTGCCATGGGGCCGATGCAGTTCATCCCGGAGACCTGGGGTCATTTCGGGGTGGACGCCAACAACGACGGGGTCGTGAGCCCGGACAACTTCGATGACGCCGCGCTCTCGGCCGCCGGTCTGCTGTGCTGGTACGGCAAGGACCTGTCCACCCCGAGGGGCTGGATGACGGCGCTCAAGGCCTACAACAACTCCGACCAGTACGCCCGCATGGTCCGTGACTGGGCGACGGCGTACGCGGCCGGCCACGGCCTGTGACACGTGTGACAAGCCCAAACACGTCGTCGCGCCCGCCACGATCTAGTCTCATCCCTACACGCCGGACTCAATAAGGAGAAGCCAGTGCCCATCATCGAGCAGGTTGGAGCCCGCGAGATCCTCGACTCCCGTGGCAACCCGACGGTCGAGGTCGAGGTGGCCCTGACCGACGGCACGTTCGCTCGGGCTGCGGTGCCGTCGGGCGCATCGACCGGCGAGCACGAAGCGGTGGAGCTGCGCGACGGCGGCTCCCGCTACGGCGGCAAGGGCGTCGAGAAGGCCGTTGAGGCCGTTCTCGACGAGATCGCCCCGGCGATCATCGGCCTGGCCGCCGACGATCAGCGTCTCGTCGACCAGGCGCTGCTGGATCTCGACGGCACCGCGGACAAGTCCCGGCTGGGCGCCAACGCGATCCTCGGCGTCTCTCTCGCGGTGGCCAAGGCCGCGGCCGACAGTGCCGCGCTGCCGCTGTTCCGCTACCTCGGTGGCCCGAACGCGCACATCCTTCCGGTGCCGATGATGAACATCCTCAACGGCGGCGCCCACGCCGACACCGGGGTGGACGTCCAGGAGTTCATGGTCGCCCCGATCGGCGCGCCCTCATTCAAGGAGTCGCTGCGCTGGGGTACCGAGGTCTACCACTCGCTCAAGGCCGTGCTCAAGAAGCAGGGGCTGTCCACGGGTCTCGGCGATGAGGGCGGCTTCGCGCCCGACGTCGCGGGCACCACGGCCGCCCTGGACCTGATCGCGACGGCCATCGAGGCCACCGGCTTCAAGCTCGGCAGCGATGTGGCGCTGGCGCTGGACGTCGCCGCCACCGAGTTCTACACGGAGGGTTCGGGTTACGCCTTCGAGAAGGAGACCCGCACCGCCGAGCAGATGGCCGAGTTCTACGCCGGTCTGATCGACGCCTACCCGCTGGTGTCGATCGAAGACCCGCTGTCCGAGGATGACTGGGACGGCTGGGTGGCGCTGACCTCGGCGATCGGCGACCGGATCCAGCTGGTCGGCGACGATCTGTTCGTCACCAACCCGGAACGTCTCGAGGACGGCATCGAGCGTGGCGCCGCCAACGCGCTGCTGGTGAAGGTCAACCAGATCGGCACGCTCACCGAAACCCTGGATGCTGTTGCGCTGGCACACAACAGCGGTTACCGCACCATGATGAGCCACCGCTCCGGTGAGACCGAGGACACCACCATCGCCGACCTCGCGGTCGCGGTGGGCAGCGGTCAGATCAAGACCGGCGCCCCGGCCCGCAGCGAGCGGGTGGCCAAGTACAACCAGCTGCTGCGCATCGAGGAGGCACTGGGCGACGCCGCGCGTTTCGCGGGTGATCTCGCGTTCCCTCGGTTCGAGGCCAAGTAACGCAGGCGTCTGCGCCCCCCTACGTCGATGCCTGAAGCGAAGCGGCCCGATCCGAAGCGACGCTCCCCGGCCTCCCGACCCGGCAAGCCGGGTAAGGCCGGGGAGTCGAATCGGCCGCGCGCTTCACAACCCAAGCGCCGGACGGCCGAGTCCCGACCGGCGCAGGCCGCGCCGGTCGCTGACGAGGCGGTCACCAAAGCCATTGCCGTGCAAGCTCAGCAGCAGGCCGAGCTGCAGTCTGAACAGCGGTTCGGGTCGACTGCGCGCCGGGCGGCAATTCTGGCCGCGGTGGTGTGCGTGCTGACCCTGACCATCGCCGGGCCGGTCCGCACCTACTTCGCCCAGCGCACCGAGATGAAACAACTCAAGGCCAGCGAGGAGCAGTTGCGGACCCAGATCGCCGGCCTCGAACAGCAGAAGGTCAAACTGGCCGACCCGGTGTACATCGCGGCCCAGGCCAGGGAGCGGCTCGGTTTCGTCATGCCCGGCGACACCCCGTATCAGGTGCAGCTGCCCCAGGGGGCCGTGGCGTCAGGTGAGCCGGGGGAGGCGGTGCTGCCTGGTTCGACCGTGCCTGTCGGCCAGCCCTGGTACACCTCGCTGTGGCACACGATCGCCGATGAACCGCACGGGGTTTCGCCCACCATCGGCGGAGCGCCGCGAGTGCCGGGCGGACCTCCTCCCGGCGGGCCGCCTGTGCCACCGCCGCCGGCCGAGCCCGGAGGTCCCCATGGTTGATTCCGCCGACATTGAGGCCGTGGAGCGGCAACTGGGTCGTGAACCGCGCGGTGTCCTTGAGATCGCGTACCGCTGCCCGAACGGCGAGCCCGGGGTGGTGAAGACCGCACCGAGATTGCCCGATGGCACGCCGTTCCCGACGTTGTACTACTTGACGCACCCTGCGTTGACCGCCGCGGCCAGCCGGCTGGAATCCTCCGGGTTGATGCGGGAGATGACGGAACGCCTGCAACAGGATGAGGAGCTGGCTGCCGGGTATCGGCGGGCGCACGAGTCGTATCTGGCCGAGCGGGACGCGATCGAATCGTTGGGTACCACGTTCACCGGCGGCGGTATGCCCGACCGGGTCAAATGCCTGCATGTGGTGATGGCCCACTCGTTGGCAAAAGGCCCCGGCATCAACCCCTTTGGTGACGAGGCGCTCGCGGTGCTCGCGGTCGAACCTGCGATGGCGGGAATCCTGGACCGAGAGGTATGGGTTTGAGGCGGGTCGGCGCAATCGACTGTGGCACCAACTCGATTCGTCTGTTGATCGCCGACGTGGTGGACGGAAAGCTGCGCGACGTGCACCGCGAGATGCGGGTGGTACGGCTGGGTCAGGGCGTCGACGCCACCGGTCAGTTCGCTCCGGAAGCATTGGCGCGCACCGAGTCCGCGCTGGCTGACTATGCGGCGTTGATGGCCGAGCATTCGGTGACCGCGGTGCGGATGGTCGCCACCTCGGCCGCACGGGATGCCGGCAACCGCGACGAGTTCTTCGCGATGACCGCTCGCCTGCTGGGCAAGGTGGTCCCGGGGTCGGTGGCCGAGGTGATCACCGGTACCGAGGAGGCCGAGCTGTCGTTCCGCGGCGCGGTCGGTGAACTCGACCCTGCCGCGGGCCCGTTTATCGTGGTCGATCTGGGCGGAGGCTCAACCGAACTGGTGCTCGGTGAGACGGCCGTGCAGGCGAGCTTCTCCGCCGACATCGGGTGTGTCCGGCTCACCGAACGGTGCCTGCACTCCGATCCACCCACCGCGGACGAGGTGGAGCAGGCACGGGTGATGGCTCGTGACGGCCTGGCCGAGGCGTTGCGGGTGGTTCCGGTCGAAGGTGCGCGCACGTGGGTGGGTGTGGCGGGGACGATGACCACGCTGTCGGCGCTGGCGCAGCACATGACCGAATACGACCCAGACGCAATTCATCTGTCCCGCATCGAGTTCGACGAGCTGCTCGTGGTGTGTGCGCAGCTGATAGGAATGTCCAAAGCCGAACGTCTGGCACTCGGCCCGATGCATGCCGGCCGTGCCGATGTGATCGGCGGCGGTGCGATCATCGTCGAGGAGTTGGCGGCTGTTCTCGGGCTGCGGGCCGGTATCGGTGAACTGGTGGTCAGCGAGCACGACATTCTCGACGGCATCGCGCTGTCGATCGCCTGACCCGTCGGGTTCTCTGCCCGCCGTTTCCGCGTAAGCGGCTGCGCGTCCGCGGCTCCACACACAAAAACAACGGCCGAACGCGGTTGCCCGCGTCCGGCCGTTGCCTTGACTACTCAGATCAGGACACGGTCCCGTGGTTGCTCGCCGGGGCGACCGCGGGGGCCGGGGCGGGCGTGATGACCGGCTGGGTGCCGGCCGGAACCAACGCGGGCTCGGTGCCGGGGGCAGCCGGAGCGGCCGGAGCACCCGGTGCCGGGGCTGCCGGAGCGCCCGGAACAGCGGCGGGGACACCTTCAGCGGGGACACCTTCAGCGGGCACGCCCTCGGCCGGCGAGATCGCGGTGGCGGCGTTGCCCGCACCGGTGGCGGCCGGTGCCGGTGCACCTTCGGAGACCGGCGTGCCGTGCGCGACCGGGGTGGACTCGGTGCCCGGTGCCGGAGCGGCCGGAACCGCTTCGGTGCCGGCCGGGGTTGCCGCGGGAGCGCCCGGAGCGCCCGGAGCGGCGGGGGTTGCGGCCGGAGCGGCCGGAGCGCCCGGAGCGGCGGGGGTTGCGGCAGGCAGGTCCGTCGCGCGGCTACCTGCGCCGGTGCCGGCCGGTGCAGCCGGGATGGCGGCGGGCGCGGCGGCCGGGGAGGCGGCGGCAGGAGCAGCAGCGGGAGTGCCGGCAGCCGGTGCGGCCGCAGGTGCGGCAGCCGGAGCCGCGGCGGGGGCCGGACGCTTCGGAGCGCCGGCGGCCGGGGCTGCGGCGGGTGCAGCGGTCTTGTCCCACGCCAGGACGTCATGGCCGCCCGCGTTGTACACGACGGAGGTCGGCTGGTCGCCGGTCACGTCGAAGTAGATCTTGCCGCTGGTCTTCTGGCCCTGGGCCAGGGTGGCCGGGTTGACGCCCTGCGTGCTGGGCACCTGGAACAGCGCGCGGTAGTTCTGTCCGTCAGCGGCGCGGATGTTGAAGTTGGAGACGATCGGCGTCACCGAGCCCTCGAGGGCCTCATTGGTGGCGGTGACCTCCCACAGGGTGCCGCGGGGCTGGTAGTTGATGGTGTCAGTGCTGGGCTTCAGGTCGGTGATCGTCCAGCTCTGGGTGCCATTGTCCAGCTTGCCCTGGCTGCCGAGCGCGGCGGTGGTGACGGCGCTGTCGTCGGCCAGCGCCATCGGGGCGGTGGCGACGATCGCCGCGGCGGCAACAGCCGCTCCGGCAAAGGCCGCACTGATATTCGTCATCTTCAAGGCGTTCACTCCTGACTCGTCCAAAGAGAGGTGGCAGGCCCCCCGGCAGTGGGACACCCACTTCATGCGAAGTTATCAGCTTAAGAGGACGGTTAGGGACAGTAGTTCACAGTTTCTGCCATCGGTGCCTGGCAGAAAACGCCGTCGACCTGGTCGCAGAGGCCGCTGGTCGGGCCCCAATACGACGATGACCAGCCAGTTCGCCGGCTCATCGAATCTCGATGAGCGGTAATGCCTGCCCTACCGACAGGGACAGCCGCTGCCGCCCCAGAGCGGGCCAGGCTTGTACGGCGCAGAACGGCGCGCACTGGTGTTGGGCCGATTCCGACTGCCCGGAGCGGGTGCCGACGTGTACACAGCACTGGGTCAGCCGCTCCTCGATCATCGTGGACATGTCCATGAACGGCTTGACGGTCAGCCGCACCACCCGCTCGCCCAGCAATTTGCGGATCTTGCGGCGACGGCCCGGCAGGGCCGAGGACGCCAGCGTCAGCAGAGTCCCCATCCCCAGGTCGCAGCCCTCACAGATGGCGCGCCAGACGTCACCGATCTGAGGATGCGAGAGCGACGACTGCTCCGAGAGCAGCCCGAGCAGTGACTCCTGCACTGCCATGCGCAGTTCGCGGGGTAGCTCGGTGTCGGCGATCCTGTTGGACACCAGGCCCAGCTTGGCTTTGAGGCTCTCGGCGCCGATCAGCGATACCAGCGAGCGCCACTGGTCGCCGTCGTCACGGACCAGATAGCCGACCGAACAGCAGTGCGGGTGCGAGCAGGGCAGCGCGGTCAGATCGCGCCAGGTGACGGCTCCGCCGGTCTGTGGGCCCAGCCGCTTGAGCACCCCGGTGTGGGTCAGCCGGTCCATGGGGTCGATCGCGCCCGAACGTCCGGAACCGAACTGCGGCTGAATGGTGAGCCCGCCGACGTACGGAGTCTCCAGGGCCAGCCGGACCATGTCCCCGATCTCGTCGTCGTTGATGCCCAGTGCGGTCGTCATCACCAGGGTGGTGAAGATCTCCCGCTCGGAGAGCCGTTGTAGGGCTTGGACTTTGGTGCGCCGGAGATCGCCGCCGCGGTGATGGCGGTGGGCCTGTTCGGACAAGCCGTCGTATTGCAGGTACACCTCGACCCGTTCGCGGTGTGTGGTGAGCAGATCCAGCAGTGCGTCGTCGTTGGCGATGCGGACCCCGTTGCTGTTGACCAGGATCCGGGTGATCGGCCGGGCTACCAGTTCGTCGAGCAGGTCGGCCAGGTGCGGGTGCAAGGTGGGTTCGCCACCACTGAGCATCAGGACGTCAAGGCGGCCGTTCTCCCGGGCCAACCGCTGGTCGACGTTGGCCAGCACGTCCGCAACCGGCACCACATGCCGCAGATCGGGCGAGCTGGCGGTGAAGCAGGTGGGGCAGCGTAGGTTGCAGGTCTCGGCGATGTCCTGCAGCAGGATGCAGGTGTGCTGGGTCTGCATCTCGGGCAGGCCGCGCAGGTAGGCCGAGGGAATCGGGTCGAAGTTCCCGGCGACGTCGGGGATGTGGGCCTTGGTCGGGGCGGTCCACTCCTCCAGGTAGGACAGGATCTCGGGATCCTCGTCATACAGGGTGCGCACCAATCCGTGTGCGCGGCAGCCACGTTCGAGCCAGATGTGCCCCTCACGCTCGACCAGGATGCCGGCCAGACGCGCGACGTCGGCCAGCGGGCGCTCGGGTGCCTCGGTATGACAGTGCGGGCAGAACGCGGTGACGTAGCGGTGCAGACGGTCGCCGCGCAACCCCATTCCGGTGCTCACAGGGCGTACAGATCGGGGTTGATGCCGGTGCAGAAGCCGGCGGTGAACAGCGAGACCAGGGCCCAGCCGACCATCAGTCCGATGCCGAGGCCCTTGGCCGTCGGATTCTTGGACAACAACATCACGGTGCCGCCGCCGAACGCGATGACGGCCAGCAGAACCGCGGTGCCGCCCAGCACGAGGTTGGTGCTGCCGCCGGCGCTGTCGGCGGCGCCGGCGCCCATGAAGCCGGCGAACCCGATCACCAGGTTGAGTGCGGCGTAGAGAAACGGGCCGAGGATCACCATGGGGACCGAGACGCGCCGTGGGGGCTGCGGCGGCGGGCCGTAGGAATAGCCCGGCGGGTACGGGTACACCGGATATCCCGGGGGCGGAGGCGGCTGCGGGTCACCGTGATAACCGGGCGGGATACCTTGTGGCTCAAAGCTTTGTTGGCCGTAGGCCGGCGGTGTGAAGCCCTCCGGAGGAGTGTCGTCAGGTGCGCCGGGTGGTGTCGTCATACGGGCACCTCCTGAGTGCGGGCTGGGTTGCGATAGTACCCGCGGCGGTAGCCGTACCACAGCCGAAACCCCAGGATCAGCAGCGATGGCAGCAGGAACCATTGCGGGCGGGTCAGATCCAGCCACACGGTCTCGTTGGCTCGGACGAACTCGACGAGGAAGCGGAACACCGCGTAGCCGGCCACGTAGAGCACGAACAGTTCGCCGGGCCTGCCGATCCGGGGACGCAGCCACAGCAATACGGCGAATACGGTGAGCTGGAAGGCGATCTCGTACAGAAACGACGGGTGCATGGCCACTCCGGCCAGGCATCCCGGGCATTCGGGGGTGTCGGCCGGGGCGTGGATCCCCCACGGCAGCGTGGTGGGCCGGCCGGGGGCTTCGGTGAGGTGGCAGCCGATGCGGCCGATCGCCATGCCAAGGGCCACCGCGGGCGCGAACAGATCACCGGTCTTTCCGCGATAACCGCCCAGCCGCTTCGCGATCAGCACCCCGAGGTAGGCGCCGAGCAGCCCGCCCAGAATGCTGCGCGAGCCGAACTGCCAGGCCTGCGCCAGGCTCGGATTGGCGCTGAGGTCGAGGTGGTGGAGCCACCCGGTCAGCCGCATCCCGATCGCGCCACCGATCAGCGCCCCGGCCGCGGCGACGACGGACTGCTCGTTGACCGCGCCGCGTCGGCGGGCCTCGGCGACGAACACGAGCAGGGCGGCGAACACCCCGAGGGCGACAAAAAGGTTGTGCACCCCGACGGTGACAGGCCCCAAGTGCCACTGCGCAGTCACCTGCCGAACCTAACCCGTGGCCGGTTCACCCGGCCAGCGACAGGCCCGCGGCGACGGCAAATCCCAGCACGGCCGCCAGTCCGGCGTTCTCGCGGGCTTTCTGGGTGGCCTCCGGGATCATCG
Organism: Mycobacterium sp. DL440; assembly: GCF_011745145.1. Lineage (NCBI taxonomy): Bacteria > Bacillati > Actinomycetota > Actinomycetes > Mycobacteriales > Mycobacteriaceae > Mycobacterium > Mycobacterium sp. DL440. Next base: position 3,973,780 of record NZ_CP050191.1, on the reverse strand, counting down.
ACCCCACCAACATGACCAGTAGCGCGCCGGCAGCGAAACCGTTGATACCGCCCTGGAACTCGGCGCCGGCGACATTCTGCAGCTGATAGCCGCCGACGGTGGCCACCGCGCACAGCGCAGCGATGACGGCCCAGCCGCCCACAATCCGGCGGGCCGGCTCACCGGCTGATCGCATGTCGCTTGCCGATCCGATGGACTCGGGGAGGTTGGACACGAAGATGGACACCACCAGGGCGAGGCTGACGCCGGCTCCGGTCGCGATACCGATGCCGAGCGCGGCCTGTTCGGGAATGCCGTCGAGCAGGGCGCCCAGGAGCAGCGGCAGGCCGGCGGTTTGGGTTCCCTTGCGGCCCAGTCGATCTACGGCCTTGTCCGCAAGATAGAACACCACCGCCCCGAGGGCGAGGCCGAACGCCACGGTCCAGGCGCCACTGGCCCGGAATCCTTCCTCGGCGAGTTCGAAGGAGATGCTGGAGATGAGCGCGCCGGCGCCGAAACCGAGGACGAGGCCGACGAGGCGTTGATTCCAGTCCCGGACTACGCCTGCGATCGCGCCGATCAACAGTGAGGATGCGGCGACCAGGCCCCAGATCAGCGCGGTGAGCACAGCCGCAGCATAAGCCAACAGAGCGGGGGATCGCGGGACGCGACCGGAAGAAGCGGCAAGGCGCGAGATCGCACGACCGATCGGTGCGATCGATGAATTATGGCTCGATGTTCAGGTGGCGTAGCGGCTGAGGGTGGTGACCTGTCGCCGGCTGCCCGGGCGACAGGTCACCGACGGCATCAGCGCCGCGCGTTGCAGTTCGGGGGGTTTCCGCAGTGGTGGCCACCGTCGCAGGCATTACAGCGACAGGTGCAGGATCCCTTGGTTGCCATGCGCATCGTCGTTCAACTCCTCACTGTTCGGGCACCACCGGCGTGACCAGCAGCAAACTCCCGAGTTGGGGCGGATATCAACATATAACGATTTCACAATAGTTCGGGCCTCCGTGAAAATAAAGGTTTCCCGAAACGGCGGGCGTTTTGCGCGAGGGTTATTTCAGGCGCGGACGCACCGGGTGAACAGTCTGTGAAACTCTTTGGCTGCGGCGGCTTTAGGGGCTCAGGCGGAGGTGTCGCGGGCGCCGAGCCGGAGGCACTCGATGTGGTAGATGGCCTCATCGAGCAGTTGCGCGACATGGCTGTCGTAGAGCCGGTACACGATGTTGCGGCCGGGCCTGTCGCCGGTCACCAGACCGAGCGCCCGCAATAACCGGAGTTGATTGGAAACCGCGGGCTGCTCCATGCCGACTGCCGCGGACAGTTCGGTGACCGAGCACGGCGATTCCCGCAGCCGGGTCAGGCGGCACGCTGTGCCATCGTGGTGCCGGAGGCCACCGGATTCACCGCCTGCGCGGGCCGTGGGGTCCGGGCGATCGTCGACAGGTGCCCGGTCGAGGTGCTCAGCCCGGCGGCGTATGCGGGCCTGGCGATCCGGGCCGTGGCCGAGATCGAGTCCGGCGGGGCGACCGCCGTTGTCGTGACCGCGGACGGCCAGGCGATCGGGGTGCTGGGGCTGCATGACCAGACCCGCCCGGGTGCGGCTGCGGCGGTCCAGGCGCTGCATGCCCTCACCGGCGCCGATCTCACGGTCGACACTGCCGACGTCGTCACCGTCGGCGACGACCTCTCGGCGATTGCCGCAGTGGTCGCGTTGTCCCGGCGGGCCCGGCGCCTGGTCATCGCCAATCTGGTGATCGCAGCGACGGTGATCACGGTGTTGGTGACATGGATCTGTTCGGGCACTTGCCGTTACCGCTGGGGGGGCGGGCCACGAGGGTTCGACCATCCTGGTCACCCTCAATGGCCTGCGGCTGTTGGGTAACCGCGCCTGGCGGTAGCTTTCCCACCGCGAGCAGACGCAAAACTGCCCAAAATTAGTGGATTCAGGGCAGTTTTGCGTCTGCTCGCGGGAGGAAACTAGGGGCGCAGGACGTCCTTGAGCGCGTCGAGCACCGCGGGATCCTCGATGGTGGAGGGCACCGGCTCGTCGAGCCCGTCGGCGATCCCGCGCATGGTCTTGCGCAGGATCTTGCCTGAGCGGGTCTTGGGCAACGCGGCCACCACGTCGACCTTCTTGAAAACCGCCACTGCGCCGATATTCTCGCGCACCCGGTCGACGAGCTCCTGGGTGATCCCGTCGGTCGTGGCCCCGGTTTTGAGCACCACGAAGCCGCGCGGCACCTGTCCCTTGAGTTCGTCGGCGACGCCGATCACCGCGCATTCGGCCACCGAGGGATGGTCGGCCAGCACAGCCTCGATCGACCCCGTCGACAACCGGTGTCCAGCAACGTTGATCACGTCGTCGGTGCGGCCCATCACGAACAGGTAGCCGTCGGAATCCAGGTAGCCGCCGTCGCCGGTGAGGTAATACCCGGTGAACGCAGACAGATATGACGCGACGTAGCGATGGTCGTCACCCCACAGCGTGGGCAGTGTGCCCGGCGGCAGCGGCAGTTTGATGCAGATGGCGCCTTCCTCACCGGGCTCGCATCGGGTGCCGTCCGAGCGCAGGATCTGAACGTCATAACCGGGCATCGGCACCGTGGCCGAACCGGCCTTGATCGGCAGGGGTTCGACGCCCATCGGGTCAGCGGCGATCGCCCATCCGGTCTCGGTCTGCCACCAGTGGTCGACCACCGGGATACCGAGTTTGTCGGCGGCCCAGTGGTAGGTGTCGGGGTCGAGTCGCTCTCCGGCCTGGAACAGGTACTTGAGCCCGGACAGGTCGTAATCGGCCAGTCGGGTGGCCTCAGGGTCTTCCTTCTTGATCGCGCGGATCGCGGTCGGGGCGGTGAACAGCGCCTTGACGCCGTACTCGGCGGCTACTCGCCAGAATGCCCCGGCATCGGGGGTGCCGACCGGTTTGCCTTCGTAGAGAACGGTTGTCGCGCCCAACAACAATGGCGCGTACACGATGTAGGAGTGCCCGACGACCCAGCCGACATCGGAGGCCGCCCAGAACACGTCGCCGGGTGCCACGTCGTAGAGGTGGCGCATGCTCCATAGCAGGGCCACCGCGTGCCCGCCGTTGTCACGGACGATGCCCTTGGGTTTTCCGGTGGTGCCCGACGTGTAGAGCACGTACAGCGGGTCGGTGGCGGCCACGGGCACCGGATCGGCCGGTTGCGCGCCGGCCACCAGCCGCTGCCAGTCGTGATCGCGCCCGTCGACCAGTTCGCAGGGGCACTGCTCGCGCTGCAGGATCACGCAGCCTCGAGGCTTGTGCTCCGCGATCTCGAGTGCGGCGTCCAGCATGGGCTTGTACTCGATGGTGCGCGTCGGCTCGATGCCGCAGGATGCGCTCACCACGACCACGGGACGGGCGTCGTCGATGCGGGTCGCCAACTCATGGGCGGCGAATCCGCCGAACACCACCGAGTGCACCGCACCGAGCCGGGCGCAGGCCAGCATCGCGATGACGGCCTCGGGGACCATCGGCATGTAGATCACCACCAGGTCGCCCTTGTTCACCCCGAGCCCGCGCAGGGCCCCGGCGAACTGGGCGGTGGCGTCGCGCAACTCGCGGTAGGTGTAGGTGGCCTTCGTGCCGGTGACGGGGGAGTCGTAGATCAGCGCGGCCTGATCGCCGCGTTCGGCGACGTGGCGATCCAGGGCATTGGCGCAGGTGTTGAGCTCGCCGTCGGGGAACCACCGGTAGAACGGCGGCTTGGTGTCATCGAGTACGCGCTGCGGCTCAGAGGTCCAGGTCACCGCCTTGGCGGCGTCGGCCCAGAAGGTGGCCGGGTCGTTGAGGCTGGCTTCGAAGAGACCACGGTAAAGGGCACCATCACCTGACATACCGGCACCGTAGCCTGCCCGCCTTGTGGTGGTCGGAGATTGTCGGTGGTCGGTGGCCTGCCCGCGACGGGTGGTCAGTTACGCGCGGTCATCGGTCGGTGGAGGTCGGTCACCTCCCCCCGCGAGCAGACGCGTAGGTACCCGGGAACGTGGATTTTCGGGTACCTACGCGTCTGCTCGGCCGGGGAAATGTCACTCCTGGAAGCGGTAGCCCATCCCCGCCTCGGTCAGCAGGTGCACCGGATGTGACGGGTCGTCCTCGAGCTTGCGGCGCAGCTGGGCCAGGTACACCCGCAGATAGTGGGTCTCCTTGGCGTAGGCCGGCCCCCACACCTCACGCAGCAGTTCTTCGCGGCCGACCAACTTGCCGCGGTTGCGCACCAGCATCTCCAGCATGCCCCACTCGGTGGGGGTCAGGTGTACCTCGTTGTTGTTCTTGGTCACCTTCTTGGCAGCGAGATCGACGGTGAACGAGGAGGTTTCGATGACGGGCTCATCGGTTTCTGAAGCCGCCGCTCCGCGGCGCACGGCCGCCCGCAGTCGGGCCAGGAATTCGTCCATGCCAAAGGGTTTGGTGACGTAGTCGTCAGCGCCGGCGTCGAGCGCCTCGACCTTGTCGGACGAGTCGGTGCGGGCCGAGAGCACGATCACCGGAGCCGAGAGCCAACCGCGCAGGCCCGCCAGCACGTCGATGCCCGACATGTCCGGCAGGCCGAGATCGAGCACGATCACGTCGGGCCGGTGATCGGCGGCCGCGCGCAGCCCCTGCCCGCCGTCGGTGGCGGTGACGACCTCATAGCCGCGCACCGACAGGTTGATCCGCAGCGCGCGCAGGATCTGAGGTTCGTCGTCGATCACCAGGACACGGATCTTGGGAGCGGTGGATGTCATGCGGATTCATCCTTTGGCGGTGCGGCAAGGTCGATTTCGACGGTCAGACCGCCGCCGGGAGTGTCGGTCGCCGAGATGGCTCCACCCATGGCTTCGACGAAGCCGCGCGCCACGGACAGACCCAGCCCGACGCCAATGGAGGTGTTGTGATCGCCGAGCCGCTGGAACGGCGCGAAGAGTTGTTCCTCGGCCCCGCGCGGCATCCCGGGCCCTTCGTCGATCACCGCGATCAGTACCCGGTCGGCCACCTGCCCGGCGCTGACCCGGATGGGGCCGTCGGTTGCATACCGCAGGGCGTTGTCGATCAGGTTGGCCAGCACCCGCTCGAGCAACCCGGCGTCGGCCATCGCCACCGCATCGCCGACCTCGACCTTCACCCGGTCCAGACCCTCGCGGGTGAAGCCGGTGGCGCCCTTGCTGATTCCCAGCAGCGCGCGCTGCACCGTCTCCTCCAGATATACGCGGCGCAGCTCGGGGCGGACCACCCCGGCCGACAGTCGGGACGAGTCCAGCAGGTTGCCGACGAGTGCAGTGAGCGCGTCGACGGATTCCTCGATGGTGGCCAGCAGTTCAGCGGTGTCCTCGGCCGAGAAGTCGATGTCCTCGCTGCGCAGGCTCGACGCCGCCGCCTTGGCCGCGGCCAGCGGGGTACGCAGGTCGTGACTGACCGCCGAGAGCAACGATCGACGCAGTTCGTCGGCCTGCGCGATGGCCGCGGCCTTGCTCGCCTCTTCGGTAAGTTCGCGTTGTTTGACCAGCCCCGCAGCCTGTTTGGCGACTGCACTGAGCACACGGCGATCGCGGGCGGCGAGTTTGCGTCCGGCCATCAACAGCCAGAATTCGTCGTCGCCGACTTCGATCGCGGTGTCGGCGGTGTCCACCTCGGCACACGGCTTGGTGCCGACGCACGCAACGATCTCCGCGGTTCCGTTGTGTTCCCGCAGCAGACTCACCGCTCGTTGGGAGTAGGTCTCGCGCAGCCGTTCCAACAGGGTGGTGAGGTCGGCGCCGCGAAGCACCGACCCGGCGAACAGGGTCAGTAATTCGGCCTCCTGCGAGGCCTTCCGGGCTTCGCGGGCCCGTTTCGCTGCCCCATCGACGAGTGCCGCGACGGCAACGGCGACCAGCAGCAGCACCACCACCGTGACCGCGCTGTCGGGTTCGGAGATGGTGAACGTGTGCCGCGGCGCCACCAGGAAGTAGTTCAGCAGCAGCCCGGACAGCAGGGCCGACAGCGCGGCAGGCGCGACGCCGCCGAGTAGCGCGACGATCAGCACGCCGATGAAGAACAGGGCGCTTTCGCCGCTGACCCCGAGGATCGGATCCAGCACCCCGACGATCAGCAGGCAGATCGCGGACGGAACCACCAGGGCCGCAAGCCAGGACGCGATGTGGTGTTGCCGGGGTGTGGCCGTCGACCAGCCGAACCCGCGACGGGCCTGCTCGTGGGTCACCATGTGGACGTCGATCTTGCCGGAGTGCTGCACCACCGCATTGCCGATGCCCTCATCGAACATTCGGGCCCACCGGGACCGCCTCGACGTACCGAGCACCAACTGGGTGGCGTTGCGTTCGCGCGCGAAATCCAGTAGCGCCGTGGGTACGTCGTCGCCGACGACGGTGTGCAGGGTGGCGCCCAGGCTGATGGCCAGTTCTCGCACCTTGCCCATCTGGGGTGCCGAGACACCTGAGAGCCCGTCCCCGCGAACGACGTGGACCACCATCAGTTCGGCGCTGGATTTCGAGGCGATGCGGGATGCCCGGCGTACCAAGGTTTCCGACTCGGCGCCGCCGGTGACGGCGACCACGACGCGTTCTCGGGCTTCCCACGTGTCGGTGATCTTGTTGTCGGCGCGGTACTTGGCCAGTGCGGCGTCGACCTGATCGGCCAGCCACAACAGGGCCAGTTCCCGCAGTGCGGTGAGGTTTCCGCGCCGGAAGTAGTTGGACATCGCGGCATCGATACGTTCCGGTGCGTAGACGTTGCCGTGGGACAGTCTGCGGCGTAGCGCCTCCGGCGTGATGTCGACCAGCTCGATCTGGTCGGCGGCCCGGACGACCTCGTCGGGAACCTTCTCCTGCTGCTCGATTCCGGTGATCTGGGTGACCACGTCGTTGAGGCTTTCCAGGTGCTGGACGTTGACCGTGGATATCACGGTGATCCCGGCGTCGAGCAGTTCCTCGACGTCCTGCCAGCGCTTGGCGTTCTTGCTGCCGGGGGTGTTGGTGTGGGCGAGTTCGTCGACCAACACCACCTGTGGGTTGCGGGCCAGCACCGCGGCCACGTCGAGTTCGGGGAAGCGGCCTCCCCGGTACTCGACGTAGCGCGGCGAGATGGTCTCGATGCCGTCGAGCAGATCGGCGGTCTTCTTGCGCCCGTGCGTTTCGACCACCGCGGCAACCAGGTCGGTGCCGCGCTCGACCCGGCGGTGTGCTTCGCCGAGCATGGCGTAGGTCTTGCCCACGCCGGGCGCCGCGCCCAGGTATATGCGCAGCTCACCACGTTTGGTGGGGCTGGACGCCGGCGTAGTCACAAGACCATCATCCTCGTGCCTACAGTGCGTCGAGGGCGATGTTGAGTTCGAGCACGTTGACCCGCGGTTCGCCGAAGAAGCCCAGGGTGCGTCCGTCGGTGTGCTGGCCCACGATGGCGCGCACCAGCTCGGGGTTGAGATCGCGGGCCGTGGCCACCCGATTCACCTGCAGATCCGCGTAGGCCACCGAGATGTTCGGGTCCAGGCCGCTGCCGCTGGCCGTGACCGCGTCGGCCGGCACCGCGGGCTCAGCGGGCGCGCTGCCGCGGATCGGCACGATCAGGCCGGCGCTGTAGTCCTCACCGGCTATGGCGCATTCGACGCGGACGCCCTCGTAGGCGTTGAGGAACGGGGTCTTCGTCGTATCGCAGGGCTCGTTGACGCTGACCACCTTCGTCGGGTGGATGACGTTCCCGCGGGCATCGCGGGCTCCGATCACCGACAGCACCGCTCCGACACCGCCTCCGGTGCAGAACGGGCGGGCACCGTCGACGCCGTCCAGCTCGCCGACTGCGGCGCTGCGCGTGCACACCTGCGTAAGCAGGCTGGGCTTGTCGGGTTGGTCGACGATGCTTTCCGGGCCGAGGTTGCCGGCACCGCTGGCCATCGGGTCATAGCCGGCACCGGCGTTGGACGGCCGGCTCTGGAAGTACCGGGGCAGCGGATTGCCGTCGGCATCGGTGAAGGACTGCCCGATCAGGCTGCTGCCCACCGGCTTTCCGTTCACCTCGATCAGCGATCCGTCGGCCCGCTCGCTCAGGCCGGGGATCTGGGACACCAGCCAGATGAAGACCGGATAGCCGATGCCGAGGATCACGGTGAGTACGAGCAGTGCCCGCAGGGCGGCTGCATGTTGGCGGATCAGGTTGGAGAATTTCATGTCACATTTCCGGAAAGAGTTGGACGACGAGGTCGATCAGCTTGATGCCGATGAACGGCGCGATGATGCCGCCGAGGCCGTAGACGTACAGGTTGCGGCTCAACAGCTTGGACGCGCTGCTCGGGGTGTAGCGGACACCCTTGAGCGCCAACGGGATCAGCGTCACGATGACGATCGCGTTGAAGATCACCGCCGACAGGATCGCCGATTGCGGGCTGTGCAGCCGCATGATGTTCAGCAGGTCCAGGCCGGGGAACAGCGCCACGAACAACGCCGGGATGATCGCGAAGTACTTCGCGATGTCGTTGGCGATCGAGAACGTGGTCAGTGCCCCACGCGTGATCAGCAGCTGCTTGCCGATCTCGACGATCTCGATGAGCTTGGTGGGATCGGAGTCGAGATCCACCATGTTGCCGGCCTCTTTGGCCGCCGAGGTCCCGCTGTTCATCGCGACGCCGACGTCGGCCTGCGCCAGGGCGGGGGCGTCGTTGGTGCCGTCGCCGGTCATCGCGACGAGCTTGCCGCCGGCCTGCTCCTTCTTGATCAGTGCCATCTTGTCTTCGGGCGTGGCTTCGGCGAGGAAGTCGTCCACGCCCGCTTCGTCGGCGATGGCCTTGGCGGTCAACGGATTGTCGCCGGTGATCATCACGGTGCGGATACCCATGCGGCGCATCTCGTCGAAGCGTTCCCGCATGCCCTGTTTGACGACGTCCTTGAGGTGGATGACGCCGAGTACTTCGGGCTTCCCGCTCACCACCTGCCCGACCACCAGCGGGGTGCCACCGGCGGCCGAGATGCCGTCCACGATGTCACCGAGTTCGGTTGGCACCCGGCCGCCTTCGGAACGCACCCAGTCGGCGACCGCGCCCGCCGCACCCTTGCGCAGTCGGTGATCGCCGGACAGGTCGACGCCCGACATCCGGGTGTTGGCGCTGAATTCGACCCAGTGCGCGTTGTCGAGTTCGCCGGGTGTGCGTCCCCGCAGGCCGAATTCCTGCTTGGCGAACACTACGATCGAGCGGCCCTCAGGCGTCTCGTCGGCCAGGCTGGACAGCTGTGCCGCATCGGCGAGCTGCTCGGGGGTGACACCGGACAGCGGTACGAATGCGGCGGCCTGCCGGTTACCGAGGGTGATGGTGCCGGTCTTGTCGAGCAGCAACGTGTTCACGTCGCCGGCGGCTTCGACGGCGCGGCCGGACATGGCCAGCACGTTCCGCTGCACCAGCCGGTCCATCCCGGCGATACCGATCGCCGAGAGCAGGGCGCCGATGGTGGTGGGGATCAGGCACACCAGCAGTGACACCATGACGATGCCTGAGATGCCGTTCCCGTTGAGCGCCAAGGTGTCTGGGACGCCCGGGTTGTTGGCCTTGGAGAAGATCGCCAGCGGCTGCAGGGTCGCGACGGCGAAGACGAAGATGATCGTCAACGAGGCCAGCAGGATGTTGAGCGCGATCTCGTTGGGGGTCTTCTGCCGGTTGGCGCCCTCGACGAGGTTGATCATCCGGTCGATGAAGCTCTCACCGGGCTTCTGGGTGATCTGGACGACGATGCGATCGGACAACACCGTGGTGCCGCCGGTGACGGCGCTCCGGTCACCACCGGACTCCCTGATGACGGGTGCCGATTCGCCGGTGATGGCCGATTCATCCACCGAGGCAATGCCTTCCACGACATCGCCGTCTCCGGGGATGACCTGGCCGGCCTCGACGACGACGACGTCGCCCTGCTGCAGCAGCGGTGCGGCCACTTCTTCCTCGCGGCCGGGAGAGCCCGGCGACCAGCCGGTGAGCCGGCGGGACATCGTCGACGTCTTGGTTTTACGCAGCGACTCGGCCTGGGCCTTGCCGCGTCCCTCGGCGACGGCCTCGGCCAGATTGGCGAAGATCACTGTCAGCCACAGCCAGACCACGATCAACGCGGAGAACCACGACGGGTCGGTGACGGCCAGGAAGGTACTCCAGGCCGCGCCGATCTCGACGATGAACATGACGGGGTTGCGCCACAGCGTGCGCGGGTCGAGCTTGCGTAATGCGGCGGGCGTCGAGCGCCACAGCATCTTCGGGTCCAGCAGGCCACCCTGAATTCTCTTGGAACTAGTGGGTTTCTGCTGCGCGGATGACGGTGAATCGAGGGTAGGTACTGACATCAGTGAATTCCTTCAGCAAGGGGCCCGAGTGCGAGCATCGGCAGGAAGGTGAGGGCGACCAGGATCAGCGTGACGCCGGCAACCATGCCGACGAACTGGGGTCGATGGGTGGGCAGTGTGCCGGCCGAATCAGGTGTCTTACCTTGGCGGGCAAGCGATCCGGCCAACGCGAGCACGAAGATGATCGGCAGGAACCGGCCGAACACCATCGAGAGGCCGAGGGCGGTGTTGTACCACTCGGTGTTGACGCTGATGCCGGCGAAGGCGGAGCCGTTGTTGTTGGCCGCCGAGGTGAACGCGTACAGCACTTCCGACAGGCCGTGTGGCCCGGTGTTCAGCATGCCCGCCCGTTGGCCGGGCATGGCCATGGCCACCGCGGTGCCGGTCAGCACGATCAGTGGTGTTACGAGGAAATACGTTGCGGCCAGCTTGATCTCCCGGGGGGTGATCTTCTTGCCCAGGTATTCCGGGGTGCGGCCCACCATGAGGCCTGCGACGAACACGGTGATGATCGCCAGGACCAACATGCCGTATAGGCCGGAGCCGACGCCGCCGGGGGCCACCTCACCGAGTTGCATGTTGAACATCGTGATCATGCCGCCGAGGCTGGTGTACGAGTCGTGGAAGGAGTCCACCGCACCCGTCGACGTCAGTGTCGTCGCATCCGCGAACACCGCGGAGTTGGCGACGCCGAACCGCTGTTCGACCCCTTCCATCGCGGAGCCGGCGGCGGTGGGGACGGTGCCGCGGGCCTGCAACTGGAACAGCATCATCAAGCTGACGCTGATGGTGGCGATGACGGCCATCGCCGAGGCGATCGCCAGACCTTGTTTGGGGCTGCCGACCATGCGTCCGAACGTGCGCGGTAGCGAGAACGGGATCATCAGGATCAGGAAGATCTCCACCCAGTTCGTCCACGTGGTGGGGTTCTCGAACGGATGCGCCGAGTTGGCGTTGAAGAAGCCGCCGCCATTGGTGCCGAGCAGTTTGATGACTTCCTGGCTGGCGACCGGGCCGCCCGGGATGGTCTGCGTACCGCCGACGAGGGTGTTGACCACCTCGGTGTGGAGAGCGAAATTCTGGATGGCCCCACCGCCGACCAGGACCAGCGCGCCGATGATCGAAATCGGCAGCAGGATCCGGAGATTGCCGCGCACCAGGTCGACCCAGAAGTTGCCGAGGTCACCGGTGCTGCGCCGAACCAGGCCACGCACCAACGCCACGGCCACCGCCATACCGACCGCGGCGGAGACGAAGTTCTGCACGGCAAGGCCGGCCATCTGCACCAGGTGCCCCTGGGTCGATTCACCGGAATAGGCCTGCCAGTTCGTGTTCGTCACGAAGCTGACGGCGGTGTTCCAGGCCAGTGCCGGTGTCATCGGCGTGCCCGGATCGTTGAGATGCAGCGGCAGCTTGCCCTGGACCAGCTGCAGAATGAACAGGAACAGGATGCTGATCGCGGAGAAGGCCAGCACGCTGCGGGCGTAGGCGCCCCAGGTCTGCTCGGCCTTCGGATCGGCGCCGATCAACCGGTAGATGACGCGCTCGGCGCGCGACTGCTTCTCCGACGTGTACACGCGGTACATGTAGTCGCCGAGCGGCACGTGGACCGCCGCCACCGCGGCGATGAGCACGGCGAGGAAGACGATCCCCGCGGTTGTAGTAGTCACTAGAACCTCTCCGGAAACAGCAGCGCGGCGAAGAGAAACAGCGCGATGAGGATGGCCAGGCCCAGGCCGACGACGTTTTCGTAGCTCACAGTCCCTCGACCAACTTCTGCACCAGGCCCAGCAGCGCAAAGATCGCCACTGTCAGCACCAAATAGAGCAGGACAGGCATGCCGTCTCCGTTCGAAGACACGTTTACGGGCCCCCGGATTTCGGTGGCCTTCCCCAGGTTCTGTCCAGGCAGCTGGCATGAACGGGGCCTTGACGGTTTCTTTACGGCCGAGGCGGAGTCCTTAACGGACTTCGTTCGGGCGGCATCGGCTGCCGGAACGTGAGCTTGTTCTCCATTCTTTGCCCGAAACTCGCAAGCAAGTTCACGTTCAACGCCTGGTGAGGTGTACAGCGGCCCCGCACCGGACATAATTGAGCCGTGGGCCCAAAACGGCCCGAGAGCCGGCACCACATTCAGCCAGCGCCGAAAGCGTCGCTGCGGATCCTCGTTGTCGGTGCGGGGGTGGGTGGTATCTCCATCGCCCGGGGTTTGTTGCGCGACGGGCACGACGTCACGGTGTTCGAGCAGCGCCCCGAGGTACGGGCCGGTGGCGGCGCCGTCACCATCTGGTCGAACGGTGAAACCGTGCTACGGCAGCTCGGCGTCGAGATGGACGGTGCCGGCCAGGAGCTGGCGACCGTGCGGGTGGTGACGTCGACGGGACGCCCGATGACCACCCTCGACGTGACGACCATCGTGAACCGGATGGGTGCGCCGGTCCGGATGGTTCCGCGCCGGGTTCTGCTCGAACGCCTGCTGGAAGGTTTTCCCGCGGAACGGATTCGGTGCCGCGCCCAGGTGGTGGGGGTCGCGAACGGCGGCGGCGGGGTTCGCCTCGATTTCGCCGACGGTCGTTGTGTGGATGGAGATCTGGTCATCGGGGCGGACGGCTTGCACTCCTCGGTGCGGGAGATCGTCGGGGCGCCGCATGCGGTGCCGACCGGTTGGTGCAGTTGGCAGGGATTGGGAACGCTGCCGGACGGGGCCGATCGGCACGTCGCCTTCGTCATCGTCGGGGAGCACGGGAACCTCGGCCTCTGGCCGGCCGGAGACGCCGAGGTGCAGTGGTGGTTCGACCTGCCGTGGTCACCGGACTTTGTCCGGCCCGAACGCCCGATCGACGTGATCCGCGCCAATTTCACCGGATGGTCCGAGGTGGTCGATCAGGTAATCGCGACACTGACCGACGACGATCTCGCGCATTCGCCGTATCCGCATTTTCGGCATCCCATTCCGGGGCCGGGCCACGGCGCGTTGACGTTGTTGGGCGATGCGGCCCACACGATGCCGCCAACGTTGGCACAGGGAACCAACCAGGCATTGCTCGACACGATGGTGTTGTGCAAGGCGATTTCGGATTTTCACCACAGCGGCAACGGTGATCTGTCCGGTGCGCTGCGCTGGTACGAGAACACCCGCCGCCGTCGGGTCGCAGCGGTGTCCCGGGTGGCCTCGCTGCAGGTGTCGCACGGTGAGGCGGTGCTGCGGCCGGCGGCGATGGTCCCGGACCGGCTCATGACCTGGGTGTTGGCGACGTTCCTTCGGGTGGTGAGCCACCGCCGGATGGCGGCGGGGATCAGCCGGGCCCTGGCTGCCGCGGCGCCTGCCGGACGTGATGAACATGCCCGCTGAGGCCGTACGGGTGCGCGGCGCCATCGACGCACCGTCGCGTCGACTGTGGCTCGTCAAATGGTGCGTGCTGGCGGTGCCGCACTATCCGATCCTGATCGGCCTCTACCTGGTGTACCCGCTGGTGACCATTGCCGCGGGGGTGGCGATCCTGTGCACCGGCCGGTATCCGCGGCCCCTGTTCGATTTCAACGTCGGGGTGCTGCGCTGGTCGTGGCGGGTGATGAACTACCGGTTCCCGATGAACACCACCGACAAATATCCACCGTTCACCCTCAAACCCGGCCCCGACTATCCGGGCGATCTCGAGGTCGACTATCCCGACCAACTCTCCAGAGGAGCCGTGCTGGTCAAGTGGTGGCTGTTGGCGCTTCCGCAGATCATCATGTGCTGGGCGATGGAGGCGGCGCTGCAAGTCCTGTGCGTCATCTCCGCAGTGCGTTTGCTGGCCCGGGGGACCGTCTCGCAGGGCATGTTCGACCTCCTGATGGGAATGGTGCGATGGCGCTATCGGGTCGCCGTGTACGTGTCGCTCATGAGCGACGAATATCCACCGTTCCGAATGGATCTGGGCAGCAAGTATTGATGAAGCACCGTAACCCGTTGTTCCCCTACGTGTATCGACTCGGTATGCCGGTATTCGACAGGCTGTTCTACCGCCGGTACCGGCGGTCGGCGATGAGCCATGCGACGGGGCGGTTGCTGTTGGTCGGGGTGGGGCCGGGGACCGATCTGCTGTTCCTGCCGTCCGCGGTGACGTCCGTCGCCGCGGTGGAACCGGAGGCGGCGATGCGCCGAATGGCGCGCGCCCTGGCCCGGCGTCACGGTGTCGAGGTCGATGTCGTCGATGGCGTGGGGGAGTCGATTCCGTTTCCGGACAACAGTTTCGATTCGGTCCATGTCGGGCTGGTGTTGTGTTCGGTCGACGATGTTCCGGCCACGCTCGCCGAGATCCGGCGGGTGCTGACGCCGACGGGTCGGTTGGTCGTTCTCGAACATGTCCGGGGCGAAGGATTGATGGGGCGGTTCCAGGACCTGATCGCGAAGCCGTGGGCGTGGTTGTCGTCCGGGTGCGAACCGAACCGCCGGACCGTCGACGCCATCGCTGCAGCGGGATTCGACACCAGCGGACTGCGCAGTCGCCGCCGCACGCTGGTGCCGCCGCCGTGCACACCGCACTTGCAGGGGGTCGCGACTATTCGACGCTGACCGCCTCGATGATGTTGAGCCGCGCGGCGCGTCGCGCTGGCGGCAGCGACCCCAGCAGGCTGATGGCCAGCGCGCCGAGGGTGAAGACCAGCGCCATCGGGCTGGGCCGGAACGTGACGTTGAAATTCATGACGTCCGCGCTGACCAGACTGAACAACCACTGATCGACCAGACCGATCAGCAACCCCAGGATGCCGCCAACGGTGCCGATGGCCGCCGCCTCGGCCAGCACCATGGCCAGCGTGTAGCGGCGACTGGATCCCATCGCCCGCAATACCCCGATTTCGCGGCGCCGCTCGAGCACCGACAGGGTCAGTGTGTTCAGCAGCGCGACGGCGGCGACGAACACCACGATGATCCACACCGCGTTGGCGATCAGCATGCTCTGATGCAGCGGTGCCTCGAGACCGGCCAGTGCGGTGTGGCCGTCGTAGGTGTGGTTCGGCGCGGGCACTACGTTGCGGATGTTGGCCAGCAGGCGATTCGGGTCTGTTCCCTTGACGGCGGTGACCTGTAGCGTCGTCGACCCGGGTCGGTCGAACCAGGCCCGCATCTGGTCGAGCCCCATCCCGACCGTGCCGATCACTGTGGAGAAGTAGGGGACCAGCGCCAGCACCTTCGTCTGTTGTGGGCCGTGTGGCGTCTGCAATTGCAGGTCGTCGCCGGCACGGACGTTGAGGGTGTTACTCAGATTCTGCGAGAGCACCACGCCACGACCGGCGAGCACGTCGTTGCGGGTCTGGTCGTCGAGGGCGCGGAAGAGGGCATCGTGGCTGCCGGGGGCGAAGCCGTCGAGCATGACGCGGGTGCCGCCGACGACGGCGAAGCCCAGGGCACCTTCGGTGACGTTCGCGACTCCGGGCACCTCGGTGACGTTTTGGGTAAGACCTTGGGGCAGACGACCGGTGGGGTATTCGTCGGGCGGGTTGGCACTCACCCAGACGTCCACGTCGGCGACCGGGGCGAAGACGTCGCGCGCCGAGCGGATCATGTCGTTGTTCGTGCCGGTGATCACCACGGTCGTCACGACGGCGATCAGCACGGTCATCACGGTGGCCCACACGCGTCGTGGTGCCCGCTCGACCGTCGCCGCACCCAGCGCCCCGGCCGATCCGAACAGGCGCGCCACCGCGGCAGTGGCCTTGACGATGGGGCCGGCGAGCGCGAAACCGAGCGCAATCTGCGCGGTGAACAGGGCCGCGATCGCCACGAACGCCACCGAACCCGGCTGGTAGAACACGATCAGGATCGACGCCGCCAGCACCGCCACAGCGGCAAGACCGGTGACGATGCGCAGCCAGCGCGGCACGTTGTCCGCCGCCGAGGCGCCGACCGGCGCCAGCGCCTCGATCGGCGAGACCTTGTACACCTGCCGGGCCGCCATCGCCGACGCTGCCACACTGGTCAGTGCCGTGGCGGCGATGGCCACCGGGATCGCGTAGCCGGGCAGCCAGTACTCGATGCGGGCTTCGAGGCCCTGCGTCATCGTCGGTGGCAGTCGGCCAATGGCCAGCCGGCCCAACACTATTCCGAGCAGTGAGCCGATCGTGCCGCCGATCAGCCCGAGGATCGTGGCCTCGGCGAGCATGTCGCGGACGATGGTGGCGCGCCGGCCGCCGATGGCCCGCAGCATCGAGATGACCGGGCGGCGTTGGGCGATCGCCATCGTCATCGTGGTGTAGATCAGGAACGCGCCGACCACCAGCGCCACCGCTGCGCCCATCAACGCCATGTAGTTCATCAGTTTGACGCCGTCACCGGCGCGGGCCGCCCTCGAACTCGGGGCGGCGACCAAGGCCCGGCCGTTCACCGCCGCTGTGACCTGATCTCTCACCGCGGCGAGGTCAGCGCCCGGTGTGGTGGTGATCAGGATCGAGTCGAGCTGTCCTTGTCTCCCGGTGACGTTCTGCGCCAACGGGAGTGGGGCCAGCACGTAGTGGCCGCCGTTGAGGTCCGCGAGCTGCTTGCCCTCAAGGACTTCGGAGACGGTGACCGACCCCGAGCCGAGCTGGAACGTCTCGCCTTTGGCGTGGCCGACGGCGGGCCCGACGCGAACGCCCTCAGCTGTTGCGGACGGCGCGTCGACCTTTACCCCGACCGCGTCCTTCAACGCACCTTCCAGGGCGCGACTGCGGTCGTCGGCACCGAACAGCAGTACCGGTTCGGTCGCGGTGGGGGCGGACATCCGGATCATCGGTGCCGCGGTCGCGACGCCGGGAACCTTGGCGACGTCGGCCGCCACCGACTCGGGAAACCCCGCGTCGGTGACACCCGAGACCTCGAGCGCGGCGACACCGGCGACGCCGTCCGCCAGCCGGTTGACCGATCCGGTGATGGACCCGAAGATGCCGAGGATCGCGACGAGATACATTGCCGAGACGGCCATTACGGCGATCGAGGCGAGCGTGCGCCGCCGGTGCACGATCAGTTCGCGCAGGCTGAACACTCGGAGCCGACTAGCCGCGGCCGCGAGTCTCACCCTGGCACCACCGACATCTCGTCGGAGCCGAGCCGGCCGTCCTGCAGCGTGATCACCCGGTCGGTGGCCGCGGCGGCCTCGGCGTTGTGGGTCACCATCACCACCAGCCGGCCCAGGCCCTCCTCGTGGGCGACTTCGCCCAGCAGGGTCAAGATCGCCGCGCCCGTCGTCGAATCGAGATTGCCGGTGGGCTCATCGGCCAGGATCAGCGGCGGATCCATCATCATGGCCCGGGCCACCGCGACGCGCTGCATCTGACCGCCGGACAGTTCGGATGGGCGGTGCTCGGTCCGGTTGCCGAGGCCGACGCGGTCCAAGAGCTCCACGGCCTGCGGTTTGACCTTGCCGAGCCGGACCCCGTCGAGCAATTTGGGAACGGCCACGTTCTCCCAGGCCGACAGGGTCGGCAGCAGGTTGAAGAACTGGAACACGAAGCCCACCCGCTGGTGACGGAACGCCGACTGCTGCTCATCGCCGAGGCGCCCGATCTCCTCGCCGTCGAAGGTGATCGAGCCCGAATCGGGGGAGTCCAGCGCGCCGAGCAGGTGTAGCAGCGTGCTCTTACCTGCGCCCGACGGGCCGACGATCGACACGAACTGCCCGCCGTTGAGCTGGAGGCTGATCTCGTCGAGGGCGCGCACTGTCTGGCCGCCGACCTTGTACTCGCGCACCACGTCGCGCAGTTCGATGGCCAGTTCGGGCATCGCAGCCTCCCGGGAGTCGGGATATGCGCAGCCTACGCCGGGTGGCTCAGGCCAGAGCCTGCATCTACGACGCCGCTTTCGACACCAGGGTCGTGCCGCCACGATTTCTACAACCTAGGAGTCGAAAGCGGCGTGACTGTGGCGACGAACCGGGCCTTCTGGTCGGTGGCCGGGATGATGCGGGGATTGGTCAGCTGGTAGCGCCGGCCGCGGTGCACCACACCGGCGCTGCCCGCGGCCTGGACATTGCGCACCCAATCCGACTTTTCGCCGTAGTTCAGCACCACCGAGACGGACTTGTCGTCGATGAACGCCATTACCGGCGTGCGGTAAGGATTGCCCGACTTCCGGCCGGTGTGCTCGATAACGGCCATGTACGGCAGCCATGGCGCCCACAGCCGTTGCAGTGGGTTGGTCACGTACTTGTTGAAGTGGGCGATTACCCGCATCGCCCGTGGTCCCAGTGCTGCCGCGATCCGTTCGGCAACTACGGCAATCGAATTCGCGATACTGCTCGGCATGTGCGTCCCCCGTCGCTTTCCCGCTCTGGGCTCATTCAACCAAGCGCCCCCAGGGCACTGCCATCCCCCATTTGGGCGAGCGTGGCCTGGCGACATCTGGCGACCGGGCCGCCAGGTACCGTGCTACCGATCGCCCCCATAGCCCAATTGGCAGAGGCAGCGGACTTAAAATCCGACCCCCGAGTGTTAACAGATTTGCTGCAACGTTCCGCTGTGAACCAATTTCGGATCTAACGCCCTAGTCTTGCTAGGTCAGAACACTCGCCGGCCGCATTAGATCGGGTGCACCGGACATCGTCCCAGTTTGCCCAGTTGGTGAGCGTTTGTGGACGCAGTGTGGACGCGCGTCACAAAATGTCGACGCTCAC
Source organism: Mycobacterium sp. DL440 (assembly GCF_011745145.1). Taxonomy (NCBI): domain Bacteria; kingdom Bacillati; phylum Actinomycetota; class Actinomycetes; order Mycobacteriales; family Mycobacteriaceae; genus Mycobacterium; species Mycobacterium sp. DL440. The sequence goes on along the minus strand of NZ_CP050191.1, from coordinate 3,954,854 downwards.
GACGGTGGCCAGGTCCAGCTGGTTCTTGCACCGCATGTCCAAGGGCTCGAACGTGTCGAAGTCGCTCCAAATCGTCGACCGGAACCGCTCGCACTCAACTGTCGAAGCGTCCGACAGCTTCACCGTGCCTCTCAGGAGAGGGCCGCGATTGCTTGTGGAGTCGCCACGCTTTGCCATGACGATCACTTTGCCGAACGTGCCCTGGGGCCACGTGTCGTTAGTTACCGTCGCCGTATCGCGAATCTCGTAGCTAGGGTCTGGATCTACCTTTGTGGCGGGAACCGTGACCTGACTAGGTGGTTCGGGCGTAGCCGCTGTTGTGGTGCTCACCGACGACTCACCTGTGGCGGTGCAGCCTGCCACCAGTGTGGCTGTGATGAGTACCAGCGCCGCGTTCCTCTTCATGGACCTCCACCCTAGGAAGACATGGCGGCTGGCAACGGTGTTTTGCCCTCACTGCCGGTCATCACATTCAGTGTGACGCACATCACACCAGCCGGGTTCAGCAAACAGGGCCGAAAAGTTAAGGATTGAAAGGCTATGTGCCGCAACGGATAACGAAATTTGTTTAGAGTCGATCTGTACAGCAAACGCACCGTGGCGCATACCAGCTGGTAAACAGCTTGATTGGGCGTGACAGCTATCCGCATGGGTGTACGTTGGCGCTTGCGCACCGACCACCAACTAACGCTAGGAGAACCAATGAGGACCACTGCTGAAGGCCACCAGGGAGACGACCCTTTGATCGTCCGCATTTGGACCGACAGAGCGTACGGAGTGGAGCTCGAGATGGCAGGCCACGACGAAATTGGACACGCTGTCGATGCCTCTCTGCATCTAAATCGTGAGGACGCGCTGCAGCTGGCCGCAGCACTGCAAACCTCTGTCGGTATCCCGAACTAACGCAAGGAGAACCAATGATCACGCTGGCTCAGGGACTGTTTGAACTGGACAAGAACGAAGTCGACCTTGACATGTTCGTCAAAGTTGGACCTCTTCTAAACGATGATGGCAACACTATCGGCGACGAGGCAACGGTGTTCCTTGTGCTCGTTAACGAGGCGAGCGGGTTTGCAGCCCACATTGCTATGCCGTCGGAAGACGCTGCGTATCTAGGTGAGCAGTTGGGCGAGTACGCAAAGAGGGCATGATGCCTGGCCCCGCACCTTGACAACTACACAGAGAACCCATGTATCCGCACAGCACTCAGCCCACTAGGTCCCAATGCTGGGGGAGATCACCTAGTGGGTTGAGTTAGCGGACACCTCGGGGAAGCCATGTACCCAAAGCGCCCACTACGGCACTCGCTGCTGAAGTGGAACGGGCTTCGCGCTGTAGTGCCGGGTCCTGTTGTGTTGCTACTTCTTACGCTGACGCGCCGTGCTCTTGGCACGACGGCCAACTTTGCCCTTGCCGCTACGGGCGTGTTTGGCGAACCTACGCCGTGCAGCTGCTTGCTTCTTTGTTGCCATTTGCGAGCCTCCCAGGCTTGCTACTGATTACGGCTCACCCTGACCTGAGGGTCACACGGAGGCGTAGTGCCTCTATATCTCCCACCTTCCGCCGGCGGTCTACCTGCAACGCTGGGGGGCTCCAGGCCTTCGCCCCAGCAGAATTCGCTAGCGCTACTATCCAGCTCGTCCATGTCCAGCGGACGCTGTATGTCAGCCATCTTGCGAGTCCGTTCTGTCTTGGACGAACTGCTCTCTCCCCGCCTCGGTTGCTGAGTTCAATGTGGCGTTAGCTCGCGCTACTGCCACTAGGACATCCGCAAGGTTGGCGCTCAACCACTGGGTTGCTGCCGTATCCATGTGTGTCTCTACTACTTAGGGATCGCAGGCGTGTCGAAACTGCCGCTGGCTTTGATCTGGACCACGGCGGCCTGTCCGCGTCGACGAGTACCGACACCGAAAGCCCGGCTGAGGAACGAATCAGTAAGCGGGTATTCAGGAGCACCCGGGTAGATCCTCAATCCCTGGTACACGGTGTTTTGGTGCTGCCGGAAGCCAATGGCATTGTCAGGACTGTTGGGACCGTAGGTTGCAACCACGCTGAAGTAACCCTCTGGGATGAAGTCGCTTTGGATCACCCAGACCGGACCGTAGCTTCCTTGTACGGCTAGGCCGTTGAACTTCTCTGGCGCCACCTGGCCGACGATATTCTCGGGCTGCAGGTAGGCCGGAGCTCCGGCACTGGGGATGTAGTCATGCTTTGCAACGATTCCGGTGGCGTTCTCTTCGCCGGCCTTGAAGGTAGACACAACTTCAGCCTGTGCCGGGTTCATTAGAGCCAGTAGGCGACTGTTGGGCGTGGTGCCAAAACCGTGCTCTGTGACCAACTTCGTGGCCTGCTCCAGATCGCCGGAGTCGATCACTGCGCCTCCAGATACGAGGTAGTGGTTGTGGGCGGTGGCGAACGCCTTGCCCAGGTATGCCGGTGGCACCATGGTGTCCCCGTTGTACAGACCGTAAACCGAGTGACCCCAGTCATTTACGCCCTCAGTGGGGCTGAACAGCCGCTGCAGGATGGTGCCGGTGGTCAGCTTGTTATCCGCCTCAAGCGCGTAGTTCAAGACAGAGCGGACCTGTTCCGCCGTAGCGTCCCTAAGGAAGAACCGCGTATAGCGCAACGCCTTGTCGTAGTCCTTGAAGGTGTATCCCATGAGCGCGTATTCGCTTGGAGGCGCCAGGCTCTCAGGCTGGCCGAACTCGCTAGCTTCCTCAAAGCTATCTTCGCTACGTGACTGGGGGATAGCATCGGCTGTGTTGGATGTAGAGAACGCCAGCAGGCTAGTCAGAGCTGACCGCTCCTTGTTCCAGGCGTCAATGACCTGTTGAACTTCGGCCCAAATGACATTCAGGTCTACGCCGTCCGCAGTGACGTTTACGAGAACATCACCCTGTGTGCCGATGCCGCCCTCACCGCCGTAGGGAGGAAGTCTCAGAAGATCGTCAAGCCGTGGATTAGTAAATGGAGTCACTACAACGCCTTTCGTTGTTTGGGGGAACCGGATCTCACTGACTCCCTAGGGGAATCAGCGCCGGCCCCAACAACGCGACGTTGCTGGTAGTGCCTTACTTGAGAGCTGAAAGGACCTCTCGCACATGCACTTCTAATCGCCGATTATACCTCCGAACGGCACCACGGAAGCCCCTGCCCGCCAGCGCTTTTCGCGGCGCAGCGCAGCCTGAACCGGCGCGGCGCAGGTATCATGTTGGGAGGCAACGAGAGAAGGCCGCCAATGTCGCGAACCTACGCAGCGCTAGCTGACCGTGCTTACTTCAGTTACGACGACGCAGCGGCATATCTGCGCAGCAAGGGCCTGGACAACGCCAGTCGGCACACAATCGATCACCACTACCGGCGCACAAGGAAGTTGACGCCACCCAAACGAGCGGGCAGAAAGGTGTACTGGCACCGTGACCAGCTCGACGCACTGATTGAGGCGTTGTGACACGACACCTTCCTGAGGCCCAGGTTTGTGCGGTACAGCTTTCAGGTGACGGCGAACGCTGTCTAGGCCGCGTGACAGTCAAGTGTCCGTATTGCTCTCAGTTACATCGTCGCCACAGGGTGTTTTCTAACGACACAATCGTTTTCAGCCGCACTGGACCCTGTTCGACTGAGCGAGATTTGCGGCAGTACATCGTTGATCTGAACCTAACAGTGCCCAGATCCAATGTCTCTCAACCTCGCCCTGTATACGAGCCCAACGAAGATCTGAACGACAACGCAATCAGTGACGTACCGCATCTATGGGAGGAATGAATGGACTACGACGACTACCCGACCGATACGTCCAGGCTGCAGGAGATGAACCAACTACTGTCGCAATCGGAATATGGGCGGCCGATCCTGCCGGAGGATTGGAAGGCTGCAAGTGGTGGAGCGGACCAGCTCAACACCGTAGTAGGTGATCAGTTCTCACCGCTGGACGACAACCCCATTGCCCAGCGGCTAGCGGGATGCTGGGTAGCTAAGCACGTAACGCACTGGCAGGTGGTTGGAGAACGCGCAGTTGACGAGCGGTTTTGCCCCGGGTACGACGACAGTAACCCAGACACAATGTCCTGCTACTACGTTCTGCTGTACCCCGGCAAAATGTGTGCGTACCCAATAAGCGGGCCGGCCAAATGGGAGCAAGTAGCCGCCCAGCTAGCGCCTCTAGATGCTACGAACGCTATGTGCTTCGCAAACATCACCCTGGAGTGCAGGGGTACCGCAGACCTGCACCTGGTGGTCAAACGTGGTGAGTACCTATGTGTCTTCACGGTGTGCAGCTCTTGCCACAGCCAGCTGGACACTCTTACGCCGGACAGTCCGGAGTACACCGGCCCGCCGGAACTGTTCGACGACCGTACTTGGCAGCCAAATTGGGATGGATATACCTATGTGCCTATGAATCCCTGGACCAACAAGGAAAGTTCCTGGGCGCCACCAAAACCCCAGGTGCCACCGGATGACGACCCTTGGAGCGCGTGATGAAGGTAGACGACCAGATCCTTGACCTTCACAGGCAAGGGTTAGTCACTGGCGCGATCGCGGTCAAGTTGTGCGTTGAGAGTGCCTATGTACGGCAAGTGATCCGTACACATCTGGAGGTCCTGGAGACGTCCAAGCCGTCCTACTCGAAAGCTGAACGCAAGAGGCGTTCCCTGGAGGCTAAGGTCACCAAAGCCCAGACAGCCCTAGATCGAGCCGCCGTGGAGCTACGGAAATTGAACCAGCTCTAGCGTTTCCTTGGATCTAGTGCAGCCGGCCGTCCTCTGGCGAGTACGAGGACCGGGGCGTTAGAGCCGGACTATTGGTCGTCCAGACCCGTACTCACAGACAGGCCCGCCAGCTCGGTACTGCGGAGTAACGCCAGCAACCTCAATAGTTTCGAGCACTGACATTTGCACTGGTCAAGGCTGCGGACTGGACGTGTCAGCAACCAAACCTGTTGGTAGACAAGGGCGTTCGGGCCGGGCAAAATTGTGTGTGTCACCGTCCGTTGGTGACCAAACACAAAGGGAGCCACTATGACTCACAACGTGACGTCCACTCTGGTAGAAGGAGAGCGGTTCTACACGCCAGAGGAAGCCGTAGCCGTAGCTCATCAGCTGGGCCTGATCAACGTCACTGAGAAGACGTTGAAGACCGCTGCCTACTACGGAGAAAGGCCGCTGAAGCGCAGCAAGATTGGTGGCCGCGTCTACTTTGCTCAGAGTGACATCGAAGCGTGGATTTCTGGTTGCAAGGTCCAGGACTGACAGATGTTGCCGGCAAACCCAACCTTGCCGCAGTACCTACGCGTTGCGCACGAGAACCATAGGCAGGGATATGCGCCGCTGCCTGTGGGTAAGGAACACCAAGGTAGGTACAAACTTCCGTACGTCAAACGTCGTCACGGCTTTGCCGGCACCAATGCGTCACCCGACGAAATCGAGGCAGATGCTCGGTACGCACTGAAAGCGCTGGCCCAGGGTGTGTCCGGCGTACTGAGCCTAGGTGTTCGGTTGCCAGCTGGTGTGCTCGGTATCGACGTAGACGCCTACGACGGCAAGAACGGCAAAGCAACCCTAGAAGACTGGGAACGGCAGTTCGGCTCGCTACCACCTACGTACCTCATCACCGCTCGTAGCGACGGTGTGTCCGGTATCCGGCTGTATCGGGTGCCGGAGGGTTACTACCCCAAAGAGATGCCGAACAGCGGCGTGGAATTCCTAGACCACCATCACCGCTACGTGGTTGTTCCCCCGAGCTGGCACCACACAGGCAAGCGTTACACGCTGACCTTCCCTAACGGGAAGCCTAGTAAGTCAGGTGTTCTGCCACCTATTGATCAGATTCCTTATCTTCCCGACAGCTACGTGTCTGGTTTGCCTGTGCTAGCCCCCACGGCGGGGAGGGGTGACGCAACCAGTAGCGAGGTAGCGAAATTCGCGCAGCTGTACGACAGCGGGCCGCAGGCCGACATGGTGCAGTACCTGCTGCGAAGAGTCGGCGGTGGCCCCAGCGTCCGCAACGCCGTTCGTGACGCGCTGTGCTGGGCAGCTCGAGAGGCCAAGGGTGGCCGCTACGGGTGGAACAACGCGTCAGAGCAGATCCAGCTTTGGGCGCAAGCGCAGTACAAGGCTCGCGGCAGGCAGCTGGACGTTGGCGAGTTCGAGCGCCTTGTTGAGTACGCCGTAGGCCAAGTACGAGATACACCGGAGTCAACTTTGCGCGCTGCTTGGGACCGAACCGCTGACGAGAAGTGATGTGATCCAACCGTTTACGCCGGGGAAGGCGATAGCAATGAAAACATTTACTACCCAATGACACTTTGACCGCCCAAATTGCTTTGACGAAGACAAAGGGCGGCCAAGTGCGAACGAAAGTGACTGCAATGGTAGCAGATTCGGTACTGACCGGCTCAGACGTTGATGCGCTTGACCAATATGACAACGACGACGGGGGTAGTCAGGGGCAGCATATCGGCAACGGAAAACCTAATCAGGCAACGTTGCTCGTCCAGATGGCAGAGGACAAGTACGGCTTTGGTGTCACGCCAGAAGGCAAGCCGTTTGCCTACGGCCTGGAGGCGCAGCACGTTGCGTTCCCACTGCGGGGAAACCAACTGGGACTAAGGCAAAGGCTGTCTAGTGAGTTTTTCGACAAACACGGGTCAGCCGCGTCGCAAAACTCTCTGGCTGCAGCGATGAACGTTCTGGAAGGCAAGGCGTTCCAAGAGGCCCCCACAACGTTGTACGTGCGCGTTGCCGGCAATCGTGAGTCCATCTATATCGATATGGCAGACAAGGCAAACAGAGTCATCCGGATCAGCGGTGGCAAGTGGAGCATTGGCACCGAGTGTCCCTACGCCTTTCGACGGACGCAGAACACCGGGGCAATGCAAGAGCCAGTCCGCGACGGGAAACTGACAAAGCTGTTCAAGTATCTGCATGTGGCCGAGGAAGACCGGTGGTTGATCATCGGAATCTTGGTGGACGCTCTGATCAACCCCAACACCGCCAAGCCCATAGCACATTTTGAAGGCGAGCATGGCACTGCCAAGTCCGGTAGCACGGTAAGCCTTGCGTCTCTGATCGACCCGACGGTGTTGCCGCATCACGGCCCGCCAAAGGACCTGCAGGACTATGCCGCAATTGCAGCTGCCAGCTGGGTTGTGGCGCTGGACAACCTCTCCACTTTGCCTGATTGGCTGTCAGACGCAATGTGTCGCACTGCCACTGGAACGGGTATCAGCAGACGAGCGCTGTACACAGATGATGACTTGGCAATTCTGAAGTTTCGCAGATCTATAGTGCTGAATGGGATTTCGTTCGACAAGATACGAGGGGACTTTGCCGACAGGTTGGTGTCGTTTCCCCTCAAGGTGATTCCTGACGACAAGCGCCTCAGCGATGAAGCTATCCAGGAGGGTTGGGAACAGGACCGTCCAGAGATCCTAGGCAAGCTCTTGACCGTTGCCGCAACGGTGCAGGCGATGCTGCCATCTCTGGGCGATATCCCGTTGCCTCGTATGGCTGACTTTGCCCGCGTGTTGGCCTGTATCGACAAAGGCGCGAACAAGAACACGCTGCAGCTGTATCGCTCTCGTGTGAAGCGGTCCCTATCTGACAGCGTCGGCACGGACAGCTTCATGGTGCTACTTCAAGAGAAGCGTTACAACACAACGGATGAAGGGAAAACGGCTGCAGAGATACTGGCTGCGCTGACAGCTGCGTGCCGTGTCGAGCCAAAGCCCAAAGACTGGCCCAAGGCGGCGAAAAGCGTTACTGCACTACTAAAGCGGAATGCTCCCGGCCTTCGAGCTAGAGGGTGGGCCATAGAGGACGACGAGGCCAAGAACAAGGAGAACATCATCCGCTGGTTCATCAGCCCGCCTGAAGAGGCAGAAATCAAGTGAGACATGAATCTTTGGCGTCAGGCAGGGAAAAAGGGAAAAATTTTCCCTGTCGAAACTTCTCTCTTCGCCCCCCCTCCTCTTCCCCTCATTTCGAGAGTTCTAGGTAGGGCGGGGAAAATTTTCCCTTTTTCCCTGCCAAATCCGAGAGTAACGGTGAAAGGCAATGAAACTCATGAGCAATGACGAATCCGAGATTATCGACGCAGAAATCGTAGACAGCGACAATCTCCCGGTCCTACACGAGGCATCGAGTAGCTATGGAACCGACGAACCTATCAAAGGGCAAGGGCGCGATTGGGAGACCTACGCCGAGCCATCTAGAAGGTGTGCCGCCCACAAGAAGACAGGCGAGCAATGTAAGAACGCAGCGATTCTCGGCAGTACGGTGTGCAGATTCCACGGAGGTGCAGCCAAGCACGTAAAGCGTGCTGCTAGAGCCAGATTGGAAAATGCTGCAGATCTGATGGCTAGACAGTTGCTGGGACTAGCTCTTACGGCAGAGAGTGAAGGTGTGCAGCTGGCGGCCGTCAAGGATGCCCTGGACAGGGGTGGCCTCAAGGCACCCTCTGAAGTTGTACTGTCCCAAGGGGAACAGAAGCCCTACGAAGAGCTGTTCGACGGCATCTTCTCTGGCAGTCGCGAGGAATCTAGAGCTGCTAGGGGATACGCCGGCGTCGATAGTTCAGAGAATGCAGGCATCCATTCCCCTCCCGCCACGGCTGCTGATAATGGAAACTCCGAATTCCCTAGTAGCTATAGGGAATATGACAGCCGGCCCCAAGCTCAAGAGGACACAGAGGCGTATCGGCGTGATGCACCGCCACGTCAACCTCGGCGCGAACCAGACGACCGCGACAGGCGCAACCAGCCGCCCGTGACAGGTGAGGCTGCGTTGCGTATCGCCGCTGAACTGACGCGCCAGAAGGCCATCACCAGTCCACACAAGCGTTACCCCAGGCCCTAGACGTCGAGTAATCGCAGGTCAGGAATTGTAGCGATGGTTGTACCAGTCGGCTAAAACTTAAGGCGTAAGGCGCAACCGCCCGGTTACGCCCCAACCGAGAGGGCACACGAGATGCCGACTAAGGCAGGAACGCGGGAAGTGATGGAACCGTTGATGTTTGGCTACACGCGAGTGAGCACAGATGAGCAGGTCAACGGTTACGGCCTAGACGCGCAACGGGACACTATCGACGCTCAGGCCGCCCGTCGTGGCTGGACTGTCGAGCACTTCGCAGACGAAGGCGTGAGCGGAAAGGCCATCGGTCCGAAGCTGCAGGAAGTGTTGCAGCTTCTAGCTTCTGGACAGGGTGACGGCCTGGTTGTCGCCAAGCTGGACCGCTTGAGCCGATCAATCGTGAACGCTTCCAACATCATCGAGGCGGCGCAACGGCAAGGGTGGTCGCTGGTAATCCTGGACCTGGGGGTGGACCTGACCACAGCTGCGGGCCGAATGCAGGCAATGATGCTGGTCAACTTCGCGCAGTACGAGCGTGAGTTGATTAGCGAGCGTACAAAGTCCGCACTGGCAGCCAAGAAGCGCCGTGGTGAACCTATCGGAAGACCTAGGGTTGCATCACCTTCTGTGGTGCGGCGCATTGTGCGTCTTCGCGAAGCCGGCGACACATACGACGCTATCGCTTCCAGCCTCGAGGCTGCCAAAATCCTAAGCCCACTAGGTAAACCGAAGTGGCAACCGAGCACAGTTCGGCGCATATACAACAGCGCCGTCGCAGCTGTCAGTGAGCGGGTGACGGCATGACTGTTCAACCTGGTGACCGTGTCCAGATCACAGGCGCAATGCCAGAAGAGCCTGACCCCGTACCTGTCGGCACTCAGGGAACCGTAGTGGGAGTTAATCTCTGGGCGCAGCAAGCAGATGTTGAGTGGGATAACGGGCGCAGACTGTTCTTGCTCCTGGACGTCGACCCGTACCAAGTGATCGCCCGAGCGCTAGAGCCGACCTGCAAAGGCATGGCTACCAATGACATTGACGAGGAAGGGGTGTAGTCATGCCTGCAACTATCCGCAAGCGCATCACTGGCAAGCTGGACAAGCGTGGCATTCCCGTAGTCAGCTATCAGGTTCGGTGGCGTGAACCAGTACGGGACACCTTTGGCGCTCCTGTCCTCGATGACAAGGGCCGTCAAGCCTTCAAGCAGACCAGCGAGACGTTCGACACCGAGCGCAAAGCTAAGGCACACGCTCGCAAGGTGGACACCGCGTTGGAGTCCAGCCATATCGACCCGAGCGCAGCTAAGGCCAAAGCCAATCTGCCTCTGGGGCACTACGCGAAGCAGCACCTGGACTCGCTGGTGGGCAGCCTTGACGAAGGCACGATTGAGGGCTACGAGAAGATCTACCGCGCACACCTTGCGCCTGTATTCGGTAGCAAGCCAGTAGCTTCCATCACCACCGCGGACGTAGCGCGCTTTCGAGCAGCTCTGCTGGCACCGCACGTCTACCACCAGCAAGCCGAGCGCACCGTTGTGCGCAGCGCTGGCACAGTGAAGCACATCATCGGAACGCTCAAGCGGATCCTGGATACCGCACAGGACGATCAGGCCATCCCGAGCAACCCTGTGATCTCAGGCCGTCGCCAGCGCACTACCAAGCGCCGCGTCAGCTCAGATGGCAAGGCACCGTTTAAGCACCATCCGTTGACAGCCAACCAAGTAGCGGCGGTGCATGACTGGATTGCCTCCGATCAGGTCATGAGCCGTGCAGCGACGAACAGTAGTGGCCCGAAGGGCAGCACCTACACCAGAGAGGGCAACGGTATCTACGCCTTAGCTGTCCTCTTTGCGGCGCATACCGGAGTACGTGCCAGTGAGCTACAGGGGCTACAGGTCCAAGACATCACCCTCCCCGCCACGGTTGATAGCGGTGAAGTAGCTACCGTTCGCATTTCACGCACAGCCAAGCGCAAGGGGCGGCAGTGGATCTACGGCACACCCAAGAGCGAGGCCAGCTCGGATCGAGTAGTGCCGCTAGCGCCGTGGTTGGCGGAGGAGTTGCGCCAGTACTTGGACGCCGTCCACCCGTTTGCCGGCAAGCTCAAGGACGGTAAAGGCAAGAGGCACTATATTGCCCACGCGCCGCTGTTTCCAGGGCGGGGCAACCGCTACACGTTTGATTGGGCGCACCCTGTCCACGCCGGCAACCTGTACGAGAACTACCTAGCTCCGGCCTGCCAAGCGCTGGGAATCGATAAGGCAGTAGGCGGAACGGTGCGCTTCCACGATCTGCGCCACACCTGCGCGACGATGAACCTGAGCGCGGGGGAGCACTACATGCAGGTGTCCAAGTGGTTGGGTCACTCCACTTACGTACTGACGCTAAGCGTTTACGCGGACTACATCAACGAGGAGCAGGTGGTAGTGCCCAAGGTTGGGCGTGGCAGCTCTGGCAGCACAACCGCACTGCCGAGCAACGTAGTGGCTCTACGTCGAAAGGCGAACTAGGCGGACGGCCCAGTCGATTCGTCGCGTTCGCCTCTGAGTTTGCGTCGGATCTGGTCACTCCTGGCTTTCATGCGTGAGACCCGATCTTCGTGGTACTGACGCTCTTCTTCGCCGGGCAGGATGTACGCCCATATGCCGCTGTGCTGTTTTGTGTACCCATTGAGTGTGTTCGCGATCTCGTACAGAGCCTTCTCAGCCGATCGTCCCTTTTCGGTCGTCACGCGAATTGAGTCACGGAACATATCGGCATCCAACGAGATTGGGTTGCGATAGCTGGGCTTGTCGGGATTCATCTTGTCGTCAAACTCGACATGGCCGACGAACTGAGTCTGCAGCTCGCCCTTGTATTCTTCACGCTCGATACCTGAATCCCAGGATGTCCGCCAATCTTGTCCTGGCGCTAGGACGGCGATGTTCTGAGGAAAGTAAAGGCTTGTGACCTCTTCGCCGGTGTCCGGGTGTGTCCACGGCACGACCGCCAGCGGTGGCAGCTCAATCCGAATGTTGTATGCCGTTGTCTGCCCGAAGTTCTTGACCACCAGGTCCATGTAGTGCCAGTTCTGAGGGTCGCGCTCGATGAAGACTACAACCTCCGGTTGCGCTACGCGTTCACGTGTCTCGCGAGCTTCCTTGACCTGTCCACGTGCGTAAATCAGCGCCCAGCCCGCAACGCCAACGGTGCCCACCTGAGCCAGAGTCGCGAGAGCTGTCCAAGCATCCGTCATGGCAGCTCCCTCATGGCCTTCTTGTAGGCCTCCAAGGCTTTGTCGTAGTCGTTGTGAGGCTTGGTCAGATCTACCTCGCCGGTGGGGTTGTCACGCATGCTAAACCACGCTTCTGCCAGCGAGTCAGCGAAATCGTTCGCCGCCGTGGTGGCTTCCTTAAAGCCATACAGCTCTAGCTTGGTTTCAGCCACCGAGTATTTGTCTCCCAACTTCTTCATCGGCCCTGCATTCATCTTTGCGACGAGCTCAGTGCGAGCCGTCGGGTCCTCTGTCTGGTCGATACGGTCAACTGCTCGAACCAACTCTTGCAGTGCAACTGTGGCTTCTGTTAGCACGGCTACTTTTTCCGCTCTGCGGTTCTCCTTACGCGTTGTGTTCGTTGTTCTCCACACCCCGCAGAAGGCGACCAACGCGCCGGTGACTGCAATGGCTGCCGCTATCACGGTTGCCCACGGTTGAGTGAGCCCGCCAGTGTCGACTGCAGCGGGAGGGCACAAATCCGCTGCAAGCCATACGTGAGTCATGACTGGAATCGTGAACGACATAGGGAGCCTAAGGGACACTTTTGGATCAAAAGTGCCACTGCGTTCTGGCTCCCCGACACCAGCGCCGTGAGGTAATCCGGCTAGGGTTGGCGCGTGCTTGAGCTGCGGACAGGTTTGCGTCCACTTGTGGACGTGGTGTGGACGTAGCGCGCCAGCGCAGCCAGCCAGTGCTTGCTGGACGGCCTAGAAATAGGCTCTGAGCTGGGAAAGCCCCCATAGCCCAATTGGCAGAGGCAGCGGACTTAAAATCCGCCAAGTGTCGGTTCGAGTCCGACTGGGGGCACGAGAACTTTACACGCAACGTTGCTGGTAGAGCCGATATTCGGAGTTTCTAGACTGCGGCCTGGGAGCGTTTTGCCCACATTTTGCCCACAGTCTCATCTAATCTGTCGGCAACTCCAGTGAGGTCGTCATCGAATAAGTCGGCGTAGACGTCCAACGTCATGGCCGCCGACGAGTGCCCCAGCATCCGCTGAACCATCTTCACGTTCGCTCCTGCGCTGATCGCTAACGACGCCGCAGTGTGCCGCAGTGCGTGCGCCGTGACCCTCGGGAAAACGGGCGTGGTTGGTTCCTTGCCGCCCTTGCTCTCCTTGGTCCTGGCTGCCGTGGCCGCAGTCTGGCACCGTTCGACCGCACCAGACATCCATGAGTCATGAGACGACGGGGGGCCGAGGTGGCTACCGTCGCGTGACGGCCAGATTAGGTCGCCGTGCTGCTTACCTCTGCACGTCTTAGCCGGCTCGTCAACGACGAACGCAGGCAACACAACGGCCCGCTCCTTGCCCGACTTCAGTGTGCCAACGTGCACATCGGCGCCAACCGTGACAGCGTTCTCATGCAACACCACCTTGCGCTTCAGGAAGTCGATATCACCGACCCGAAGCGCTGCGGCCTCACCCCAGCGGAGGCCCGCCGTTCCGAGTAGCAATACCAGCGATCGGTACAGACCTGCCTCAACTGCGAGCGCTTGGAGCTGATCGGCCGTTAGGTAGATGTTTTTGCGCTTCGACCGCGCTGGGAGCTTCACACCCCGAGCCGCATTACGCGCCAGCCGACGATCCTTCACCGCATCGTCGAGGATCCGCGCCAGCACGTCGTACGCGGTCCGGACGACCGTGCCCTTGCGTCTGCCGGCCAACTCTGCGACCCACGACTGAACGTCAGAAAAGTTGATGTCCGCGATGGCCTTTGACGCCCATCGTGGTTCGACGTGAACGCGCCAAGCTGACTCCACCGAGTGGAACGCCGAGGGCTTAATGATGGCTTTCTGGCGGGCCAGCCAATCAGGCCCAAGTTCGCCAACCGTGACCTTGCCGAGAGCGGGTGCAACGTAGCTGCCGGTGAGCTTCTCCACCTCCACTGTGGCCGCGAAAATCTCGGCGTCCCGCTTTGTCTTAAACCCGCGCTTGTCGGTCTGCTGACGACTTGGTGTCCGGTAGCGAACCCTGTAGCGCGTTGCGCCAGAAGAGGTTTGGTACTTGCTAATCGTGGCCATCGTAGTCCCCAGTACGTGGTACGTGGAGGTCTCCGACCATCTGGCGCATCTCCGGCAGCGTCATCGTTTCGCCGCTGCGCAGTCGGTCTTCGATCTGTTCCCGTATCCAGCTGGGCCATGCTCGCGAACCGAATCCAAGGAAGCTGATCGCATCCGACAATGGTGCTGCCACGACCAGCCAGTCCCAGAGGGCTCGGGCTGACACGTCGGAGGATGATCCGGTGACTGAGACTATCGCATCTCCCTCATTGAAATCGGGGATTAGCAGCGTGGTGGGGGAAACGCCAAGTGCCACAGCAAAAGCTGCGAGATGGTCAACGTCTACGCGGCGTTGACCATCCTCGATGCGCCGGATGCCGAGTGCGGGGACCGGTCGTCCCAGCTCGTCCATTCTGGCCGATAAGAAGGAATCGCTCGAACAAACACTGTTCGGGCTCCCCAGTGGTTCTGATGCGAACAAGATCATCGCCTACCGCGACGCCCAGGACAGGGCGGCCCGCGTTACAGACCGGGAGACTGCATTGAAGGTCTATAACTCGGCACTGATCTCCAATGACGACAGTCTCGCCAAGGTGATCCTGGCCAAGGCGGTCGAATTCAACTACCGCGAGATCGTCGACGACTACACCAGGCGTCATCCGATCTGGCGTGAAGAACTCAACGATCTCGCGGCCATTCAGACATACAGCACTGACGGCAACAAGATGTTGCAGACCAACATGTCCTACACCCTTGTCCGGGGTGTCAGCGCCGGATACACCGACGGCTTCGTGGACTTGGCGCTGTAGGCCCTTTCGCCGCCATAAACACGAATTACGCTAGGAGGCAGTACAAGTGACGACCATCGGCTACGCGACGCTTCAGCTCATCCCGTCGCTGCGCGGGGTGCGCGAAGCTATCGCCAGGTCGACGCGCGATATGTCGATCACCGCCAACCTCGACGTTGCCGGGGCGCGCGAGGCCGGTGTGCGTGCCCGTCGTGAGATTCGCCGGGGCATCGAGGATGCCCGTATCGCTTCCGGCCTGCACCGGCAGGTGGAAAGCGAGCTGTCCTCGGCGAATGCGTCGCGCATTGGCGGCCGGTTCGGGTCCAGTCTCGGTGCGTCGATCTTGGGCAGCATCCGGGGCGTGAGTTCCGGGTTTGACGCGGTGGTCTTTAGCGGCGCTTCGGTTTTGCGGAATGTCGGTGCGATCGCGACGGGCACGAAGATCGCCTCGGTCGCTGCGCGGGCCTTGTCGCGGTCTCTGCTGACCGCTGGCGGTGCGCTGGCGCTGCTCGGCGGTGGTGGGCTGACCAGGCTGGCGGTCGGCCTGCAATTGGTGTCGCGGGCGGCTGGCGGCGCCGCGCGCGACATCGGCCGAATTACCTCGGCGCTGATCGTGCTCACCGCAGTCGGGCGCGGCCTGTCCACACTCAATCGGATCGGGAAGATTGGAGCGCTAGTAACGATCGGCTTTTCGGCGCTGTTGGGTGTCGCGACCGCTGTCGTCACAACGCTCGGTGGCCCCCTGGTCGCGGCTCTGACTGCGGTGGGTGTGGCGATGGGTGTCGCTGCCGGTGCGGCGGCTGGCATCCTCGGGCCCGCGCTGGCCGGACTGGCGATCGGCTTCAAGGGGTTGCAGGACGCCGCGAAGGCCTACACGTCGGGCGATGATGGCACGTCGCAGGCGAAAGCTGTTGCGGCGGCGACAAAGCAGGTCGAGCAGGCCGAAAACGGTGTCGAACGCGCCAAGCGGGACTCTCGCGATGCCGAGCGTGATCTGACCCGGGCGCGCAAGGACGCTGAGGAGCAGATCGAGGATCTTAACCTCGCGTTGCGTGGCTCCGCATTGTCGGAGAAGGACGCCCAACTGTCGCTTCTGGAGGCGCGCCGCGACCTGCAGAACCTCGGCAAGGACGGCCAGTCCTACGACATGCTCGACCGTGAGCGTGCGGTCCTGCGGGTCCAGGAGGCTGAGCAGCGGCTAGCCGAGACGCAAGAGTCCAACGGAGATCTCGCCGAAAAGGCCTCCGAGGCCAACCGGCTCGGTGTCGAGGGCTCCGATGAGGTGGTCGCGGCCAAGCAACGCGTGGCCGACGCCAGCCAGGCGGTCATCGACGCCGAACAGCAGGTTGCCGATGCGCGCCAGGCCGTGGCCGACGCCCAGAATCAGGGGCAGTCCGGGGTTGACCCGTTCGACGCGATGATCGGGCAGCGGATGGCCCCGATGCTCGATGCGGTCAAGAACCTGCGCCACGCTGTTACCGACAGCCTGTCGGGCGCACTGACGCCCGCGTTCGCGTCCCTGGGTGGGCTTCTCGATGGGCTGCGCCCCAAGATGGGTGTCCTCGCCGCGACAATGGGCGGTGTCGACACTGCGGTCGCCACGGCGATCTCCGGGCCCGCAGCGGCCGCCGGGTTCGACAAGATGATTTCCGCGTCCAAGACGTTCGTCGGCAGCCTCAAGACCGGCATGGCGGGCGTGTCGAGCGGTCTTGTCGAATTCGTGGGCACCGCAGCACAAACGTTCGCCGGTGCGGGAACGGGCATCAACGACGTGTTGGCCGGCATAGGCGATCGGCTGCGCAACATCACCCGCGAGCAGATGATCGCCGCGTTCGATCAGCTGCAGCAGGTGTTTGACAACATCCGCAACGTCGTGGGCCCGACCTTCTCCGCGCTGCGCGAACTCGGCGGGATCACCGCTCCGGCGCTGGCCCCAGGGTTTCAGGCGATCGGTGCCGCCATCGCGCAGGCCACCCCAGGTGTGATGACCATGGCGCGCGAGCTGATGCCCGCCCTCTCCCCGGTGATGCAGAACCTCGCGCCGGTGCTGCCGTCGCTGGTGGACGCGTTCACGCCCTGGGCGTCGGTCGTGGCGGTGATCGCACCGCACCTGGCCACCGTCGTCGCCCACCTCGGCCCGCTTACTCCGCTGATCCTCGCAGCTACCTTGGCGGCCAAGGGGATCGGCATGGCGATGATCGTCTGGCAAACAGCAATGGGGGCAGTGTCGATCGCGCAAGGCGTGTTCATCGCTGCGACCGGTGCCAGCACTCTAGCGATAGAGGGCAACATCATCGCGCTCACCGCGCACAAGGTGGCCATGATCGCCGGGGCCACTGCCGCCAAAGCGGTCACCGCTGCGCAATGGCTGTGGAACGCTGCGATGACCGCCAACCCGATCGGTCTGGTCGTCGCGGCCATCGCCGGGTTCGTCGGGGGAGTCATATACGCGTACAAGCACTCTGAGACGTTCCGAAACATCGTGCAGGGCGCGTGGAATGCGATCAAGGTCGCCGCCAAAGCAGTGGTGGATTGGTTCGTCGACACCGCGTGGCCGTTCCTCAAACAGGTATGGGAGGGCATCGGTACGGGCTGGAATTGGTTGTCCACCAAGGCCGGTGAAGTGTGGACCAGTGTCAAAGAGCGGTTCACCGCGATGGTTGACTGGTTCCGGGGCCTGCCGACGGCGATCGCCAACGCGGCCAAGGGAATGTGGGAGAGCCTCAAGCACGGCCTGGTCGCGGTGCTCAACTGGATCGGCGACAAGTGGAACGCGTTCGCGGACTCTCTGAGCTTCAGCATTCCCGGGGTCGTTGACGTCAATGTGCCGAAGCTGCCCAAGTTCGAGGCCAAAGACGGGTTTTCGATCGGTGGATACACCGGTGACCTGCCCACCGAGCAGATCGCCGGTGTGGTGCACGGCGGGGAGCATGTCATCAAGGCCTCATCGCGGCAGATGCTCGAAAGCGTCTATCCGGGCCTGCTCGAATACATGAACAACACAGGTCGCCTGCCTGGGTACTCAGGCGGCGGGCGGGTGGCCTACGGCCTGCCGGTGGGCACCAATACCGGCGGGTACGGCTCCAGCGGTTCGGTGTTCCCCGAATGGGTGCATGCGGTGGAGAAGCGGTTCGGCGTCAAAGCATCCACCTACCCGGGTCACCAGGAGAAGTCGGGCCTGAACAAGGGTATCGACTGGGTCGGCTCAGTCCCGGCGATGCGAGCATTCGCCGAGTACCTCAAGTCCATCCGTGGGGAGCTCGAGCAGGTCATCTGGATGAACCCGAACACCGGGGAGAAAATCGGTGTGGCCGATGGCCAGTTGGTTGGCTCCGGCACATCGCAACCGGGCTACTACGCCAAAGATTGGGGCGGCCACACCAACCACGTGCACACGCGGCAGAGTTACTCCTTCGGCGGTTCGGCGTCGGCGTCCGTTGTCGACACGACCCCACTGGCGGCCGGTCTAGGTTCGACAACGGGTGCGGACATCGATACCGATCCCCGCACTGCCTCTCCGCAGACTCAGGCAGCCGTCGCGGCGTCGTCTTCATCCGGCGGTACCGGCAACCTGCCGACGTCAATCTCGGGGCTGTCGACGTGGGGGATTGACAGCCTGCCGAATCCGACCGCCGGCCTTTCAGACACGCTGCCTGACGGCGGTAAGAATCCGTGGAAACAGGACTCTGCCGCCAAGTTCGGCGAGGCTGCGAGCGCCGCCGTCAGCGGGCAGGTGTCGTCGGCGCTTGGTGTGTTTGGTGTCCCAGATTCCCCGGGCTGGTTGCAGGGCATTTCAACGTTCGTCGGTGGCCTGTCGATCTCGGATGCCAGTGGCAACAAGATCTTCGGCGGCGGCAGCACGAGCGGCGCGCTCGGAGGGATGGGGTCACTACTGGGCAACACCGGCCAGGGCGATGGATACGGCGGTGCCGCACCGATCGCCGCAGCGCCCATGGTCCCAACGCGCGTACCCGACACCGGGAACTTGCACGGCAGTCGGGCCGGCCAGCAGCCGGGACCGGCGGGGCCGACATACAACATCCGCACTGCCACCGTCGAGGACGCATTCATGCAGGCTCAGCGCCAGGAAAGAGTAAGGCTCGCATCGAAATTGGATAGGTACTGACGTGGCGGTAGCAACGATCATCCTCGAATCGGACAATGGTGACTCGGTCGTGGTGTGTCGGCACCGCGCAACCCCGAAAGCAATGAGGGCCAGCCCCATCCGGGGCCGACCCTCATTGTCACATCAGACGAGCGTGCTGACCGCTGACACTACGGCCCCTTGGAAGTGGAGCCGACGGGATTCGAACCCGTGCTACTCGAATTACTGTCCAGTATAGCTGCCTCCTCCCAGCAAGCCCGCAAACTTCGGGAGAGTGGGTCGAGGGTCACACGCGAATATCGAGTCGAGAATAAGGTTGGTACGTCAGCGCGACACGCCCGGCGAGGGGCTTCAACGTTGACATGTGACATTTTCAGGAATATTCTCACGAACTATGTCACATCCGTCAGAAGCGGTCTTGGCCCAACTGAGCAAGGTCGCAGAGGACCTGCAAGAGGTGGTTGCTGAGCGCGGGTACAGAGTCGATGTAGCACTCGAAACAGACGAAGCGTTCGGCAGTGGCCAATCAAGATCGTGGTTGATGCGGGACCTCGTCATGGAAGGTATTGCCGAGGCGGCGTCGCGGGCCGGCATCTACTTCGGGGCCGTGAACGGCAGTGGGCGAGAACTTCAGACGTTTTCTGACGGCGTAGAACGTCATTTTCGATGCAAGAGTGCGACGCGCGACGCGAACGACCAGATCCAGATGATGGCGAGTTCGGACGCACCCTTGGCGGTCGAGTACGAAGACTCGCTCTATCCTATCGAGGCGTGGGTATTCGGCTGGATAGCATCCAGTTCCGAGCAGCTTGGTGAGGTGTTCATCGCCCGCATTCTTGCCTTCGTTGATGGGAACCCCGGGCACCTTGAGCTGGGGGCACCGATCCCGTTGCTCGGGGCGAGCCCGCGTCCCGGGGGTGGCGGGTTCAAGCCCACCGATGAAGGCCTGGAGGGCTTTGACGACGAGGGCTCGGCTGACGACACCGGAACTGCATGACGGCTTCTGCAGTCCACGTTCGAAAGGAGTTGGGAAGTTGTTGCCGCAACGCGACTTAGGGGAGCGAGTTCGCAGACTGCGGCTGGTCGCTGGAATCGGGCAGGTCGAATTCGCGGAGCGGCTAGGTGTCGCGAACGGGTCTGTGTCCAAGATTGAAAATGGCCGGATGCCGGTCTCGGATGACCTCTTGGAGCAGATGGCGAACGTACTGGACTGCACGCCAGCGTTTCTCACGGCGCGGGAACTGGTAGGGCCGACTACGCGGCCTTGGCTACGCGCCTACGCCGACGCGTCAAAAAAGACCGTCGATCAGCAAGCCGCGGACTGCACAACAGCGGTCGAGGTGTCCGAGATTCTCGGGCTTCGGCGGATGCCCGACAGCATTCCAGTGTTTGACGGCGACCTGTCCGATGACGACGCAATAGAACAGTTCGCGCTCGACGTACGCGCTGCGGCACAGCTCGGGGAGTCTGATGTAGTCGGCAACGCGATCAGGGCTGCTGAGCGGCTGGGCTGCTTCGTGCTACCAATGCGCAGTGAACTAGGCAAGCACCTCGGACTATCCGTCCGGGCAAACCTCATCCCGGTATTGTGCGTGGCTCGGGCCGCTGCGGAGAACTCGCATGACGGCGTCCCGGGCGACCGGCAACGGTTCACCGTCGCGCATGAGCTTGGACACCTAGGGCTGCACGCAGGCCTAGGGCCCCCAGAGTCGGCACACGACGCTAGCCGCGTCGAGAAGCAGGCGCATCACTTCGCTGGCGCATTCCTCGGGCCAGGTGATGCGCTGTTGCAAGACCTTCGAGAGGAAGGCAACCGCGTCACGCTCCGCACACTTGCCATACTCAAAGAGCGTTGGGGTATCTCAATTAAGGCACTGGTCATGCGATTTCAGGGACTTGGTGTCGTCGACAGCGACCAGGCCCGCAGCCTCTACAAGCAGATCTCCGCGCGCGGGTGGAACAAGTCCGAACCAATCGAAGTCGGTGGCGAGGACGCCATCTGGCTTCAACGGGCAATCAAGCAGATCTCCGCCGACGCGCCCGACAGCCTGAAGTTCGCATCGAAGACCGCCGGCATCGGGTTGTCCTATCTTCACAGGTGGACACAATGGGAGGCGCCAGAGGAAAACAGCCCGGATACGGCGCGGGTGCTCGCAATGCGACAGCAACCTCGAAAAAGGCCGTCGCCACGCTCCGTAGACGCCGCGCCCCAGAAGGCAATGATCGTCAGCTTGCCGGCAAGGCGCAACCGTTAGGCCGGTCATGCACCTAAGGACGCGAGCCCGTTGGCATCAGTCGGCTTCACGGGCGCTCAGCAACGCTGAGGTACTCTGACAACCAGTGTTTTGGCCGGTTGGGGGATTGGCATGGCAAACGAACTACATGTGGATGCGGCGGGCCTTCGGTCAGCCTCGGCCAGCAGCGAGAACGTCGCAGCGGACCTGGCCGGCTTCTCCTTAGAGGCCACCGCGTCCTCGCAGCCCAGTGGTGCCGGTGTGGCTGCGGTCAACGCTGCGCTCACCTCTGTGAAGAATCGCCAGTCGGCGCGCCTGACCGGCCAGGCCGATGCCCTCTCGGTGAGCAGCACCCGCTACGACACCACAGACACCGATGGCCACGACGCCATCACCACGGTGTCCGTGTGAGTCCCGCAGCCGCGTCCGCTCCTCTCCTTACACGATCCGATATCGAGGAATGGAGCACCTCGCACCTCTCCGACGCCGCCAGCAGTTGGCGGTCCGCAGCCACCGCGAGCGAAGACGCCTTCGACCAACACCGGCAGAACGTCTCCGCACCGGGCGGCACCACCTGGGAGGGCGCCGCCAAAGACGCCGCACTTGACCGGGTAACCGCAGACATCGCGGTGGTTGGTCGCCAGGGCAGCGTCCTACGCGAGGTCGCGGGCCTGGCCGAGAACGGCGGCCACGACATCGCCGCTGCCAAGGGCAAAGCCCTGGAGGCGATCAGCGCAGCCGAGAACGACGGGTTCAGTGTTGGTGAGGACCTCTCGGTGACCGATGCTCGCAGGTACGACATCACTACGATCGTCGCGCGGAACAAGGCATTGAAGGAGCACGCCGAAGATATCCGCTGGGCCGCCGAGCGGCTCGTACAGGCTGACAAGCTCGTCGGTGATCGTTTGCAGGCGAAGGCAACCGAGCTAGATGCGATCCGGTTCGACGGCGAGGGTGAGCGTATGTCGGTCCAGGCGGCCAGCTTCGGCTCGGTGCCGGAGTCTCCCCGGTTCCCGCTGCCGGAGAAGCCCTGGGAGTACAACTTGGACCTGACAACCGACCTCAAAGTCTCGGGCGGCAAGAGTGCGGGCGAGGGGATTACGGTTGATGATGTGTGGAATGAGCTGCACCGGTGCTTCAACTGCAACTTCCCGATGGGAGGAGCACCCAAGGAATTCCCGAAGGTGGGTGACAAACTTCCCCTCGAAATCAAGATGGCCGGCGTGAAAATGGCCAACTTCCCCGTGCAGGTCACCCAGGCCGAGAAAACGGGGTCTGAGATCAATATCGAGTTCGTTACCCTTCCCGGCCACGTGGACGGTCCGGGCAGCACCATCCACTTCCGCTTCTTCGAACAAGGCGGAGAATTACACCTTGGTGTCAACGCGCACATCACAGACCCCGGCCCCGGTACTCAGCCTCCGCCTGTGGGGCCAGTGCTGAGGGGTATGTATACGGGCGTGGCACATCTGAACTGGCAGCCCTACATTGATCGTCTGGCAGACAACATCCAACAGTCGCGCGGGGTCGTACCGAACACAGGTCCACCGGTGGTCCCGCCAGGGCTGCCACCAATCGCCGTGCCGAATACGGGGCAAAGATGAAGCGAGCGTTGACAATTACGGGTTGGCTCGTCCTTGGCGTTCTGGCTGGCCTCGCTCTATACGCGGTGTTCGCCGTCGTCCTTGGCGCTGCCCTCTACTCGTTAGGCGTGAGCACTGCGTTTGTGGTCGCTTTTATTTTCGCCGCAGGCGGCGCGGTTGTAACGTTGCGCCGTCGGCGAAATCCCAGCCTGTATGCGTTTTGGGCCGGTGCGCTTCTGTTTCTTGGGATTTCATCAGTGCAGATACTGGTGCTTAGCCCTCAGA
Source organism: Mycobacterium sp. DL440 (assembly GCF_011745145.1). Lineage (NCBI taxonomy): Bacteria > Bacillati > Actinomycetota > Actinomycetes > Mycobacteriales > Mycobacteriaceae > Mycobacterium > Mycobacterium sp. DL440. The sequence goes on along the minus strand of NZ_CP050191.1, from coordinate 3,931,754 downwards.
CAGTCTGGCCGCTGAATCTTTGGGCCTAACCACCTTGCCTCGGTGCACAACGTGGGAGCGCTACGCCACTGGGCGTCACGCCTCCCAAATGTCAGCCTCAGTAAGGCCCGCAGCGCGCTCAGCGTCCTGCAAGGGCATCCGATACCCGTAGGTGGCCAGATAGGACGCGCGCGACTCCGCGAGCTGGTCGAGGTCGGTCACGACCCGGGTACCGAGCGTGCTGCTATCAAGTGCGCTCATTTCGTGCCACCTCCCACGGCATCCAAGGGCGGAAAGGCTTTCACGGGGGAACCCTTGCGGGGACCAATACTAGCTCCGAGTTGGCCGCGCCTTGCCCACATTTTGCCCACAATCTACCCACAGTTACATATAACTGGACTGATCTACAGTGACCTGTTTCCCCAGGTAGGAGCCGTTCCGGCGTCCTGATTAGGGTGGCGAAATCGGTTCGAGTCCGACTGGGGGCACCGACGCCATTGCTGCTCGAGCGGCTTACCGAAGCGGCCAAGCCGGCCGAGTCGCGGCCGGTGAATCGAGTCGCGCCCGCAGTAGTGGCCGAGCTCGACACCTAAGCTCCGAGAATGCGCGTCCCTCGACGAATCGCACATTTCAACAAGCGAGTCACCAATCCGGCGGCTCGCGCGATCACACCGTGGCTTCCGAGCCTCGGGACGCTTGAGCATGTCGGGCGGAAGTCGGGTAAGCGATATCGAACGCCCCTCTTGGTATTCAAGGCCCACGACGGCTACGCCACACTCATCGGTTACGGCCCGCAGACGGACTGGTTGAAGAACGTGCTGGCTGGCGGACCGACGATGCTGCGCAAGCGGGGACGGGTTGTCGCGCTCACCAACCCACAGGTCATGAGCAAGGCCGAGGCCGCGGCTTTCGTCACACGGCGTTCCCTACCGCTCTACAGAGCATTTCCCTACAACGAGGCAGTTCTGCTGCTGACGGTTGCGAGCTCCGCGCGCTGACCTCCGTACCGCACCAGGCTTGGAGCTGAGGATAGTCGCGGCCTCTCCGACGTGGTCGATACCTTGCCCGGATCGTCGTGGTGATGACCTGCCTGAGTCGACGAACTCCGGCTGTGGATTCGCTGTGCGGTGGCGGGAGCGCGCCTGAAATCCGCCGACCGCGGGTATGCCTCCTCAATGATCCGGTTCGGCGCCGTGGCGGCATTGACGGTGTTGGCGGCGATCCTGGTTGTGGTGGCGGTCATCGGGTCGTGGGGCTGGTGGATCCTGGCCGCAGCGACGGTGTTGCTCGCAGGGGTCGGTTGCTATGACCTGATCCAGCGGCGGCACTCCGTGCTGCGCAACTATCCCGTCGTGGGGCATATGCGTTACCTGCTGGAGGCGCTGCGCCCCGAGTTGCAGCAGTACTTCATCGAGCGCAACTTCGACGGACGCCCGTTCGATCGGGACGTGCGATCGTTGATATACGAACGGGCCAAGGGCACCGCCGCCGAGCTGTCCTACGGCACTGAGCGTGACATCAATGTCGAGGGCTACGAGTACCTCGTCCACTCGACTGCACCGATCGACGAGCCGCCGGAACCGTTCCGGGCGCGCATCGGCGGGCCGGACTGCCGGCACCCCTACGACATGGCGTTGATGAACATCTCGGCGATGAGCTTCGGAGCCCTGTCGGGCAACGCATTACGCGCGTTGAACAACGGAGCCAAGCTCGGCGGTTTCGCTCACGACACCGGTGAAGGTGGGCTGACGCCCTATCATCTGGGCGGGGCCGACGTGGTGTGGGAGATCGGTTCTGGCTACTTCGGTACCCGCACGCGCGACGGCGCCTTCGATCCGGATCAGTTCGCCGACAAGGCCGCCGACGACGCGGTCAAGTGCATTTCGATCAAGTTGAGTCAGGGTGCCAAGCCCGGCGTGGGCGGAGTCTTGCCGGCTGCCAAGGTCAGCGAGGAGATCGCGCGGTATCGCGGCGTGCCGGCGGGTCAGAAATGCGTCAGCCCGGCAGCGCATTCGACGTTTCACACCCCACGGGAACTGATCGGGTTCGTTGCCCGGCTGCGTGAACTGGCCGATGGAAAACCGGTGGGGTTCAAGCTGTGCGTCGGCTCGCGAGTCGACGTCTTGGCGATCTGCAAGGCGATGCTCGCCGATGGCATCACCCCGGACTTCATCATCGTCGACGGCGCCGAGGGCGGGACGGCAGCCGCACCCCTGGAATACGAAGACCATGTCGGCCTGCCGCTGACGGACGGCCTGATGACGGTGCACAATGCACTCGTCGGCACCGGGCTGCGTGACGTCATCCGGGTGGGTGCCAGCGGCAAGGTGGCCACCGGTACCGACATCGTCAAGCGTCTGATCCAAGGCGCCGACTACACCAATGCCGCCCGCCCGATGATGATGGCCACGGGCTGCATCCAGTCCCAGCGCTGTCACACCAACCACTGTCCGGTCGGGGTGGCCACCCAGGATCCGCGGCGGGCACGTGCCCTCGATGTTGCCGACAAGAGCCAACGGGTGTTCCGGTATCAGCGCGCGACAGTGGGGCAGGCGATGCGCTTGATGGCGTCGATGGGCATCACCGACCCGGCGCAGCTTTCGCCTCACCTACTGCGGAAACGGCTGTCCGCCACCGAACAGCGGTCCTACGCCGAACTGTTCGAGTGGCTGCCTGCAGGAGCGCTCCTGAGCGAACCGCCGGAGAGCTGGCGGATGGACTGGGAAGCCGCAGCGCCGGACTCGTTCACACCTGTTGGAACACAACATATTTGATCTCTCCGGGAGGGAGCGCCATGCCAACCGTTGCCTCTGCCCCCCAGTGACACCAACGGCCACCCGAACTCGGGTGGCCGTTGGGCTTACAGGCAGGCTTAGCCCTTGTCGAGCAACCGCTCGATGTTGTTGACGCCGAACGGGGTCAGGCCGGACTTCTCGTCGCTGGCGAGGACGATGAACCCGGGACCCTGATGGTTCTTCGTGATCAGCAGGGTCTCGTTGTTCATGCCCACATCGGCGCCTGCCCCCCTTCTTCAGCGGCGCGACGATCTGGGTGTTCAGCGCGGCGAAGAAGTTCTGGTCGATATTGTCGGTATTCCAGGCCCGGTAGCCGCGCGGGCTCTTCTCGATTTGGGAGACCTCGGTGTGGCCGCGCACGCCGATCACGGAATCCTTGAAAACACCATCCCGTCTGGGAACCGCCGAGTCTGTCCGCTGGTCAGCCCATGAATCGTCGGAACCGTGGGTCCACCGATCGGGGGAACGGCCCTACGATCGGTCGGTATGACCAGCAAGCCTGCTTTGATTCTGGCGTTCGCGGCATTCGCCGCAGCTGTCCCGGCCGTCATGCCGGCGACGGCCACCGCGGCACCGTGCCCCGACGTCGAGGTGGTGTTCGCCCGCGGCACCAACGAGCCCCCGGGCCTGGGCAGTGTCGGCGGTCCCTTCGTCGACGATCTGCGGTCGCGGGTCGCGCCGCGCACCGTCGACGCGGCGGCAGTCGACTACCCGGCGACCAATGACTTCAACACCAGCACCCCGGCCGGCACTGACGCGGCGCGGTCACTCATCGAGTCCATCGCCGCCAGCTGTCCGAATACGAAGATGGTGCTCGGCGGTTACTCACAGGGCGCGGCAGTGATCGAAAAGGCCACCAACGAGGCGTCTCCGCAGGTCGCCGACCATGTGGCGGCCACCGCACTGTTCGGTACCCCGCTCACCAGCTTCTCGGGTCTGCTGGCCGCCGGGCAGACGCTCCCGATGCTGGCACCGCAGTACACGGCCAACTCCATCGCCCAGTGCAACGAGGGCGATCCGATCTGCTGGGAAGGCGGCTGGGACATGGGTGCCCATGTGTCCTATGTGCAGTCCGGAAAGGTCGCGCAGGCAGCCGATTTCGCTGCGGGCAAGCTGTAGGCGGCCGCCCAACCTGAGCTTGTGTGCGAGAATTCGGCCGAAACTCGCACACAACTTCAGACTCGCGAACGATGCACCCAAGTCAGTTGAGTCGGGCTATCAGGGGCCGAAGGGCCCACCCGATACCGTGCCCGCGATCGGGAGCCCCTGACCGGTCAAAAGGACGGCAATCATCTGCATCCCGTGGTCCCGAAGGCGATACTGCCTCTGTACGCGATAGATCAGGGGGATCGACAGTGGATTCGCGCGTCGGTACGACGTTCGGCAAGTATTCGCTCACGCGCCTGCTCGGAAGGGGCGGGATGGGGGAGGTATATGAGGCTTTCGACGCGGACAAGAACCGGACCGTGGCCTTGAAGATCCTCGCCGACCAGTACTCCAGCGACGCCACGTTTCGTACCCGATTCCAGCGGGAATCGCATGCGGCCGCGGTGCTGCAGGAACCGCATGTCATCCCCATCCACGACTGGGGCGAGATCGACGGCAGCCTCTACATCGACATGCGGCTGGTGCAGGGTACGACGCTGTCGGATCTGATCGCCGACGGTCCGCTGGCCCCGGCGCGGGCGGTGGCCATCGCCACCCAGATCGCCGCAGCCCTGGACGCCGCGCACGCGGCTGGGTTGATCCACCGCGACATCAAGCCGCAGAACATCATCGTCACGCCGGCCGATTTCGCCTACCTGGTCGACTTCGGCATCGCCGAGAGCGCGGGCGACAGCCGGTTGACCACCGAGGGTTCCCGCATCGGCACCATCAATTACATGGCGCCCGAACGGTTCACCGGTCAGACGGTGACGCCGGCGGTCGATTCGTACTCGCTGGCGTGTGTGTTGTACGAGTCGTTGACCGGCCATCCCCCGTTCGTCGGCGACAATCTGGAAAGCGTGCTCGCCGCGCACATTTCCGCGCCGCCCCCGCGGCCCAGCACCACAAATCCGACCGTGCCCACGACTTTCGACGATGTGGTGGCGCGCGGCATGGCCAAGGACCCCGACGACCGATACGGGTCCGCAGGCGGATTGGGACGTGCAGCACAACGTGCGCTGCTGGCCGGATCGGCGCCGTCGACCCTGCCGCACCAGGCGCCGACGCTCGCCGCGCCAATGGTCAGTCCACCACCGCATCAACCGGCCGAGCCTGCACAGCCGCCGCGCGGGCGGGGCTGGGTGCTGCCGACCGTCATCGCAGTGGCGGCCGCGCTGATCCTCGGCGGCCTCGGTGTCGTGATCGGCATGCTCGCCGGTAACACCGAACAGCCCGCGGAGCCGCCTCCCGCCGCGTCCGAGAGGGACCCAGCGAAGCCAGGAGGCCCGGTGCCACCGTTGATCACCGGCCCCGACCAGAGCAGCCTGCACCAGTCGTGCGACGACGGATTCGCAGCGACCACGGCCAGCGGGTTCGCGAGTCGCGCCGGGCGCGGAACACCGGAAACCTCATGCCTTTTCACCAACAGCGTGCTGACGTCGTACTGGGCCGAATACGGCAATGCAAGCCCGCTACCGCGCGCGGTGTCGGCCCCAGGTGCTGTGGACTGTGGCAAGGTGCCCGGTGCGCTGTGCGACGGCTCCAACTTCCTGATGCACTGCCAGCAGTTACCGGGCGACAGCTGGATCACCTGCACCGGCGGCAAGAACGCCCGCGTCTACCTCTGGTGAGCCGGGCAGTCACCGGTGGGCAGTGCCCCCAGCCGTTGCTTCAGCCAGTTGGCCATCGTGGTGAGCGCGGCGGTGCCGTCCTCGAACTTCCCGGAGGCCGGCAGCGCGGCCAGTGCCACGGCCACCGTTCCGGTCGGGGTGGTCAGCACCCCGATCTGACGTACCAGGTAACCGCCCGTCGGTGAGGGGCCCCAGCCACCCTTGAACCGGCTGCCCCCGATGGTGCCGAGGCCCCATCGCTGATCCGGCTCGACCCGGCCCATCAGGTTGAACACCGGAGTGTTCGCCTTGTCGCACACCGCCACCGAGGTGAACCGTGCCTGGTCGACCAGCGGCCAGTCGGTCTGTCCCGACGCGCTGAACTCGGGCCGCACGCGTTGCGATTGGACGATCGTCGGGTCACCGGCCTGCCGCAGGACCGCCTCGACCTTGCTTGCGGCCTCGGCCGGGGTGCCCAAGCTGTCCCAGATCGATTCGGCTGCGGCATTGTCGGATTGGGTGATGGCCGCGGTCATCGCTTCGGTGATCTGTGGCGGCACCTGTGCGCGCAGCGCGGCGATGATCAACGGCACCTTGATCGTCGACCAGGCCGGGCCGCTCTGCCACTGTCCCAACAACATTGGCTCCTGACCGGGGTCGACGCCGCTGAGCGCGATCCCCGCCGTGGCGTGCAGCCCGGGCTCCAACTGGGCGAACTCGGCGGCCAGCGACGCGGTGGGAGCCGCGCTCCGCGTGCTCGGGCGGACGGTGCGATGCGTTCCGATGAGTACCCCCGCGACGAGCGCGAGCGCCGCGAAAACTGCGATGAGGGCCCACAGCCGGCCGCTGCGAATGGATGTCACGGTGCAGCGCTTTGAAGTTCGAAGGTGAACTCACGGCCGCAGATGCGGATCTGGTCTCCGTCGCCGACGGTGGCGCTGGGGCGGATGCGTTCCTGCCGTACTTGCACACCGTTGGCCGACTGCAGGTCGGTGATGACGAAACTGCTTCCGGTGTCGATGATCACGGCATGGTGGCGGCTGATCTCGGCATCGTCGAGCACAATGTCGTTGTCGGGTAACCGTCCGATCCGGGTGACGTTCGGCTTCAGCGGGTATCGGCGTCCGTCGGCATCGCGCAGCGCGGCGGCCGACGAACCACGGCCGGCGGCGGTGCGTCCGGCGCTGACGGTGCGCGCGGCGGTGGCCATGGCGACCTGCCGGATGTCGAGGCGCTCCTGACGCAGGATGCGCGCATGCAGTGCACTGAGGGTGGGCCCGGGGTCGATGCCGAGGTCTTCGGCCAGTACGGATTTCACGCGCCGGTAGGCGTCCAGCGCATCGGACTGGCGCTCCGCGAGATAGTAGGCGGTGATCAGTTGGGCCCATACGGGTTCGCGGTACGGATGCCTGGCGGCGAGATCTTCGAGATCGGCGATGACGGTCGCGGCCCGCCCGCAAGCGATCTCGGCCTCGGCGCGGCTGGTGTGCACCAAAGCGTGGTCCTCGGCCAGGGCCGCGGCGAAGGTGTCGGCGAATCGGAATCCGCGTAGATCCTCGAGGACGTCGCCGCGCCATTGCGCCAGCGCCGCAGACAGATGCGTGCCGGCCGCCTCGAAACGTCCAGCCGCGGCGGCGTTGATCCCGGCGGACTTCTCGGTGATGAACCGGTCCAGATCGCAACTCCCGGCAGGCACATTGAGCCGATACCCCGGAGCCGCTTTGACCAGTGCCGAATGCGTTTCCCCATCGGCGCTGCCGAGCAGCCGGCGCAGGTTGGACACGTGGGTGTGGATGGTGGCGCGGGCGGCGGGCACGGGCTCGCCGTCCCAGACGGCGTCGATCAGCGATTCGGTGCTGACCGCCCGATTGCGGTTGATGAGCAGGACAGCCAACACCGCGCGCTGTTTGGGCGTACCCAGCGCCGCAGGCGTTCCGTCGACGGTGACCTGCAGCGGACCCAACAGGCCGAACCCGAGACGAGATTCACTCATCACAAGCCTTCCCGGTGTTCGGCGCCGTCCGCATCCCATTGTGACGCCGCGCGGCGCGACCGCAAGGATCCGTTGAGAATCCCGCAAGGTGTCGGCGTCATCGTTCCGACATGACCACGATTTCGCACCTCCCCGCCCGGCGCGACGACCGGGCCGGATTGGATTCGCTGCTCGACGCGTTGGCCGGGGTCGCGGTCAGGGGAGAGGTTCCCGGGACCGAACTGCTGGCCCGGGCGGCCGGCGCACGGCATGAGTTGGCCACGCTGGCGGCCGGCCCGAATGACGGTGAGCCCTATTCCCGGACGATTCTGCGGGTCGACGACGACGTCGAGATCATGCTGGCCCGGTGGCGGCCTGGACAGCGCTGCGCTCCGCACGACCATGGCGGGGCAGCCGGTTTCGTCATCGTCCTGGAGGGGCGGTTCGAGGAGCGGCGGTTCGGTTGGGATGGTCCACGGTTGACCGTCACCAGCAGCTCCGAACATCTCAGCGGTGAGATCACAACCATCACCAGCGACGTCATCCACGACATGGCCGGCCTGGACGGTGGATTGACCCTGCATTTCTACAGTCCACCGGCGACCAGCATGCGGGTGTTCGATTTGGACCGGTCCGAGATGTTGGAGTTGGTCGGCAATTACGGTGCCTGGATCCCGAGAGGGCAGCACGCACGCATCCCGTTCGCCCGTGTGACACCGGAAAAGACTGCGGCGCCGGTCATCTGGGTTGCTCACACCACGCACTACCGGGGCGGATCGGATGAGTTTGCGGTGGCGGCCGCGACGATGTCGCGTGAACTGACCGCCGCCCGCCCCGACGCCGAGGTCATCGTGTCGGGCCTGCATCACAAGGCGGACTTCGTCGCCGAGCTCGCGCGACTGACCGAAGCAGGCCGCATGATCGACCAGTTGCACCTCATCAGCCATTCCGGAATGTATGGCCCGATGTTCGGATCGACCGCCTGGCCCGAGCAGTTCTCACCGCACGAATGGCGGTCGATGGCCATCCCTTTCACTGACAGCGGCCGCGCCTACTTCCACGCCTGCCGCACCGCACGCTGGTTCGCACCGTTCTTCGCCAACGTGTTCGGCGTACCTGCTTTCGGAAACCGCAATTACACGACGGTGTCGGCTCGCAAGGACCGGTTCTCCTGGGCGGGCCGCCACCCGGTATCCCGCGCTGACCTCTACCTGATCGATGCGCCCGGGAAGAAGTCGCACGGTCCCCTCGGCAGCGTCCGCAAGTACCTCGGTGCCGCAGCGCAGCCGCCGGTGCTCAGCATGCCCGACCCCGCCGGGACCAGCGGCTCCTACGATCCGGTGGCCGAGCTCTACGACCGCGCCTACGCCGACATCAGGGTGCGCAGCGCCGAATGGCGGTGGGTATCCGAACGGGCCGCCCGCGCCCGGGACAACCTCGACCGGGGGCTGCGGGTACTCGAAATCGGCTGCGGCACTGGCGCATTGTTGCGTGCATTGGACGACGACGGCGTACTCGACTTCGGCATCGGCGTGGACATTTCCTCGGCCATGCTCGCGCAGGCACGCCGCCGTGGCCGCCATCGCCCACGGCTGCGGTTTGCAGCGGTCGACGGTCCCGAGCTCGACATTCCCGATGACCACGTCGATGTGGTGATCTGCTTTCTGTCCTTCCGGTACCTGGACTGGGATCCGGTGATGGCCGAGATCCGCCGAGTGCTCGCACCCGGCGGACGGCTCTGGGTGGTCGACATGGTCGAGCACCCGATACGGGCACGCGAGCTCCCGGTGCTCGCCCGTTCGGCGTTCGAGCACGTGCGCACCCGCCGGGGGCGGCCACAGTTCGCCGCGGATCTGACCGCGTTGACCGCCCATCCCGCATGGCGGGAGATGCTGCGGCACAACCCGATCCGTGCCGAACACGAGTACCGCTGGTATTTCGCCAGCAGGTTCCCCGGGACGCGGCTACGACTGCTGAGCGCGACGCCGTCACAGCGCGTGGTGGCGTTCGACTCCGGACCGCTGGCCAAGGGGTTCACCACCCCACTGACCTACCCATGACCCCGGCGGCATGCCTCGGCATCGTCGACTGGGGCATCGGCGGGATCGGGGTAGTGCGTGAGCTGGACCGGCGCGTACCGGGCTTACCGGTTCTGTACTGGTCGGACGCCGGTGCCACGCCCTACGGCCGGATGCGCGGCGACGCCCTGGCAGCCCGGCTTTCCGCCGTCGTCTCCGAGCTCGCCCACCGAGGCGCCACCGAGGTGGTGCTGGCCTGCAATGCGGCCAGCACCGTCGCCCCGTCCTGGTGCTGGCGTGCACCCACTATCCGGCCGTGAGCGAATGGTTCGCCGACGCGCTGCCCGACACCGCGCTGATCGACCCGGCCCGGAGATTGGCTGATGCGATCGCCGCCCGACATCCCACGGCGCAGACCGGCCCAATCGCGGCAAGGGCCTATTTGACCAGCGGTGATACCGACGCCATGCGGCGCGGCGCCGCGACCGCCTGGGGCGTGGAACTCACCGCCGAACCGGCCGCCACCGCCGACGACCTCAGCACAAGATTCCATTGAGAAATCCGCAAGGCGGCCCCCGCATGCTCGATGCCATGAGCACACACCGGCGTCACCTCATCCCCGTCCTCACCGCGGCGGCGGCCATCGTCGCCTTTCCCGCAACCGCGAACGCCTGCCCGGCGCCACCCAAGTTCGTCACCCCGTCGGGCAACATCTGGTGTCTGGTCCCGAACGGCTTCGACGGCAGCAACGGCGTCGTCTGCGAGATCCGGGACCACACCTACACCCCGCCGGCCAAGCCGGCGGACTGCCATCTGGACTGGGGCGACCGCGTCAGCCTGAAACCGGGTAGCGCGCCCGAGGTGCACTGCCACGGCGACACGATCTTCGACCCCGGGATGCCCACTTTGGCATACGGCCAGACGCGTTCGGCCGGCCCGATGAAGTGCGAGTCGCAGCCCGCAGGCGTCAGCTGCACCGACACCGGCAGCGGACACTTCTTCCGGATGTCGCGCGATTCGCTCGAACTCGGCTAGCGCTCACGTGACGGTCGTTTGCGACCGGATCCACCGAACACCCCGTCGGGGAGATCCCGGGCCCGCAGCTGTGGACTGCGGGCCAACTCGGTCGTCGCCTTCACCCGGGAGGCAACCGACTGCGGCGACCGCCCGTCGAGCACCATATGCTCCGGGACCTCGAATATCGAGATCGAGAGATCGCTCGGTGCGAAGGTTGCGAGCGCCCCGATGGGGACGCGAATCGCAGTCTCCCAGCTCGATTCACGCACGACCCGATGCCCGCGGAAGTCATCGGCCGAATCCGCCGGGTCGGCAATGCCGATGCTGAGCCCGGGGTCGATCAGCGGCTGCAGCGCGATCACCTGATCACCGGCGCGCACCTCGAGAAACGTCGAGCCGCGCACCTCGGCCTCATCCGGAGCGGGGGCCTCGACAACGGCACTGTCCAGCACGGTGATTCGGCCGCGGCGCACCTGCAGACGAAGGCGGACACTGCGGGTCTGGTCGCCCGCTTCGGGTTCCGGTGCCACCTGGGGACCCCATTTCTTCTTCGCGGTGGTGCCGCGGCCGTACAGCGCCTGCGACGCTGTCACTGAGGGCTTGCTACGTCCAGTCTGCTCCCGGCGCAGCGCCGACAGAGTGCCGCCGTCCTTGGACTCACCACGGGCGAACCCGTCGGTGGTGGTGCCCAACTGCCGTCGCCGGCGCAGGTTCTTCGACGGCCGTTCAGTCGAATCAGTCATCTTCGTCTCCATCACCAGTTTCTGCCGTACCGGTAGTTGTGCACCCATTTGTTGTAGATGCAGTTCAGCCTCAGCGGCTGGACGCCGCGGAAAGTGCCCAGCCAGTCACGGTTGTGCACCAGCACGCGGTCTGGACCGCGCAAGATGATCGGGCCGGGCAGTATCCGGCGCCCTTCGCCCACCGGCGGACGGAACCGCTCATAAGTGGGTACCCGGTTGAAGACGTTCGACGCGCCCAAGTGCCACTCGCCGATCCAGTCCTCGCGGAAGTCTGCCGACAGGTTGGCGCCGCTGGAGATCATCCGCCCGGCGTAGGTGTGCGACCAGTCGACCATGTTCCAGGCGAACAACCCGACCTTCCCGCTGCCGGTGAGGTCGGCGGCCAGGAACTGGTCACCCTGACGCATCCCGCCCCAGCCGGGGACGTCGCCGTCGAACATTCGACTACGGGTGAAATCGCTTCCAGTGGAACGGAACATCGCCAGGTACGGGTTCGCCCAGTCGGTACCGTTGAAGAGGTACAGGTCGTCCTTCCCGTCGCCGTTGAAGTCGCCGACGATGAATCGGTCGTGCTCGGCGAAACCACCCCAGCCTGGAATATCGTTCTCCCACAACCGGATGCAGCTGAACGCTCCACGCCTCATCCGGAACAGGCCCAGGTACTTGCTGCTCCAGTCCTTCGCGTTCCAGATCAGCAGGTCGTCGTGGTTGGTGCCCCCGAAATCGCCGACGAAGATCTGGTCGTGGCGGGCCAGCCCGCCCCACCCGGGGATGTCGCCGTCGTAGCGGCGGCTCTGGGTGAATCCGGTGCCGGTCGACATCAACGTCGCCACATAAGGCGTCGACCAGTCGTCGAAGTTGTAGATCAGCAGGTCGACCTTTCCGTCGCCGTTGAAGTCACCGGCGATCAGCCGATCGTTTCGCGCGAACCCGCCCCACCCGGGGATGTCCCCGTCGTAGCGGGCCAGCACGCGCATTGTGCCGTCGGTGTTCACCTTGATCAGCGCCAGATACGGGAAAACCCAGTCGGTGGAGTTGAATACGACCAGCTCGTCGCGGCCGTCGCCGTCGAAATCCGCCGCGAGGTAGGTATCGCCGGGGCGGATGGCCCAGATGCCGGGGACCGCTGCGGCGGTGGTCTTCTTGTGTTCCCACCGGTTGCCGTCGGCTCGGTACACGGTCAACGCACGATTCTCCGGGACGATGAATTCCGAACCGACAGCGGAGGTGAACCGTCCCGGCACCGGCTTGCGGAAGTCGTGGTCGGCGGCGAGGCGATAGCTCTTCTTGAGTTCCGTGTAGCAGACCGGGCAGAAATCCGGGACGTTGCTGTTCATGCGGCAGTCGATCACCGGACGGTAGATCCCGGTCTCGAACGTGTGGCCGCCCTCGAACAATCCGGCGTCGGAGGCATCGTCCCACCCGGCGGGCTTGGTGCCGACGGTCCAACCGGCGGCCGCTCCCACACCGGTGGGTACCGGCGTCGAGGGATTGACGAAGTTGTTCCATTTGAGTTTGGACCGCTTCGTTTCGAGCGTGACGTTCACCCTGCCCGGATCGGAATCGGTCAAGGCTCCTTTGCCGTTGGCGCTGTACTCGTCAGCCAGATTGCCGAAGCCGTGCCCGAATTCGTGGGCGATGGTTGACCACCCCTCCTTCAGCGTGACCTTGAGGGTGGTGCCGGTGCGCAATCCGCCCGGTTTCTTCGAGTTGACGATGATCAGGGTGAAATCGGCGCCCGGGGCCCACTTGTTGATCGCGTTGCTGATCCGGGTACTGGTACCGGTTCCGTCCTCGAACCAGTTATGCCACCACGCGCCGTTGGCGATGATGTTCAGCGCGGTGTCGAAGATGCTGTCCGTGGACGTGTCATCGGAGATGTCGGTCGGTGTCCCCGCATCGTTCCACGTGCGCTCGCTCGCACCCGAGTGCTTCGATTCGAGGTTGACCCGCCGGATGTTCCACGCGGCAGCATCCTCGTTGTAATAGCTGGCCGCCCCGAAGACCTGCTTCATCACGACGTCACGCACGTAGTTGTTGTAGATAGTCTGGTCGGCGCCCGCCGCGAAACCGTCGCCGAGAATCGCCAGCGTCTTCTTGAAACTGAACAACCCTGTCCCCACGTCCTGCAGGACGGTCACGCTGTCTGGCATCTCGGCCCCCACTCATCCGGTGAAGTTCCAACGATGCTCCGTGGTGGGCGGAAGTAAACGCGTAGTGCGCTACTCGACTATTGGCCAGCTCAACCGCGACTTGCCGAATCGCCTCCGGAAAGCCGCGGCTTCCCGCTAGCGTGACAGAGATCGGCGTCTATGTAACGGGGGGAAGAATGACGCGAGTAGGAGTGTGGGTTGGAGCCGGGGTGTTCACGGCGGGATTGTCGGCTGCTGTGCTCGCCGGGGCGGGCACAGCTCATGCCGACGATGACGGCGGGTCGAAACAGGGTACGAAGCCATCGGCGAGCCAGACCAACTCTGCCAAGCAGACCCACCAGCGGCACGTGAAGAAGCGCGCGAAACCTGAGGTTTCAAAAGCTACCGCCGGTGACGCCAACCCCAAGGCTGCCACCGGCCAACGCGCCGAGGCGGTTCGGGCGAAGGCCCGCAACGTGATTCGGGATTCGGTCCGCGATGTTCGGAAGGCAGTGCGCGACGTGGGCGATTCCACCGGCGACGCCATCGACGATGCCGGTCGCGGTGTCACCGAGCAGCCACCACGCGCGGCCGAGGTTCGGGTCCGGCCGCCGATCAGCATCCGGCCGGCGCCGGCGGAGCCAAGGGAAAGCGTGAGCGCCCCGACGTGGCGGCTGAAGTCGGCAACTGAGCTGCGCGACAAGCAGATTGGTGCGGTGCAGAGCACCACCTCGACGGCAGCGACTCCAGCGCGGCCAGATCCCGTCGAGGCGATCCACGACGTGATCCGCAGCCTCGGCGCACTGACCCTCAACCCTGAGCCGCAGAACTATCCCAAGCCGCTGTCGGTGATCAGCGGCGCGATCTTCGACACCCTGGCCACTTTGGAGCGGGCCGTCGGCGGCGACCCGGTGGTACCGCCCGCACTGCGGGACTCGGTCGAGGTGAGCACGTCCACGCTGGTCATCTCCGAAGGGCACGAAGTCGAATCCAACTGGTATTTCCCGACTTCCGCGAATGGTGAGCCACCAACCCGGCTGATCTACCTGCAGCACGGCTTCCTGGCGAACGGGCCGCTCTACAGCTACACCGCGTCATATCTGGCCCAGACGACCAACAGCGTCGTCGTCACCACCACGTTCACGTCGAACCCGTTCGAGGCCGACGGAATGTGGCTCGGCGGCGACAACCTGCACGAGGCGGTCGCCCAGCTGTTCCTCGATCCTGACCGCACCGCCCTCAACGCCAGCATGGACACGGCCGAGTTGAAGGCCGGCCGAGCCGAGAATCTCGATGTGCCGATGCAGTTCGTCCTCGTCGGGCACTCGTTGGGCGGCGGGTTCGCCCCCGGGGTGGCCGGGTACTACGCCGAGGGTTTGACCCGCCGGCGCGATCAGGGTCTGGATGCGCCCAACGATCTTGCCGGAGTGGTGATCTACGACGCCGTGCCGATGGGCTCGATCATCCCCGATGCCATGGACCGGCTGGACAAGCTGGAAATGAACGGCACCGCCGATCCGAGCGACGACGACCCGAACGACTACATCCCGATCTACGAGATCGGTGCCCCGCTCAACTTCCTCAACGTGTTCAGCGACGTCAACGACCAGCTGACAGAAGCTCGACCGGGGCAGTTCACCGGCGTCGTGCTCGAAGGCGGCGTGCACATGGACCCGATGCAGGGCGGTAATCCGCTGATCCAGGTCGCCGCCTACGCCATCGCCGGATTCCCGCAGCCGCAGAACCCGTTGGCTGTCCGCGATTTGTCCGCCGGATGGATCAACGACATGTTTGACGACAAGATCGATCCCACGACCGGGACCTGCCAAGCCGACTGTGCGGGCCAGTACGGCGACGGGGACGACTCGTTCACGATCACCACCCCAGAGGGTGACGCGGTAGCGGTGCTGATCGGCACGCAGAAGGCCACCGACCTCACGTCCTTGCACGCCATCAGCGTCACCGATTTCATCTCTGCGATCCCGGCCGGTGTGCTCAACGGACTGGAAACCACCTGTGATCTGTTCACCGGGGGCAAATGCTCGGTGTAGCGCTGCGCAACGGACGTAGTGTTCAAGCATGACCGAGGAACTACCCGCGACCGCTCTGGAACTCCGGTCGCTGGTGACATCTGACGGCACGCTTGAGTTATCACTGCACGACGTGGCCGTGCCAAAGCCGAACGCCGACGAAGTTGTGGTCCGGGTCGAAGCGTCGCCGATCAACCCGTCGGACCTGGGCCTGCTGATTCCCAGTGCCGCCGACATGTCGGCGGCGACGGTCACAGGTACTCCGGACCGTCCCGTGGTCACCGCGCCGCTGCGAGAAGGGGCGCTGGCCGGTCTGTCGGTACGCGTCGGCGACTCGCTCCCGGTCGGCAACGAAGGCGCGGGCACCGTGGTGGCGGCCGGGGAATCGGCGCAGGCGCAAGCACTGCTGGGCAAGACGGTGGGGGTCGCCGGCGGCGCCATGTACGCGCAGTACCGCGTGGTCAACGCCGCGGCGTGTCTGGTCCTGCCCGACGGCGCCACAGCCAAGGACGGGGCATCGTCTTTCGTCAACCCCCTCACCGCGCTGGGCATGCTGGAAACCATGCGCCGCGAAGGACATTCGGCGCTGGTGCACACGGCTGCGGCGTCGAATCTGGGCCAGATGCTCGTCAAGGCCTGCCTCGCCGACGGGGTGCCGCTGGTCAACATCGTCCGCAAGGCCGAGCAGGAGGAAATCCTGCGCGGCCTTGGCGCGGAGCATGTGTGCAACTCGGCGTCAACGTCATTCGAGGCTGATCTCGTCGAGGCCCTCAAGGCGACGTCGGCAACGCTGGCGTTCGACGCCACCGGTGGCGGCACCTTGGCGAGTCAGATCCTCAACGGCATGGAGCAGGCCGCCAACGCGACCGCCACCCAGTACTCCCGATACGGGTCCGCTGTCCACAAGCAGGTGTACATCTACGGCAGTCTCGACACCGGCCCCACCGTCCTGACCCGCAACTTCGGGATGGCCTGGGGCGTCGGCGGTTGGCTGCTCACCCCGTTTCTCGCCGGCGCCGGCCCGGAGACCATTGCCCAGCTGCGCGCCCGCGTCGCCGCGGAACTCACCACGACGTTCGCCAGCACTTACACACAAGAGGTCTCACTGGCTGACATGCTCAAGCCCGACGTGTTTCACAACTACCTCAAGAAGGCCACCGGCGAGAAATATTTGGTAACCCCTCAAGCCTGAGTGCTCAACTGCTCGTCGAGCCAGTCGAACATGACCTGGTTCGTACGCGATGCGGCACCCATATGGCAGTGTTCGCCGGCGCCGTCAGCTTCGTAGAGCGTCACCAGCGTGGTCTTGGAGTTGACCATCGCCTCGGCGGCCCGTGCGGGCTCGCCCTTGAAGAACTGGTCGTTCTCGGCGTCGAGCACCAGCGCCGGGGTGGTGATCTGGTCGGCCACGTCGGCGATCGTGTACGCCCTGAAGGCGCGCGCCAGGTCGGCAGGTGAGTCGATTCCCAAGGTCCACAGTCCGTTTCGCACGGCCCAGCGGGTCTGGGTATTCACCGCCATCAGTAGCCCGAGCACCGCATTGGCGGCTTCGTCGTTGCCTTCGTCGATCCAGGCGGCGAGGAACGGCGGCATCATGTTGGCCAATGCCGCGTGGAAGTCGTGGACGCCGTCGTTGAGGATCACTGCGGCGAGCCGCTTCTCGAAGGCGGCCGCGCGGGCGACCAGATAGCCGCCCAGGCTGTAGCCGAAGACGGCGATTGCCTCGGGCGCGATCTCGGGGCGGGTGAGGGCGAAATCCACCACCGGGGTCAGTACCGCCTCCCAGTCGGGCCGGAAGGTCAGGCCCTGTTCGCGTAGTGCCGCGCCTTGGCCGGGTCCGTCGAACGCCAGCACGTTGTACCCGCGCACCAGGGCCCCGGCGGCGAGCGCGACGTAGGACTCTTCGAGCGTGGAGTCGTATCCACCGTTGAAGATGACGGTGGGTCGGGGGAGCCCGGAGTCGTCGACGAGATAGAGGTACCCGGGCAGTGTGGTGTCCTGGTACGGGACGGCGATACGTTCAAAACCGAAGTCGAACAACGCCATTGCCTCCAGGAACGTCTCGCGTGAGCGGTTGAACAGTTCCTTGGCCTCGGGATCATCGGCAGGTTTTTCGCGAAGGTAGAACTCGGCGGTGCGGTAGTAGTTCGACGCCCGCAGCAGTGCCTCGCGCGCGCTGACCGTGCGACCGGCGGCCAGCGATTGGCGGCCGAGCGCCTCGACCCGTTGCGCGGTGGCCTTCCATTCGCGGTGCCAGGCCGATTCATCCCCTTCGGGGATGGCCCGTGCGGTGACCAGGATCTCGCCCAGATCGGCGCCGCCGGCATTGGCGTAACCGGCCGCGCGGAGCGTTTCGAACGAGAACGACTCGTCGTCGAACAGGAATTTCATGGCTTCTCCTTAACGAAACGGAACTGCATCGTCTCGATTACGATAGAACCGATTCAAACGGAACGCAACCGTTCCGTCTCGTACAATCGGCCCGTGGCCACAGCAACGCGCCGGACCTCGGGCGGTCCCGTCCTCCTCGACGACGTAACCGCCGCGATCGAGTCGGCGTTCTTCGAGGAGCTGGCCGCCGTCGGCTACGGACGGCTGTCGGTCGACGCCGTGGCGAAACGCGCCGGCGTCGGCAAGGCTGCCATCTACCGCCGCTGGAAGTCGAAGCAGGACTTGGCCGTCGACCTTGTGACGAAGGTGGCTGTCGCAGCGATCGATGTCCCCGACACCGGGACATTACGGGCGGATATCCGGGCCTACTTGCAGAACGGGCGCGGGGCGCTCACGCATCGGCTGGCCCGCACCATCATCCCGGACCTGCTCGCCGAGGCCGCCCGCGATCCTGATTACGCCGCGACGATCGCCGACCAGATCCGAGAACCCCGCCGGCACAAGGCTGCTCAGCTGTTTGAGCGGGCCCGGCAGCGCGGCGAGATCGCCGACGACGCCGATATCGACGTCGCGCTCGACATGATCGGGGGAGCGCTCTATTGGCGCCAGTCGGTCATGCAGATGAACGCCGACGACGACTACCTGGATCGGCTCACCGAGGCCATCCTGCTGCTGGTGGCTGCCGACGCGCAGCGTTGAAATTGCGGACAGGTCGCCGTCTCACCGGTCCGTGATGTCGGCATACTCCGGATGCTTGTCGATGTACTCGGCCACCATCCAGCACGTGGGGACTATTCGCAGCCCTGCGGCGCGGGTCGAACGCAAGGCTTCGGCGATGAGGATCGTCGCCAGCCCGCGGCCACGGTACCGCGGCTCAACCTCGGTGTGCGGAAAGACTCGGCGGCCGTCACGGTCGTGGTAATCGGCGAGCCCGACCGTCCGGCCGTCGACGTCGATCGTGAACCGGTCGGGGTGTTCTGCAACGCTGGTCGCAGCACCGGTGCGGTCGAGTTGGGTCCCGGAACTCATACGCCCTCCATTCGCCATTACGCCCACGATAGCCGCGGACGGTGTGGGACTTGGGATCCCGACGTTTGCTGACGAGGCGTTGTCGTCTTTGTTACGTTCGGAAAATGAATCCAGAGCTGATGAAACGCGCAGGCGCGCTAGCTGCAGCTTTCGCCCTCACCGGGGCGGCGGCCGTTGCGTGCTCGCAGGAAGCAAAAGACAACACCAAGGACGCTATGTCCAGTGCCACGAGCGCCGCGTCGTCGGCCGTCGATGCCGGCACGAGCAAGGCAAAGGAAGGGGCCACCTCCGCCTCGAGTGCGGTCTCGTCCGCCATGGAAGGTGCACCCAGCACGGTGAACGCTCCAGGTGTCGGGGAGGTGGTACTCGACGCGCCCATTGCCGAGGAGTACTCCGATGCCGGCGGTGAGGCCAGGCTGGGCCCACCGACAGCACAACCGGAGAAGGTCGGTGACGGCACGGTGCAGGCTTTCGCCAACGGCACCATCTTCTCGTCGCCGTCGACCGGTGCGCACGTGGTGCAGGGCGAGATCCTGCGGGTCTACACCGCCAACGGCGGTCCGGCGGGCAAGCTGGGCTTCCCCACCGAAGACGAGGATGAGACGGCCGGTGGTCCGGATGTTGCCAACGGTGGTTGGGTCACCGAATTCCAGCACGGCACCATCAGCTGGCTGAACAAGGGTGACGGCACGTTCGCGGAGACCATCACGCCGAAGTAGCGCTGGCGCGGTTACCAGACGCGGACGTAGTCCACGAGCATGTCGGCCGGGTAGGTACCGCCGCTGGGGTCTTCTCCACCGGAGCCTGCGACCGCCAGGTTCAAGACCACGAACATCGTGTAACCGGGCTGGCTGAACGGCCAATCAGGAAGCTGGCTCGCCGAGACCTCGAAGTAGGGCTTCGCACCTTCGGTGTAGTCCTGCCAGAACCGGGCACCGGTGGCGTCCCACTGGGTGCGCCACGTGTGCCAGCCGGTGTCGACGGCGATGTTGTGGGTCTCCCATTCGCCGCCGTTCGACTTGGCGTGCACGGTGGTGGCCGACGGCCATTTGCCGTTGCCGTACCACTCGACGATGTCGAGCTCGCCCTCGCCGAGGGTGCCCAGCCAGAAGGCCGGCCAGGCGCCTGGCGTCAGGCAGTTGAACTTGATCCGGGCTTCCCAGGTGTGCCCGGCACCGCCCTCCCACACGCTCGCCAGCTTGGCGCCGTAGTAGGCGTCGCCTTCCTTCGTGGCCCGGATGACAAGATTCCCCTTGCCGTCGAGGAAAGCGTTCTTACGGTCATCGCGGTACTGGCCGATGCGGCCGGGCTGCTCCCAGTAAGTGGGGTCCTTGATGGTCTCGCGGGCCTTCGCGATGGTCCACTTCGACCCGTTCGGTGCTGAGCCGGCGGCCCCGTCGAATTCGTCCGCGAACACGTAGTTCATCGTGGCCTGCGGCGCCGACGGCGCGGGAACAGGCGGTGTCTGGGGCTTGGTCGGGAGGGCCTGGGCTTGTGGGGCGGGTATTGCCGCCGCCATCACGCCCAGACCTGACAACATCATCATTTTTCGGCGATCCAAGTTGGCCATGTTGGACCACCTTAGCCGTGCAGCGTGCGCGAGTAGGGATTGAGCGGCTTTGCCGGCACTGCGGACGGTTCAGAGGGTTCCCATAGCGAACGCTTCAACTCTCCTCAGCTAGCGACGGGACAGTGGGTTACGTGACCACGCCGATCGAATCCTTGCGCCGCTCCGTCGGGCGGCCCGGTGCGCTGACTGCTGCGCTGGTAGTCGTCGGGGCGTTCGTCGCCACCCTGCTCGGCGTAGCCATCAACGGGCAGTGGGCGGCGGTGCTGGCCTCGCTCGCCGGCTTTGCCACCGCCATCACCGTGGTCGCGGCTGTGGCGATCAGCTGGGAAGGTGTAGTTGGCAACGCCCGTAGCGTCGGCTTGGTCGAATCCCGGGACTAGCCGGCATCGCAGCAAAGTCGCGTCCTCTCAGCAGTGGCGATCCAGGCCACGCATATGTCAATCGCACTGTGCCCAAGGCATGTTCGTGTGCGATGCTCTGCGCGTCAATTTTTTTGGGACCGCGTCGGGGCGACTTCAGGGGGTACGAACGTGAGACTTGTCATGGGCATTGTTCCGGCGATGGTTCTGGCCGGAACGGCTGTCGGTTTGGCGGGCCCGGCCGCCGCCGAAGACCTCAACGGCAGCTATCGCTATGACCACGACGGCCCCTCGACGTGGAGCACCTGGACCATTACGTCGTGCGGCTCGGGATGCGCTGATGTGGCGGCCACCGGCGGCGCGACGTGGGCACCGTATGGCGGTCAGGCGCACCTGGACAACGGGGATTGGACGATGGTGAGCCCGTGGACCGACGCCGGCACCTGTGAGGGCACCCCTCTCACCGCCTCACGCACACTCTCTTGGGACGCCGAAACACTGACCGGCACCGGATTCGCCACCTGGGAAGCGAGCGATTGCGGTCCTTCTGAGCGCAGCGACCGGTTCGCGTTCACCCTGACCAGGCTGCCCTAGCCAGAGATTCGCCGGCATTTCTGAGCGCGCAACGGTCCTGGACCTCTGACCTACGATGCGCAAGTGGGAGCAGGATCCTGGCCGGTGCACATCCCTGTGGCGACCGTCGGACGGCCGGCGACCGCACGCGCAGGTGTTCCCCGCCCAGGAGTGACCCGCGGCCTACAGGACCGCACCGGGCTGGTCGTGGTGGCCGCGCCCGCGGGTTACGGGAAGACCACCGTGGTCGAGCAGTGGGACGACGCCGATCAACGGGCGTTTGCGTGGGCGCGGCTCGACAATCTCGACAACGACCCCGCGCACCTGCTGCTGCACCTGGCCACGGCACTGAACCAGGCCAAGCCCGTCGATCCCGCGGTATTGCACTACCTACAGGGCGCGGGCCGCGCCGAAGGCCAGCTGGTGTCGGCCTTCGTCAAGGCGCTCGAAAGCTGCGGACCCGTCGTTCTGGTGCTGGACGACGTTCACGAGTTGTCGGCGAGCGCAGCCGTCGACACCCTGCGCGCAGTGGTGGACCTGGCCCCGAATTCGACGACGCTGGCGCTGGTCGGCCGACAGGTACCCGCGGTCGATCTGGCGAGACGCCGACTGCAGGGCTATGTCTTCGAGATCGGAATTCCGGAACTGAAGCTGTCCGGGTCCGAAGGTGCGGCTGCTTTCGCGGCCCTTGGTGCCGGCATGGACAAGGCCACGATCGCACGGGTTCTCGACAACTGTGAAGGCTGGGCGGCCGGTGTGGTGATGGCGGCGTTGGCGCTGCGCGGTGGCGCACCTGCTGAGGCAGTCACCGGTCGGCACCGGCTGGTGGCCGACTATCTGGTTGAGGAGGTGCTCAGTCAGCTCGAATCCGATACCGTCACTTTTTTGACGGAATCAGCGATCCTGGACCGTTTCTGCGCCGACGAACTCGACGTGCTGTTGGAACGTACCGATTCGGCCGCGATGCTCGACGCAATCACCCACTCGGGCAACATGTTTCTGGTTTCCCTTGATGACCGAGGCATCTGGTTCCGCTATCACCAGCTCTTCGGTGACCTGTTACGCGCGCGGTTGCGTGAGAATGATCCGGAGAGGTTCCGAACGCTGGCAGCCAGGGCGTCAGATCGGCTGGCTCAAGCGGGTGACGTCGACGGCGCGCTCAACCAGGCGCTGGCCGCCGACGACCGCGCCCAGGCCGCCGCGCTGGTGGGAATCGACGCCGTGCGGCTGGGCTTCGACGGCCGCGTCGGCGTTCTGGCCCGGCGGCTCAGCCTGATCGATGAGCAGACCTTCACCGACTATCCCGACGCCTCGATCGCGAGGGCCTGGCTGGGCGTGATGTCCGGTGACGCCGAGTTGATTCAGCGGTCGTTGTTGACCGCCGCTGCAGCCGATTCGGGTGTACCGCTCGCCGACAGCACACCCTCGGTCGAGGTGGCCGCGGCCCTGATCGGCTCGCTGGTCGGTGTCGGCGGGGTAGGGGAGGTCATTCGCCATGCTGAAACGGTCTGTGGCGCAGGCGATCACCTGGTCAACCCATGGTGGGGCGCGGCGACGACGATGAAAGGCGCCGCGTTGGCCATGCTCGGCGAAGCCGAGCGGGCGCGGGCCACCCTGGAATCGGCTCTTCCGGTGATCGAGGACCTCCCGGGGTTTCAGGCCGCCGCGCTGGCGCATCTCGCCGCTCTGGATCTCGGCGACGACGATCTGCCGGCTGCTGTCGAACACGCGGCGGCCGCGCGCTCGATCGTCGACTCACGGGACCTGTCCGACATGGTGCCGATGGTGGTGGTCTACGCCGTCGACGCGCTGGTCCGGGCCCGGCACGGTGACGTGGCCGGGGCGCGCTCGGCCGTCCGCGCCACAGAGCGGCTTGTCGACCGGCTGGGCGATCTGTCTGCCCGCACCGCGCTGATGGCCCATGTGCTGATGGCCGGCACCGCTGTGGAGATCGACGACACCGAGCTGTGTGACCGACACCTGGATGCGGCGCAACGGGCCTATCGGCGCGAACCCGAGGCCATCGGCATCGGGCAAGGGCTGGAACATATTCGGGCGCTCTCGGTAGCCCGGGCGACCCGTGGCGCTCGGCCGTCGCTGACGACGGCCGAGCTCAGGCTGCTACCTCATCTGGCCACGCATCTGTCGCTGCAGCGCATTGCCGATGAGCTCGTCATCGGCCGGGAAACGGTGAAGAGCCAGGCCAAGTCCATCTACCGCAAGCTCGCCGTCTCCTCCCGCGCCGCGGCGGTGGCCGAGGCCGACCGGCTCGGCCTGCTCAGCGAGACCGCGCGAGCTGCCGCGAGAACGGCAACAGCATCAGGAACTCAACGATCAACACCACGGTGATCATCACGACCACCTTCGGATCGTCGAAGTTCTGGCCGGCGACCACGAATGCCGCTGCGGCGTTGCGCTGAGCGGTTCCCAGTGCCAGTACCTCCCGTACCCCGGGGCCGCCCATGAGCCAACCGATCCCGGCACAGATCACCGTGTACACGATGGCCGCCAGGATGCCGAACGTGCCGAAAACTGACAGCACGCTGGTGAAATGGGCGGCGATGGTGAACGCGATCACGAGAATCATGCTGACGGTGGAGACCTTCGCGATGACGGGTTGGAGGCGGGCGGCCGCGCCGGGACCGCGGGCCCGCAGCAGCAGGCCCGCAGCCAGCGGGATGAGCATCAGCACCACGAGGGACATCGCGATCTGGGCGGGGTTGACCGCGGTGCCCGAGACGAAGATCGGCAGGATCAGCGGCACGTATCCCACGGTGACGACCATCAACAGCACCATCAGGCCCACCGCGAAGGCCATGTCGGCCTTCGCGAACTCGGCGAGCTTGATCAGGAACGGTGCGCCGGCCGCGAGCCCACACAACAGCAGTCCGATCCCGAGCGGGTCGTCCAGATCGAACATCCGCCACAGTCCGAACGCGGCCAGTGGTGCCAGCACGAAGTTGGCCGCGAGCGCCAATGCAACCACGCGAATGTTCTTGAGCGGGGCCAGAATCTGACCGACGGTCAAGCCCAGACCGACGGCCAGGGTGCTGGAGACGACGAAGAAGACGACGGCGATATTCGACCCCTGCAAGAGGAGATCGTTGATATCGGCCCCCATCAAGCCATCGTTACCAGGTTGCGCCAGAAGGATTTCAGGCTGTCACTGGCGCCGAAGAGGGTCGTGAAGTGGGTGGAGTCGACCAGCACGATGTCACCGGCGCGGTCACCGGACGGCGGCATGTGGATGAGTGCGTTGAATTCGGTGTTGCCGGCCAACGTGAACGGATGCGGCCGGGTCTGGTCGATCAACTGCCGCCCCAGGACTCTGAGGTGCGGCCCCTCGGGCGCGGTCAGCTCATAGTGCGGCAGGTGCGGATGCAGGGCCAGCGTCGTCACGTCCTTCAACAGGCCGGTCGAGTCCAGATCGTGGAATCGGGTAAGCGGCACAATCTGTCTGGTGCCCTCGACCGTGGCAGGACGCAGGCCCCAGGTGTTGTGCACCGGGATGTTCAGTCCGGTCAGCAGCGACCGGGCGTAGCCGCTGAAGCGCTGGATCCGTGGTGTCAGCGGATCTCCGTGGTGCAGGTACTCCATCTGCTGCTGGTCCTTGTCGTCGGTGAACCCGACATCGTGATGCGGTGCCAGCATCAGGCAGGTGCCCTCGCGCTTCAACCACTGCTGGATCGCGGCGATCTCTTCTTCCGTGGCGGCCTCGTCGCCGAGCAGGTGGTCCAGGCCGAAGATCATCAAGGTGTCCGTGTCGTCCAGGATGCGTTCGTCGATCGGCAGTCGGTACCCGGCCTGGTCGACCCGCTGGAACACCGCCACCGGATGTCCGGTGGCCTCGCCGGCGACGTCCTGGAATGACAAGGAAGAGCGGTGGAACAGTTCCAGCGTTCCGTCGATGCCCTGCAGGAACTCTTTGGGGCTGTACTCGGGCGTTTCGTAGGCCGGCCAGGTGGCCAGGCGTACCTCGGTGACCGTGGAGAACCGGTTGTACATCAGTGCCGGGTCGCGCTGGACCTCCCACGGGTAGCTCCACGACCAGTAGATGCTGACGCGTCGCTTGCCGTTGCGCGGCCGGACGATGTGGGCCTGGTTGTAGGTGCGGGCGTATGCAAGGGGTGTGGTCATGGTGTCACCTTGTTTCTTGGCGTCCCGAGGTCTGTGAGGTAGCGCAGCGCATTCAGGCCGGGCAGGAAGAAGTACGCGCCTCCGCGCAGCGTCGTGAATGCGGGTAACCCCTTGTGCACCTTACGGATCGGCCGCTTCGGAATCTTGAAGTCCAGCGTGCCGTCCTGGGTGCCGCAGATGGGGTCGTGTTCGTTGCCCAGATCTTTGAACGAGGTGTCGTTGATCCAGACGTTCTGAGCGAACTCGAACTGACGCACCAGGCTGGCGCAGATCAGGAACATCCCGACACCGCGTTCGACCCCGTCGTCGGCGACGCCTTCGGGCAGCGCCGGCCCGTAGGTACCGCTGCGCCGGAGCATCCTGCGCCGATTGGGATTCGGTTCGGTATCGCGTGGGTTGAGCCTGCGGGCGTGGGAGCCGAGCGGGCAGGCATAGCCGTGCGGATCCATCTTTCCGTAATCGAAATCGTTGTTACGCATCGGATCCGCACCGAGTTCTGGGTCATCGTGCTCGGGTGCCAGCACCAACGGTGCACCGCTGCGCCAGCGGCCCATGAACTTCGCGGCCAGTAGCTCCTCACCCTCGGCGCCCTCAGCATTCTGTTTCAGGTAGTCGCGGAAGGTCCCGACGTGCTCCTCCAGCCTGCGATAGGCGAGGTAGCTCCCGTTGCGCGAAAGCACCTCGGGTGTGGGCTGATTCGCCACCAACCCCTCCTCGTCCGGATAGCCCAGCAGGAACTCTCCCGGTGCCAGTACCCCGCCGGCGCCGGGTATCAGCTCCTCGCCAGAACCCTTCATCTGCGGCTGAGATACCGGATCGCGGTACCCGAAGTGGTCGTGGTCGTACTCGAACGGAGCCGTGGCGGCCAGATCCAGATGCGACAGTGACCGCACACCGGGGCAGCGGGCCAGCAGGGCGTCGTGCTCGCCGACGCACCGCACGCGCTCCTCCTCGTCGCGGGCGAACAGGATGACGATCGCGTGCAGATCGTCCTCCGCGAGCCCGTGCCGCCAGTGTTCGGGCGCGGCGGCACCGGTATCCCCGAGGATGTCGGCCCGCGACGCCATGCCTTCCTGAAACTCGCCCGGGAAACTCGCCAGCGAATCCTCGTCAACTCCCAATGCGCGCAACCCATTCCAGGTGAAGGCAAGGTTGACCCAACGCTTGAAGACATTGACCGTCTCGCGGACGTCGGTGGCCGACTGCACGAGCGGCACCATCTCGGCCAGCCAGGCGCGCCCCGCTTCGGGAGTGTCGAAGGACAGGAACTCGTACCGACCGGTCAAGTGGGGCGTCCCGGTCAGCATGATGTGCTGGATGTCGTCGAATTCGAGTGCTGTCATTGCATCTGATCCAGCATGTCGGAGAACGCGGCCTTGAGCCGCAAGGCCTTCTTGATCTCCTCGGACGTGACGTACGGATACTCGCCGTACTCCAGGAAGCTGGGCACCTGGTGGTCGCGGACGAACATGATGAACGCCTCCGGGTTGGTCTTCCAGTCCTCCGGGAAGCCCTCCAGGTGGGTGAACGCCGTCGTGATGCCGGTCGAGCTGAACAGTTTGACGGCGTCCTCGGTGTACTTGTCGAAGTCGGTGTCGAAGATGCCCTGGTACTGAAAATGCAGACCGGAGCCGACGTCGAACAGCTGCCAGCGCAGGTAGTGCAGCTTCAGCGGAGCCAGCACGTCGGGTTGCGCGGCGACGGCCGCCTCGAGCTGCTTGCCGTAGTCGCGGATCGCCTGCTCGTGGCCGTCGAGCACTTTGGCGATGATGTTGAAGCCGTAGCAGGCCGGGGTGCGGGGATAGACCGGGCCGTACCGCCCCCGGGTCAGTTCGAAGTAGCCCTCCTTGGGGAGGGCGAGAGCTGCGGGCTCGGTCCAATCGTTGTTTCCGTTGTGCGCCATAGCAACGAGATTATGAGCGCGGCGACCGCACGTCGTCCCCCATTTCGGGGGAAACGCCTCAGCCGGACATCAGCCCGGCGGCGGCGGATCGAGCATGGCGACGTGATCGCCCTGCCATTGGTAGCGAACACTTGTGACGGCGGCGGGTGGGCAGGCGTTGCAGGCACCCGGGGTCTTGTAGTCGAGGACGACGGTGTCGTCGGCGGTCCGAGCGGTGTTCAGCGAGGTGAACCCGTAGGCCTTCGATGTCGCCGTGCCGAGGTAGTCGCCGTGGTGGAACATCAGGGCGGTCACGGGGGAGCTGCCGGTTGCTCCCTCGACGGTCACCAGTGCGGTCGAGAGCGTGGCGCACGGATTGAAATTGCCCTCGACCATGCGCGGGTCGGCCGACCACCGCCAGTTCGTCCCCGGGTAAGGCGCGAGATGTTGTGCTGCGGCTGCAATTTGGGGAGCGGACGGGTTGATTCCGCACTTGCCCGGTACGGCGGCAGCCGGCGGCGCGATCGCCAGCCCGGCGCACAGCACCGAGCCTGCCAATGCGACTGGCAATCTGTCGGTCCACACAACCATCAGAAGTCCGGAGTGCTCACGTCTTCGAGTTGCTGTTCCGGACCGGTCGGCGTGACGGGTGTAGTCGGGCCTGACCGGATCTCTGCGGACCCGCATTCGGTGCCGGTGACCCCCGGCGGGCACAGGCTGTTTCCGCTAGGTGAGTTCGGTACCAGGTAAGGAACACAACTTCCGGTGTAGGTGTCGTTGTCCTCGCCGTTCGCGCAGGCGGCCAGAACGGCCGACGGTGCGGGCGGGGCGGCGATCGCAGTGGCCGCTGCCATGACCGTGATCGCGGAGCAGGCGGTGATGATCAGGTGTCGGGTGGGGATCAGGGCTGTCATGTCGTTCGCTTTCAGTCGATGACCGCGGTGGCCTTGTGCACTGTGATCGGCGCTGCCAGTTGCTGCTCATCGCAGACCCGTTGCAGTTTCTCCAGTGTCTCAGCCAGACCCGGTCCGGTCCGGCGACCGGGGGTGAATGTCGCGGGCAGATGTTGCATCCCCTGGATGACGCCGATGGTCTCGTAGTGGACGGCACCGTCGGGATCGCATCGGTAATCCGGCATCCGGTCGAGCACTCCGGTGAGCATCGACTTGAACACCGTGCGCGCCACATTCGAGCCGATGCAGCGATGCACGCCCAAGCCGAAGCTGAAGTGGCGGTTACCCGTTCGGTCCATCATGAGATCGTTCGGGCGCTCGAAGACACGTGGGTCGCGGTTGGCCATCGCCCAGGAAAGCCACAGCCGCTCGCCTTCTTTGAGTGGCACACCATCCACTTCGATGTCCTCGGAGATGGTGCGGCCGTCCCCGGGCGCCGGGGTGAAGAAGCGCAGGAACTCCTCGGTCGCCGGGTCAAGTAGGGAAGCGCGGTCCCGGCTCAACCGCTCACGCTCATCAGGGTGCTGGGAGAGCCACTCGAGCGAGTGCGCGGTCAGTGCCGTCGTGGTGTCGAAGCCGCCGCCGATCAGGAGCATCAGCATGCCCAGGATCTCCGAATCGGGTGCCGGCTCGCCATCGATACGCATCTGGACCATGGCGTCGATCAATCCGGGCCGCGGATCCTCGCGGATCACGGCAACGTGGCCCATCATGTGTACAGCCGACGCCACGGACAGGTCGAAGATGCGTTGGGCGTCGGGGGAGTCGGCTCGCGTGTACACCGAGGCGTGTGCCGGTTCGCAGTAGATCTCCCACTCGGACAGCGGGACACCCAGCAGGCCCAGCGTCAGCACTGCCGGAACGATGTTTGCCAGATCGTCGACGAAATCGATACTGCCGTCTTCGATCCTCTCGTCCAGGCACGCCCTGACGAGCTCGTCGACGACCGGCTTCCACCGCGCGACCGCGGCGGGCGAGAGGTACCCGTTGAGCGGTGTCCGGTAGGCGCGGTGTTCTGGATCATCCATCTCCAACATGCCCCCGCGGAACTGCGTGCTGACCTCTGCGCGCGGAATGTTGATGCCCCGGTAGCCGTTTCGCTCCCCGGCGATGTCGTTGTCGTTCGAGATGTGTGGGCAGCGGGCCAGTTCGAAGACCTCGCTGCTGCCGGCGGCTACCCAGTGCCCGCCGTAGGTGTCGGTCCAGGCCAGCGGGCAGGCGCCCAGCATTTCGGAGGTGATCGGCTCGAACTGGTCGCGATACTGCGGGGTGTGTCGATCGAAGTGGTAGCTGCGCCCGGTGTAGCGGGCTTTCGTCGTCGCGCCCTCGGTCATCTGCGCTCCCAACGTCGTTGTGGGTCTGCAGGTCTGAGGATATGAACTATGTGCGCTGGTGTGGGCGGTTCTGGTAGATCAGGGCGTCAGATTCAGGATTGCCTTGCCGTATTCGAGGTCGGCGGGTACCGAGACGTGGTCATGAAAGACGCGCCAGACGCCGTCGACACACTTCAGGCACGCCGTCCATCGCAGCCACATGTCGATGTTCCGACCACTGGCCAGGGTGCCGCGGACGTGGTTGAGGCTGTGAACGAACGCGATGTCGCCCTCGGTGGTGACCGTCAGCTCGTGCACGTCGTAACCGATCGGCCCGATGTATGCGGTGAAGACCTCGTGCCAGGCCCTTCGCTTGTTGTCGTCACCGGCGTACCGCAGTGGCGCCCCGAGGTCGAAGGACACGACGTCGGGCGCGTAGAGGTCGGTGAGCGTGTCGAGATCGCGCGCACGGATCGCGTCCACACCCTCGGCGATGCGCTGTCGAATGGCGGCTTCAGTCACGAAGGTCACGGTAGGCCAGGGTGATGGCGCACCGGCGCGGTTCGCCGCGACTCTGTTCGGCGGTTGGCGCGCCGGACCGGACTCGGCGGGTTACAGTTCCGTCAATCTCATCTAATTCTCAGGATTGGGGTCTGTGCGTGGACGTTGCGGTCCGCCCGTGGTTGGCGACCGGAGTGGCGACGGTCGGCGCGACCGCGGTGGCGATGTCGCCGATCACGCCGTCGTGGCAGGCACCCTCGGGGACGGCGCGAGGTCGATCGTCGACGTTCCCGACGCCCCGGTGCTCGATGTGCCGCACGTGGTCGACGTGATTGCCGACGCCCAACCGGCACTGGAAGCGCCCGCCAAACTGGCTGCCGAACCGGAGGATTCACCGGTTTCGAAGAAGAAGGTCGCCGGTCGCACCGCGGTCAAGGCCGCGAAGCCTGCCGGTGGGGAGTCAGAGGGCGGTGAGGACTGAGTCGGCATCCCGAGGATCAGTCGGCAGGATTGATTCCGAGGTCGTCGAGAAGAGCGCGAACCCGCCGCTCGATGTCGTCCCGAATCGGACGGACCGCTTCGACCCCGAGGCCGGCCGGATCGGCCAACTCCCAGTTCTCGTAGCGCTTGCCGGGGAAGTACGGGCAGGTGTCACCGCAGCCCATCGTCACGACGACGTCGGCCGCCTCGACGATCGCGTCGGTCCATCGCCGAGGCTGCTCGTGGGCGATGTCGATACCGACTTCGGCCATCGCCGCCACGGCCGCGGCGTTGATCTTGTCGGCAGGTTCCGAGCCTCCCGAGAACACGGATGCCCGGTCTCCTGCGAGGTTGGCCAAGAAGCCCATCGCCATCTGGGACCGGCCGGCGTTGTGCGTGCACAGGAACAACACGCTGGGGCGGTCACGCCCGGTCATCAGCTGATCCTCGCGGGTTGGTCGTCTCCTACGGCGGCGAACCGCCGTCGCAGTCCCAGGGACACATAGACCAGCGCCACAAGGACGGGCACTTCGATCAGCGGGCCGACCACACCTGCCAGAGCCTGGCCGGAGGTCGCGCCGTACGTCGCGATCGCCACCGCGATGGCCAGTTCGAAGTTGTTGCCCGCGGCTGTGAACGCGAGGGTGGTGGTGCGCTCGTAGCCCAGCCCCAGGACTGCTCCCAGGGCGTATCCACCACCCCACATGATCGCGAAGTACGCCAGCAGCGGCACCGCTATGCGTGCGACGTCCCAGGGTCGGCCCGCGATCTGTTCGCCCTGAAGGGCGAACAACACCACGATGGTGAACAGCAAGCCGTACAGGGCCCACGGGCCGATGCGCGGCAGGAACGTCGATTCGTACCAGTCCCTGCCCTTCGCGGATTCACCGATGCGGCGTGACAGGTAGCCGGCCAGCAGCGGGATGCCTAGGAAGATCAGCACGGATTTGGCGATCTGCCAGGGCGACGTGTCGATGCTGGTCTGCTCCAGGCCGAGCCAGCCGGGGAGCACCGACAGGTAGAACCAACCGAGCACCGCGAACATGAGGACCTGAAAGATCGAGTTGAGTGCGACCAGAACCGCGGCAGCCTCGCGATCGCCGCAGGCCAGGTCGTTCCAGATGATGACCATGGCGATGCAGCGGGCCAGCCCGACGATGATGAGACCCGTTCGGTACTCGGGCAGATCGGGCAGAAAGAGCCAGGCCAGCGCGAACATCAGGGCGGGACCCAGTACCCAGTTGAGGATCAGCGAGCTGATCAACAGCTTGCGATCACCGGTCACGCGGTCGAGCCGGTCGTAGCGAACCTTCGCCAGGACCGGGTACATCATGATCAGCAGGCCCAGTGCGATCGGCAGTGAGATGCCGTCGATCTGAACGTGATTCAGCGCGGTGTTGACTCCGGGAACGAGCCTTCCGAGCAGCAGACCGCCGGCCATCGCCACGGCGATCCACACCGGCAACAGCCGGTCCAGCGTGGAAAGCCGTGCGGGGACAACCTGGTTCACGAGGTGCAGCAGGCGCCGCCGGATTCGGTGCCATCGAGTGCGGGCGAGTTGGAGCCGAATGTTTCCGAGTCGGCGAGAACGGTGTAGATCTCCCACTTTTCGCCGGCCGGCCCGGTCACCCACACCTTGTCCTGTGTTGCGAAACAGCAGGTCGCGCCGATCTCCTCCTCGGTGAACAGGCCGGCGTTCGTAAGGCGGGCGATCTCGGAGTGCACCTGCTCGCTGGACTCGACTTCGACACCGAGATGGTTGAGCGTTCCGCCGTTCCCGGGGTTTTCGATCAGCACCAACTTCAGCGGAGGCGCGGCGATCGTGAAGTTGGCGTAGCCGGGCTTGACCTTCGCCGGCGTCGCGTTGAAGAGCTTCGAGTAGAACGTGATGGCTTCGTCGAGATCATCGACGTTCAAGGCGAGTTGTGCGCGGGACATGACAGCCTCCGAACCTTTGCGGCTTATGTCGAACTACTGGGCAGCATTGATGATGCCACCTCTTCGACATATGTCAACGTCCTCTGGCAGAATTGATCCATGCCCAAGGCGTTACCCGTGGTCGACACCTCTGAACCGGTCTGCTGCTCACCTGTGGCCGCGGGACCGATCGATGACGATGGCGCGTTGGAGATTGCCTTACGGCTGAAAGCGCTGGCCGACCCGGTCCGCGTCAAGCTCGTGTCGCTGCTGTTCAGCGCGGAGGCTGGAGAAGTCTGCGGGTGTGATCTCGCGGCTGCGGTCGGCCTGGCCGAATCAACGGTCAGCCATCATCTGTCGCAATTGCGGCGAGCCGGGATGGTCGAGTCCGAACGGCGCGGTATGAACGTCTACCACCGCCCGCGCCGTGACTCGCTGGTCGCGCTGTGTTCGGTCCTCGACCCCAACTGCTGTCGTTAGGACGCTGGGGCAGTCGGGGTCCTGGTACGGCTCTGCGTCAGACGCACTCGACGCAGAGTTGCTGCTCGCCCTTCTGCAGCGCCATCCGGTTGCGGTGCTGCACCAGGAAACAGCTGGAACAGGTGAACTCGTCAGCCTGCTTCGGGATGACCCGCACGCTCAGCTCCTCGCCGGAGAGGTCGGCGTCGGGCAGGTCGAACGAATCGACCACCTCGTCCTCGTCGATGACCGCGGTGTTGGCCGCGGTGCGCCGCTGCGTGGCCAGCTCCTCGAGCGACTCGTCGGTTGCCTCGTCCGTCTCCTTGACACGCGGGGCGTCGTAATCAGTAGCCATAAATGATCCCTCCTAAGTTCAAGACCAATGTTTTTGGCCAACGCCGCAGCGGGACTCCTTGTTCCCCGGGCGAACAGCCTGTAAACGTCGGGTGCACGTTAGCGGTTCAAACCCCCGCCGTCTGCATAGGGGGACGTGATGCTGCGTACAGTCGTCGGCGTGCATGACGATGTCAGAGGTTCAGACGCCGAGATCTTCGATGACGCTGAGGTTGATGAGTACCTCGATGACGACGAGGCGGAGCTGGAGGACCTGGACGCCAACGGCCAGGTGATCTCGATCCGTCGTGCCAATGGCGAGGAGCTCCTCACCATCGTCGCCCAGGATGACGAGTGGAATGTCGACCTGCAGCCCGGAGGCTCCGTGCAGAGCGCGTTCCTCGGTTCGCGACGCGACACCCCGGTGTGGATCAATGCTCTTGACGGCCAGATCGAGCGCGACGACGACGGCACCTACGTCATCCGCATCGACTGACCGTCGAAGGTCTTTGCGCTCGTAGTGAGCGCAACCGTGGTGCTGCCACACCCCATCGCAGATGGTGGCGGGGTGTCCTCTCTGCGTGTAGTGAAGCTCGGTGCCCACATCGGGGCCCGCATCGACGGAATCGACGTCAACGGCAACCTCGACAGCGCCACCGTGTCCGCGATCAACGATGCCCTCCTTGAGCACAAGGTCATCTTCTTCCGCGGCCAACACCACCTCGACGACGCCGGACAGTTGGCGTTCGCCCGGTTGCTCGGTACCCCGACCCGGGCGCATCCGACGGTCACCTCGCGCGGCGACCGGATCCTGCCCATCGACTCGCGCTATGACAAAGCGAACAGCTGGCACACCGATGTGACATTCGTCGACCGCATCCCGAAGGCCTCGTTGCTCCGGGCGGTCACCCTCCCGGAGTACGGCGGCACGACGACGTGGGCGTCGACCGAGGCGGCGTACGACCAGCTGCCCGAGCCGCTGCGTGCACTGGTCGAGAACCTGCGGGCGGTGCACACCAACCAGTACGACTACGCAGCCGGTGATCGGGTCGACCACGAGGGCCGGCCCGTTATCGCCGACGGCCACCGTCAGTACCGCGAAGAGTTCGAGTCCGAGTACTACGAGACCGAACATCCGGTGGTGCGGATCCATCCAGAGACCGGCAAGCGGGTGTTGCTGCTGGGGCACTTCATCAAACAGTTCGTCGGGCTCAGCCCCACCGAGTCCGCCACCCTGTTCCACCTGCTCCAGAACCGGGTCATCAAGCTGGAGAACACGATTCGATGGAACTGGGAGCTGGGAGACCTGGCGATCTGGGACAACCGGGCGACGCAGCACTACGCGGTGGCCGACTACGACGACCAGTTCCGCCGGCTGAGCCGGATCACGCTGGCCGGTGATATCCCGGTCGATGTCCACGGCCGGCGCAGCCGGGCGATTGCCGGCGACGCATCCCGATATTCCGAGGTCATCACGCCGGTCGCACTGGCCGGCTGACCGGCGCGGCCAGGCGGTCAGAGCCGCTCCATCTCCCGTGCCATGAGGCTGTTCTCGAGATAGCTGTATCGCGACGGGTAGTACGGGCGGTCGCGTCGGGCCCGCCAGCGCTCTGTCACCGATGACACCGCATGCGACATCATCGTGATGACGTTGTGGTGCGCGCGGGTCCCTGCTGCCGCGGCAGTACTGAACAGCACCTGCTGTTCGGTGATGAGTACCGGCGCGTGCGTGTGTCGGCGCGTCGTGATGTCTGTTGAGGCTTCGCGTCGGACTGCGGAAACCGGATGGAAAACGCTCATGTCGAAACTTCCTCTGAACCGAGCGCCGTACTGTCCAACGCTCTCATGCAGAAAACGTACGACTGACCGCAGTCATTCCTCATGCGTAGTGCACTACCTCAATAAGGTGCATCTGCGGCCGAACGTCCTTTTACAAGACCGGTTCTCACGGCGGCGAGATGGACAGGTCGGATAATTTGTAAAGCCCACCACGCGGGTTGCCATCGGCTGATGGCGTGCGGACGACCGTTCCTCGCGCAACTATCTTCCAGCACAGGACAATTCGATGACCGGTGTGCCTCTGTGGCGCACCCGCCCGCCTCATGGAGACCGGGAACGGCGCCGACATGAGCTGCGCGCGTCGTCCGGGTGGCAAGCAGTGCAGCGCTGCGGCTCCATCGAGTTGCCGAGCCGTGCCCCGGTAAATCCCGCCCTAATCCCAGTGACGGCGATAGCGTGAGGACTCGTCGTTTCATACCTGGATAGGAGACTGGCGATGAGAGCCGAATCCGCGTCGGGCGAGGGAATTGCCCGAGTCGTCCGGTCCCCGCAGCGGCTGCTGGCCGCCGTCGTGGCCGTGCTGGTCGGGCTGTTCGGGGCCGCGATGCTGGCGCCGGCCCGAGCAGCAGCCGATGGTGAGACGTACGTCGTCGCTACCGACATCACCTTCGCGCCGTTCGAATTCCAGGATGTCGACGGGAGATTCGTCGGTATCGACATCGATCTGATCAACGAGATCGCGGCCAACCAGAATTTCCACCTCACCATCAAGCCCCTGGGCTTCGACGCCGCACTGCAGGCCGTCCAGGCCAACCAGGCCGACGGCGTGATCGCGGGCATGTCGATCACCGATGAGCGCAAGAAGGTGTTCGACTTCTCCGACCCGTACTTCGAATCCGGCGTGCAGATGGCGGTGCTGGCCGGCAACGAGGACATCAAGTCCTACGCCGACCTCAAGGGCAAGCGGGTCGCCGTCAAGAACGGCACCCAGGGCGCCGAATTCGCCGCATCGATCAAGGACAAGTACGGCTTCCAGATCGTCTCGTTCGCGGATTCGGCCTCGATGTTCGAGGAAGTCAAGACCGGTAACTCCGTGGCCGTCTTCGAGGACTACCCCGTTCTGGCCTACGGCATCCAGCAGGGCAACGGGTTCAAGACCGTGACGCCCAAGGAAAAGGGTTCCAGCTACGGTTTTGCGGTCAACAAGGGCCGCAACGCCGAACTGTTGAGCAAGTTCAACGCTGGCCTCAAACAGCTCAAGGACTCAGGTCGGTACGACGAGATCGTCGAGAAGTACCTCGGCGAAGGCGCCACGGTGTCCGACAACTCCTTCGCCGGACTGCTCAAGAGCACCTTCCCGTTCCTGATGACCGGCCTGAAGATGACGCTGATCCTGACGGTGGTGTCGATCGCCATCGCGCTGGTGCTCGGGGTCATCTTCGGCCTCTTCCGGGTATCACGATCGATCGTGTTGCGGGCCATCGGCACGACGTTCGTCGACATCTTTCGCGGCACGCCGCTGCTGGTGCAGGCCTTCTTCATCTATTTCGGCATCCCGACGGCCCTGGGATTCCAGATGACCGCACTGACCGCGGGCATCATCACGCTCTCGCTCAACGCCGGGGCCTACATGACCGAGATCGTCCGAGGCGGAATCCAATCGGTGGACAAGGGCCAGATGGAGGCGGCTCGCAGCCTCGGTATCGGGTATCTGCCGACGATGCGCAAAGTCATCCTGCCGCAGGCGATCCGGACCATGATCCCGTCGTACATCAACCAGTTCGTCATCACCCTCAAGGACACCTCGATCCTGTCGGTGATCGGCATCGCCGAGCTGACTCAGACCGGCCGGTTGATCATCGCCCGTAACTACCAGTCGTTCACCATGTGGCTGATCATCGGCATCATCTACTTCGTCGTGATCATGGCGCTCACAAAGCTTTCTGATCGGCTCGAGAAAAGGATGGTGAAATGACCCAGCTGGTACCGGAAGCCGCGGCCGCCGAGCCCGAGGGCACCGTCAAGATCCGCATCGAAGGCCTGAAGAAGTCATTCGGCGATCTGGTGGTGCTCGACGGCATCGATACCACGATCAGCAAGGGTGAGGTGGTTTGCGTCATCGGACCGTCAGGATCGGGCAAATCCACCTTCCTGCGGTGCCTCAACAAGCTCGAGGACATCACCGCGGGCAAGGTCACGGTGGACGAGTTCGACCTCACCGACCGGAAGGTGAACCTGGACAAGGTTCGTCAGCACATCGGCATGGTGTTCCAGCATTTCAACCTGTTCCCGCACATGACCGTGATCGACAATGTGACGCTGGCGCCGCTACTGACCAAGAAGATGAACAAGGCCGCGGCCGAGAAACGGGCCATGGAGTTGCTTACCCAGGTGGGTCTGGCGGAGAAGGCCAAGGTCAAGCCGGCCACGTTGTCGGGTGGTCAGAAACAGCGCGTCGCGATCGCCCGAGCCCTGGCGATGAACCCGTCGATCATGTTGTTCGACGAGGCCACCAGCGCGCTGGATCCGGAGATGGTCGGCGACGTCCTGCAAGTGCTGCGCGACTTGGCGGAGGGCGGCATGACGATGGTAGTGGTGACCCACGAGATGGGTTTCGCCCGCGAGGT
Organism: Mycobacterium sp. DL440; assembly: GCF_011745145.1. Classification (NCBI taxonomy): domain Bacteria; kingdom Bacillati; phylum Actinomycetota; class Actinomycetes; order Mycobacteriales; family Mycobacteriaceae; genus Mycobacterium; species Mycobacterium sp. DL440. Next base: position 3,894,009 of record NZ_CP050191.1, on the reverse strand, counting down.
GGCCTCCCGGGTGGTCTTCATGGCCGACGGCAACATCGTCGAGGACGACACCCCGGCCGAGGTATTCGACAACCCGAAACATCCTCGGTTGCAGGAGTTTCTCTCGAAGGTCCTGTAGCTCAGCCCACGAACAGCCCGTCGACAAGAGCCCGGGCCACCAGGCCCGCATCGCGCCGGGCTGCAGCCGGGTCCTCGGCCGTCGCGATGAGCAGGGCCGCCTCATCCAGCGCCCCGATGAGCATCGACGCGAGGGTGTCGACCGGAAGGTCGGGCAGTTCACCTGCCTCGATGGCGGTCCGGATGCCGTCGTGCAGTGCGCCTAGGTAGTTACGGTTGTCGATCTCGCGCATCTGGGCGAATCCCAGTGCGGCCGGGGCCTGCAGCACGCTGACCCGTGCCACGGTCGGATCGAGACAGCCGTTGAGGAACTCCTCGATGCCGGCCTCGAGTTGGCCGCGGATCGTGTCGTGAGCCTGGGCCGCCGGGATTACCCGTTGGGCCAACTCGCCTTCGACGTTCTCGTAGACCGCCCGGAACACGGCCTCCTTGGTGGGGAAGTGGTAGTACAGCGCGTTTCGGGTCACGGCTGCGACGCGCGCGATGTCCCCGGTGGAGACGGCCGCGTAGCCCCGTTCGACGAACAGCGAGCGGGCTGCGGCGACCAGCGCCGAGCGGGTGGCTTCGCTGCGTTGTTCGCGGCCGTCGCGGGCATCTTCACTCACGCAGAAATTTTAACAAGCTGTATGTATTGATGTTCCGGCTTTCATGTGTTTGCATACAGACTGTATTAATTTATGTCGCGATGCTCGCAGCGAGAGGGCAGGCAGATGAACACATTCAGCTTCCGGCGGATCGTTCCGCTGCCCTGCGGCCCGGTCGGTGTGCGCGAGTACGGCGACGGCCGCCCCGTCGTCCTGCTGCACGGCCTGGTGGCCAACGGGCTGGTCTGGCGTCATGTAGTTGACGGCATCGGGGGCGGAATTCGTGGTATCGCACCCGATCTGGCGCTGGGATCACACACCCCGGCGGTGCCCGGCGCCGATCTCACCCTGCCCGGCCTGGCGCGGACCGTTGTCGACCTACTCGACGCTCTCGATATCGAGCAGGCGGTACTGGTCGGCAACGGCTACGGCGGCGACATCGCCCAGGTGGTCGCCGCGTGCCACCCGCAGCGGGTCGAGGCCCTGGTGCTCGTCGCGACCAACGCATTCGACTCGGATCCCTGGCCGGTCAAGGTGCTGTCCAAGCTTGCCTCGCTACCCGGAGCCGGACCGGTGCAGTCGAAGTTGATCGGGCTGAAACCCGTACAACGTCTCCGGATCACCTACGGCGGCGCCACCAAACGCCCCATCCCGGCCGACATCATGGCGGAGTATCTCCGGCCGCTGCGCAATGATCCTCTGGTGCGTAACGATTTCCGGCGCTTCCTGAGCGGGTTGTCGCCGGCGTACCTGGCGGAGTACTCACCCCGGCTGGCCGGCTACGACCGGCCGGCCCTGGTGGTCTGGCCGCGGGAGGAGCGGTACTTCCCCGCCGAAGGGGCCTCGCGTCTGGCGCAGACGCTGCCGCAGGCCACCCTGAAATTCATCGACGACTCCTACGCCTGGGTGCCCGAAGACAATCCGGCGCCGCTGGTGAGCCTGCTCGGCGAATTCCTCCGGCGTCTCGACCACCCGACTGAATCCGATCAGCCGGCCTCGACCACGTTGGATTGACCCGATTTGCTCACCTCGGGTTCCCCGCTGCGGTAGGTGACCCGGTTGTCGAATCCTGACACCCCGATGGTCTCGACGGATTCGACGGTGACGACGTTCTCGACACCGGAGACGGTCACGGCGATGCAGTGGCCGAGGATCTCCACCTCGTTCTCGATGCCGCTGACGATCACGGTGTTTTCCCGGCATTCGACGGTCCGGTGCTCGTTGATCCCCGAGATGATCACCGTCTCTCCAGCTGGAACCTCCGTCGGCGCAATGGATCCGGGCAGTGGCACTCCGCTGATCGTTGTCTGCCGGATGGTCGTCGGCTGGCTGTCGGTGACCGTGTCGGTGTCGGTCTTGCCTGCGTCGGTTTCGGAGAACATCACAGCGGCCGCGATACCGCCGGCAACCAGGATCATCGTCATCGCGCCGAACAGGATGAAGAACGGCGCGGCGCCCGACTTGCGGCGTGGTTGTGGCGGGGCGGGGTACGGCTCGTAACCCGGCCACGGTGCCGGGGGTCCCGGGGGCGGCGGCGGGAACGCATTGGTCCACGGCTGGGTCGGCGGCGGGCCGGAAGGTCCCGTGGTCTTACCGGTGCCGAGCTCGGACGCATGGGCGGCTTCGGCGAGCGGGCGCTCGAGCTCCCGGATGCGGGCCTCGGGGTCGTCCTTCGGATCCATGCGCAGATGCTCGCACATTCGGCCGCCGGTGCGGATGGGAAGTGTCGCTGTCATCGAATGCCCATGTTTGCTCACCGGGGTTCCGGCGAACGCGCTCGCGGACGGTACCGCAGGTAAAGTCTGGTTCGGCAAAAAGCTTGATGCATAACCTGTCTGGCCACCTCGGAGCATCCGGGTCGATGTCGGTTCCCGGGCGTAGGCTTGATCCTACAGATGGTTTGCTGCGCAAGGAAAAGGAAACTCAGTGCCTCAGACAGGACGATGGACCGGTGACCCGGTCTGGCTGGCCGACGTGCTCCGGGCAGAAGGTGTCGATCTCGTCGAGTATCCCGGTTGGCGCACGCGGGGGCACGGCGATTTCAAGGACATCCGGGGTGTGATGGTGCATCACACCGGGTCCGACACCGCCACGGCCGCATCGATCGCCGATGGACGCCCTGACCTTCCCGGCCCGTTGTCGCAGTTGCACATCGCGCGCGACGGCACGGTGACGGTCATCGCGCTCGGGGTGGCCTGGCATGCCGGTGCCGGCATGTATCCGTGGTTGCCGACGAACATGGGCAATTGGCACATGATCGGTATCGAGTGCGCCAACAGCGGTACCAGCCCGACGGCACCGCATCGTAAGAACTGGCCTGACGCACAGTATTTCGCGCTGGTGCGGTGTTGCGCCGCGATCAATCGCCGGTTGGCGCAGAGCTCCGAACGCACCATCGGGCACAAGGAATACGCGGGTCGCGCACAAGGTAAGTGGGATCCGGGCGCCATCGACATGGACCTTCTGCGGGTCGACATCCAGGAGCGGATCGGCGATATCGCGAAGCCGGCACCGACGCCCAGGCCGCCGGCTCCGGTGGGGAAGTACGCCGACGTCTTGCTGTACCGGCCGATGGAGGGCCCAGAGGTCGCCGCGTTGCAGCGTCGGCTCAAGTCCGCCTACGCGGCGTATGCACGGGATCTCGAGGTTGACGGTGTCTTCGGCCCGCAGACCGAGGCCGCGGTCAAGGAGTTCCAACGGCGCACCCGTGGATTGAAGGTCGACGGCATCGTCGGGCCGGCCACTGCTGCCGCGCTGCGGCTCTGACCCCCATCGGGCTAACTCGCGCACCCAGCGTTTCTGACGAAGGTGTTGCCTTAGGCTAACCAAACTTCTATGGTTAACCGAATATTTCTCCTTCAAATTAAGGAACCGCTGATGAAGCGCCTGATCTGCCTGGTAGCCAGTGCTGTTGTCGTGGCTGTTTCGATATCGGCGGCACCCCCCGCTGCCGCCGAGGACTTCGCCATCACGGCTCCCGTCCCCACACTCGAGGAACTCAACGCCCAGATCCAGCTACTCGTGGCGAGCCAGGCGCCGGATCACGTCAAGGCTGCTCAGCTGGAAGGCGGACCGCGTGCGGTGATCGTGCCGAAGATGGTCTACCGGATCGGCATATTCCGCGCGCCGAAAGGCTCGGCCGTGGTGACCGGACCCGAGACCCACGACGGCACCAGTCACACCGCGGTGATCAACGGCAGTCGCGTCGGTCAGCCGACGCTGCAGATTCCCGCCGAATGGCGCTATGTCGACGGGCAGTGGAAGCTGGCGAGCAAGTCGATGTGCAATGGCATCTCGACCCTGGGCCTGCCCATTCCGTGCAACTTCCAGTGATCCGGCGATGATCGAGGTCCGCGGGCTGACCAAGGCGTTCGGGAGCACGCCGGCACTGGCCGGTGTCAGCGCTTCCTTTCCCGCGGGCACGGTCACCGGACTGCTCGGCCTCAACGGTGCGGGCAAGACCACCCTGCTACGCGTCATCGCGGGCCTGGAGCGGCCCGACAGCGGCACAGTTACATTGTGCGGCAAGCCAATTGACGGCAACACCGAACCGATGCGGGTGCTCGGTGTGCACTTCGACCCGATGGCCATGGACCCGCGGCATACTGTGCAGCGCCACCTGTCCTGGCTGGCTGCGCTGGGCGACATCGCCCAGGGGCGCATCGACGACGTGCTGGCGCAGGTGGGGCTGACCGAACTCCGGCACCGACGCATCGCGCAACTGTCGATGGGGGCGCGGCAGCGGTTGGCCATCGCCAGCGCCCTTTTGGCCGAACCACGGGCACTGATCTTCGACGAACCGGTCAACGGCCTGGACGTCCCGGGCATTGTCTGGCTGCGGGAGTTGTTGCGGCAGTTGGCTGCCGAAGGGCACACCGTCGTGGTCGCTAGCCATCTGCTCGGCGAGGTGGCGTTGACCGCCGACCGGCTGTTGGTGATGGAACAAGGCCGGGTTACCGTCGCGGGCAGCCTTGACGAGATCGTGCCGGACGGTGCCGATACGCGTGAGCATCTGGAGACCCTGCTACTCGGGATGGCCGACGCGTGACCGGCACGGTGCTGCGCAGCATGCGGGCCGAGATGGTCCGTACCAGTGGCCGTGGTCCGTTGTGGAGTGTCCTGGTCCCGGCCGCGGTGATCCTGCCCGCCGCGATCACCTTCCTGATCGCCTATGTGGCAGAACGATTCGCCCGAATCCCAGGCCAGACCTATGTCCAGCAGGTGTCGACCACGAACGCCGCGTACTGGGTCATCACCGTGACCGTCGTACTGGCCGCGGTGGCGTCAGCCCACGGCCAAGCCCACGAATTCCGATACGGTGCACACCAATATGTGAAGTTCGCGGTGCCACGTGCGTCGGCGTCCCTGGCCGGCAAATGGTTGTTCTACGGCCTTCTGGGGGCAGTGGTGGCAGCAGCCATGGTGGTGCTGGTGCTCGTCGCCTTGCCCCAGGTGTCGGGGTCGGTCTACGGGCAGGTGTCGCTGACCGATCCGAACGGCCTGCGCCTGCTGTGGACGGTGCCCGTGTATGCGTTCTTCGCGGCCGGTTTCGGGCTCGGAGTGGGTGCGGTGATCAGGACGCCGGCCGCAGCTGTCGGTGTGATCCTGTTGTGGGTCTACGTCATCGAAACTGCCGTCGGCTACCTGCCGGGAGGTTACTCACTCCAACGGTTCATGCCGTTTCTCAACGGCGTCTACGCCACCGGGCAGGACATTGTCCTGAACCCGCCGTGGGGCCCGAACCTCGCCCTGGCGTACACGTGCGCCTTGTTTTCCGTTGTCCCGCTGTGCAGTACGTGGTGCACAGCTCACCGAGAAGGAATGACGAGATGACCAGCAAGAACGAACTGCCGTTGGCGCAGCGGTCCGACGCCGATCTGCCCGGGCACTGGCTGCTGGCCCGGCTCGGCAAGCGGGTGCTCCGGCCGGGCGGACTCGAGCTGACCACCCGCCTGCTCGCCGAGGCGCGGATCACCGACGCCGACGTCGTCGAACTCGGGCCTGGGCTGGGCCGGACGGCCACCGACATCGCCGCGCGCCGGCCCCGCTCGTACGTCGGCGTCGACGACAGCTCGACGACCTCGACCCCGCTGCAGAAAGTGGTGGCCGACACCGGCGGTCGGCTGGTCGCTGCCGACGCCGCCGCCACCGGCCTCGACGCCGGCTCGGCCGACGTCGTCGTCGGCGAGGCCATGCTGACCATGCAGGGCGAGAAGGCCAAGCAGGCCATCGTCGACGAGGCCTTCCGGGTACTGCGGCCCGGTGGGCGCTACGCCATCCACGAACTGGGGCTGATGCCCGACGATCTGGCCGACGAGATCAAGGACGACATCCGCCGCGAGATGGCCCGCGCCATCAAGGTCAACGCCCGGCCACTGACCGTGGCCGAATGGACCGAGCTGCTGACCGGCGCGGGATTCGAGGTGGTCAGCGTCAATCGTGCCCCGATGGCACTGCTGCAACCGCGCCGGGTCATCGCCGACGAGGGCGTGCTCGGAGCACTGCGGATCGTCGGCAACGTGCTGACACATCCGGCTGCACGTAAGCGAGTCCTACACATGCGCAAGACGTTCAACCGCTACTCCGAGCACCTGACCGCGGTGGCGATCGTCGCCGCGGTGCCTGCCGCAGAATCGAAATGACACCAGCCGCCGTGCCAGATGGGCGGCCCGCCGCCGTGCCAGATGGGCGGCCCGCCGCCGTGCATGATGTGTGCATGCCCCGGCACGGTGAACGCGTCGAATCGGATCGGGCGGTCGGCCAACAGCGGCGGCGGGTTCTGGACCTGCTGCGTGCCGCCGACAGCCCGGTGGATGCCCGGCAGATCTCCGAGACGCTGCAGATCCACGTCACCACCGCACGGTTTCACCTGAGCACGCTCGAAGACCAGGGGGTCATCCGCCGTGGCGGGGCGACGGCCGGTGCGGGGCGAGTCGGCCGGCCGCGATTGACCTACGAGATCGCCCCGCGACTCGACTACGCGGACATCGTCGCGTTGTTCGCCGCGCACCTGGGAGGCACGCCCGAGGAACGGGAAGCGCGGGCACTGCGGATCGGTGCCGACCTGGCGCACCGGGTGCGGGTGGCGCGCCGGCGCAGTGAGGCGTCGATCGCCGACCTGGTGGTGGCCACCCTCGGTGAACTCGGATTCCAGATCCGTTCGGTGTTCAACTCGTTCGGCGAAGTATCCGTCGAGATCTGCACGTGCCCGCTGGCCGAAGTCGCAGTTGATTCCCCCGAGGTGGTCCGCGGTATCCAGCAGGGCATGATCCAGGAAGTGATCGACCTGAACGCTGAGGTCATCGGCGGTCGATACACGGCTTCGGTGCGGCCCGACGCCCGCCACGGATCGTGCGAGGTGAGCCTCGTGCTGCGGCCGGTGACGGGGTAGTTGCTGCGGGCAGCGAACTACCGAATCCGCATGGCTCAGCTGTCACAGCAGTAACACATATCGGTCGCCACCGCCGGCGGCCTTGAGTTGACGCTGCAGAAAGTTTGCTGGCGTGTCGTGGTGTGATCTACCGCTCACTTTTGCCGGGGATGGTAAGAATTGCCATTGACGGCCCTGCTGCTCGTGAAATGTGCCACGCCTTACGGATCCTGCGAAGTCCCTGGTAACCGGCATTTAATCAAAAGCGACCAAAAGGTAACGAGTCGATAACGAAGAATTTCCTAAGCGCATTCTGAGAGAGAATTGGTGAGTGTCCCGCATTCGCTGTGAACTCGTCCGGGACCTGTCGGTTTCGTCGCTAGACTCAATGCAACCGCGCCACTCCCGGCGCAGATCGAACTGGAATCTAGAGCCGGTGAAAGCCTTGCCGGCGGAGGTGCCGATAACGATGGCAAACAACTTCCTGCGCGCGCTGGTCGAGGCGCTGCGCACTGGCCGCGATGACCGCGCCATCGACGATACGTCTGCCCGCGGCATCGTCTTCGACGGTGCGCTGGACGACATCGACGTGGCCGGCCTGGCCGAGGTTGGACGCGGGCCGATCGGCGACATCGCCATCGATCCCGACCGCGAAACCGTCGTCGTCACCAACACCGCCGCGCAGAGCCTGACCGTGATCAACCCCCAATCCATGGGCGTGGTGGGTTCGGTCCGCCTCCCCGGCGACCCCTTCGCCGTCGTGGTCGCAGATGACCGCGCCTACATCAGCGTCGCCAACGCCGGACACGACTCGATCGTGGCAGTCGACACCATCACCGGCGCGGTGCTCAACGAATACCCGCTGGCCTTCAGCGTCACCGCCCTGGTCATCAGCCCGGACGGCAAGCGCGTCTTCGCCGGCCGCACGGGCCACGAGCGGATCGACATCGCCGTCATCGACACCACCGCCGAGCGCGTCGGAACCATCGACATCGCCACCGGTGCGGGCGTCAACCTGGATGCCCTGCAGATCGACTCGACCGGCAAGCGCCTGTACGTCGCCACCTCAGACTTCCGCGGCAGCCGGCTGGTCGTCGTCAACACCGAAACCGCGCAGGCACAGGCCACGGTGTGGATCGGCGCCCCGATCCGCGACATCGCAGTCGGCGCCGGTGTTGCCTACGTGTTGACCTCTGACCGTGAGCACCGTGGTGTGGTGCACACCGTGGACCTGTCCGCCGGCACTGTGGTGGACGCCGTCGCGGTCGGCGGGGCACCCACCCAGCTGGTGCTGAGCCCTGACGCCACCCGCGCGTACCTGGTCGACTACGACCGCGTCATCGTCTGGTGCACTCTGACCAGCGAGATTCAGGGCAGCATCGACGTGCACGCACAGCCCGCGGCGGTTGCCGTGCGCGACAACGGCACTCGGCTCTACATCGCCGACTACGCCGGCCACGTGAACGTCTTCGACGTCGCCGAGTCGCTGTACTCGCAGCTGGTCTCGGCGGACGCGATCGAGATGCACGAGCTGCCCGCCCTGGCGCCGGTCGGCGTCTGATTCAGCACCACCGATAGCGGGTGCGCGGCCGCCCGGCCTTGCCGTACTCCGTATTGCGGGTAACGGTGCCTTCATCGGCCAGACGCTCGAGATAGCGCCACGCCGTCACCCGTGACACTCCGATCCGCTTGGCCGCCTCGTCGGCGGTCAGGCCGGCGGGTTCGTCGCGCACAGCTACGGCAATCCCCTCGGTGGTCTGCGGTGCCGCACCTTTTGGAGCGGTGGATCTCTTTGTGGCAACCCGTAATTCGGCCAATGCCCGGTCAACCTCAGCCTGGCTGGCGGCGTCGGTTCCCGACGGCAGTGCTGAGCGATAGCGGCGGTAGCGTTCCAGCCGATCGCGAAATGCCGCGAAGGTGAACGGTTTGAGCAGGTACGCCAGCGCGCCGTGGGCCACGGCGGCGCGCACCATCTCCAGGTCGCGCTCGGAGGTGATCGCGATGATGTCGGGCGCCGGACGCAGCCCGGAAAGCCCGGACGCCAACGAGATTCCGCTGGCATCAGGCAATCCGATGTCCAGCAGTACCAGGTCCACCGGATGTTCGGACGCGGCAGCGGTCGCTGCCGCCCGCATCGCGTCACGTGCGGTGTGTGCCACCGCTGCGACCGAAAACCCTTCCAGGCGACCGAGATAGGTCTGGTGGGCCTCGGCGATCAACGGATCGTCCTCGACGATGAGGACGTTGATCATCTGTTACCTCTGCTCTTCGCGCAAGCGCTCATCGCCGCGTCACCGTTGCTGTGACGACCGAGCCGTATGTCACATCCGCGGTCAACGTGCCGGAATGCCGTTTGACCACCTGCGCCACCAGGGCCAGCCCCAACCCGTGACCGGAGGTTTCGGTGGATTTCGTGGAATAGCCACGCTGCATTGCCTTTTCGAATGTGTCCGGGTCCATCCCGGGCCCGCTGTCGGCAACCCGGATCAACAGCTCGCGCTCGTCCTGGCTCACTGTGACCTCGATCCACGGATCCTCATGGTCACACGCATCCATCGCATTGTCGATCAGATTACCCAGCACCGTCACCATCTCCTGTCCGGAGAGTACGGCGTCGGCGGATAACTGGGTGTCCTCGGTGACCGTCAGCGCGATACCGCGCTCGTCCGCCTGAGCTGTCTTGCCGAGGAGCAGGGCCACCAGGGCCGGTTCGCCGACGGCCTGCGACAGCCGGTCCACCAGGAGTTGCGACAACTCCAACTCGCTGGTGGCGAATCGGACCGCGTCCTCGGGCCGGCCCATCTCCACCATGGTGACCACGGTGTGCAATTTGTTCGCCGACTCGTGCGCCTGTGCCCGCAACGAGTCGGTCAGGACCTGCAGCGAGCTGAGTTCGCCCAGGGCGCCCTGCAGTTCCGTGCGATCACGAATCGTGACGACCTCCGAACCGGAGTTGGCGACGCGGGCCCGGTTCACCACCAGCACCCGGTCTGTGGTGACGTGCAACTCGTCGCGCGCCCCGGGCGCGGCGCTGCGCAGAAACTCCGGCAGGTCCTGCGTCCGCACCGGACCGGGCCCAAGACTCAGCAGCCGGCGGGCCTCGTCATTGGCCAGCGCCACACCGTCGCGATCGAGCACGATGAGCCCCTCGGATACCGAATGCAGGATCGCGTCGTGGTGGTCGTACATGACTCGCAGCTCGTCGGGCCGCAGCCCCCGCGTCTGGCGTAGCAACCTGCGGCGGATCGCCCACACCCCGACCAGCGAAACCGCCAGTGCGGCAGCGGTTACCGCGGCGATCACCGGAATCTGCGCACGCCAGCGCTGCCCCAGAGTCTGCTGGGTGATCCCCGCCGACACCAGGCCCACGATGCGCCCGTCGCGACCACGCACCGGCGCGATCGCGCGCACCGACGGACCCAGCGTCCCGGTGTAGACCTCGCTGAACGTCTCGCCGCGCAATGCGGGCTCGACCGTGCCCAGGTAATGCCCGCCGATCTGGCTGGGATCGGTGTGGGTGAACCGGATGCCGTCCGGCGCCATGATGGTGATGAACGCGATGCCGGTGTTGGTGCGCACCTCCTCGGTCACCGGCTGCAAAACCTGTGTCGCCGTGCCGGTTTCGATGGACGTGGCTGTCGACGGGGAATCGGCCAGGGCTGTGGCGATGCCGATCACCTGCTGGCGGGCCGCATCCTCACCGTCGCGGCGGGCATCGAGAAGGGCCAGTGCCGTGCCGGCCAGTACCACCACCGCGACCACCAGGACCTGCAGCGCGATGGCCTGCCCTGCCAGTGAGCGCGGCCAGATCCGCCCCGTCAGACCCCGCCACCAGCGCGCCATGGACACCTCCGATTGTGAAGGCAATGATCTTCCAAACTAGTGGCCCGGATATCCGCTGGTGACGGGTTCGCCTGACCAACACCTCAAGCCTTCGCGATCGTCATTCGGGGGTGCTGTCAACGGGCTGTGAGTCGTAGAATCTGACCGTAGGCAGGGTCGAGGGTAGATCCACGGGAGACCAGCGATGAGCTGCACGATTCATCGCTTGACAACCATCATCATCTGAAACGCGAACGCGTCTGAACACAATGAACTAAATCGTGACCTGGCTCACCCATATGGTCGAAGGTGCTTGTTACAGCGCATTCGAACTTGGAGGTGGCACCGATGACCGTGTCCATAGAGCCGCAACCAGAGCCGTCGCCCCCGCGGCGTCGCGACCGCACGCACTGGCTCTACATTGCGGTCATCGCGGCCGTCGTCATCGGTGTGATCGTCGGGCTCGTCGCACCCGAGGTGGGCAAGAGCGTCGGTGTTCTCGGGACCATGTTCGTCAACCTGATCAAGATGATGATCGGCCCCATCATCTTCTGCACGATCGTGTTGGGGATCGGCTCGGTACGCAAGGCCGCCACCGTCGGGAAGGTCGGTGGCCTGGCCTTCGGCTACTTCCTGGCCATGTCGACGGTCGCGCTGACCATCGGTCTGGTGGTCGGCAACCTGATTCACCCGGGCAGCGGCATGCACCTGTCCGAGAGCTCGGCAGGCAAGGGCGCCGAGCTCGCGGAGAAGGCGCACGAGTCCGGCGGTCTCATGGACTTCGTCCAGGGCATCATCCCGGAGACGCTGTTTTCGTCGCTGACGGCCGGAAGCGTGCTTCAGGCCCTGTTCGTGGCGCTGCTCGTCGGCTTCGCGCTGCAGGGCATGGGCAGCTCAGGTGAGCCGATCCTGCGTGGAGTCGAACACCTGCAGAAGCTCGTGTTCAAGGTGCTGATCATGATTCTGTGGCTGGCGCCCATCGGTGCGTTCGGCGCGATCGCCAACGTCGTCGGGCAGACCGGCTGGACCGCCGTCACCCAGCTGCTCACGCTGATGCTGGGCTTCTATGTGACCTGCGTGCTGTTCGTGTTCGGCGTACTCGGCGTGCTGCTGCGCGCGGTGTCGGGAGTGTCCATCTTCAAGCTGGTGCGGTACCTGGCCCGCGAGTACCTGCTGATCTTCTCGACGTCTTCGTCGGAGTCGGCGCTGCCGCGCCTCATCGCCAAGATGGAGCACCTGGGCGTCGACCGCAGCACCGTCGGTGTCGTTGTGCCGACCGGATATTCGTTCAACCTCGACGGCACCGCGATCTACCTGACCATGGCGGCGCTGTTCATCGCCGATGCGCTCAGCGCCCCGATGTCCGTCGGGCAGCAGATCGGCCTCCTGGTGTTCATGATCGTCGCGTCGAAGGGAGCGGCCGGTGTGACGGGCGCCGGCTTGGCCACGTTGGCCGGCGGACTGCAGGCCCATCGCCCCGATCTGCTCGACGGGGTCGGCCTGATCGTCGGGATCGACCGGTTCATGTCCGAGGCCCGCGCGGTGACCAATTTCTCCGGCAACGCGGTGGCGACCCTGCTGGTTGGTTCATGGACGCACACCGTGGACAAGGCCAAGGTCGATGCGGTGCTGCGCGGAGACGACCCGTTCGACGAGCTCACCATGGTCGACGACCACTCCTCGGCCGACGCGCAACCGGCCCGCGTGTAGCCGCCCGACGACAAGGCCCGGCCGGGAAATCCGGCCGGGCCTGTCGCGTTGAACCGGTGCCGAGCCTGGTCCGTAACAAGGGGCAGGGCATCACCGAAAAGGTGTATGCGAGAAGAAAGAAGACACGACCATGCGAGCATCAATCATCATGCTCGCCGCGTCGGGGGCGGCAGTAGGCACGATTCTGGCGCCGGCAGTGCCGGCATATGCCGATTCCGCGGTTGAGACGATCGGTCTGCTGGAAGCCGAGGGCTTCTACGTCAACATTGACCGGGTGGGCAGCGCCCCACTCGATCAGTGCACCGTCGCGAGCATCCGCAACCCACAGACCCAGACCAGGCTCATCCGGGTGGAACGGTTCGGCAAGAACGGCGCGAAGGATTTCGATCTGGTACCCGTGGTGGTGCGCCGAACCATCACGGTGTCACTGGACTGTTCGCGCTGACCGCCGATTCCGTGAAAGAGGTTGTCACGCAAGGTATACACATCCCTTCAGGTTCCTGCTCTGCCAGGAGTGATCATTGGTCGTCGGGGTTGAGCGTGAGGAATATGACTCCGGCGGCCAGCCCGCCGATGACCTGCGCGATCAGATACACCCAGAGCGTGGGCCAGGCGAAGATGCCCATCGCGGCGGCGCCGAGCGTTACTGCTGGATTGAATGCACCACCCGAGATGGCGCCCACCGCGATCGCGCCTGCCGCGACCGTGAACCCGATAGCCAGCTCGGAGTTGCTTCGTGGGTAGTGACCATGACTTCACCATCGCCCCGACGGGTCGCCGGTGTCGTCAACGCCGGCGCCCAACCTCATTCCCGGTCAGTGGTACTCCACCTGTACTTGCCAGCTGCAACCGGCTGAATCGGGCAAGTGGCGGTGCAGGTTGTGGTGGGGAGAGCGTTGCCGCAATGATTCGGCGTACCGGCACTGCAGCTCGGCTGGACCATCACGACAAGGTGCCCGGAAGGGACGCGCAATACATCAGCGATCTCGGCCTTGATCGGTCTGATAACAGAGTCGCCCCGCTTGCGGGCCTTGTCGCCCCCGCTGTCACCCGTCTTCAATTCCCATCAGCAGGAAGTGGCCGATACCCGCCAGCGGTGACGACAGACCGGGCCCGAAGTGCCACTCTGGAGGTCACGGTTAGTCGGACCGATCGGCACCTGGAATGCCAGCGACCGATTCGAGTAGGACGTTCGGCCGGCGGGTAGACGGTCACGAGGAGGAGGCGTCAAGATGATTCCTGCAATCGAACTCAACGACGGCACCCACATCCCGCAGCTGGGCTTCGGTGTGTTCAAGATTGAGCCGGACCAAACTGCTGCGGCGGTGAAGGTGGCGCTACAGATCGGCTACCGCCACATCGACACCGCGCAGATGTACGGCAATGAGCGGGAAGTCGGCCAGGGCATCCGTGACGCCGGCCTGGATCGCGGCGAAGTATTCCTGACCAGCAAGCTGAACAACGGTTTCCACCGACCTGACGATGCCCGGCGTGCGTTCGACAGGACCCTGAACGCGCTCGGATCCGATTATGTCGATCTGTTTCTCATCCACTGGCCGCTACCGATGCTGTATGACGGCGACTTCGTCTCGACCTGGCAGGTGCTCGAAGAGTTCGCCAAGGATGGCCGGGCGCGCAGTGTTGGAGTATCGAATTTCCAGCCGGCCCACCTGGACCTCCTCGCGAAGGAATCCGACACGGTGCCTTCGGTCAATCAGGTTGAAGTGCATCCCTACTTCGGCAACGAAGAGGTCCGCGCGTACGGACGAGAGCATGGCATCGCGACCGAGGCGTGGTCGCCGCTCGCCAAGGGCACGGTGCTTGGGGATCCCGTGGTCGAGCGCATTGCCGATATGGTGGGCCGCTCGCCCGCGCAGGTCGTGCTGCGCTGGCACATTCAGCGCGGCGACATCGTATTCCCCAAATCAGTGTCGCCGGATCGGATGCGGTCAAACTTCGGGTTGTTCGACTTCCAAATGGACGACTCCGATATGGCGGCGATCTCAGCCCTCGACCGTGGCGAACCCGGTAGAACCGGACCAAACCCCGACACTTTCGACTACATACCCGCGTCATGAGTGGTGGCAGGGACGGATTCCATCCGGACTTGACGACGACGAGCGCCGATCACGTGCACGCCGCGCAGCGTAGGAGAGTGCACCATGTCAAGGCCTCGGATCTCAGCTCGGCCACTGCCCAGACGGAGGGTATGCAGCGATTCGCCGCAATCACCGGTCGGTCAGTTGGCTCGGAGCGGATCTGGATGGGTCAGACCTCTGTTTCGCCCGAGACGGTGTCGGACAACCACCATCACGGCGAATCCGAGACGGCGATTTTCGTGCGGAGTGGGAACCCCGAGTTCGTATTCCACGACGGTGTACGGGAGGTACACATCGTCACCGCGCCCGGCGACTACGTCTTCGTCCCGCCCTACGTCCCGCATCGGGAGGAGAATCCGGATCCAAGCATTCCTGCGGTCATCGTGATCGCCCGCAGCACCCAAGAGGCAGTCGTGGTCAATCTTCCGGAGCTGTACGCACTTTCAGACGTCACCGAGTAGCGGTCGCAGTGAAGTGCGCCAACGCGCCGGAGCGCTGAAGGTGATCGACGCTCAGTCCCACGTAGGCCACGGCGAGAGCCGGAACGGCATTAGCTGACGCCGACTATCCGGCTGTCCGGTGACGGGCCGGACACCGGCTTGAGTACACCGATCCCGGTGATCAGCGGGAGATCCAGCGCCGACAGCAGGCCGGGCGCGGCGGCGAACACCGCCGGGATCGCGTTCACCATCCGAGATGCGCCGGCAACGCGAGCTCCCAGATCGTGGTCGTGGTTCTCGGCCAGTTCCAGTTCACAGCGGATGCTCGGGGACCCCTCGATCTCGACCCGATAGGCGCCACGGCCGGAGGCGCCGCCATAGCCGAGGTCCTTGGGTGTGATGGCGATGCTGGGCTGCGGCCACTCCGGAGCGATGTCGTCTCGCATCCGGGTGACATGGTCGACGACGAATGTCGGTTTGCCGTCTACGAATCCGGTGAGCGTCGAGCGCATCGCCGCGATCGTCCCGGCCGGTATATGACCGGTCGGGGTGTCGAATGCCTCGTCGGTGGGAATGCGCTCATTGTCCTCGGCGAGGTTGTCGATCTGGACGCCGAGTCCGGCGGCCAATTGGTGCAGTACGGGTCCCCAGCCGTACGTGAAGACGCCGGGCATCGCGGCGATGGCCGAGAATTCCGGGGGTTTGCCGAATCCCAGGATTTCGTAGACGGCCCCATTGTCCGGGTACGTCGCGTAGTTGAACATCTCGGTGACGCGAATCGTGTCGATGTTCCGGGATATTCCCGACAATGCCAGCGGCAGAATGTCGTTGGCGAAGCCGGTGTCGATGCCGGTGGTGAAGAATGAACTCGCGCCAGCCAATGCGGCGTCCCGTAGCGGACCGGTGAAGGCCATGTCGACGGCGTCGGGATAGACGAGCGGCACCACCGAGCAGGATACGACGTTCTTGCCCGCCCGCAGAATCTGCACCATGTCGTCGAGCGCCTCGAGGACACGAAGGTTGCCGGCGGCCGCGTAGACCACCACGTCGGCTTCACCTGCGAGCAGATGGTCCGGATCCTGGCTGGCGAGCACGCCCACTGGATCGATTCCACACAGTTCGCCGGCGTCGCGGCCGGCCTTGGCATCGCTGTGCACGACGAGGTCGACCAGCTCCAACTCAGGATGGTCGATCACCGCGCGCAGTGCGATGACGCCCATGGACCCCGGTCCCCAGACACCCACTTTGACGGTCATTTATCTCCTATTATTAGGATGCTCATATCGATTATTTGGACGCATAGTAGGGAGGTGATCGTGGGCAAGTCAACGCCGAAGTCACCACCGACTCGCCGTGCGATGGACGTGATCGGGGCACTGGCGGATTCGACCGAGGGCTACACCTCGGCCGAACTGGCCAGGCAGTGTGGCATCACCACGTCGACGTGTGCGCTGGTGCTGGCCGAGCTGGAGCAGGGCGGCTGGGTGGCCCGCTACGACGACCGCCGATACGGGCTGGGCAGCGGATTGTTCGGCCTGGTGCACGGCTTGCGCAGGCAGTTCCCGCTGCTCGACCGCGGCCGTGAAGCGCTCGTGGGCCTGCACGAGCGGCTCGGCGCAGGCTGCTCGATGTCCAAGATCGGCGACCGGCATCTGACCACCGTCGACACCGTCGGGCATGCCACTGACGGTGAGCATGCGGTTGGTCATCGCTTCCCGATCGATCCGCCATTCGGTCTGGTGGCGATGGCGTGGCGCGACGATGTTGCCGTCGCGCGCTGGCTGCAACGCGTCACGCCGCGGCTGACCCAGACAGACATCGAAGAACATCGCCTGGTGCTCGGCGACATCCGGCAGCGGGGTTACGGAGCCTGGCGATTCAACGACGCCTCGTTGTCGCTGCACGATCGCCTCGCAGGTCTTCTCGCCTCGCTGGAACCCGCCGCAGCAGTGACGCGCCAACTGAGCAAGCTGATGACCATGGTCACTCTGCAGTCGGTGACCCGCACGCTGGAAACAGACCTGGCGACAACAGAATTCGTGGTCCTGCCGATCTTCGGTAGCACCGGCCAGCCGGAATATCAGATCGAGATCCACCTCGCCCGAACAGACGGTCTCACCCACGATGAGCTCGACGCTGCCCTGCGGTCCGCCCAAGATCGTCTAGCGCCGGGGGTGGTGTAGATCTGGCGGGTCCGCCAGTTGGATCGCAAAGGACGCTTCGATCGCCGGTCGGGCCGCCGATGGGTGCCATTCTTCTTCGAACTCGCTCACGGAACCTCACCGTCGGCGGTAGCCTGCCAGCGTGGCGGTAAACCGTCGAAAGATCCTGGGCGGAGCGGGCTTGGCAGGCGCCGCGGCCGCAACCGGTGTCGGCGTTGACCGCCTTGTTTTCAGCACCGGCACCGGCAATGGCACCGGCAATGGTGAGGAGACTCCAATGTCTGATGATGCTGCGCGCTTTGGTGATCCCCGCCTACCTGCCGAGACGATCACGTCGCAGTCACACTTGTTCCATCTCGGTGATTCGCCCAAAAGTACGCATGACGGGGGCTGGTTCCAGCAAGCCAGTGAAGACAATTTCCCGATCCTCACAGGTCAGGAGGCCAGCATCCTGCTGCTGACGTTGCAGCCCGGAGGTATCCGCGAGCCGCACTGGCATCCCAGCGCGTGGGAGCTCAACATCGTCACCAGCGGAGTCGCGACGTGGATTGTCATCGACGGGAACGGCAACCAGGAGGCCTTCGACCAACATGTCAATGACGTCGTCTTCGCGCCCCAAGGTTCATTTCACTACTTTGAGAACCGGGGCCCGGATGATATGACGATAATCATCATCCAGAACACCAGTGCGCCCGAGGACAAAGACAACATCGGCATCGGTGAGTCACTCAGCAGGCTTCCGCCGCGGGTGCTGTCGGCCGTATTCGGCGTTCCCGCAGAGACGTTCAGTTCCTTCAAAAAGATCGACAATGCGATCGTCATCCTACGATCACCGTAACCAACGCTCATTGATCATGTTGGCCAAACTGCGGCGCAGCGTGTCGATCCGATCGGCGTCGGCGGCCAGCGAGGTCGGATGCGATCACTCGAAACATGGTGTGTGACAGGTTATCCAGGCCGCTGGCTGCTGAAGCCAGGGGTAGCAGAAGGGCAACGATCGGGCTGATTCACCCGATCCAAACGGAATGCTTAACTAGATCGTTATGGGCTCCGACGACACGGTCGCTCATCAGCCCGTCTCGTCCCTCACTGGCAATCGCGCTTCGAAGAACTCGATCGCTCCGCTGCGTTCGAGTGTCACGACGTCGAGGCCGAATTCCCTCAACCAACGCTCGATTTCGCCTGCGCGCGGCGCGTTTCCAAACACACCGGCTCGTCGCAGCATCGCGATCAGAACATCCTTGCGCCGACCTCGACCGGTAACGCATGACGTCCCCCGCAGCGTCCCCCTGGCTTGAGTACGCGACTGAGTTCGCCCAGCGCGGCGCGCGGGTCCGGCAGACAGTGCAGACCGTTGTAGGTCAGGCAGAGCTCAAAGCTGTTGTCGGCGAACTGGAGTGCGGTGACGTCGGCTTCGGCGAATTCGATCGCGTCTTGGAGGCCCCGTCGGGCCGCCGCTGCGCGCGCCTGGCCGAGCATGTATGGCGATATGTCGGCCGCGACGTAGTGCACCGCCTGACCGGGACGCAGGCCGCGAAAGGCGAAGCCGCCGCCGCAGGGTATGTCGAGTATCGAGGTCCCGGCCGGGGCGTCCGCAAGTCGAGCGACGTCGGCGAACATGTGTCGCATGTCGGCGCCCCATATCGTCCAGGCGCCGACCGTTGCGACACGGTCGTGCTTGACGCCGGCCTCGTACATGGCTGCCATGACACGCTCAGAGCGCCACCGCTGCGTTACGTCGGTCATCGCTGAGAACCACCGTCCGGGGAGTCGGGAGCGTCCCAGGGCATCGACGCCGAGACCCAGTGGGTCAGCTCCTGTTGGTCGTTGCTGTGCAGGTGTCGCGGCGGCGTGACGAACGTCGCGTAGGGCCTGCACCGCACCAGAACTCGGCCTTCTTGCTCGGCGACGGCCTTGACCGCCGGTCGCATCTCGGTTGGCAAGGGCTCACCCGACATACGTTCTGCCACCGCCATCATCACGTCGACCAGGGTTTCGTCGTCGTCGTCGATCACCGCGTCGCAATAGACCTGCAGGTAGGCGAAGGGCCACGTCTCGTCCAGTACGCAGAGGCTGACTTTGCCGTTGCGGGCAACCGCTTTGGCCTTGGCTCGATCGCCCATGGTCGCCACCAGCAGGTCGTCGGTGTCGTCTGGGGTATCTCGGTGTTGATTCGTGGTCTCACGGGTAGCGGCCATGGCCCAGTCCTTCTGTACCGTTATTATCAGTCGATAATAACGGTACCCTCTTGGTGATGAAGCACAAGACCCAACCGCCGAACAAGGTGCGGCTGCGCCGGGCCAGGGCTGATATTCGGGAGGCTCTGGTGGAGTCGGCGCTGGTCGAGTTCGGGGCAAAGGGTTTCGATGGCGCGTCGACGCGAGCCATCGCGGCGCGAGTGCAGGCGCACCAGCCGCAGATCAACTATCACTTCGAGTCGAAGACGGCCCTGTGGACGGCCGCGGTGGATCATCTCTTCGGGCTGATGCGGGCGGCGATGGATGGAGCGCTACCCGCGAAGCCGGCCGGAGTCGAGGTGCCGGTGCTCGCTGCGGCGTTTGCCGAAGGGATACGCCGATTCGTGCGATTCGCAGCCGAGCATCCTGAACTCAACCAGATCATGGTGCATGAGGGCACCGCAGCCAGCGACCGGTTGGCCTGGATGACCGAGACTCACGTGAAGCCGTTCTTCGACGGCATCCGCCCGGCCTGGCAGGTATTGCGGGGCTCCGGCGTTGCCGCACCCATCGACAGCGAGATCCTCTATTACGTCCTCGTCGGTGCCGCGTCGCTGCCCTATGTGAACGCCCCCGAAGTCCGTCTGCTCACCGGGCGGGACCCGACCGACCCCACTTGGATCGACGCGCACGCAGCAGGATTGGTTTCGATCCTGCTGCCCGGCCTGGCAGTCGGGGATTGATTCCTACGAAGCACGGCTTGCCTGGCTAGCGGCAATATCCAGGGGTTGACCGACTTCCAGGTGGCAGGGGCGCAGATATGGGTGTCAGCCGTGACGACACGGCACCGCGGGGGCGCAACTCTGGAGAAAGCACGGACACAAATGCCTTTCAAAGGAGTGCCAACATGCGAATTCGACTGAAGTACATCACCCAGGCGGTGGTGGCAGGCGCTGCCGCCATGGCCATTGGCGTCGCACCTGCGGAGATGGCTGATCCGCTGCCTGTTCAGCCGGCTGCCGTCGCGTCCGCGCCCGCGGCCGCTAATGTGATCCCGGCCGGTTTCCACGGCGGAGGTTTCCACGGCGGCTGGGGCGGCGGCCGCGGCTGGCACGGCGGCTACGGCTGGGGCCACGACCGCCAGTGGTGGCCATGGGGCTGGTGAGCAACCCGGCTAGAAGCTTGATCGGCCCGCGGCACGGAGTCGCTGGCCGCGCGTCAACGCTGGCAGTTGAGCGACACCGACACGGTCCGGCTGGTGACCGACGGCACCAGGATCCGATCGCCGCCCAGCCCCGGCCCGACGTAGGGCACCAACTGGCTGACCTGCTGAGGGTTACGCACGCTGGTGACCGTGCACTGGTCCAGCGGTGCGGTGCCGATCTTGTCGATGGTGACGGTGTAGCCCTCGGACTGCAGCCGGTTGATCGTGTCCTGCGCTGTTTCCTCGGCCGAGGCCACCGCGGACGACGCGCCCGCCACGCCCAACAGAGCCAGCCCGACTGCCGCCAGCAGCGACGTTGTGCGCATCGGACTCGTCCTTCCGTCGTGGTCAGTTCATCTTCCCCTACATACATCGTTCGGGAAATTCGAAACGTTCCCGCCGGCGTCGACGAAAGACCGCATAGCATCGCGCCCGTGAAGAGCACGATGCAGAACTGGCCGTTGACGATCACCGCGATCCTGCGACACGCCTGCGGGGTCAATGGCGACCGGACCGTGACCACCGCATGCGGCGAGGGCCGCTATCGCACGATCAACTACCGCGAGCTGGGCGGACAGGCGGCCCAACTGGCGCATGGTCTGCGCGGGCTCGGGATCGACGGCGACCAACGCGTCGGCACCTTCATGTGGAACAACACCGAGCACCTCGCCGCCTACCTCGCCGTGCCCGCTATGGGCGCCGTGCTGCACACCCTGAACATCCGGTTGTCCGCCGAACAGATCGCCTACATCGCCAACGAGGCGGCCGATCAGGTAGTCATCGCCGACGCCTCCGTGGTGCCGCTGCTCGCCCCGGTGCTGCCGTTGCTGGAGACCGTGCACACCGTGGTCGTGGTGGGCGAGGGCGACGTGGACGCGTTGGAGGGCGTGACGGTCGTGCGCTGGGACGATCTGCTGGCCGCGCAGCCCACCGAGTTCGACTGGCCCGAGGTCGACGAAAGCTCCGCGGCGGCAATGTGTTACACGAGCGGCACCACCGGAAACCCGAAAGGCGTGGTGTACAGCCACCGATCGAGCTACCTGCATGCGCTGAACACCTGCACCGCCAATGCGCTCGACGTCAGCTGCGGTGACACCGTGCTGCCGATCGTCCCGATGTTCCACGCCAATGCGTGGGGCCTGCCGTATGCGGCACTGATGGCCGGCGCCAACGTGGTGATGCCCGACCGGTTCATGGACGGCGCCTCGCTGATCGACCTGATCGAAACACAGCGCCCCACGCTGGCCGGTGCCGTGCCGACCATCTGGAACGACGTCATGCACTGCCTGGAAAAGAATCCGGGACACGACGTTTCATCGCTGCGGCTGGTGGCCTGCGGTGGTTCGGCAGTGCCGCTCTCCCTGATGCAGACCTTCCAGGAGACCTACGGCGTGTACATCCAACAGGCCTGGGGGATGACCGAGACCTCGCCGCTGGCCACGGTGGCCAAGCCGCTGCCCGGAGTGTCCGAGGAACGACAGTGGGAGATGCGAGTCAGTCAGGGCAGGCCGATGTGCGGCGTGGAGGTGCGCGTCGTCGACGACGAGGGCGCGCCACTGCCCAACGACAGTGCCGCCGTCGGCGAACTCGAGGTGCGCGGCCCGTGGATCACCGGCGCCTACTACCTGGACCGCGACTCCGAGAAATTCGACACCGGGTGGCTGCGCACCGGGGATGTCGGCACGATCGACCGGCAGGGCTACGTGACATTGACCGACCGGGCCAAGGACGTCATCAAGTCCGGCGGGGAGTGGATCTCCTCGGTGGAGTTGGAGAACCACCTGATCGCCCACCCGGCGGTGCTGGAGGCGGCCGTTGTCGGAGTGCCCGACGAGCGCTGGCAGGAACGCCCGCTCGCCGTCGTGGTGCTGCACAAGGGGGCCTCAGCGGAGGCGGCTGAACTGCGGGAGTTCTTGGCAGACAAGGTGGTTCGTTGGTGGCTGCCCGAGCGGTGGACCTTCATCGAGCAGGTGCCACGCACCAGCGTCGGCAAGTACGACAAGAAAACCATCCGGGCCCGTCACGCCGACGGCGCCTACGAGGTGGTCACGCTCTAGCTTCTTCCGCGAGCAGACGCAAACCCGCATTGCTGACCCGTGATTTGTGCGAGTTTGCGTCTGCTCGCGGGAGGAAATCAGGCGCGCACGGCGATCGTTGACAGCAGGTCGGCCAACCGGTCCGGGCGGTCGACCATCGAGAACGTGCGGGCTCCGTCGATGACCTCGAGGCGGGCCTGCGGAATGATCCGCGCCAGTCGTTCACCGTCGCCGAGTTCGAAGAACGCATCATCGGCCGACCACGCAACGAGCGTCGGCTTGGCGAACTCCGGCAGTCGCTCGGCCACCCCGGTGGTGACCTCGGTGCGCAACGACAGGGTGAACTGCCGGAGATCCTCGGCGATCGCGGGATTCGACAGTGCGGTGCGCACCCATTCGCGGGTGAGCGCGTCGATGTTGGAGTGGGCCAGACCCGCATACGCCCGCTTGCGCACAGCCGGGACCCGGACCAACTGGGCGGCAGTCCGGAACACGGCCTTGGAGCGCGCAGCCGCGATCAGTGGCTTGAGGATGGGCGGCGGAAAGTGCTCGAACGCATCGCAACTCGTCAGCACGAGCGCGCCGATCCGGTCCGGATGGTGCACCGCCACCAGCTGGGTGACCACCCCGCCGGTGTCATTGCCGACCAGGACGACGTCCTGCAGGTCCAGCGCGGCCAGGGTGTCGGCGACAATGTCGGCGACACCGCGGATGCTGCGATCGGCGCCGGGGCGCAGCGGTTCGGGATGCGCGCCGAGTGGCCAGGTCGGGACGATGCAGCGGAGGCCCTGCGAGGCCAACCGAGCGCTCGCCTGCCGCCACAGTTGGCCGCCCATCATGTACCCGTGCACGAAGACGACCGGCCTGCCCTCGGTTGGTCCGAATTCCTCGTAATGGATGGTTCCGGCGTTAATCTCAATGGTCGACATGGATGACTCCCAGCTCGATACATTTACAAACAGCGTGTCTGTAACTTACCAACAGGGTGTATGGAAAACAAGAGACGTACCCAGGAAGAGCGCTCCGCGGCCACCCGCGAGGCGCTGATCTCGGCCGCCCGGCGGCTGTGGGGTGAACGTGGGTATGCCGAGGTCGGCACGCCGGAGATCGCCACCGCCGCCGGGGTGACCCGCGGCGCGATGTATCACCAATTCGCCGACAAGGCAGCGCTTTTCCTGGCTGTGGTCGAGGTTGTCGAGCAGGATGTGATGTCTCGATTGGCGACCGAGGTGGCGGCATCGGGGGCGGCCACGCCCGCCGACGCGATCCGGGCCGCGGTCGACGCCTGGCTGGAGGTGTCCGGTGATCCCGAGGTGCGCCAGCTGGTCCTGCTCGACGCCCCGAGTGTGCTCGGCTGGGCCGGCTTCCGCGACGTCGCCCAGCGCTACAGCCTGGGCATGACCGAGCAGCTCTTGAGCGAGGCGATCAAGGCGGGCCAGCTGGCCAGGCAGCCGGTGCGGGCGTTGGCGCACGTGCTGATCGGCGCCCTCGACGAGGCGGCCATGGCGATCGCCACCGCCGAGGACCCCAAGAAGGCCCGCCGCGAGATCAGGCAGGTCCTACGACGTCTGATCGACGCGATGCTGGCGGGCTGATTTCTCCCGCGACTCAGTCGCCGAAACGGCATTCCAGCAGGAAAAGTTCGACAACGGACCTGCTGGAATGCCGTTTCGCGGGTGAGGGGGCGGGCGAGGGGGTTACCGCTCGGCGCGCTGGTACGCGGTGACGACGGCCGCGCCGCCGAGCCCGATGTTGTGCTGCAGGGCCGCGGTGACGCCGTCGACCTGGCGCTTGTCGGCGGTGCCGCGCAACTGCCAGGTCAGCTCGGAGCACTGGGCCAGGCCCGTCGCACCCAGCGGGTGGCCCTTGGAGATCAGCCCGCCCGACGGGTTGACCACCCAGCGGCCGCCGTAGGTGGTGTCGTTGTTGTCGAGCAGCCGCGGGGCCTCACCCTCACCGCACAGGCCGAGGGCTTCGTACAGCAGCAGCTCGTTGGCGGAGAAGCAGTCGTGCAACTCGATCACCTGGAAGTCCTCGGGGCCGAGGTCGGACTGCGCGTAGACCTGTTGGGCAGCTTGCACATTCATGTCGTAGCCGATGATGTTGGCGGCGCTGCCGTCGAAGGTCGAGGCGAAGTCGGTCGTCATCGCCTGCCCGACGATCTCGACCGCCTGTGACGCCAGCCCGTGCTTGTCGACGAAGGCCTCACTGGCCACGATCGCGGCACCCGAGCCGTCGGAGGTGGGGGAGCACTGCAGCTTGGTCAGCGGATCGGAGATCATCTTGGCGGCCAGGATGTCGTCAAGCGTGTACTCGTCCTGGAACTGCGCATACGGGTTGTTCACCGAATGCTTGTGGTTCTTGTAGCCGATCTTCGCGAAATGCTCGGCGGTGGTGCCGTACTTCTTCATGTGCTCACGGCCGGCGGCGCCGAACATCCACGGCGCGACAGGGAAGGCGAACTCGTCGATCTCGGCGAGCGCCTTGACGTGCTTGCCCAGCGGGGACTCGCGGTCCTGCGCGCCGCCGCCGAGTGAGCCAGGCTGCATCTTTTCGAAGCCCAGCGCCATCGTGCAGTCCGCCAGCCCGCCGCGAATCGCCTGTGCGGCAAGGTAAAGCGCCGTCGAACCGGTCGAACAGTTGTTGTTGACGTTGACGATCGGGATGCCGGTCATACCCAGTTCGTAGAGCGCGCGCTGCCCCGAGGTGGAATCACCCGAGCAGTACCCGACGTAACCCTGCTGCACCTGGTCATAGGAGATGCCGGCGTCCTCGAGCGCCTTGGTGCCCGACTCGCGTGCCATGTCCGGGTAGTCCCAGCCCTCGCGACGACCTGGTTTCGCGAACTTCGTCATGCCCACGCCGACGACAAACACTTTGTTAGCCATGCAACGGAACATACTTCATCTCGAAATCGAGGCCACTGTCTTCAACTGGAGTTGGCGCAACCGCACCGCCAGCGCCGCCGCGGCCAGTAGCGAGAACAGCCCGAGCTGCCACCAGTCGGACGGATTGCCGCCGTCGCGGTCCAGAAAGTGGTTGATCGCGTGCAACGTGTTGGCCACCAGGAAACCCGTCAACACCACGGCGATCACGTCGCGCCACCAGAGCGCGAACAGCATCGTCACGGCGATGCCGATCTGAAAGACGCCGGCATCGTGCAGGAAGTGGACGTGGTTGGGCCAGTTGGCCCACTGGGCGAACGATGCCGGGTCGATCCGCATCCACACCCCGGTCACCAGCATGCTCAACGCCGCGAGGACCACGACCATCTGAATGAATTTCGTCTGCATACCCATCCAGACGGCACAGCTCGCCAGGATGTGACAGTCACGAATGGCCGTGCTGTCTCGTCCAAGGCGCATGACCTACCTCGCGGATCATTCCCTGCTGCTGACCGTGCCCGCGTTTCTGCCCGCGGTCCTGGTGGTGCTCGTGGTCTCGTACGTCGCGCGGCGCGAACGTACTTCCGCTGACGACGA
Source organism: Mycobacterium sp. DL440 (assembly GCF_011745145.1). NCBI lineage: Bacteria > Bacillati > Actinomycetota > Actinomycetes > Mycobacteriales > Mycobacteriaceae > Mycobacterium > Mycobacterium sp. DL440. The sequence goes on along the minus strand of NZ_CP050191.1, from coordinate 3,867,806 downwards.
CGGTGGTGTAGACCAGTAGAACGTGTTCTAGTTTTGCCGAGGAGGGGTCTGTGGCGCTCAAAGTCGTGCAGTGGGCAACCGGTGGCGTCGGCGTCGCCGCCATCAAAGGCGTGCTGGAACACCCTGACCTCGAGCTGGTCGGCTGTTGGGTGCACTCGGACGCCAAGAACGGTAAGGACGTCGGCGAGCTCATCGGCACCCAACCGATCGGCGTGACCGCCACCAACAGCGCCGAGGAGATCCTGGCACTGGACGCCGACGCGGTGATCTACGCGCCCCTGATCCCCAACCCCGACGAGGTCGCGGCGTTGCTGCGCTCCGGCAAGAACGTGATCACCCCCGTCGGCTGGCTGTACCCGAGCGAGAAGCAGGCCGCGCCGATGCGGGCCGCCGCACTGGAGGGCAACGCCTCGCTGCACGGCACCGGCATCGCGCCCGGCGGGATCAGCGAGAAGTTCCCGCTGGTGTTCTCCGCGATGTCGACCGGGGTGAACTTCGTTCGGGCCGAGGAGTTTTCCGACCTGCGCACCTATGAGGCGCCCGACGTGGTGCGCCACGTCATGGGCTTCGGCGGCACGCCCGACACCGCGCTGAGCGGACCGATGCAGAAGATGCTCGACGGCGGCTTCATCCAGGCCGTCAAGATGGTGGTCGATCACGTCGGGTTCAAGATCGATCCACGGATCCGCGCCTCGCAGGAGATCGCCGTGGCCACCGCGCCCATCGACTCGCCGATCGGCGTGATCGAACCGGGGCAGGTGGCCGGCCGCAAGTTCCACTGGGAGGCTGTCGTCGACGGCGAACCCGTCGTACGGGTCACCGTGAACTGGCTGATGGGTGAGGAAAACCTCGACCCCGCATGGACATTCGGCCCGGCCGGGCAACGCTACGAGATGGAGGTCCGCGGCAACCCGGACTTCACCGTCGTGATCAAGGGCTTCCAGTCCGAGGCCGGCGAGGACGGCCCGGAGTCTGGCGTCGTCGCGACCGCCGCGCATTGCGTCAACTCGGTGCCTGCGGTGTGCGCCGCCGAGCCTGGAGTCGTCACGTACCCGGACCTGCCGCTGATCAGCGGGAAGGCCGCGCCGAACCTGCGGTAATGCTCAGGGCCGCACCAGGATCCGGATCGGGTTACCGTCCTGGCGCTCGAGCTTGTCGATGCCCAGCGCCACGTCTTCCAGTGACACGATCTCGCTGATCGACCGGGACAGGTCCAGCCGGCCCAGCGATACCAGCGTCGCCAGCGTGGAGATGTCGACGTTCTGATAGCCCAGGTGGCCGAGCACCTGCTTCTGGGTCAGGCCGAACATCGACGTCGGACCGATCGTCGGCTCCTGGGCGCTCATCCCGACCGCGACCAACCGGCCGCCGACCGTCAGCTGGCCCAGCGCCTGCTCGAACGTCGACTTGAGCCCGACGGCGTCGAACGCCACATCCAGACCCCGGCCTCCGGTGACGTCGGCGATCTTCTCGCCGAGGTGCTCGTCGCCGGCGTCGAACGCGTAGTCCGCACCGAGTTCCAGGGCGCGCTCCAGCACCTCGGGTTTGATGTCGACAGCCACCACCGGCACCGCGCCCACCAGCCTGGCCAACTGTGCGATGTGGGTGCCGACCCCGCCGAGACCCCACACGCCGACCGATTCGCCGATACCGACTTTGCCGGTGCGCACGACCGCGCCGTACGGCGTCGACACCGCATCGGCCAGGATCGCAGCCTGCTCCAGCGGCACGTTGTCCGGAACGCGCGTCAGCCCGACCGCTTGCGCCAGCGTGTACTCGGCCCACGCCCCGTCATAAGCGAAGGCCATCAACCGGATTCGCATGCAGTTGGCGATGTCGCCGCGCCCGCAGTTCGGACATTCCAGGCAGGGCCGGCCCGCGGCCACGATGACGCGGTCGCCTTCGGCCCAGCCGGTGACGCCGGGACCGAGCCTCGCGATGGTGCCCGACGCCTCATGGCCCTGCGTCACCACGGCGGCCTGCGCGGGGAAGGTGCCGTTGATCAAGCTCAGGTCGGAATGGCAGATCCCGCAGAATGCCACCTTGACCAGAACCTCACCCGGCCCCGGCTCGGGTATCGGAACATCCTCCACCACAACTCTTTTGGTGTCGGCATAGAAGCGCTCAGCCCGCATGGTCGGCCTAAGATCGGAGGTCATGGCGTCCCTTTCTTCTACCCGGCTACTATCGGAAATCATGGCACTTCAGCGGGTGGGTTGAGGCGATGTGCCGATTGTTCGGTTTGCACGCCGGCCGCCGGCTGGTGTCGGCGACCTTCTGGCTGCTGGATGCTCCCGACAACCTTGCCGAGCAGAGCAGACACAACCCCGACGGTACGGGCCTGGGCGTATTCGGGGCCGACGGCGTCGCAGTGGTGCACAAGGAGCCCGTGGCGGCATGGCAGGATTCCGAATTCGCCACTGAGGCACACGATGTGACCGCGACGACCTTCATCGCGCACGTCCGTTATGCGTCGACCGGCTCGTTGGATCCGGTGAACACCCATCCCTTCGTCCAGGATGGCCGGATCTTCGCGCACAACGGCGTGGTCGAAGGTCTGGATGCCCTTGACGGCCGGATCCGTGAGCTGGGAGTGACTGACCTGGTCCAAGGCCAGACCGACTCCGAACGCGTCTTCGCGCTCATCACCGCGGCCGTCCGAGCGCACGATGGTGACGTCGGCGCGGGCATCGTCGACGCCGTCGGCTGGCTGGCCGACAACGTTCCGATCTACGCCCTCAACCTGCTGCTCAGCACGGCCACCGACATGTGGGCCCTGCGCTATCCGGACACCCACGAGTTGTATGTGCTCGATCGCAGACACCCTGATCAGCGGCGCGTGCGCCTACGCAGCGCCCGGATCCACGCCGAATCCGAGCATCTGACCTCGCAGCCGTCGGTGCTGGTCGCCAGCGAACCGATGGACGACGAGGACTGGCAGCTCATCGCCCCTGGCGAGCTGGTGCACGTCGACGCGGACCTGCGGATCGACCGTCAGTTGGCGTTTCCCGGCCCTCCCCGTCACCTCCTGCACCGCGACGACCTGTCCGCGAAGGCGGCAGCGTCGCAGCACGCCTAGCTGCGGCTTCGAGCGTTGCCGCGGGCCCTGGCACACTCGACTGTCGTGACTTCCAAACGTGCACTGGTTCTCGCCGGTGGCGGTATCGCAGGCATTGCCTGGGAAACCGGCATCCTGCAGGGCATCGCTGACGAATCCCCCGAAACAGCCGATGCGTTGCTGGCCTCCGACGTGCTGGTCGGAACGTCGGCGGGGTCGACTGTGTCGGCGCAGCTCGGCAGCGGGCTGACGCTCGCGACGCTGTTCGCGCGCCAGGTCGGGACCGAATCGGCCGAACTCGATCCCGTGGTGAGCATCGACACCGTCACCGACCTGTTCGTCAAGGCCGTGCTGACACCCAACACCACCAAGGCGCAGAAGCTGCAGCAGATCGGCGCCGTGGCGCTCAACACCGCGACGGTCGACCCGGCGCAGCGGCGCAAGGTGATCGAAGCGCGCCTGCCGTCGCATGACTGGCCCGACCGGGTGCTGCGGATCTCGGCCATCGACATCGACACCGGCGAACTGGTGACTCTGGACCGGGACTCGGGAGCGTCGCTGGTCGATGCCGTGGAAGCCAGTTGCGCGGTCCCCGCGGTGTGGCCGATCGTGACGATCGGCGGCCGCCGGTTCATGGACGGCGGCATCGGCAGTGCGGTCAACATGGCACTGGCCGCCGACTGCGATGTCGCGGTGGCGCTGGTGCCGCAGGGGCGCACCACACCGTCGCCGTTCGGAGTGGGCGCGGCCGACGAGGTCGACGGTTTTGCCGGACGGTCTTTGGGGATCTTCGCCGACAACGAAGCCCTGGCCGCCTTCGGCGACAACCCGCTGGACCCGGCGTGCCGGGTGCCCTCAGCCCAGGCGGGGCGTGCGCAAGGGCGACGCGTGGCGGCCGAGGTCGCCGAATTCCTCGCCGGTTGATCCGCCGAAACCGCATTCCAGCAGACGTCTACTCGTACTTTTCCTGCTGGAATGCGGTTTCGACGAATAGGAGCTCAGCCGTCGAGCGCGCGGGCGGTCAGTTCCTGCCCGATCGCGATCACCTCGGCGGCACGGTTGAATTCCAGGCTGCGGCACACCGTGCGCGGCACCTCGATCAGCAGGTCAGGAGGGTAGGCCGCCAAGGTGTGCCGAGCCAATGCGGCCTGCGCGATGTCGATGGTCCGGTACATCACCTCGAAACTGCCGAGACGCGGAACCCCGGCGGTTTCGGGCAGCTCCGGCAGACCGCTGCCCTGGTCGCCGTCCTCGTCGGACTCCGGAATCGAAGCGCCGAACCGGCTGAGCACCGCACGAGCGGTGGGCCGATCCAGCACGCTGCGCACCGAGGCGGTGTCGAGCACCGCTGAGGAGCTGCGCAGCATGCGATTGAGCCACTCGGTGGTGGGCCGCGGTTCGGGTTCGGTTCCGTCGGCCGACGGGCTGGGCTCACTTCCCGAGACGCTGACCGCGATGGTCAGATCCGCGTTGACGGCGGCGATAGGAGCCATCGGCAGCGGGTCGAGGATGCCACCGTCACCCAGCAGCCGGCCGTCGAGCACGTGCGGCGCGATCACGCCGGGGATCGCGATCGACGCCCGGATAGCCGAGTCCAACGGGCCGCGCTGCAGCCACACCGACTTGCCCGCGACCAGATCCGTCGCGACCGCCGTGTAGGGGATCGGCAGGTCTTCGATCGTGGCGTCGCCGATGATGTCGCGGACCGCGTCGAGGATCTTCTCGGCGCGCAGGATGCCGGCTGCGCTGATCGACGGATCGAGCAGCCGCAACACCGCCCGCTGGGTCAGAGTCCGCGCCCAGTCGGCGAACTCGTCGAGCTTGCCCGCCGCATGCAGCCCGCCGACCAGCGCACCCATCGATGACCCGGACACCCCGACGACCTCGTAACCGCGGTCGCACAGTTCGTTGATCACCCCGATGTGCGCGTAGCCACGAGCCCCACCACTGCCGAGGGCCAGAGCAACACGCATACGTCCATTCTGGATCACGTGAGGGGGATGGTCGCCACTACACCCCGACCCTGGGGCCCGATCCTCGAAAGTCTTAGAACATGGTTTGAGACCCGTTCTGCATCCGCCGGCCGGCGGTGATGCCAATTAACATCAGTACGAGCACATTTCGGCCTGGCCCACAACGCCGGCCGGGTAGGTGGCCGGATTTACGGGCTGGCATGGTTGCACAGTCGGCCATTCTGAAGATGTGCAGATCGGCACTGCCGGGCCATGCCGCGAATGCCTACCGTGCTGGCATCAGGTCAACCGACAACAGGAGAAGCGTGACCACGATCGAACACACCGCGGCCGATCTCGCCCGACGACCGCAGCCGGCCACAGCACACGGAAGTCCGTTCGACGACGCACGTGCTCAGTTGCACGACGCCGTCACGATTCTCGGCTACGACGACGGTATGTACGAGTTGCTGGCCAACCCGCGGCGTGAGCTCACCGTGGCCGTGCCGCTCCGTCGTGACTCCGGCGAGATGGAACTTCTTATCGGACATCGCGTGCAACACAACGTCTCTCGTGGTCCGGCGAAGGGAGGATTGCGTTATTCCCCTGACGTCACACTCGACGAAGTTCGCGCCCTGGCGATGTGGATGACGTGGAAGTGCGCGCTGCTCGACGTGCCCTACGGCGGTGCGAAAGGTGGCATCCGCATCGATCCGCGTCAGCACAGCCGCTCGGAACTGGAACGGGTCACCCGCCGCTACACCAGTGAGATCAGTCCGCTGATCGGGCCGGACCACGACATCCCCGCGCCCGATGTCGGGACCGACGAGCAGACCATGGCCTGGATGATGGACACCTATTCCGTCCAAAAGGGGCACACTGTTCTCGGTGTCAGCACCGGAAAACCGGTGAGTCTCGGTGGTTCTCAGGGCCGCGCCACGGCGACGTCGCGCGGAGTCGTCCATGTAGCACTGGCGGCGCTGCAGTCTCGGGGCATCCGAGCCGACGGCGCCACCGCCGCGGTGCAGGGCTTCGGGAAGGTCGGTCGGCACGCAGCGCGCTTCCTGCACGATGCTGGAGTGCGCGTCGTCGCCGTATCCGACCAGTACGGCGCCATCAGAACAGATACCGGCCTCGACCTCGAGACGTTGGCGAGTCACGTCGACGCCACCGGTTCGGTAGTCGGATTCGCAGGTGCCGATGCAATCAGCAACGACGACTTGCTCGCGACCGACGTTGATCTGCTGGTACCCGCGGCCGTCGAAGGGGTGATCCACGCGGGTAATGCGGCGCAGATCAAGGCCTCCGTCGTCGTTGAAGGCGCCAACGGTCCGACGACACCCGAGGCTGACCGGCTGCTCAATGAGGCTGGGGTACTGGTGGTTCCGGACATTCTGGCCAATGCCGGCGGAGTCATCGTGTCGTATTTCGAGTGGGTGCAAGCCAATCAGGCTTATTGGTGGGGCGCCGACGAAGTCGAGACCCGGCTGGCCGAACGCATGCTGACTGCTTGGGAGCACGTCAGCGCCCATGCCGAGAAGCTGGGCCTACCGCTCCGAGCCGCCGCGACCTGCCTGGCCGTCGAACGTGTCGCCCAGGCCGGACAACTACGGGGGCTCTACCCATAGCCGCTGATCCGGCCTCCGCAGTACTGCCCGCGACAGACTCATTCGTGGGAGGGTTGAACCGTGGGAGCGTCAACGTTCGTGCGAAAGCTGGGCCGCCCCAAGCCTCGTGATGTCATCTCTGGGCTGGTGACGGGATTATTTTCCATCCCAGAAGGTATGGCGTACGCCAGCATTGGCGGTTTCAACCCGGTCGCCGGTATCTATGCCGGCATCGTGCCCGGCATCATCGGGTCACTGTTCGCGCGCACCGTGCTGATGGTGACGACGCTGACCAGCGCGATCGCCCTGACGTCGCGCAGTGTGCTCAAGGAGGCCGGGCTGGATCCGGCGGATCCGGCAAACGTCGCAGCACTGGCCCTCGTGGTCGGTGTGGTGATGCTGCTGTTCGGCCTGCTGCGGTTCGGGTCGATCATGAACTTTGTCTCCAATGCCGTGATGACAGGCTTCTCCACCGGCATCGCCCTGCAGATCGTCGCCGGCGTCCTCGGTGACGCCACCGGTTACAAACCGCAGAGCGGCAACACCATCGGCAAATTCATCGACTCCCTGGCGCACATCGGGCTGTGGCATCCTGCCGCCGCCGCGGTGGCGCTGGGCACCGTCGCGGTGTGGGCGGTGTTCCACTTCATCAAGCCGCTCGAATCGTTCGCGACGTTGCTGGCTCTCGTGGTGGTCACCACCGTCGTCGCCATCGCCCATATCGACGTCGAAACCGTCGGCGACATCGCGTCGATCGCGAATGCGCTTCCGCCCGTGACGGTTCCGAACTTCGCCGCCATGCCCGAACTCATCGTCGGCGGCGTGGCGGTGGCACTCGTCGCGCTGGCCCAGGCTGCCGGAATCTCGGCCGCGGTGCCCAACCCGGACGGTAGCCGCACCAACATGAACGGCGACTTCCTGGCCCAGGGTGCGGCCAACGTGGCGGGCGGGCTGTTCGGCGCGCTGCCGGCCGGCGGTTCACTGTCGCGGACCGGGGTGGCCACCTCGGCGGGCGCCCAGACCCGGTGGGCGGGCATCTTCGCCGGGTTGTGGCTTGCAGCGCTGGTACTGGTGGCCGGATCGGCTGCCGAGGTCATTCCGATGCCGGTCATCGGCGGGCTGATCCTGGTGATCGGGGCCGAGCTGGTGGTCGGCCGACTGCCCGACATCAAGCTGGTGCTGCGGGTCGCCCCGTTGTCGGCAGTGGCGATGCTGGTGACGTTCGCGGCCACCACGCAACTCCCGTTGCACACCGCGATCCTCATCGGCGTCATCACCTCACTGGTGCTCTACTGCGCCAAGGCCGCCAAAGCCGCGCAGCTGGTGGCGCTGATCCCGGCGGCGGGCGGTGGCTGGGAACAGGCGCCGGTGCCCGAGCAGTGCGCCAGCAACGACGTCACCGTGCTGCACTACGCCGGGGTCGGGCTGTTCGCCGAAGTGGCCCGCATCGACGAAACGTGGCCGCGCACCGATGGCACCACCAACGCTGTAGTGGTGCTCAGCCTGCGCGCGCTGCCCGATGTGCCGTCCTCGGTGACCATCAAGGCCATGCGTCGCTGGGCCGGGCAGCTGACGGACAACAACGGACGGCTCATCATCTGCGGCGTCGATGCCGCCACCGCGGAGGTGCTGCGGCGGGGCGGGCTCGACGACCTGCTGGGCGACGACGGTATCGTCCCGTCGTCCGACCGGATCTTCGGCGCGCTCGACACCGCGGTCGAGCGTGGTCGCGCCTGGGTGTCCGCCCGGGGCGGCGCTGCCGGGGGTTCGGCGCAGCCTGATTCGAACTAGCGGCGCCTAGCTGCAGAGCTCGTCGGCCGCTGCCTGCGCCGCGACGATCACCGCTGCCTGACGGCCCGGCTCCAGCTCGGCCCATGCCACGTTGTAGGTGCCCGGCCCGGGCGCCGCCTCGGGCACCTGCAGGCTGGCCAGGTACGGCTCGATCTGCGCCTTGAGGTCGCCGCCCTTGGCCTCCATCCAGATCTTCGCGGCGTGACAGGCCTGGAAATACTCCTCTTCGGTGGACTGGGCGTCGGCACCGACCGCTGTCGTGACCCCGCCGGGGGACGTCGCGATCTCGCCGGGCTTGACCGTAGGGGCGGCGGCTTCGGTGGTTGCAGTGGCTTGCGACGACGGTGCCGCTGACTCTCCGGACTGATCCTTGTCGGACTGTGTCGAGCATCCGACTAGCAGGGTCAGGCCCGCGGCTGCGGCAGCTCCGGCGGTCAAGCGGGTGGTCCACGTGTAACGGCGCATCCCGCCAATCTATGCAACACTGGCGGCCATGACGGAAGGGACTGGATTCCAGGAGTGTTGTCGGGCTCGCTAACGCGCCCGTCTGCCCTGTTCCGCCGTCATTCTTGGAGTTTCTCTGATGCTGTCCACGCTCGCGCCCGTTCCCGCGGTCTCGGCGCCCACCCGGCTGCGCTTGCCCGACCTGCTGCACACCACCGACCGCGCCGCCGACGATGTGTTGTCCGGCCGCTACGACCGATTGCTGCGCGGGTTGCCGAAGGACGACCGGTGGTACACCCGCTTGTCCGGTGACGACGAAGTCGAGGTCTGGCTGATCAGCTGGGTCCCCGACAAATCGACCGAAATGCACGACCACGGCGGCTCGCTGGGAGCGTTGACCGTGGTCTCCGGTGCGCTGCGCGAAACCCGTTGGGATGGTGAGCTTTTACGGAAACGACGACTCACGGCGGGCGATCAGGCAGCGTTCCCACTGGGTTGGGTGCACGACGTGGTGCATGCACCGGCGGCGATTTCCGGTCCGACGCTGAGCGTGCATGCCTATTCGCCGCCGCTGACCGCGATGTCCTACTACGAGGTGACGCCGCAGAACACGTTGCGCCGCAACCGCACCGAGCTCACCGACGCACCGGAGTGATTGCCATGAGTCGCATCGACACCGTGCTGGAGCAGGCCCGTGCCCGGCTGCGCCGACTGCCCGCTGAAGATCTTCCCGAGGCGCTGGATGCTGGTGCCGTCCTGGTCGACATCCGCCCGGCCGCCCAGCGTGCCGCCGAGGGGTCGGTGCCCGGAGCGCTGGTCATCGAGCGCAACGTGCTGGAGTGGCGCTGCGATCCGACCAGTGACGCGCGGATATCGCAGGCGGTCGACGATGACGTCTACTGGGTGATCCTGTGCTCGGAGGGCTACACCTCAAGCCTCGCTGCCGCGGCACTGGTCGACCTCGGCCTGCACCGGTCCACCGACGTCGTCGGCGGCTACCACGCGTTGGTTGCCGCCGGTCAGGTGTAAACGGCCCGCGCTCAGGCGTTTTCGTTGTTGCTCAACATGGGTCGCAGTTTGGCGGTCATCTCCGGGGTCCAGTCCGGCGGCTGCAGCACAGCGGCCCAGGCGTCGGCCACATTCTTGACGTAGACGTGGCCGTGCCCGTCGGGAACGTCGACGGCCACTGCCATGTCCGCCGAGACCTGCAGGAATGTCACCACCGGGATCCATTCCATGCGGCGGGACACATCGTAGCCACGGGGTTCACGCAGCCAGTCCGGTTTGGCGAACAGCAGGTCGGGTGTCCACCACGAGATCGGGTCGGACGCGTGTTGCAGGTACACCGCGCGGGGGTGACCCCACGGCGCGTCGGGCCGGTTCAGATTCTCGGCCTTCGCAACGAACCGGGCGTTGTCGCCGTTGTCGTAGATCGGCAACCACTCCGGCGAACCGGCGTCGCGGTCCCGGGTCAGCGTCGTCCAGATGGTGTTCTTGAATGTCGGTCCCGAGAACAGCGCGCCGTCGGTGCGGGCTACGAGATTGTTCAGCGAGAGGAAAGGTGCCTCACCGCCGAACGATCCCAGGCTCTCCCCGAACACCACCAGCTTGGGGCGCTTGTCCTCCGGCATCGCCCGGACCAGGGCGTCGACCGCCTCGAACAACGCCTGCCCGGCCTGCCGCGCGTTCTCCTGGTCGACCAGGAACGACAACCAACTGGGCAGGAACGAGTACTGCATCGACACGATCGCGGTATTGCCGTTGTACATGTACTCCAGGGCAGAGGCCTCCGCCTCGTTGATCCAGCCCGTGCCCGTCGTGGTCGCCACCGCGACCACCGCGCGGTCCAGACCGCCGGTGCGCTGCAACTCTCTGGCCGCCAGAGCCGCGGTGGCCTTGATGCCGTCTGCGGAATGCAGGCCCGCGTAGGCGCGGATCGGTTCGATTGCAGGCTTGCCGGTGAACCGCGAAAGCTGTTGCACCGTAGGGCCCGCCGAGACGAACACCCGGCCCTGATGGCCCAGCGACTCCCAGTCGGCCAACGACTGCGGGCCACCTGAGCGTAGAGGCGACATCGGGGCGGCGAAGTCAGGATCGCTCTCGTCGTTGACAGCCGCGAACGTCCGGTTGATGGTGTCCATCGCCACCCGGACCACGACACCGTTCAGCAGCGCGATACTCAACGCCAGCAGCAACGCCACCACGACAACAGCCGAAACCCGTGGCGGCAGAAAGCGATCCAGCTTGAGGTCCAGGAAACGCACCAGCTTACGGATCAGCTGGCCCACCTCGACGAACGCGAACAGCACGACGAGCGACAGCACCGCCGTCAGCGGGTGATCCCAGAACGTCAGCCGGGGCACACCCATGAAGTCACGGATCTCGTCCTGCCAGACGTGGAAGTAGACGATCATCAGGACCTGGCCGACGATCCCGACGACCAGCAGAGACAGCCACGCCCACTTCGGCGCCCGCGGGCTGGTCTCCGCCGAGCGCATGTAGCGGACCAGCCACACCCCGAAAACGCCGAGGCCGTAGCCGGTTGCGCCGGCACCGCCGCTGACCAGGGCCTGGAACAGCGGCCCGCGGGGCAGCAGCGACGGTGTCAGCGAGAACCAGATGAACACCAGACCCACCGCCGTGCCGAAGAACGTGTAGTGGCGGGACCACCACACGGGCTGGGCAACCGGTCCGGGCGCAGGCGTGGACTCACCTTCGGCGGTATCGGTGGCAGGGGTGGGCGAGTCGGTCTCGGTCACCCGTCGACTTTAGCGATGGGTGAAGTTGGCGGCGCGCTTCTCCGAGAACGCTGCCATGCCTTCCTTCTGGTCGGCCGTGGCGAAGGCCGAGTGGAACAGCCTGCGCTCGTAGAGCAGTCCCTCGGCCAGGGAGGACTCGAAGGCCCGGTTGACCGCTTCCTTGGCCATCCGCGACGCCGACAGCGACATCCCGGCGATGGTCGCGGCCACGGCCAGGGACTCGTCGATCAGCGAGTCCGCGGGCACCAGGCGCGAAACCAGGCCGGCGCGCTCGGCTTCGACGGCGTCGATGGTGCGGCCCGTCAGGATCAGGTCCATCGCCTTGGCCTTGCCGATCGCGCGAGTCAGCCGCTGGCTGCCGCCCATCCCGGGCAGCACACCCAGCTTGATCTCGGGCTGACCGAACTTCGCGGTGTCGGCGGCGATCAGGATGTCGCACATCATCGCCAGCTCGCAGCCGCCGCCCAGCGCGTATCCGGCAACCGCGGCGATCGTCGGGGTCCGGGTGTCGGCGAACTTGGACCACAGCTCGAAGAAGTCGGCCGAGTACACGTCGGCAAACGACAGCTCGGCCATCTCCTTGATGTCGGCGCCTGCGGCGAACGCCTTCTCGTTGCCGGTGACAATGATCGCGCCGACGCTGGGGTCGCGGTCGAGTTCGGCTGCGGCCGTGGTCACTTCGGTCATCACCTGGGTGTTGAGCGCGTTGAGCGCCTTGGGCCGGTTCAGTGTGATGGTGGCGACCCGGTCGGTACGGGTCACCAGGATCGTCTCGAACTCACTCATTTGTTCTCCTCCTGGAAGGTCAGATCGGGGTTTGCCGGAACGAAGTACGCCTCGATGTCCACGGGGGTGACATCGGCGATCGAGGCAGGGGACCACTGTGGGTTGCGGTCCTTGTCGACGAGCTGAGCCCGGATGCCCTCGACGAAGTCATGCGATTTCACCGAGGCGCACGAGGTCCGGTACTCCTGGCGCAGCACGTCCTCCAGTGTGTCCAGCCTGGCGGCCCGGCGCACCGCTTCCAGCGTCACGGCCAGGGCGACGGGGGAGCGGGTGGCGATCAGGTTCGCGGCGTCACCGGCGGGGCCCGCGTCGTGGGCCCGCAGTGCGGTGACGATGTCGGCCACGGTCTCACCGGCGTAGGCCTCGTCGATCCAGTCGCGCTGTTCCAGCAGCGGGCTGGCCGGAGGCTCGACGGCATAGGTGGCCAGGGCGTTCTCGACTCCGCCGACGATGACGGACTCGGTGAACTCGGCCAGCTGGTCGTGCGGCACATAGTGATCGGCGAAACCCATGGCGATTGCGTCGGCCCCGGAGAACGGTGCGCCGGTGAGCGCGGCGTGCAATCCCAGCTGCCCCGGAGCGCGCGAGAGCAGATAGGTACCGCCGACGTCGGGTATGAACCCGATGCCGACCTCGGGCATCGCCATTTTGGTGGTGTCTGTGGCGACGCGGATGTTGCCGTGGGACGCGACGCCCACACCGCCGCCCATCACGATGCCGTCCATCACTGCCACGTACGGCTTCGGATAGCTGCCGATGTAGGCGTTGAGCAGGTATTCGTCGTACCAGAACCGTTGTGCAGCCCCGTCGTCGGCCTTCGCGCTGTGATAGAGCGCAACTACGTCGCCGCCCGCGCACAGGCCCCGTTCGCCGGAACCGGTCAGCAGCACGCTCTGCACGGAGTCGTCGTTCGCCCAGGCGTGCAGGGCTTGGGACATGCCCGCGACCATGGCGTCGTTGAGCGAATTGATCGCCTTGGGCCGGTTCAGCGTGAGGATCCCGACGCCGTTGCGGACACTTACTAGGACGTCCTCGTTTTCTGTCACGAGTTGCAATCTAGTTCGGCCCCCCAGTTGTGGTGCGCTACGGGTAGGGTTTGCCTCAAGATCAACCTGGACGTTTCCTGGGAGTTTTTCTGCGTCGACGGGAACCCACCCGGGACGTTGATCGTTGAGCTACTAGTTCGTACTCGAACACATCTCATCAGAGAGGACCCGACGGTGCGCGAATCCAGCAACCCGGTATTCCGCAGCTTGCCCAAGGGGCAAGGCGGATACGCACAATTCGGTACCGGAGCCGCCGGCTTCGGTGCGCAACAGGTGCACGCGCAGCCCTACGCGCAGGAGTACCTGGAGCAGCCGCAGACGGGCGTTTCTCGTCCACTGACCATCGATGACGTCGTCACCAAGACCGGCATCACGCTGGCCGTGCTCTCGGCCGTCGCCGTGGTGTCCTACTTCCTGGTCTCGGGCAACCTGGCGCTGGCGACGCCGTTCGCCCTCGTCGGCGGGCTCGGCGGCCTGGCCCTCGTGCTGGTCGCCACGTTCGGGCGCAAGCAGGACAACCCGGCCATCGTGCTGAGCTACGCCGCGCTGGAAGGCCTGTTCCTCGGCGCGGTGTCGTTCATCATCGCCAACGTCACCTCGGTGGGCGGCGTCGGCATGATCGCGCAGGCGATCGTCGGCACCATGGGCGTGTTCCTAGGCATGCTGGTCGTCTACAAGACCGGCGCCATCCGTGTGACGCCGAAGTTCACCCGGATGATCATCGCCGGCATGTTCGGCGTCCTGGCGCTGATGCTGCTCAACTTCGTACTGGCGATGTTCGGTGTGGGCGGCGGTGCCGGGCTGGGCCTGCGTGACGGCGGCATGCTCGCGATCGGCTTCTCGCTGCTGTGCATCGGTCTGGCGGCATTCAGTTTCCTGATCGACTTCGACGCCGCCGACCAGATGGTCCGTGCCGGTGCTCCGGAGAAGGCCGCATGGGGCATCGCCCTGGGCCTGACCGTCACCCTGGTCTGGCTGTACATCGAGATCCTCCGGTTGCTGTCGTACTTCAACAACGACTAGCAACCCTGCCCCGAGAAAGGCGTCCGCGATTGCGGGCGCCTTTTTCTTATGGGTTTTGCCTGGACGTGGCGGGCTTGAGTCTGCGGTGAGGGTGCTGGTTACTCGTACTTTTGTGCCGTGGACGCAGAGTGAACCAGCACCGGGTCGACCAGCGCGGGTTATCCCAAAGGGACGATCTATCCACAGCTTGGCGCCCGATGCCTCCCCGACGGCGAGGACGGGGCACAGTCGCCGCAGGAAACGCGGCTGCGGTTTGATGATCATCAACGAGGGATATCCGCGGCCGCAGACGCAGATTCCGGTGCTCGGTCACAATGGCCGACCGCGCCACTACCTCGACATGGGGTGGGAAGAGCACATGCTCGCGGTCGAATACGACGGTGTTCAGCACGCCGATGCGCTGGGCTACGACATCGTCCGCAACGAGTACATCAGCCAGGTCGGTTGGACCACCATTCGAGTGGCGGCAGGCCATCGTCGGCCGGAGATCATGAGGCGCCTGCGCCGAGCGTGGGATCAGGTCGCCCCGCCATTGGGTCTGCGGTGAGGGCGCAAGTTACTCGAACTTTTGCGCCCTCCACGCAGAGTCAAACCAAATTAGGAGAGGCGCTCCACAACCATCGCCATACCCTGGCCGCCACCGACACACATGGACTCGATGCCGAAGGTCTTGTCGTAGGTGGACAGGTTGTTCAGCAGCGTGGCGGTGATGCGGGCACCGGTCATGCCGAACGGGTGGCCCAGCGCGATCGCGCCGCCGGAGACGTTCAGCTTGTCCTCGTCGATGCCGAGCTCACGAGCCGAGCCGATCACCTGCACGGCGAATGCCTCGTTGATCTCGACCAGGTCGATATCGGAGATCTTCTTGCCGGCCTTGGCCAGCGCCTTCTTGATGGCCTCGATCGGGCCCAGGCCCATGATCTCCGGCGACAGGCCGGACACCCCGGTGGAGACGATGCGGGCCAGCGGGGTCAGGCCCAGCTCCTTGGCCTTGGTGTCGCTCATGATGACGACGGCGGCGGCACCGTCGTTCAGCGGACACGCGTTACCCGCGGTGATCGTGCCGTTCGGCCGGAACACCGGCTTGAGCTGGCTGATCTTTTCGTAGGAGGTGCCGGCGCGCGGGCCGTCATCGGTCGAGACGACGGTGCCGTCGGGCAGCGTCACCGGGACGATCTCGCGCTCGAAGAACCCGTTCTTGATGGCTTCCTCGGCGCGGTTCTGCGACCGCACGCCCCAGTGGTCCTGGTCTTCGCGGCTGATACCGGTGTAGGTGGCGACGTTCTCGGCGGTCTGGCCCATGGCGATGTAGACATCCGGAATGAGGCCGTCTTCGCGCGGGTCATGCCACTTGATGTCGCCCTCGGCCTGAGTGATCGTGCGCGCCTGGGCCTCTTCGAACAGCGAGTTCTTGGAATTGGGGGCGCCATCGGCGGCGCCGACGCCGAAGCGCGAAACCGTCTCGACACCCGCGGAGATGAACACATCACCCTCGCCGGCCTTGATGGCGTGGAAGGCCATCCGGGTGGTCTGTAGCGACGATGAGCAGTACCGGTTGACGGTCGTGCCCGGCAGGAAGTCATAGCCGAGTTCGACGGCCACCGCGCGAGCGATGTTGTAGCCGGCCTCACCGGCGGGCTGGGCGCAGCCCATCATCAGGTCGTCGATGTCCCTGGGATCCAGCGACGGCACCTTGTCCAACACGGCGCGCACCATCTGGCCGGCCAGGTCGTCGGGGCGCATGGTGGCCAGCGATCCCTTGACGGCGCGGCCGATCGGTGAGCGGGCAGTGGCAACGATGACGGCTTCAGGCATGACGGCTCCTGCTAATCGAATGGCTTAGAAAACTCAGTTGAAACTAGCCCGCGTGCACGACGATGGGTGCGGGTACCCCGGTTGAGCGGCGCCACAGCCTGCTGACACCGCCGAGCTGGCTCAGCAATGTCCCGGTATCGGCGGTGCCGGATTCCAGTGCCGCGTCACCGTCCCACTCGCCGAGCACCGAACACAGCGCGGGCAGCAACTGCTTGGCCGCCAGCGCATAGCCGGCTGCCGACGGATGGAACATGTCCTCGGAGAACAGCAGGTCAGGGGCCTTGTGGAAGTCCCGGGCCAGGAGGTCGGAGAACGGTACGGGTATGCCGCCGGCCGCTCGCACGGCGCCGGCCTGGGCGCGGGCCAGCCGCAGGCCACGCGCGCGGGTGAATGCGCGCAACGGTTGCGGAATAGCGGTGATCACCCCGAAATCGGGGCACGTGCCGACCACGACGACGGCTCCTGCCGCATGCAGCCGGCGCACCGCGTCGCCGACCCGGCGGGCCGACGGCGCGATGCCGTTGGGTTTGGTGATGTCGTTGGCGCCGATCATGATCACGGCAGCATCTGGGGGTGCGCCCGCGACGAACATGGCATCGATCTGCCCGGACAATCCCTTGGAGGTGGCACCGACAATTGCCTTGGTGCTCAAGCGGATTCGTTTGCCGAACTGCTGGGCCGCGCCGCGGGCGATCAGAACTCCCGGCACCTCGTCGGGCACCCGGCATCCGTATCCGGTGGCCGTGGAGTCGCCGAAGATCATCAGGTGCAGGTCGAAGGGGACTCCGCGCTCCCACTTCTCGACGGGCCCGCCGCCGGGGCGATACACGCCGTCGGCGCGTGGCGGGATGTCCCAGGATTTGGGGATCACCTGACGCGCCTTGTTGGCCTGCCCGCTCAACAGGTTGCGTGCTCCGATATAGGCCGATCCCGTAGAAGCCAACGTCGCAGCAGCGGCGAGGGCGATGGTCGACCGACGCGGTGTGCCCACAGGATCAGTCTAGGTGGATCAGACGGGTTATCCGCGTGGCGCCTCAGCGTGGCGATCACGGTGCTGTATCAAGTCCGGTATCAATTCAGTTTATTTGACTGTTGAACTGTTTACGGATGTCAAGCTAAGTTACCCGGGTTGTCTGAGTGACGAAGCTCACCGAGCACTACAAAGACGTAGGAAGTGGTGACGATGACTGCACCGAGCAAGGTATCCAGGTCTCATCATGCTGGCATAAGCCCAGCTAGGGCCCACCGCGGGCGTAGGTTTCCGGTCAGTGACGGCGCGCCCGTCGAGGTGGTCGAGGACGGCCCGAGTCTGGCAGGTCGATTGGCTTCGCTGGCGGCCACGCTGACAATCAAGCCGACCTTGGCAATTGGTAGCCATGTACCGCATCTGCCGTGGCCTTTCGGGCTGGTCAATTTCGCTGCCCGGCTGATCCGGCCGGCGCCCGGAACCATCAAGGCCACCATCGCGCTGCCCCACTGCAACGCGCAGCTGGTGCGCGCCGACGGCGTACTCCCCGCCGACGGGAAACGCAGCGTGATCCTCTACCTGCATGGCGGTGCTTTCCTGGCCTGTGGGGCCAACACGCACTCGGGGATCGTCACGGCGCTGTCGGAGTACGCCGACAGCCCGGTGCTCGTGGTCAATTACCGGATGGTCCCCAAGCACTCGGTGGGCACCGCGATCGAGGACTGTTACGACGCCTACCAGTGGCTTCGGCTGCTTGGCTACGAGCCGGACCAGATCGTGCTGGCCGGCGACTCGGCGGGCGGCTACCTGTCGCTGGCGCTGGCCGAGCGCCTGCTCGATGACGGCGAGATGCCGGCCGCGCTGGTGGCGATGTCGCCGCTGTTCGAGATCGACAACGAGTCGCGGGCCAACCACCCCAACATGCACACCGACGCGATGTTCCCGCCCAAGGCTTTCGACGCCCTCGTCGAGCTCATCGAACGCGCAGCAGAGCGCAAGGGCGAGCACGTCTACGAGCCGCTCGATCACGTCGAGCCCGGTCTGCCGCGCACGCTGATCCACGCGTCGGGCTCGGAGGTTCTGCTCAGCGATGCGCGAAAAGCCGCGCACATGCTGGCCGCTGCCGGGGTGCCGGTCGAGCTCCGGATCTGGCCCGGTCAGATGCATGTCTTCCAGCTCGCGTCGCCGCTGGTGTCCGAAGCGAAGCGCTCATTGCGCCAGATCGGCGAATACATTCGAGAGGCGACCTGGTAAGCGTTTCGCGGGCCTGAGACCATTGACGTATGCGCATCGCCAGGCACATCAGTGAGCTCATCGGCAATACCCCGCTGGTTCAGCTGAACTCGGTTGTCCCCGAAGGCTCGGGCAGGGTCCTGGCCAAGATCGAGTACCTGAACCCCGGTGGCAGCTCCAAGGACCGCATCGCGGCCAAGATGATCGACGCCGCCGAGGCCAGCGGCGAGCTCAAGCCCGGCGGCACCATCGTCGAGCCGACGTCCGGCAACACCGGGGTCGGGCTGGCCATGGTGGCCCAGACGCGCGGCTACAAGTGCATCTTCGTCTGCCCGGACAAGGTCAGCGAGGACAAGCAGAATGTGTTGCGCGCCTATGGCGCCGAGGTCGTGGTGTGCCCGACGGCGGTGTCACCGGATGACCCGGACAGCTACTACAGCGTCTCCAACCGCCTCGTCGAGGAGATCGACGGCGCCTGGAAGCCCGACCAGTACTCCAACCCGATGGGGCCGGAGAGCCACTACGAGACGACGGGTCCGGAGATCTGGGCCGACACCGACGGCACCGTCACGCACTTCGTGGCGGGGGTCGGCACCGGCGGCACCATCACGGGCACCGGGCGGTACCTGAAAGAGGTGTCCGACGGCAAGGTCCAGGTGATCGGCGCCGACCCGGAGGGCTCGGTGTACTCCGGTGGAACCGGGCGGCCGTACCTGGTGGAAGGCGTCGGCGAGGACTTCTGGCCGTCGGCCTACGACCCGTCGATTCCCAACGGGATCATCGCCGTGTCCGACGGCGATTCGTTCGACATGACCCGGCGGCTGGCGCGCGAGGAGGCGCTGCTGGTCGGTGGATCCTGCGGCATGGCGGTGGTGGCCGCACTCGAGGTGGCCCGCACGGCCGGGCCGGACTCGGTCGTCGTGGTGCTGTTGCCCGACGGCGGACGCGGTTATCTCTCAAAGATTTTCAACGACGCATGGATGTCGTCGTATGGGTTCTTGCGCAACCGGCTCGACGGTTCGATCGAGCAGTCGACTGTCGGCGATGTCCTGCGCGGCAAATCCGGGGCGCTGCCCGACCTGGTGCATACGCACCCGGCGGAGACGGTGCGCGACGCGATCGGCATCCTTCGCGAGTACGGCGTCTCGCAGATGCCGGTGGTCGGCGCCGAACCTCCGGTGATGGCGGGCGAGGTGGCCGGCAGTGTGTCCGAGCGGGAACTGCTGTCCGCGGTATTCGAGGGCCGGGCGAAGCTGGCCGACGCGGTGGCCGAACACATGAGCCCGCCGTTGCCGCTGATCGGTGCGGGGGAGTTGGTCTCCACGGCTGCCAAGACATTGCGCGAGTGCGACGCGGTGATGGTCGTCGAGGAGGGCAAGCCCGTCGGCGTGCTCACTCGCCACGATCTGCTCGGGTTCCTGTCCGAGGCCGGCGGGCGACACTAATTACGTCGCGGCGCTTGCGTCGCGTGGAATGCCTTGTCTCCAGCGACTTCTCAGTTAGGGTGAGTTGGCCTAGGGCTAGCAAACTCAGACACCGTCGCTGCCCGCGGCAACGACCGGCCCACTGAGCCCGGCGAACACGCTCGTGTTGTCCTGTCAAAGGAGGTCGACGATGCGTAATCTGCCTGTGGAGCAGTCTGTCCGTCTAGGTGCTGGCAGAAAGTAGCGTCCGCCTGCGGAGCGCTATCCGAGATGAGGAGAGCTTTCGACGTGACCGATCAACCGCCCCCGCCCGGGAACTACCCGCCTCCGCCGGAGGGCGGCTACCCTCCTCCGCCGCCCGCGGGCGCCGGAGGTTACCCGCCGCCGGGTGGCTACCCACAACCCGGGGGCTACCCGCCTCCTGGCGGTTACCCGCCGCCCGGTGGCTATCCACCGCCCGGCTACGGGCCGGCGCCCGGCTACCCGCCCGCCGGTGGACCCGGCTACGGGGCCGCGCCCTACAACGTCGGTGACGCCTTCTCGTGGGCCTGGAACAAGTTCCTCAAGCATCCGGTCGAACTGATCGTGCCGGGACTCGTCTACGGCGCCGCAACCGCTGCCGTCTACGTCATCTTCACGCTGATTGCCAGCGCGGTGTCGCCCGACACCACCAGCAGTTACGAGTCCTATGACTCGGGCATGAGCTTCTCGGCGTCGAGCAATCTCGGGGTCGCCGGCGGGGCCGTGATGCTGGTCGGGCTAATCGTGCTGTTGGTCATGGGTGGCTGGATCGCGGCGGCCTACACCGCCGGCCTGCTCGACATCGCCGACGGACAGCCGGTAACCATTGGATCGTTCTTCAAGCCACGCAACGTCGGCAACGTGATCCTCGCGACCGTGCTTGTCGGTCTGATCGTCTTCGCGGTCGTCTTCGTGCTGATGCTCCCCACGATGCTGATGCCGGGGCTCGCTTGGTTGACCCTGCCGTTGACGTGGATCGTAGAGGTGCTTCTCGGCGTCCTGTTCCTGTTCACGACGGTCGCAGCCGTCGACCGCAACCTCAGCGGTGTCGACGCGGTCAAGACGAGCTTCAATCTGGTCAAGCCCAAGTTCGGCACGGTGCTGCTCACGGTGCTCGTGATGATCGCCATCGCCATCGTCGGGTCGATCCCGTGCGGGCTCGGACTGATCGTGGGAATGCCTCTGATCCTGCTCATCCAGGTGTACGCCTGGCGTCGGCTCAGCGGCGGCCCGGTGGCACCGCTGACCCCGTAGGTAGCACCAACCTCAGCCGCCCACGGCGCGTACGGCAGAAATGCCGGCGCCGTGGGCGCTGTGTTCCGTGACATCATTTCAGCTAGCCTGCCGATGCCGAATCCATATCGGAGTTCGGTGCATTCGAGAAAGTCGGGGCCGCCATGTCGACACCAAATCCGCCTGAAGGCATGTACGGAGTGCCGCCGCAGGCCATGCCTCCGCAATTCCCGCCTCCGCAGGGAGTCCCGCAATTCGGCGGTTATCCGCCTCAGGGTCCGCCCGCAGGCTATCCGCCTCAGGGCTTCCCGGCGGCCGGGTACCCGGGGCAGCCGCAGCCTTACGGCGCGTATCCCGCCGACCCGTCGGCGCCGTTCGGTCGCGACCCGCAGACCGGGGAGCCGTTGTCCGACAAATCGGCTGTCACCGCCGGTCTGTTGCAGCTGTTTCTCGGCGGCTTCGGTGTCGGACGTTTCTACATCGGCTCCACCAATATCGGCGCGATCCAGCTGGGGCTGACGATCCTCGGCATCCTCACGTCGATTCTGATCGTCGGGTTGTTCATCATTGTCGGCGTCGGGATCTGGGCTCTGGTGGATGCGGTCATGATGTTCAACCGATCAGTTCCCGACCAGTACGGACGAAAGCTGCGAAACTGAACGGCCGCGATAGGCTCGACACGTTATGAGTGAACAGCGCAGGTGGCACGGTCTGGCCACAAAAGCCATCCACGCCGGTTACCGACCCGACCCGGGCACCGGAGCCGTCAACACCCCGATCTACGCCAGTTCGACCTTCGCCCAGGACGGCGTCGGCGGGCTGCGCGGTGGATTCGAATACGCCCGTACCGGAAATCCCACCCGGCAGGCTCTGGAGTCGGCGCTCGCCGCGGTCGAGGAAGCCGCCTACGGGCGCGCCTTCAGCTCGGGCATGGCCGCCACCGACTGTGCCCTGCGCGCGGTGCTGCGGCCCGGCGACCACGTGGTCATCCCCGACGATGCATACGGTGGCACGTTCCGCCTCATCGACAAGGTGTTCTCGCAGTGGGGGGTCACCCACACCCCGGTACCGTTGAGCGACCTGGACGCGGTGCGCTCAGCGCTCACCCCGCGGACCCGGCTGATCTGGGTGGAAACGCCCACCAACCCGCTGCTGAGCGTGGCCGACATCCCGGGGATCGTCCAGATCGCGTCGTCCGCGGGCGTCAAGGTGTTGGTGGACAACACGTTTGCCTCGCCGGCGCTGCAGCAGCCACTGCTGCTGGGTGCCGACATCGTGCTGCACTCCACCACCAAGTACATCGGTGGGCACTCGGATGTGGTCGGCGGCGCGCTGCTGACCAACGACGAGGAACTCGACGCGGCATTCGCGTTCCTACAGAACGGCGCCGGAGCGGTGCCGGGTCCCTTCGACGCGTACCTGACCATGCGTGGGCTCAAGACGTTGGTGCTGCGGATGCGTCAGCACAGCGAAAACGCCGCGCTGATAGCCGAATTCCTCGACGGACACCCGGCGGTCGAGACCGTGCTCTATCCCGGTCTGGTCAGTCACCCCAACCACGATGTGGCGGCGCGGCAGATGTCCGGTTTCGGCGGCATGGTGAGCCTGCAGCTGCGCGGTGGCCCCCGGGCGGCACGTGAGTTGTGCTCGCGCACTGAGCTTTTCATTCTCGCCGAGTCGCTCGGCGGGGTGGAGTCGTTGATCGAGTACCCAGGGGCCATGACGCATGCGTCGACGGCGGGCTCGCAGCTGGAGGTTCCCGACAACCTGGTGCGGCTGTCGGTAGGTATCGAACATGCTGCCGACCTGCTGGCCGACCTGGAGCAGGCCCTCGGCAAATAGCGCCGAGCAGACGCGTAGGTACCCGAGAACGACGTTACCGGGGTACCGCAGCGTCTGCTCGCGCAAGGAAGGCTAGGTCATCAGGGCCGGACGTAACGCCGACGTCGTCACTGCCAGATTCATCTCGGGCATTGCCGACGCGGTCTCGTCCACCCAGATGCCCGTGGCGATTTCGGTGGACCGGGCATGCACCCACCGCCAGCCCCGGTCGTTGAGGCTCAGTATCGCGCCCAAGCCGTCAACTGCGTGCAGCAGGCAGATGATCGCGGCGATTGCGGGTACCGGGTTGTGGCCGTCGAACAGTGCGGCCAACAAGGCCGCCCGCGCCTGGCTGACTCGTTCCCGGTTGGCCAATGGCCAGCAGTACACCGGCTTGCCCGGAAAACCTTTGCCGGGCAGGCGGACTCGCCGGATCGCCCCGACGCGTTCGAGATGCAGCTCCAGGTTTGACTGGGTGTGCCTGCTCAGCCTGGCCAGCGCGGACTCCGCCGAAAGTGGCCGGCGTTGCAGTAGTTCGAACGCCGGGTCACCGACCGGATCGGCGGGCCAATCGCCGGCCAGCGCGATCAACCGGCCGGCCTCGATCGGCTCGTCTGCCATGGCTGGGCGGATCCGGCACGCGTAGGCCAGGTCCAGCAGTACCGCGGCGCTGAGTACTTTCTCCCTGCGATGGCGGTCAAGTGCGGGCTGGGCGGCTGCGTTGTCCAGCAACAGCAAGAACAGGTCTTCGGCGATTTGCGCCATTTCCCCGACTGTAGTGCTTCCCCCGCGCCGACCCGTCAGTCGTGATAGGGCTCGGCGCTGACCAGGGTGACCTTGACGGTGTTGCCGTTCGGCACGGTGTAGGTGCGCGACTCACCGACCTTGGCGTCGATCAGGGCACTGCCCAGCGGTGAGTTGGGGGAGTAAACCTCGAGCTTGCCGACGCTGATGCCCTCCTGGCGGGTGGCGATCAGGAACGTCTCGGTGTCCTTCTTGTCGTCGTCGTAGTACACCTTGACGACCGAACCGGGCAGCGCGACACCGGACTGCTTGGGTGCCTCACCGACCTTGGCGTTGTTGAGCAGCTCCTGCAGCTGACGGATGCGGGCCTCCTGCTGGCCCTGCTCCTCGCGGGCGGCATGGTAGCCACCGTTCTCGCGCAGGTCGCCCTCTTCGCGACGGTCGTTGATCTCGGCGGCGATCACCGGCCGGTTGGCGATCAGCTGATCCAGCTCCGCCTTCAACCGGTCGAATGCATCCTGAGTGAGCCAGGTGACCTGTGTGTCGGTCATGTTCTCGCGCTCCTGTCTATCTTGCTCTTGCGGCGCTCTCACGCCTTCTTCGCGTGCGAAGTCCGTCGTTTCCAGACTGAGGGGCAGGCGCGTGTATTGCCGCGGACATAAGCACCTACCTGAGTGCTAATGCAGCAATACACGGCCCCAGCGAGGAACCGTGTATCGCACAATCGTACCACCGAGCGGCCAACGAATCTTCACGTAATGGCTGTTCGTCGTTTGTTGCGAGCGTCAAATTCAGGGCGCTACCAGGTAGGACGGCACATCCGTCCCGCAACCGTAGACATCGCCCATCACGGGAGGACGGCTGGATTTCACTTCGGCGGTCACCTGCACCACCCGCTGATCGGAGGGACTCACCAGGATTTCGCGGCGCCCAGTTTCGCTCCCGTCGATCGAACGGGCCCGAACGATGCACACCACCGGCCTCGAAGGGTCCGGACGGGTCACCCCGATCGTCACCGACACCGTCTGGTTGTCGACCAGTTCGTACGCCGAGAGCTCGCCTTTCACCTCGCCGGTGCCCAACCGCTGGAAGGCCACGACTGCGAGGATCACACCTGCCACCACCACCAGGCCGACCAGTGCAAACGTGATCCTTCGCCGGGTCCGTCGGGACAATTGGCGGGATCCGTAGCGGGCGGCGGGGCGTTCGATCATCAGAACTGGAACTATAGGGCCAGACAAATCCGTCACCGCAGCCCAGGGAGCGGGTTGAAGGTTTGGGTACAGGGATTACGTAAGAGGGCTCCGTAGTTAGATGAAAGCGAAATGAGTGAACTGCGGTTGATGGCGGTGCATGCCCACCCGGACGACGAGTCCAGCAAGGGTGCGGCAACCACCGCGCGCTATGCGGCCGAAGGTGTGCGCGTCATGGTCGTGACGCTCACCGGCGGCGAGCGCGGAGACATACTCAATCCGGCGATGGACCTCCCCGAGGTGCACGGCCGGATCACCGAGGTGCGCCGTGACGAGATGGCCAAGGCCGCCGAGATCCTCGGCGTCGAGCATCACTGGCTGGGATTCGTCGACTCGGGCCTGCCCGAAGGCGATCCGATGCCCCCGCTGCCGGACGGCTGTTTCGGGTGTGTGCCGCTCGCCGAGCCGGTCAGCCGCCTGGTCCGGGTGATCCGGGAGTTCCAGCCGCACGTGCTGACCACCTATGACGAGAACGGTGGCTACCCCCACCCCGACCACATCCGCTGCCACGAGGTTTCGGTGGCGGCCTACGAGGCGGCCGCCGACTACCGGCTGTACCCCGAGGCCGGGACACCATGGAACGTGTCGAAGCTGTATTACAACCACGGCTTCCTGCGTGAACGCATGCAACTGCTGCAGGACGAGTTCGCCAGGAACGGCCGGCAGGGCCCCTTCGGCAAATGGCTGGAGCACTGGGACCCGGACCACGACCCGTTCGCCAACCGGGTCACCACCCGTGTTGAATGCTCGGAGTACTTCAGTCAGCGCGACGATGCGCTGCGCGCACATGCGACCCAGATCGACCCGAAAGGCGATTTCTTCCATGCGCCGATCGAATGGCAGCAACGGCTCTGGCCGACTGAGGAGTTCGAGTTGGCGCGGTCGCGCGTGCCGGTGAACCTGCCGGAAGACGACCTGTTCACCGGGATTGAGAAATGATCGACACTTTGACCGCAGTGATCACACTGCTCGCCGACGAGCCACGAAATACCGGGCCGGAGTTCGGTAAGGCGACCCCGCTCGGCCTGCTGGTCACGGTGGCGCTGCTGATCGGCACCTTCGCGCTGGTGTGGTCGATGAACCGCCACCTGCGCAAGCTGCCCGAGTCCTTCGACCGGGAACACCCCGAGCCCGACCAGGCTGCCGACGAAGGCACCGCCGACGACACCGGCGCCGAACCTGGCAAAGGCGCGGTGAACAGCGCCCCCGATGACCATCAAGGTCCGCCCCGTGAGCCCGGTAGCGGGTAACACACTCGGCGGGTCCACCAGCCCGTACCTGCGCCAGCACGCCGACAACCCGGTGCACTGGCGAGAATGGACGCCCGAGGCGCTCGCTGAAGCCGCCTCCCGGGACGTCCCCATCCTGCTGTCCATCGGATATGCGGCCTGCCATTGGTGCCATGTGATGGCGCATGAATCGTTCGAAGATGCCGACGTGGCCGCGGTGCTCAACGACGGATTCGTCTGTATCAAGGTCGACCGCGAAGAGCGTCCCGATCTGGACGCGGTCTACATGAACGCCACCGTCGCGCTCACCGGGCAGGGCGGCTGGCCCATGACCTGCTTCCTGACCCCGGCCGGCCGGCCGTTCTTCTGCGGGACCTATTACCCGAAGCTCGGCTTCCTGCAACTGTTGGACGCGGTCGCCGAAACCTGGCGGGACCGGCGCGACGAGGTCGAGCGCGCCTCCGGTCAGATCGCCAACGAACTGCGCTCGATGTCAGCCGGGCTGCCCGGCGGCGGGGCGCCGGTGGGGCCCGAGTTGTGCAATCACGCAGTGGCCGCCGTGCTGAACGACGAAGATGTGGCGCACGGCGGCTTTGGCGGTGCGCCCAAATTCCCGCCCTCGGCGTTGTTGGAAGGGCTGCTGCGCCACCACGAACGCACGGGTTCGGTTGCGGCGTTGGGGGCCGTCGAGCGTACGTGTGCCGCGATGGCCCGTGGCGGCATCTACGACCAGTTGGCCGGGGGATTCGCCCGTTACAGCGTCGACCCGCACTGGGTGGTGCCGCACTTCGAGAAGATGCTCTACGACAACGCGCTGCTGTTGCGGGCCTATGCCCACCTGGCGCGGCGCACCGGGGATCCGTTGGCGCGCAGGGTGACTGCGGAGACGGCCGGATTCATCATGTCGGATCTGGGTGCGGGTGGCATGTTCACCTCGTCGCTGGACGCCGACGCCGGTGGGCACGAAGGACTGACCTACGTGTGGACGCCGGCCGAATTGCGCTCCGTATTGGGTGAGGACGATGGGGCCTGGGCTGCTTCACTTTTCGGGGTGACCGAGCGCGGCACGTTCGAGCATGGTGCATCGGTGCTGCAACTGCACCGCGACCCCGACGACGATGCGCGCTTCGAGTCGGTGCGTGCGGCGCTGTCGGCGGCCCGCGCCCTGCGGCCCCAACCGGCCCGCGACGACAAGGTGGTGACCGCCTGGAACGGCCTGGCCATCACGGCGCTGGCCGAAGCCTCCGTGGCCCTCGATCGTCTCGAATTGCTCTCTGCGGCAGTCGAATGCGCACGGGAACTACTGGACCTGCACATGGTGGACGGCCGGCTGCGCCGGGCCGGCCTGGGCGGCAGGGTCGGGGAGAGCGCGGCGATTCTGGAGGATCACGCGGCATTGGCCACCGCATTGCTGACGCTGTACCAGCTCACCGGGTTCGGGCTGGACGAGGCGGTTGGCCTGTTGGATATCGCGCTCGAACATTTTGCCGATCCCGATCAGCCGGGCCGTTGGTTCGACACCGCCGACGACGCCGAGCAGCTGATGGTGCGTCCCGCGGACCCGATCGACGGTGCGACGCCGTCGGGTGCTTCGCTGGTCGCCGAGGCCCTGCAGGCGGCGGGTTACCTGACCGGCTCGCAGCGCTATGTGGATGCGGCACAGACGACTTTGTCGTCGGCCACACCGATCCTGGCCCGCGCGGCCCGCTCCGGCGGGCACTGGCTGGCAGTGGCTGAGGCGCAGGTGCGCGGGCCGATCCAGATCGCGGTGGCCGGCGATCCGTCGTCGCCGCTGTTGGGTGCCGCACGCCGGTTGGCACCCGGCGGGGCGCTGGTGATCGGTGGTGCCCCAGAAGCCGCAGACTCCTCGCCGTTGCTTCGGGGACGCGACCGGGTGGACGGCGCCGATGCCGCCTACGTGTGCCGCGGGGCGGTATGCGATCTGCCGGTCACGACGGTCGGGGATCTCGCCGTCTCGCTGGGTGGCCAACCGCCACACGGCAGAAGTGGCGCCGTGTAGCCTCGCGGCCATGAGCCACGATGCCGCAGCCCTGGAGTCCTTCGTCAAGCGCTATCTCGACACCGTTGCGGGCGGGTCGGCTGCCGAGGTCGCCGCGCTGTATGCCGACGACGCGACGTTGGAGGATCCGGTGGGCAGCGGGGAGGTCCACATCGGGCGCCAGGCGATTGAGGGCTTCTACAAGAACCTGACCGCTGCAGGAGCCGAGATCACGACCGAGTTGCTGAAGTTCCGCCCCGGCGGCCACGAGGCGGCGTTCCTGTTCGCGATCGTCGTCGGTGGCGCGATGCGCATCGAGCCCATGGAGGTCATGACCTTCGACGCCGACGGGCAGATCACCACGATGAAGGCCTACTGGTCCGCGGCCGACATCACCCAGCTGTAACCGGGCTCATCGAGCGCGAGCGTGCGCAACCTGTCGGCGAAATGCGGTGTGTGGACCGGCAGACACGCACGGTCGCGGTGCCGAGGGGGGATCAGAAGACGGCGAACCACATGGCGATGTAGTGGCAGATCGCCGCCACCGCCGTGCAGGCGTGGAAGAACTCGTGATGGCCGAACGTGGTAGGCCACGGGTTGGGCCATTTGAGCGCGTAGAGCACGCCGCCGATGCTGTAGAGCGCGCCGCCGACGATCAACAACACCACCGCGGCGACCCCGGCCCCGTGCATGATCGGCCCGATGAACCAGGCCGCCACCCAGCCCAGCAGGATGTAGAGCGGGACACCGAGCCAGCGTGGTGCTGACGGCCAGAACATCTTGAGCAGCACACCGGCGATCGCCCCGCCCCAGACGATCCAGAACAGCACCATGCCTTTGGATTCGGGCAGGGCCAGCAGTGCGAACGGGGTGTAGCTGCCCGCGATGAAGATGAAGATCATCGAGTGGTCGAGCCGCTTCATCCATTTGCGGGCGCCGGGCGACTTCCACGTCACTCGGTGGTAGGTCCCGCTGACGGCGAACATGGCCACGATCGTGAACGTGTAGAGCAGGGTGGCCAGCCCGGCCCGGGTGGACTCCAGCGACCACGACACCGACACCAGAGCGGCCCCGGCGATGAAAGCGACAATGGCCGAGTACACGTGGATCCATCCGCGTGCCCGTGGCCTTCCCAGGAACTGGGCGACGCCTTCGGCGACCGCCTCGGGCAGATCTTCTGCGGGCCGGCTCAGTCCGGCCGCTGAGCGGTAGGGCTTGGTGCTGCCCGTCGGCGCGGTCATGTCACCTCCATTGACAATCATGGGGTGTACCCCGACGCTCACAGTAGTCTGGATTCTCGTGGACATCATTCCCCCGCGGCTCAAGGAACCGGCCTATCGGCTCTACGAAATGCGGTTGCGTCAGGAACTGTCGCAGGCCAGATCCGAACTGCCCCGCCATATCGCGGTGCTGTGCGACGGGAACCGCCGCTGGGCGCGTGACGCAGGTTACGACGATGTCAGCATCGGCTACCGGATGGGTGCCGCCAAGATCGCCGAGATGCTGCGCTGGTGTCAGGCCGCGGGCATCGAGATGACGACGGTCTACCTGCTCTCGACCGAGAACCTGCAGCGCGATCCCGAAGAGCTGTCCGCCCTGCTCGAGATCATCACCGACGTGGTCGAGGAGATCTGCGCCCCGTCGAACACCTGGACCGTGCGCACCGTCGGTGACCTGGAGTTGTTGGGGGAGGAGCCGGCCCGCCGGCTGCGCGAGGCTGTAGCGAGTACGGCATCGACCCCGCCCGGCTCGTTCCACGTGAACGTCGCCGTCGCCTACGGCGGACGTCAGGAGATCGTCGACGCCGTGCGCTCGCTGTTGTCGAAGGAACTGGCCAACGGAGCCACCGCCGAACAACTCGTCGAGGCGGTCACCGTCGACGGGATCTCGGAGAACCTCTACACCTCAGGCCAACCCGATCCGGACCTTGTCATCCGTACCTCGGGTGAGCAACGGCTCAGCGGATTCCTGTTGTGGCAGAGCGCATATTCGGAGATGTGGTTCACCGAGGCGTACTGGCCGGCATTCCGTCGCGTCGACTTCCTGCGCGCACTGCGCGATTACACGGCCCGGCATCGTCGCTACGGGAAGTAGGCGCGTGCCAAACTGAAGCTATGGCTGCGCTGTCGGCGGTGGTTTTCACCCTCAGCTGGTGGCTGGGGCTCTACCTTCTCGCCCGCGACCCGCGTAAGCCCGTACTCGCCCTTGCGGCGATCGGGCTGACCAGTTTCGCGCTCGTGGTCGCGCTCGACGCGGTCCGGCTGGTGACCGGCTCCGAAGTGCTCAGCCGCATCGAGATCTATCTCGTCGCGGTGCCGGGTATCGCCTGGTTCGCGGTGATGGTCGAACTTGCCCGCCCGGCCGACACCTTCCGGTCCCGCGCGGGTGAGATCGCGGCGATCTTCGCCGTCGCGATCCTGGCCTTCGCCGGGGCGGGGCTCGCGGGCAGCGTCGACGGGCCGTTGCGGACGGGTCACTGGGTGATGTTCGCGGTGATCTCGCTCTCCTCGCTGGGCGCCATGGTCAAGGCGGTGCTCGGCGGCGCCAAACCCGGCTCCGTGGTGGGCTTCATCATCGTCGCGACGCTGTTCTTCGCACTGGGCAATGCGATCCTGGTGATCCCGCTCGGGTTGGTGCCCAGTTGGCTGGCCCTGGCCTCCACCGGATTCGACGTCGCGCTGCTCGGCGTAGCGGTCGCGATCTGGGATGCGTTCGACGAAGGCCAGGCGTTGCGCGCGGACATGCGCCGCTCGGTCATCGGCACGCTGGTGATCGCGGTTCCGTTCGCTGCCCAGGCCCTGATCGGCATGTATGTGCTCGACGCCGGGACCGGCCGCACCGTCATGACGATCCTGTTGTTCACCAGCCTGGCGGTCGCCGTCGCGGTGGAAGTGCTGGCCGATCCGCTGGCCGGGTTGTTCGATCGGCTGGCCTTCGCCCGATCCCCGGACCTGCGCGCCGATCGTGAAGCGCTGCGCCAGACCGAGGCCGCACTGCCGCTGCGATCGGATCACCCCCTGGGTGGCATCGACGACGACGCCTTCACCCGACTCACCCGCCGCGCCCTCGGCCACTACGGCGATCTGTCCAAGCTGGTCGCCAGCCCGCTGACCTCGTTGCCCGCCATCGACGCCCGGCTCACCCAGCGCGGGGCGCCCGATCAGCCGCTGGAACGGGCCAACGAACTCAAGGCGTTGCTGGCCGACCGCATTGCCGCGCTCAAGCCCCGCGACAGCGGCGACTTCGGTACCACCGAGCAGTGGCGCCACTACAACTCGCTGTACTTCCCGTACGTCGTCGGGGTCCGCGCCTACGCGCAGAACGCCACCGCGGCCGGGCTGGACCCGGTGGCACGCCAAGCCTGGCAGTGGTTCGTCACCGAGGTGCCGCAGCGGTCACTGCACAACTGGCAGAACGCAGCGGCGCGGGTGATCGCCGCGGACCTGCGCGGCGATCTGGCGCCGGCAGTCGGCACCGCCGGCCGATAGGTTCGCGCCGCCGAAAAATGCCCCTGACCAGGGCTTGGCAGTGCTTGGCAGTGTTTGGCGTCGATCTGGCAGCGCCCGCTGGGCAGGGTCGGAGGTGTTCCACCAATCGACACCCTCGTCCCGAGGAGCCCGACATGACCGCAACCCTGCACCAACCATTGGCCGACTCCACCACCGGCGCGGCGTCTGAAGATTCCCTGCTGCGATTCGCTTTGCGCGCCGATGCCACGGTGTGCGCCGCCGTCGGCCTGCTGGTGTCCATGGTCGCCGATCAGCTGTCCCGCATCGCGGGCTTGTCGGCCACAGCCGGGTGGGTCGTGGGTGCCGCGCTCGTCGGCTACGGCGCGTTGCTGTACGGCCTGGCCGCGGTGACGCGGGTCCGGCGCGTGGGCATCGGCGTCCTCGCCGGCAACCTGGCCTTCGCGATCACCACGGTCGTCGCGATCGGGACCGGCTGGTTGGCGTTGACCGGGACCGGGACCGAGTTGGTGCTCGGATTCGTCAGTGCCACCGCAGTACTGGCCTGGCTGCAATACCGCGGGGTGCGCCGTCTGGCGTGACTCCGTCGGAGAGCCGGTGCGGGGTGCCGCCGGAAGAGGTTACGGCGCGTATCCCCGCACCGTGCTCCACCGCTGAAAAGTGAATGCACGACACGAGAACACCATCCGAAGAAGAAGGAGAATCATGACCGCCATCACCGCCACCGGATCCGCAGGCACCACGAAGGGAATCGATTCGCTGCTGCGCCTGGCCATGCGGCTGGACGCAGTCCTCGTCGGCATCAGCGGGATCGCACTGCTGGCCGCGGCCGGGTGGTTCGCCGATCTCACCGGGCTACCGAAATCCGTCGAATACGGCGTCGGCGTCTTCTCGGTCGTCTACGGCATCGCGGTGTTCGCTCTCGCCGGCATCGAGCGGGTGCGTCCCGCCGGCATCGGCACCGTGATCGCCAACGCGGCGTGCACGGTGATCGCCCTGGTAGCTGTCTTCACCATGGCACTCACCACCGCGGGCGTCGTGGTCGTCATCGCCACCGGCATCTACACGCTGGCGATGGCCGAGTGGCAGTACGTCGGGGTCAAGCGCATCCCGGCCTGACGAGGCTTCGCTGAGTGGCCAGTTGTCGCACGCGAATTGCGGAAAAGCGTGTGATAACTGGCCTTTCGTCTAGTCAGAGCTTGCGCAACCGCAGCCGGTTGATGGCGTGGTCGGCGTCTTTACGCAGCACCAGGGTGGCGCGTGGGCGGGTCGGCAGGATGTTCTCGATCAGGTTGGGCCGGTTGATCGAATGCCAGATGTCACGTGCCGCGAACACAGCCTGCTCATCGGTCAGGGTCGAGTAGTGGTGGAAGTGCGACGCCGGATCGGCGAAAGCCGTCGAGCGCATCGTCAGGAACCGCGAGATGTACCACCCCTCGATGTCTTCGATGCGGGCGTCGACGTACACCGAGAAGTCGAACAGGTCCGAGACCATCAGCGCCGGTCCGGTCTGCAGGACGTTGAGCCCTTCCAGGATCAGGATGTCCGGATGGCGCACAATCTGTTTCTCGCCCGGGACGATGTCGTAGAGCAGGTGTGAATAGACCGGCGCGCAGACCTCGTCGGCACCCGATTTCACCGCGGTGACGAACCGCATCAACCCGCGCCGGTCGTAGCTCTCCGGGAACCCCTTGCGGTGCATGAGGTTCCGGCGGTTGAGCTCCTTGTTGGGGTAGAGGAACCCGTCGGTGGTCACCAGATCCACCCGGGGATGGTGACCCCAGCGGGCCAGCAGGGCCTGCAGCACACGGGCGGTGGTCGATTTCCCGACCGCCACGCTGCCCGCGACGCCGATGACGAACGGCACCGGCCGGTCCGGATTCTGCTGCGGCTCACCGAGGAACTCCGAAGTCACGGCGAACAAACGCTGGCGGGCGGCCACCTGAAGGTGGATCAACCGGGCCAGGGGCAGATAAACCTCTTCGACCTCGAGGATGTCGAGTTTCTCGCCCATACCCCGCAGGCGCAGCAGCTCGTCCTCGGTGAGTTTCAGCGGGGTCGACATGCGCAGTGCACGCCATTGACTTCGGTCGAACTCCACATAGGGGCTCGGCTCGCTCGGCCGCGGCATCCGATCAGTCTTACATCTACGGTTGGGGGCATGGCTAACGGGATCGAGAAACAGACGGGCTCCGGAACCGGCACAGTGACGGACGCGGCCACTCTCATTCGTGAATACCTGCTCCTCGGCCTGCGCTTCGACCGCGTCGAGGACGGTTACGTCGACTCCTTCACCGGTGACCCGAAGCTACGCCGTGCGGTGCAGAACGAGTCCGCGCCCGACCCGGCCGACCTTGCTCGGCAAGCGGATCGGCTGCTGGCCCAGATCCCAGACGACCTCGACCGCGACCGCGCGGAATACCTTGCCGCACACCTGAGGGCACTCAACTGCGCGGGCCGCAAGTTCGCCGGTGAGCAGGTCGGATTCGTCGACGAGGTACAGGCCTATTTCGATGTTCGGATCAGCAAGGGCGATCCGGAGAAATACCGGCAGGCCCACGCCAAACTCGATGAGGCACTGGGAGGAGCCGGGTCACTGGCCGAGCGGATTCAGGCGCACCGCACCGGGGACGAGATCCCACCGGCCCGGCTGGAGGAGTGCATGCACGCCTTCTCCTCGGCCCTACGCGACAAGGTCCGCGCCGCGTACCCGCTGCCGGAGACCGAGACCATCACGTACGAGGTGGTCACCGACAAACCGTGGTCGGGATTCAACTACTACCTGGGTGACTACAAGTCCACCGTCGCGATCAACGCCGACCTCAAACAGCAGATGGCCAATCTGCCCCGGCTGGTGGCCCACGAGTCCTATCCCGGTCATCACACCGAGCACTGCCGCAAGGAGGCCGGCCTGGTTGCCCGCGACAACCAGCTGGAACAGACGATCTTCCTCGTCAACACCCCGCAATGCCTGATGGCCGAGGGCCTCGCCGACCTGGCGTTGTACGCCATCGTCGGGCCCGGTTGGGGCACGTGGGCTGCCGACATCTACGCCGACGTGGGACTTCGGTTCGACGGGGAGCGTGCCGAGGTGATCTCGGCGGCGGTGGCCGGGCTGGCCGACGTGCGCCAGGACGCCGCGCTGATGCTGCACGACGAGCATCGCGACGTCGATGAGGTGGTGGAGTTCCTCAAACGGTGGCTTCTGGTCGACGACGTACGGGCCCGGCAGATGCTGCGGTTCCTGTCGTCGCCGCTGTGGCGGGCCTACACGAGCACCTACATCGAGGGGTACCGGTTGCTGCGGGGGTGGCTGGACGACCGGCCCGACGGAGTGACGCTGACCCAGCGTTTCGGTCGGCTGCTCGATGAGCCGCTGATCCCGTCGACCCTGCGGAGTATCTGAACCGGCCGGACGACCGGCCCCTCCGAGCCTGGTAGCAAATTTCTCAACCCGTTTTCGACGCCGCTACCATGACGTGCCTTTAGTAGCCCGCTGGTGTTCTATGTTGTGTTTTCTCGCCGGTATGACCTCTGCCTCAAGTGCTTGAATCAATTAGTTACCGATCGGTAACATAGTTGCCGTAGGCCCGGTGACCGTACCGGGTCGGGCAAAGGGAATGAGCATGGCTCCAACAACGGAAAGACCGAACAAGATCAAGCGCCTGGCCGGCGTGATCGTGGCGACCGGTGCGATGGCGCTCGCCGGAATCCTCGGCTCTGGCGCGGTGGCCAATGCAGGACCCGTCACGAAGGTCGGTAGCGATCCGGTGGCGCCGGTCCGTCCTGGGGGCAACAAAGGCCCTTTCACCAAGGTTGGTAGCGATCCCGTGACATCCGTCATCTCGGGCATTGCCGACGCCGCCGCCTCTGGTGGCTCTGGTGTCGAGATCCCGCCCCTCGTCAGCCCGTGGCCCGGCGGTGCGTGGGCCGGCCACGATTGGAGCAAGGGATACCCCGGCGGCGGTTTCGCCAACGGCAAGGGTGGCGGTTTCGCCAGCGGCAAGGGTGGCGGCGCTGCCATCCACGGCAAGGCCGGCGGCGCCTGGAATCACCGCTGACAACCGCGAAATCAGGGTTTTGCTGAAGAGATCTCCTGGCGTTCAGTGCTCGCGCGTGCTGAGTGTTGACGCGGGCCGTCGATCAATTCCTGAAAAGTACTGTTGAAAGTGCAAATACTGACCTTGATCGGTGCGGCTGCGGGCGATGGTCTCCCATCGCCCGACGGCTTGTTCGGCCTCGTTGCCGAAGGGTAAAATATTTGCTGAGCATCGTGCGACGAAACCGGGCGGCAGCAAGGGAGTCGACATGGCTGCAACAAGTGCGAAATCGAACCGGATCAAGCTGATGGCCGGCGTGGTCGTGGCAGCGGGCTCGCTGGGGCTGGCTGGATTCGTCGGACCCACGGCTGTCGCCAATGCCGATCCCGTCGTCGTCTTGAACGGCGAAACGGTGGACCCGCCAACGCCTCCTCCCCTCGTGAGTCCGTGGCCCGGCGGCGCGTGGGCCGGCCATGACTGGAGCAAGGGCTGGCCGGGCGGTGCCTGGGCCGGTCATGACTGGAGCAAGGGCTGGCCGGGCGGCGGTTTTGCCAACGGCAAGGCCGGCGGCGCGTGGAACCACACCAAGTGATCTACCGCTGATCCCGTCGGCATTGCGGGCTTAGGCTCGGAGGGTGTCCGAACTCCGGCCGTATATCCCCGCGCTGGCCATGCCGCTCAACTTGATCTTGTTGGTCTGGATGGTGATCGGTCGGGGACTGTTCGTCCAGCTCGGCTGGATGGTGGTGTTCGGCGTCCTCGCCGCGCCGTGGCTGGCGCTTTGCCTGGTGGCGACGAGCAGGATGATGCGCAAGTTGCCGGGCGGAGAGCTCACCTCCGGGCAGGCCTGGGCGCAGGTCATCTTGTGGTCGGCGATGTTCGTGTTCGGGCTCGCCTGTGTCGACGGCGGAGACAGCCCCGGCGCATTCCCGTCGATCCTGATGAAGGTGATCGGCGACGGGCCGCGCATGGAAACCTTCAGCAACCTGCTGTGGGCCGGATCGGTGATCGTCGGGGTCGCCGCGTGGTTCGTGTTGCTCACCAAGCTCACCCGGGCCCGTGCCGTCCCGCCGCCAGTTCAGCAGCAATATCTGCACCCCGGATACCCGCCGACCTATCCGTACCCCGGATACCCGCCGGGCCAACCCGGCCCGGGACCGTCGACCTGACCCGCTCCGACTAGGCTAAAAGCCATGGCAGCAGACCCGTCCTCCACCTTGCCCGCGGCTTCCGGCGCTGATTACGCCGACACCTCAAGTGCCGCATACCAGGCTGCGTTGCAGGTCATCGAATCCGTCGAGCCCCGGATCGCGGCAGCCACCCGCAAAGAGCTTGCCGATCAACGTGATTCGCTCAAGCTGATCGCCAGCGAGAATTACGCCTCCCCGGCTGTGCTGCTCACCATGGGCACCTGGTTCTCCGACAAGTACGCCGAGGGCACCGTCGGGCACCGCTTCTACGCGGGCTGCCAGAACGTCGACACCGTCGAGGCGCTGGCCGCCGAGCATGCCCGCGAACTGTTCGGCGCCCCCTACGCCTACGTGCAGCCGCACTCCGGCATCGACGCCAATCTCGTTGCCTACTGGGCCATCCTGGCGACCAAGGTGGAGGCACCCGGCCTGGCCGAACTCGGCGCCAAACACGTCAACGACCTGTCCGAGGCGGACTGGGAGACCCTGCGCCACAAGTTGGGCAACCAGCGTCTGCTCGGCATGTCCCTGGACGCCGGTGGGCACCTGACGCACGGCTTCCGGCCCAACATCTCGGGCAAGATGTTCCACCAGCACAGCTACGGGACCAACCCGGAGACGGGTTTCCTGGACTACGACGCCGTGGCCGCCGCGGCCCGCGAGTTCAAACCGTTGGTGCTGGTCGCCGGTTACTCGGCCTACCCGCGCCGCGTGAACTTCGCCAAGATGCGCGAGATCGCCGACGAGGTGGGCGCGACCCTGATGGTCGACATGGCGCACTTCGCCGGCCTGGTGGCGGGCAAGGTGTTCACCGGTGACGAGAACCCGGTGCCGCACGCCCACGTCACCACGACCACCACGCACAAGTCCCTGCGCGGCCCGCGCGGCGGCATGGTGCTGGCCACCGAGGAATTCGCCCCGGCCGTGGACAAGGGCTGCCCGATGGTGCTGGGCGGGCCGCTGAGCCATGTCATGGCAGCCAAGGCCGTCGCGCTGGCCGAGGCGCGCCAGCCGGCGTTCCAGACCTACGCCCAGGCGGTCGCCGACAACGCCCAGGCCCTGGCCGACGGGTTCGTCAAGCGGGACGCGGGCCTGATCACCGGTGGTACCGACAACCACCTGGTGCTGCTCGACGTGCGTTCGTTCGGGCTGACCGGCCGCCAGGCCGAGTCCGCGCTGCTGGACGCCGGCGTCGTCACCAACCGCAACGCGATCCCGGCCGACCCGAACGGGGCCTGGTACACCAGTGGCATCCGGTTGGGGACGCCGGCGCTCACGAGCCGCGGATTCGGCGCCGACGACTTCGACCGTGTCGCCGAGCTGATCGTCGACGTGCTGTCCAACACGCAGCCCGAGGGGACTTCTAAAGCCAAGTACAAGCTGGCCGACGGCACCGCCGAGCGCGTCCACGCGGCCTCGGCCGAGCTGCTCGACGCCAACCCGCTGTACCCGGGCCTGACCCTCTGATCCGGGCTGAGCCGGGCCGCCGACATCACAGTGACCTGAGTTTCAGAAACCTGTAAACCCGGGTTACAGTTACCTCATGGCACAGAAACCTGTCGCTAATGCGCTGACCTTGGAGCTTGAGCCCGTTGTCGAGGCCGAGCTGCGTCGCCACCTGGATACCGAGGATCTCTGGTACGCGCACGATTACGTGCCGTTCGACCAGGGCGAAAACTTCGCCTTCCTCGGTGGCCAGGACTGGGATCCCTCGCAGGTGACGTTGCCCAAGACCGTCACCGATGCCCTGGAGATCTTGCTGATCACCAAGGACAACCTGTCCGGATATCACCGCGAGCTCGTCGAGCATTTCATCCTCGAGGAAAAGTGGGGCCGGTTTCTGGGCCGCTGGACCGCCGAAGAGCACCTGCACGCCGTCGCGCTGCGCAACTACCTCGTCGTCACGCGTGAGATCGACCCGACGGCAAACGAGGACGTCCGCGTCGAGCACGTGATGAAGGGTTACCGCGCCGACAGCTACAGCCAGATCGAGACGCTGGTATTCATGGCGTTCTTCGAGCGCGCGCACGCGGTGTTCACCCGCAACCTGCGGGCGCAGATCGCCGAGCCGGTGCTGGGCTCGATGGTCGACCGCATCGTCCTCGATGAGGAGCGCCACGAGCTGTTCTTCGCCAACCTGGTGTCGCACGTGCTGAGCACCCATCGCGACGAGACCGTGGCGGCTATTGCCGCCCGAGCCCGTGAGTTCGATGTGATCGGCGCGGACATCGACGCCTACCAGGACAAGGTCGCCGTGGTGGCCGAGGCCGGGATCTTCGACAAGGCCGCCCTGGCGAAGGTCATCTCCGACCGGATCACCGCCTGGGGGCTGGCCGATGAAGCCGCGCTCCAGGAGTTCATCAACACGTAACGCGCCGGGCGCCCTACACGCGGCGCGCCAGCCAGCAACCCCGCCGAGGCGGGAGTAGCGTCGAATCCGATGGCTAGCGACATGCTCTGCTGTCCGGACGGTACCGATCGGTTGGTTGACGAGAGGACCGGCTCCGGTCCTGGTGCCGCAGTGTCCACCGAGCAACTCGTGTGGGGCCGCGCGGGTTCTAGGAGCGCCACGTGACTGATAAGGCTGTCCGTACCTATGTGCTCGACACCTCCGTGTTGCTGTCCGATCCTTGGGCATGCAGCCGGTTCGCCGAGCATGAAGTGGTGGTCCCGCTGGTCGTGATCAGCGAGCTCGAGGCCAAACGGCATCACCACGAGCTGGGCTGGTTCGCTCGGCAGGCGTTGCGGATGTTCGATGATCTGCGACTTGAGCATGGACGGCTGGATCAGCCGATTCCTGTTGGGGCAGAAGGCGGAACGCTACAGGTCGAGTTGAATCACATCGACCCCTCGGTACTGCCCACAGGTTTCCGGACCGAAACCAACGACACCAGGATCCTGGCGTGCGCGGCCAACCTCGCCGCAGAGGGTAAGCGAGTTACGTTGGTGAGCAAGGACATTCCGCTGCGGGTCAAAGCCGGTGCGGTCGGCCTCGCTGCCGATGAATACCACGCACAGGATGTCGTGGTGTCCGGCTGGACCGGCATGGCCGAGTTGGACGTGGCAGCCGAGGAAATCGACACCCTGTTCGCCGACGGCGAGATCGATGTCGAAGGCGCTCGGGATCTGCCCTGCCACACCGGGATTCGGTTGCTCGGCGGCAGCTCTTCGGCGCTCGGCCGGGTCAACGCCGAGAAGCGGGTGCAGTTGGTGCGTGGTGATCGCGAAGTGTTCGGCCTCCGGGGAAGGTCAGCCGAACAGCGCGTCGCCCTAGATCTGCTGCTCGACGAGTCTGTCGGCATCGTCTCGCTCGGCGGCAAGGCCGGCACCGGCAAATCCGCGCTCGCTCTGTGTGCGGGCCTGGAAGCCGTGCTCGAACGCCGAACCCAGCGCAAGGTCGTGGTGTTCCGCCCGTTGTATGCCGTCGGCGGCCAGGAGCTCGGCTACCTGCCGGGCAGCGAGAGCGAGAAGATGGGCCCCTGGGCCCAGGCCGTCTTCGACACCCTCGAAGGGTTGGCGAGCCCGGCGGTGCTGGAAGAGGTGCTGTCCCGCGGAATGCTGGAAGTGCTTCCGCTGACCCACATTCGGGGCCGTTCTCTGCACGACTCGTTCGTCATCGTCGACGAGGCGCAGTCGCTGGAGCGCAATGTGCTGCTGACTGTGCTGTCGCGGCTGGGCGCGGGCTCGCGGGTGGTGCTCACTCATGATGTGGCCCAACGGGACAACCTGCGGGTGGGCCGCCACGACGGCGTCGCGGCGGTGATCGAGAAGCTCAAGGGGCATCCACTGTTCGCCCACATCACGTTGCAGCGCAGCGAACGCTCGCCGATCGCCGCGCTCGTCACCGAGATGCTGGAGGAATTCAGCCCCGGCGCCCTGCCCTGAGTCGGAGTGATTTGGGTGCGTTTGGCGGCGCTCACCGCCGCCAAACGCACCCAAATCGAAGGCCCGGTAGGCTGCCGGGGTGGCGAGGCTCCCCAACAGTCAGGCATGGCGGTGGACCGTAGTCGGCGTGACCGCCGCCGTCGTGGTCCTGGTGGTGGGGACGCTCACCGGGCACATCCGTCGTGACGATCCCGACGAGGTGGACTGCGCGACGGAGAGGTGCATCGCACTGACCTTCGACGACGGGCCGAGCCCATACACCGACCGGCTGCTGCAGATCCTCAAGGACAACGACGCCAAGGCGACGTTCTTCGAGATCGGCAACAAGGTCGCCGCCAATCCTGAGGGCGCCAAGCGGGTGGTCGACGCCGGGATGGAGCTCGGCAGCCACACCTGGGAACACCCCAACATGACGGCCATCCCGCCCGAGCAGATCCCGGCGCAGTTCAGCCGGGCCAGTGACGCCATCGAAGCCGCGACGGGCCAACGGCCGAAGCTGGTACGCACAGCGGGCGGTTTGATCAACGACCAGGTGCTCGCCGAGGCCCGCAAGCAGGGGTTGGCCGACATCAACTGGGACGTCATCCCGTTCGACTGGGCAAATGACTCCAACACCGCTGCGACCCGCTACATGCTGATGACGCAGATCAGGCCCAACAATGTCGTACTTTTTCATGACGCCTACTCCTCCACCGTGGACCTGGTGCAGCAGTTCATCCCCGTCCTCAAGGCCAATGGCTACCACTTGGTGACCGTCAGCCACATGCTCGGTGAGCGTGAGCCGGGGACCAGTTACGGCAGCCGGGACAACGGCCCGCCCGTGCCGCCGGCCGAGGCGCTCAAGGACATCCCGCCGGAGGAGATTCCCTCGCTGCCCGCGACACCGTCGCCCCCGCCGATGCCGAACTTCCCGATCACCGACATCCCCGGAGCGAATTCGGGTGGCCCCAACAACGGGGCCTGAAAACTGAGACCCACATCGCGTCGGGTTGAGGACCAAAGACTCTAACCGGCGGGCCCGGGCACGACGAGGCTTGAAGCATGCCCGAGACGATGTTCGATTCTGCGACTCTCACCCGTGCGGTGCAGCTGGCATCGCGTGCACCTTCGCTGCACAACACCCAACCGTGGCGGCTGGTGGCCGACGGCAGCGGAGTTCACCTGCACCTGGACCCGAATCGCGTGGTGACCGTGACCGATCGATCGTCGCGGGAGGCGGTCGTCAGCTGCGGGGTGCTGCTGGACCATCTGCGGGTCGCGATGGCCGCAGCCGGGTGGGCGACCAGCGTCGACCGCTTCCCGAATCCGAACGACCTCGATCATCTGGCGACGTTGCAGTTCTCGCCGATGGACTACGTGACCGATGCCCACCGCCGGCGGGCCGACGCGATCCTGGCCCGGCGCACCGACCGGCTGCCCATGTCCGCTTATGCGGACTGGGACGCCTTCGAGGTGCTGCTGCGGGCGCGGCTGGGCGAAGGTCCGGTACACCTCGACGTGTTGGCCGAGGAGATGCGCGCCGACGTGGCCGAGGCCGCTGCGCTGACGGAGTCGCTGCGGCTCTACGATTCCGGTTATCACGCTGAACTCTCTTGGTGGACAACGCCGTTCGCGACAGAAGACGGTATTCCCCAGAGCTCTCTGGTATCGGCCGCGGAAAGTGAGCGCGTCGCGGTGGCGCGCACCTTCCCGGTCACCGCGCACGGCGATCGGCGGTCCACCGTCGGTGACGATTCGGCCACGCTGGTGGTGCTGTCCACGGACGGGTACAGCCGGGCCGACGCTCTCGATGCGGGCGAGGCACTCTCGGTGCTGCTGCTGGAATGCACGCTGTCGGGTCTGAGTACCTGCCCGGTGAGCCACGTGACCGAGTTGCACGCCAGCCGCGACCTCATCGGTTCCCTGATCGGCCGTGATGCCTGCCCGCAGTTGCTGGTCCGGATTGGCATCGCCCCGACGCTCACCGACACACCACCGCCGACACCGCGTCGCGCTGTTGAGACCTTCTTGACCTTCGACGCCTGATCTCGACTAGGAGATGACCATGACCGACACCCTGCTCGCCCCAGCCCCCGCCGCCACAGCTACCGCCGCTGGTGCGGCCGTCGTGGTCGAAGCCGACGGCCGCGCCGCCAGCGACGACGCGCTGCACACCGCGATCGAGGAGGCCGTGAGACGTGGCGCGCCGCTGCGGGTGGTGACCACCTGGGGAGCGCGGCATCGCGAGATGTACGACGCGACTGCTGTCGCCGAGCGTGACCGGTTGTCGACCGCGCAGCTGGAGCGCCGGCTGGCCCGTGCACTGAAACGCTCTCCGGACCTCCATGTGCAGAGCATCGACGGCTACGGCAGCGCTGCGGAATACCTGACGGCACACCCGGGGGCGGCCCAGATGCTCGTGCTCGGTGCCGACCACACCGATTCGCCCGAATTGCAAACCGCGTTGGCTTCCTCGGGTTGCGCCGTGCTCACTTGCGATCGGCGCCACCGGTTGTGAGACTCGGGGGATGATCAGGGTCTTTCTGGTCGATGACCACGAGGTGGTTCGCCGTGGGCTGATCGACCTGCTCAGCGCCGACCCGGAGCTGGACGTGATCGGCGAGGCCGATTCGGTGGCCCAGGCGCTGGCCCGGGTGCCGGCCCTGAAGCCGGACGTCGCGGTGCTCGATGTCCGGCTGCCCGACGGCAACGGCATCGAACTGTGCCGGGAACTGTTGTCGCGCATGCCCGATCTGCGCTGCCTGATGCTGACGTCGTTCACCTCCGACGAGGCGATGCTCGATGCCATCCTGGCCGGCGCGAGCGGCTACGTGGTCAAGGACATCAAGGGGATGGAACTGGCCCAGGCGATCAAGGATGTCGGGGCCGGGAAGTCGTTACTGGACAATCGCGCCGCCACGGCGTTGATGGCGAAACTGCGCGGCGATGCCGAGCGGTCCGACCCGTTGGCCGGGCTGACCCAGCAGGAGCGGGTGCTGCTCGATCTGTTGGGGGAGGGGCTGACCAACCGGCAGATCGCGGCCCGGATGTTCCTCGCCGAGAAGACCGTCAAGAACTACGTGTCGCGGTTGTTGGCCAAGCTGGGCATGGAACGTCGCACGCAGGCCGCGGTCTTCGCCTCCACGCTGGACCGTCACCGTCAGTAGAACCAGAGTCTTTGGTCCTCAACTGACAGGGCTTTCGCCGGTTCCGGTTCGGACCCGAACCCACCGCGCGGTGACACCCTGGACGAACTTGGTGCGCTGCAGCCGGTAGTGCCAGCATGGTGGACGTGACTGGTCACGGTGCACAGCCCGACGATGGACAACGAACTCCGCCGTTGCGGGACACTCTCTCGCAGCTGCGGCTGCGCGAACTGCTCACCGAGGTCCAGGACCGTGTCGAGCAGATCATCACCGGCCGCGACCGGATCGACGGCCTGGTGGAGGCCATGCTCGCAGTGACCTCGGGCCTGGACCTCGAGGTCACGCTGAGCACCATCGTGCGGACCGCGATCGAGTTGGTCGACGCCCGCTATGGCGCCCTGGGTGTGCGCGGCGAGGGCCATGAGCTGACCGAGTTCGTCTATCAGGGCATCGACGATGCCACCCGGGCCGTGATCGGGCATCTGCCCGAGGGGCGTGGTGTGCTCGGCGTGCTCATCGACGATCCGAAACCGATCCGGCTCAACGACATCCGTCTGCACCCGGCGTCGGTCGGGTTCCCGCCGAACCATCCGCCGATGCGGACCTTTCTCGGCGTCCCGGTGCGCATCCGCGACGAGGTGTTCGGCAACCTCTACCTGACCGACAAGA
Source organism: Mycobacterium sp. DL440 (assembly GCF_011745145.1). Classification (NCBI taxonomy): domain Bacteria; kingdom Bacillati; phylum Actinomycetota; class Actinomycetes; order Mycobacteriales; family Mycobacteriaceae; genus Mycobacterium; species Mycobacterium sp. DL440. Next base: position 3,823,225 of record NZ_CP050191.1, on the reverse strand, counting down.
CCAACGGGCAGCCGTTCAGCGAGGACGACGAGGTACTCGTGGAGGCCCTGGCGGCGGCCGCGGGAGTGGCGGTGGAGAACGCCCGGCTCTATCAACTGTCCCGCGACCGGCAAGCTTGGATCGCCGCCACCCGCGACATCGGCACCGAGCTGCTCGGCGGCACCGATCCGGCCAGGGTGTTCCGGATGGTGGCCGATGAGGCGCTCAAACTGACCGGGGCCGACCGCATCGTGGTAGCTGTGCCCAGCAGCGACGTTCCCGCCGGTGAGGCCGACACCCTCGTCGTGGCCGCCACAGCAGGCCGTTCGACCATGATCGAGTCGCTTCCGGTGGGTCCGCATTCAGCAGAGGGCGCAGTGGGCGCGGCGTTCCATGACGGCACACCGCACCGGCTCGACCGCCTCGAGCTGGGCGGCGCAGGTGGCCCGGCTCTGGTGCTGCCCCTGCGTGCGACCGATACCGTCGCCGGCGTCATGGTGGCCGTGCGCGCCGACGGCGCCCAGAACTTCACCGCCGAGCAACTCGACATGGCCGCGGCGTTCGCCGACCAGGCCGCGGTGGCCTGGCAACTGGCCAGCTCCCAGCGCAGCGTGCGCGAACTGGAGATCCTGGCCGATCGCGACCGCATCGCCCGGGACCTGCACGACCACGTGATCCAACGCCTGTTCGCGGTCGGACTGTCGCTGCAGGGCACGATTCCGCGGGCACATTCCCCCGAGGTGCAGCAGCGGCTCACCGACACCGTGGACGATCTACAGGCGGTGATCCAGGAGATACGCACCGCGATCTTCGATCTGCACGGTGCCCAGGCCGGCACGACGCGGCTGCGGCAGCGCCTCGATGAGGTGATCGCGCAGTTCGGCGACGCGCCGATACACATCAGCACCCGGTTCGTCGGCCCGCTGTCGGTGGTCGATGCGACCCTGGCCGACCATGCCGAGGCGGTGCTGCGTGAGGCGATCAGCAATGCGGTACGTCATTCGGGGGCAAGCGAACTCGCCGTGCTCGTGGAGGTGGCCGACGACCTGTCCATCGAGGTGTCCGACAACGGCTGCGGGATCGCCGCCGAGGTCACCGAGAGCGGGCTGAGTAATCTGCGGGCCCGGGCGTTGCGCGCGGGCGGTGAGTTCACCATCACCGACCGGCCCGACGGCGGGACCGTGTTGCGTTGGGCCGCACCGCTTCCGGACTAGCTGCTTCCGCCGACCAGTCCCCCGCGAGCGGGAGGGGCCCCCAGCAAATGTCCCCGACACGCCGGGCGTGCGGGGACATTTGCGTCTGCTCGCGCAGAGAAGGTGAGGGCTACTCGCCGTCTTTCACCTTCGCCATGGCGAGCACGTCGAGGCGCTTGTCCAGCTCGGCCTCCGACAGTTTGTCGCCGATCAGGCCGCGGTCGATCACGGTCTGGCGGATGGTCTTCTTCTCCTTGAGCGCCTGCTTGGCGACCTTGGCGGCCTCCTCGTAGCCGATCGCCGAGTTCAGCGGTGTCACGATCGACGGCGACGACTCGGCCAGCGTGCGCAGGTGATCTTCGTTGGCCACCAGGCCGTCAATGCACTTGGTGGCGAACAGCTTCGACACGTTGGCCAGCAGGGTGAACGACTCCAGCACGTTTCGCGCCATCATGGGGATGTACACGTTGAGCTCGAAGGCTCCCGAAAGTCCGCCGACGGTGACGGCGGCGTCGTTGCCGATGACCTGCGCGGCCACCTGGGTAACCGCCTCGGGCAGAACCGGATTGACCTTGCCCGGCATGATCGAGCTGCCCGGCTGCAGGTCCGGAAGCTGGATCTCGCCCAGGCCGGTCAGCGGGCCCGAACCCATCCAGCGCACGTCGTTGGCGATCTTGGTCAGCGAGGCGGCGATCGTCTTGAGCGCGCCCGATGCTTCGACCAACCCGTCACGGGCCGCCTGGGCCTCGAACGAGTCTGCGGCGGTACGCAATTCGGCCAACCCGGTCTGGTTGACCAGCACCTCGACCACCTTGGGGCCGAAGCCGTCGGGGGCGTTGAGGCCGGTGCCCACGGCGGTCCCGCCGATGGCGAGCTCACCGAGGCGGGGCAGCGTGGCCTTCACTCGTTCGATCCCGGCCTCGACCTGACGGGCGTAGCCGCCGAACTCCTGGCCCAGCGTCACCGGCACCGCGTCCATCAGGTGGGTGCGGCCCGACTTGACCACGGTCTTCCACTGCTTGGCCTTGGCGGCCAGCGACTCGTGGAGCACTTCGAGGGCCGGAATCAGGTGGCGCACAGCGGCTTCGGTGGCCGCGATGTGAGTGGCGGTGGGGAAGGTGTCGTTGGAGCTCTGCGACATGTTGACGTGGTCATTGGGGTGGACTTCAATGCCATTGCGGGCGGCGATCGAGGCGATCACCTCGTTGGCGTTCATATTGGAGCTGGTGCCCGAGCCGGTCTGGAACACGTCGATCGGGAACTGGTCGTCGTGTAGCCCGTCGGCGATCTCGCCGGCCGCGGCGATGATGGCGTCGGCCTTCTCGGCGGCCAGCAGGCCCAGGTCCTTGTTGACCTGAGCGCAGGCGGCCTTCAGCAGGCCCAGCGCCCGGATCTGGGTGCGCTCCAGCCCGCGGAACGAGATCGGGAAGTTCTCCACGGCCCGTTGGGTCTGCGCCCGCCACAGGGCGTTGACCGGCACCCGGACCTCGCCCATGGTGTCGTGCTCGATGCGGTACTCGACAGCTCCGTCGGTATCGGTGCTCATGTTGCCCTTTCTAGGAATTACGGGAGCGGGTAGGCGGCGGTCTTGTCGCCGGTGAAGTCGATGGCGGAGTACTCGTTGAGTTTCGTGAGCCGGTGGTAGGCCTCGATCATCCGGACGGTGCCGGACTTGGACCGCATCACGATGGATTGAGTGGTGCATCCGCCCGGGTAGTACTGCACGCCCTTGAGCAGGTCACCGTCGGTGACGCCGGTGGCACAGAAGAAGACATTGTCACCTGAGACCAGATCGTCGGTCGACAGGACCTGGTCCAGGTCGTAGCCGGCGTCCAGGGCCTTCTGACGTTCGGCGTCGTCGGTCGGGGCCAGCTGGGCCTGGATCGCGCCACCCATACAACGAATGGCCGCTGCGGCGATGATGCCCTCGGGGGTGCCGCCGATACCGGCCAGGATGTCGGTGCCGGAGTTGGGGCGGCAGGCCGAGATGGCGCCGGCGACGTCGCCGTCGGTGATCAGCCGGATGCGGGCGCCCGCGGCGCGGGCATCCTCGATCAGTTGGGCGTGGCGCGGACGGTCGAGGATGCACACGGTCAGGTCGCTCACCGAGGCACCGCGCACCTTGGCCACCCGCCGGATGTTCTCGCCGATCGGGGCGGTGATGTCGATGGCGTCGGCGCACTCGGGGCCGACGGCGATCTTGTTCATGTAGAACACCGCGGACGGATCGAACATCGCGCCGCGCTCGGCGACGGCGAGCACCGAGATGGCATTGGGCATGCCCTTGCTCATCAGCGTGGTGCCGTCCACCGGGTCGACGGCGAAATCGCACTCCGGCCCGTCGCCGTTGCCGACCTCTTCACCGTTGAAGAGCATCGGAGCTTCGTCTTTCTCGCCCTCACCGATCACCACGACGCCACGCATCGACACCGAGTTGACCAGCTCACGCATGGCGTCGACAGCGGCCCCGTCGCCGCCTTCCTTGTCGCCGCGGCCGACCCAGCGGCCTGCTGCCATGGCGCCGGCCTCGGTCACCCGGACGAGTTCGAGGGCAAGGTTGCGATCCGGGGCTTCTCCCCGCGTGGGACTCATGGCCCAGATTGTCCCAGAACGTGGTCAGGGTTTGGGAGCTGGGATACTGGCGAGCATGTCCTCTGAGCCGACCTCCCAGCCGACCCCGGTCCCGAAACCGGCGAAGTCGCGGTTACTGCAGGACGGCCGGGACATGTTCTGGTCCATGGCACCGCTGGTGGTGGCCTGCATCGTGTTGGCCGGGATGCTCGGAATGTGCTCGTTTCAGGCGGGTGGGCCTGGGCCCGGCCCCGCCCCCGAATTTGATGCGCCGGCTGCCCTGCAGGCCGACGCCGACACGTTGAAGATCCCGATCCGGATGCCCCAGCTACCCGAGGGCTGGCAGCCGAACTCGGGCAGCCGCCACGGCATCGACGGCGGGCTGACGCTGCCCGACGGCCAGCATGGCCGCGCGGTATCCTCGCGTATCGGTTACCTGGCGCCTGACGGCAAGTACCTGAGCCTGACCCAGAGCAATGCCGAGGAGTCCGCCCTGGTGGCGTCGATCAAGCCGGATTCGTATGCGTCGGGCACCCAGGACGTCGACGGGGTGACCTGGGTGGTCTACGAGAGCAGCGACCCGGAACCGGTGTGGACGACGAAGCTGAGCGGGCCGGCGCAGGTCGCCATTACCGGCGCAGCTGGTACCGATGAGTACCGTACGCTGGCGAGTGCGACGCAGAAGCAGTCGCCGCTGCCGCTCAAGAGGCCGTGACGCACTAACGGATGGAGCCCGTGTTGTCGTCGCCAGTTGCGGATCTCACCGGTTGGACCGCCACCCCCTTCACCGCCGCCGATCAGACCTATGACGTGTACCGCAAGGGTGACGGCCCCGGTGTGGTCTTGATTCCCGAGATCCCGGGCCTGCATCCCGGCGTGCTCGCGCTGGGCAATCATCTGGTGGACAACGGCTTCACGGTGGCCGCACCGTCACTGTTCGGCACCCCGGGCGCGGCCGCCGTACGCCCTGGCGCGATCCCGGTCATGTTAAAAGCTTGCGTCACAAAGGAATTCGCGGCGTTTGCGACGAACGCCGACCGGCCCGTCGCGCATTACCTGCGGGCCCTGGCGCGCGATCTCAACGCCGGCACCCCCGGTAAGGGCGTCGGCGTCATCGGACAGTGCTTCACGGGCGGGTTCGCGCTCGCCGCCGCGGTCGACGACAGTGTGCTGGCCCCGGTGCTCAGCCAGCCGTCGGTGCCGATCGCCCTGACCGCGGCGCAGAAACGGGATCCGGGCATGTCGGAGTCCGAGCTCAAGGTCATCGAACAGCGTGTTGCCAATGACGGGCTGTGCGCGCTGGCCCTGCGGTTCAGCCAGGACCGGATGGCGCCGGGCGAGCGGTTCGCCACCCTCAAGGCCCGGCTCGGTGACGCGTTCGAGGTCATCGAGATCAACTCGAAGAAGGGCAACCCCGACGGGCTGTCGGCGTCGGCGCACTCGGTGCTGACCGATCAGGTGCGCGAGGTCGACGGGCATCCCGCGTATGAGGCGCGCAAGCGGGTGGTGGCTTTCCTCACCGAGCGGCTGAGCGCGGATTAGCGCGGTTAGGCAGAGGCGTCCGACGGCTTGGCATCGGTTTCGGCCTCAGCCTCAGCCTCGGATTCGGCTCCGGGCGCATCCTTTTTGTGTCCGAGCCGCTTCTGAATCCAGGCCCACAGCCGTCGCCACGGGCTCGGACCCGGTGCGTCGTTTTCGGCGGTATCGAGCTCGACGCCCTTGTAGACCGCCAGGTACACGCTGACGGTGGTGACGATGATGATCATCAGGACCGGCCCGATCACGATACCGAAGAAGCCGAACATGGAGATGCCGGCGAACACCGCCAGGAGCATCAGCGCCGGGTCCAGCCGGGCCGCCTTGGGCACCAGCCACGGGCGCAGCACGTTATCAATGTTGGTGACCACCACCAGGTGGAACGCCACCACGAAGATGCCGCCGATGATGTTGCCGAAGAACATCATTCCGATGCCGAACGGGATCGTCACGATGCCGCCGCCGAGTGGGATCACCGACAGCGCGGTCAGCAGGATCGCGAAGACGAAGAAGCCTTCGTGGAAGCCGGCGATGTAGATCGAGATGGCTCCGGCCACGCCCTGGCAGAGCGCGATCACGAACTGGCCCTTGACGGTTCCCTTCACCATGGCGCCGGTCTTGGCGAGGTACAGGTCGGTGATCTCCTCGCCGAGCGGGTTGAGCCGCCGGATCAGGGTGGCCACCTCGTCGTTGTGTACCAGCAGCGAGATGAACACGTACAGGAAGATGATCGAGCCGGTGATCGCACCGACCAAGCTGCCGACCGCGCCCTGCAGGATGCCCAGCAGACCTTGGCCGACGTGCTGGGACACCTTGACCACGCTGTCGCGCAACGAATCTGCGGTGAGGTGGATGTCGAGGAAGGGCACCTTGTCGAGCAGTGAGTTGGCCAGTTTCAGCGCGCGGTCCCCGAGCGTGCTGACATCGGTGTCGCCGAGCCAGGTGCTGACCGTGTTCACGAGCTGGGTGACCTGCACGATGCCCATGAACACCACCAGCGACACCGGGATGATCACCATCAGGATGGCGACCAACACCGTCAGCGTGGCCGAGAAGCCGGTACCCAATCGGCGCTGAAACCGTTGGTAGAGCGGGGTGAACAGGTAGGCGCCGACCGCGGCCATCACGATCAGAACGAAAAAGCCGCGCAAAAAGTAGGCCCCGAGCAGGACGGCCAGCACTGTGATGACCGCCAGCGCCCGCCTCTGGGTGAGGGTGAACTCGTCTTTCATCAGGCCTCTTCCCGTCGTTGGCCTGACCTTATCGTCACGCTGGAGTGACGGTCGGCATTGAGCGTCACTCCAGCGTGACGCTGGGGCCCAGATCGGAGCGGCGGGCGGCCTGACCGGCCCGCTGTGAGGCAACGAACTTCATCGAGAGCCGCTGCATCAGTCCCGGAGCCAGCCGGGCGAAGATCCACGAGGCGTGCGCGCGACGGGGTTTGACGAGGATGGCCTTGTTACCCGCGACGGCGCGCAGTGTGTCGGCGGCCAACCGGTCGGCGTCGTAGGCGGTCTTGACGCCCTGGCCCTGCAAGAAGTAGTCGCGCCCGACGAATCCGCCGACCGCACCTTTGTCCAGGATGGGAGTTTCCACCGCGGCCGGGCAGACGGCCAGCACCCCCACTCCGTGGGCGGCAGCCTCGGATCGCAGGGCCAGGGACAGCCCCACGACGGCGTGCTTGGTCATCACATAACTGGTGAGCTGGCCCGCCGCAGCCAGACCGGCCATCGAGGCGGTGTTGACGATGTGGCCGTGCCCCTGCCGGATCATCTGCGGGTAGGCCGCCGCGACACCGTGTACGACACCGCGCACGTTGACGTCGATGATCGCGTTCCACTGGTCCAGCGTCAGCAGTTCGGTGTCCCCGCCCCAGACGATTCCCGCGTTGTTGAACATCAGATCGAGCCGTCCGGCCCGCTCGACGACGCCGTCGACCGCGGCCTGCACGGCGGCCGCATCGGTGACGTCGAGCTGTGCCGACCGCGCTCCGAGTGGGGTCGCGGTTCCAGAGGCAGCCTTGCCGTCGATGTCGGTGCACAGCACCTCCGCGCCGTCGGCCGCCAGCGCGCGGCACAGCGCCGCACCGATGCCGGATCCGGCACCGGTGACGATCGCCTGCTTGCCGGCCAGGCCTGATTTCATCCCTGGGCCAGCTTCATCACGTGGCCGAGCACGTCGGGGTAGCGCTTGAGATGTGCGCCGCCATTGAGGTCGAGCACCTCGCCGGTCAGCCACGACGCCTGCGGGGAACACACGAACACGACCGCGGCGGCGATGTCCTCGGGCGTTCCGGTGCGGCCCAGGGCGGTGTTCTCGATGTACTCCTCGACCACACCGGGGATCATCGCGGCGGGGTCGGTCAGCGGAGTCTTCACGAAGCCCGGGGCGATGGCGTTGACCCGGATGCCACGCGCCCCGAGTTCCAGTGCCGCCACCTGCGTCAGCATCGACAACCCGGCCTTGGCCGCGCAGTAGGCACTCATCCCGGCCGCGGGCTGGCGGCCGTTCAGCGACGAAATCGACACCAGGACACCGCCTTCGGGCAGGACTCGGCCGGCGTGCTTGGCGACGATGAATCCACCGTTGAGGCAGACGTCGACGACAGAGCGGAAGTCCTCGACCGCCAGGTCGGTGATCAGGCCGACATTGCTGAACCCCGCGCAGTTGAGCACTACATCGATTGGGCCGACCGCCGCGACGTCCTCGAACAGCTTCTCCACCGAGCTCTCGTCGGTGACGTCGGCGTAGTGGCTCGTGTGCGGCGCACCGAGCTGAGCGGCCCGGGCCGCCGCTCCGTCAGCGTCACGGTCGGCCACCACGAGGCGGCAGCCGTCATCCGCCAGGGCCTGGGCGCTGGCCCAGCCGATCCCCGAAGCTCCGCCGATGACGATGGCGACGCGTGCCGTGGTCATGCCCGACTCCCATCCGGGCGGTGGTCGCCCCACTTCTTGTCGATGGCGTTCCACGGGTCGGCCAACTCTCCGGGATAGTCCTTGTAGGCGGACTTCGACCGCAGGAACGCGCGAATCAGCGGCGCCGCGAGGCCGATCGGAAAACGCTTCAGTCCCGCGTTCGCCCTGGTGTCTGCCAGGAGCTGCGGCCACGAATGATGTTGGAACCCGAGCACCTCCTGTGCCCGCGTGGTGTCCATCCAGTCGGTGGCGAACCAGGCGGCGTCATTGTCGGGGTTGCCGGGCCGGCCGATGGGCAGGCCACCTTTGATGCCCATCGCGGCGGCCGCTTGCGAACCGACAGCGGACTGGATGTGCCGGTGCGTTTCGGCATCGCCGCCGATCAGCAGCACCTCGTGATTGGCGGTGTCGGTCGGGACCGTGGTGGCCGCGACGAAGGCGGCCGCGACATCGCGTACATCGACGGTCTGGAGCCGGCCGTCGGTGGGCAGCACGCTCTCGAACGAGATGAGGTCGACGTCCATGTCGAGGCTGAACTGTGAGCTCATCACCCCGCCGAGGCGCAGGATCAGCCAGTCCAGCTTCGAGGCCCGGACCAGGGCTTCGGCCTCGACCTTGTGCGCGCCGTAGATGTCGGATGCGTTGGTCGGGGTGTCGGGGGTCAGCACATCCTCGATGTGGTGCGGATTGCGGGCGCCGTACACCGCGATGCTGGAGGCCTGGACGAACCGGGGTGGCGTGGGCTGGGCCTCGGCGGCTCGCAGCAGCGACCCCGTGGCCTCGACGTTCACCTTGCGGGCCAGGCCGCGGCGCATGTAGCAGAACGGCGGGATGATCGCGGCGAGGTGGATGATCGCGGCGGGCGCGACCGCCTCCACCAGGGCATCGACCGCGGCGGAATCGGTCAGATCGGCCCAGCGCACCTCAACAGAAGTGGAGAGTGCGGCCGCGGCCTTGCGGTTGGCGGGCACATCGAGATCGGTCGCGACCACCGTGCGTCCGCCGGCGGCCAGCGTCTTCACCACGGCCGAGCCCACCAAACCGAACGCGCCGGTAACCAAAACAGCGTCGGACATAGGCCTCCTCGCTAGAACGTGTTGCAACACTAGCGAACACGACTGTGGTGTGCGTCACCGCGATCCCGAGCGGGTTCGAGCATCCGCGAAGGACTGTTCGCCCGGGTTTGCTCAGCAACCGGTGCCTGTCCATCGTGCTGGGCAGGTCCCGGGGTCGGCGAATGTTGCTGGCGTTGCCTCAAAAGCATTGGCCAGTGGCACTGTGACGCGTTATGTGTGACCGGGGACACGTCACATGCCCCGGTGTGATGCATTTGCCGGAACGGCATTCGTGACCGGATTTGGAAATTTGCCCGAGACCTATGCAAGGTGTGGCTGTAGGTATCGACGAATGTGAGCCAATCGCAGGCGTTTGTGATGTACTCGGTTGCACGCGTCAGTAATTGGGGAGGTGTGAGATGTCCGAAGATGTCGTGACGGGGGTTAACGACAGCGACTCCGGCGAAATTGCCGAAGAGGTTGCTGTGGGTTCCTCGGTGGTCGTTTATCCGGGAACTGACGACGAATTGCACGGCACCGTCGTCGAAGATTTCGCCGACTTGGCCGGGACTGCGGTCGAGGTCGCTGGGGAGCGAATTGTCGAAGCAGCGCGCCGGTGGGCAGTCAACCTCGACGACGGCGGTCTGGTGTTCGTCGACGACGACAGCATTGCGCTCGCCGCGCAGGCTGCCTGAGTTTCGGGTAGTTCACCGCAGGCTCAGCGGAAGCTGACGTAACCGCCGCACCAAGAGGCTGGGCTGCCACTCGGCATCGCCTGCTGGGCTGATGGTGTCGGCGATGGTCAGTAGTGACGAGAGCACGATCCGGGCTTCGAGCCGGGCCAGTGCGGCCCCGAGGCAGAAGTGCCCGCCCTTCCCGAATGCCAAGTGATTCTTGATATTCGGCCGATCCAGCCGGAACACGTTCGGATCCTCGAAGACTGCCTCATCCCGGTTGGCCGCGCCCCACAGCAGCAGTAGGTGGCTGTCTGCGGGCAGCGTGACGCCTGCCAGTTCGGCATCGGCCAGTACATGCCGATAGTGGCCCCGGAACGGGGACTCGAACCGCAACACCTCTTCCAGGAACGGCGTGATCATTGCGGGATCCCGGCGCAGCCGTTCGGCGACCTCGGGGCGTCGGCTCAGGATCCCGACGGCGCTGCCGATCAACGACGCGGTCGATTCGCCTCCTGCACCCACCAGCTGGATCAGCATGAACACCGCCGTGTCTTGGGGTACGCGCTCGGCCGCACAGTAGGTCGCCAGGTCGCCCAGCAGATTCTCGCCAGGATTTGCCGACGCTTCGACGAACCGGTCGGTCAGGTAACCGCCGAGTTTGACAGCCGCGATCCCCGATGTCGTCAGCTGTTCGGCGTCGACCAGGCCGTCCAGGAGTTGAGTGCTGGCATAGGCCCACGTCACCAGCCGGTCCACGTCCTCAGCCGGCAAGCCCAGCAGCCGCGCGACCACCAACATAGGCAGCCGGTCGGCCACTGCGGACATCCACTCGAACTCCGCGGCGGCCCCGGAGAGCAGGTCCGCGGCAGTGGCGGCGATGAAGGGCTCGAGCTCAGAGATCCGCTTGGCCGCCATCCGTGGCAGCACCAGTTTGCGGTGGGCGGCGTGAGCCGGATCGTCAGCGGTGGCCAGGACGTGGATGGGGGCGCCCGGCTCACCCATGCTGAACGCGGTGACAGTGCCGTCGGGCTGGGACCACATGGTCGCGGTGAGGTTCGACGAGAACTCGTGCATGCGCACTGTGGCGTCGATGACGGCGTCGAACGAGCTCACCACGAAGAACGGCGAGTCGCCGACCTGTGCCACCGGTGCGTGGGCCCGCAGCCGCTCATAGAGCGGATACGGATCCTGCAGGCAGGCGGGCTCGAACAGTTCGTGTGCCAGGAGCATTTGCCCAGGTTGGCCGGCTGTTCGAGGCCCGTCAACGATGCGCGGACATGTTGATATTCGCCGAAGGGGTTCGTGTTGCGGGGCGTCTCAGTCCAGCGCGGTGACCTGCAGACCGGCTGAGAACTATTCAGCAACCCGTCTCACGATGCGATAAATTAGCTGCTATGTCTCCCGGGCGCACGGACTGGTTGGTCGGGAGCGACCGACGTGTCGAGGCCGCCGAGCGCATCTACACCGCGGCGGCCGAGATGGCGGCCCGCGACGGGTTTGACGCACTGGACATCGACGCGCTGGCGGCCCGGGTGCACTGCTCGCGCGCGACGGTTTACCGGCACGCCGGTGGCAAGGCGCAGATTCGCGACGCCGTATTGGCCAGGCTGGCCGCCTCGATCGTGGGGGAGGTGCGTCGCGCGGTCGACGGTCTGGCCGGAGCGCAGCGGGTGTTGACCGCCGTTACCGTTGCGCTGCAACGCATCCGGGCCGATCCGATGTTCGATCTGCTCCTCGGATCACTGCGCAGCGGCGGCGGGATGGCGGACCTGACGCAATCGCCGGTGCCTGCCGCGTTCGCCACCGAACTCACCGGTCTGGGCGAGGACGACCCCGCGGCCGCGGCATGGATCGTGCGCCTGGTGCTGTCACTGCTGGTCTGGCCGGGTGACGATGAGGCCGCCGAGCAGGAGGTGTTACGGCGCTTCGTTGCCCCGGCGTTCGGTGAGGCCCAACCCTAATCGGCGCGGCGCACACACCGAAAGCCGATGTGGCTCATGCCCGTATCCACCATCTGGGGTCGCCGCGCGGCCGGTCGGTACCGCATGCAGTAGCCCTCGGCGCACAGGAACGAGCCGCCCTTGATCCCCCTGCGCCCGATCTGGAATTGCGGCTGGTTCGGGTCGTAGGTGTCCGCGGCGCAACGCGGTGTGGTGGCGCGGTCCTCGCCGTACCAGTCCGCATACGCCGCGGCATCGTCGAAGGCGATGTGCACCACGGGATGCTGCTCGCGTCCCTTCAGGGACGACCGCGGCCCACGGGGGTGATTCCAGCATGCGCCCGGCGTCCATGCCCACCACTGGTTGAGGTGCCGGGCCCCCGGGGAAGTCCTGCGGGTTCACCGGGGGCCCGGCGACCGTGACATAGCCGGTGGCGCCCACGAATTCGGCGTAGTCAGCGTTGGTCACCTGATGACGCTGGATCCAGAACCCGTCGGGCGCGTCGGATTGCGGGCGGCGACGCTATCGCGATGCTGGCCGGGCTTCCGGTCGAGGTCGCGCCCACCGCCCAGGCGGCTTGGATGCGTGGCGCCAGCCTGACCATGCTGCACCAACCCACCCCTCGCACGGACCTCGTGAAATGGGCTGCTGAAACAGCCGAGGTGGTGGAAGTCATCGACACCGACACCGTTGTGCTGTCCGAGCCGTTTCTGGGTGCGCGCCTGTGCTGGCGGAGCGCGGGCTGACCGTTGTCACCGTCGAGAATCTGCTCGACGAGGAGCCGATCGACCCGGTGCAGGTCGACGAGGACGACCTGGCGCTTTTGCAGCTGACGTCGGGCTCCACGGGGCCTCCCAAAGCGGTCCAAATCACCCATCGCAATCTGTATTCCAACGCTGAGGCGATGTTCGTCGGCGCCGAGTACAACCTGGAAAGCGACGTGATCATCAGCTGGCTGCCGCTGTTCCACGACATGGGGATGACCGGGTTCCTGACAGTTCCGATGTACTTCGGCGCGGAGCTGGTCAAGATCACGCCGATGGATTTCCTGCAGGACGCGTTGCTGTGGGCGAGCCTCATCGACAAGTACAAGGGCACGATGACCGCCGCGCCGAACTTCGCCTATGCACTGTTGGCCAAGCGCTTGCGCAGGCAGGCCCAACCCGGCGAGTTCGACTTGTCGACGTTGCGGTGGGCGCTGTCGGGTGCCGAACAGGTCGAGCCGGCCGACGTCGAGGATCTGTGCGCTGCCGGCAAGCAGTTCGGCTTGCGACCGGAAGCGATTCTGCCGGCGTACGGCATGGCCGAGACCACGGTCGCGGTTTCGTTCTCGGAGTGCAATTCCGGCTTGGTCGATGAGGTGGATGCTGACATCCTGGCGACGCTGCGACGTGCTGTGCCGGCGAAGAACGGTAATCGTCGCCGGCTGGCGGCACTGGGCCCGTTGCTCAGTGGGTTGGAGGCCCGCATCGTCGATGAGGACGGGAAAGTGCTTCCGGCCCGCGGTGTCGGAGTGATCCAGGTCCGCGGCGTATCACTGACCCGCGGTTACACCACGGCGGTGGGATTTGTGCCGGCGCAGGACGAGCGGGGCTGGTACGACACCGGCGACCTGGGCTACCTGACCGAGAACGGCCACATCGTGGTCTGTGGCCGGGGCAAGGACGTCATCATCATGGCCGGACGCAACATCCATCCGACCGACATCGAGCGCGCTGCCGGTCGCGTCGACGGCGTGCGCCCGGGTTGCGCCGTTGCGGTGCGACTGCATTCCGGCCGTTCGACGGAGTCGTTTGCCGTCGCCGTGGAATCGCACGCGTTCGATGACCATGGCGAGGTCCGCCGTATCCAGCATGATGTCGCCCATCATGTGGTCACAGAGGTCGACGCACGGCCACGCTCCGTCGTCGTCCTACCGCCGGGAGCGATCCCGAAAACCCCGTCGGGCAAGCTTCGTCGCGGGTATGCGCTGTCCCTGGTCAGCCACTGACCCGTCAAATTATTGGAATCCTCACTGTGTCCAGCGCATCCGCCCGAAAGTGGGGTGGTAAGACCAGAGCCATGAGTGAGCCGACAGTCCGCGAGGCAGTGCGCACCCTGCATCCCGGTTACTTCGCTCTCGTAATGGCCACCGGAATCATGTCCATCGCATTGACATACCACCGTGCCCATGCGGTTTCGGTGGTGCTGCTGTGGGTCGCGGCCATTGCCTACGTGGTTCTGGTGATGCTGACGGTCGTACGCATCATCACCGCTCGCCGGTTGTTCATGGCCGATCTGACCGATCCCCGACGGGGTTTCGCGATGTTCACGTTCGTGGCCGCGACCTGCGTGGTCGGCACGCGCCTGGCCGCCGACGGCCACTACGGGCTGGCGTTCGGGCTTCTGGCCGTTGGCTGGGTCGCGTGGATGGTCCTCGGCTACGTGGTGCCGTGGACGGCGGTTCTCGGCCAGGCCGCCCGACCGGTGCTGCAGAGCGCCAACGGCACCTGGTTCATCTGGGTGGTGGCCAGCCAGTCCATCGCGGTGCTGGCCGCGGCGTTACAGCCCGAAATAGCCGTGGGGCGTTCGGAATTGGCGTTGTTGGCGGTGTTCTCGTGGTCGGTCGGGATCTTCCTCTACGGCGCAGCGGGCATCTTCGTCGCCGTCCGGATGCTGGTGTACCCGCTGCTGCCCACCGATCTCACACCGCCGTACTGGGTGGCGATGGGAGCCACCGCCATCACTGTGGTGGCCGGCGCCCGGATCGTGGAGATGGCGGACGCACCCATGGTCGCGGCGACTCGCGGCCTGATCGCGGGAACTTCGGTCTTCTTCTGGGCCTTCGGTACCTGGCTCATTCCCCCGTTGATCGCGGCCGGGATCTGGCGCCACTGGGTTCATCGCATTCCGTTGCGCTACGACGCCACCCTGTGGAGTGTGGTCTTCCCCCTCGGCATGTACGGCGTCGGCGGCCACTACCTCGGTCAGGCCGATCAGTTGCCGATCGTGGAGCGCATCGGTTACGTCGAGAGCTGGATCGCACTGGCGGTGTGGGCGGTGGTATTCGTGGCCATGCTGCGCCACTTATTCCTCACCCTCGGGCCTGGTGTCAGGGACGTATCCGGCGCACCCTTAGAGGTGGAGGGTGATTGACATGTATGACAAGGATCTGACCAACAAATGGCTCGTCGAGATCGAGTTCTCCGAGGATGAGATCCACACCCACGCGTCGGCCCGGGCGCAGGTGCGCGACGACACCATGTCCACCACCGGAGATGCCTACCGCAACCCGAGAGACCCGGGCGCGCCGATGATCGGCGAGGAGATCGCGGCGGCCCGCGCGCTCATCGCATTGGGCAGCGATCTACTCCGTGCTGCGTCGGCCCGTATCGAGCAGTCCACGCACCATTCGGTGCACCTGTACCGCTGATTACGCGGAGATGGACGACTTGGCCGGCCCGGACTCCATCTGATGGAACAGATCGACGTAGTACGGCATGCACTCGGCCATCGCCCGCTCGGTGGTGAACAACGGCTCGTAGCCCAGATCGCGCTTGGCCTTGGCGATCGAGAAGTAGTTGTTGAGGTAAAGCCGTTCCACCGCAAGGGGTTCGATCAACGGCTCAGGAAGACCGAACTTGAAGTGCAGCCACTGCCAGGCCATCATCGCCTTGTGCACCAGACGCCCTGACACCCGGAAGGTGGGCAGCGGACGCCCGCACGCCGCGAGCACCGGTCGGGCGAACTCGAACATGTTGATGGGCTCGCCATCGTTGATGAAGTAGGCCTGACCGGGTGCGGTGCCACCGGGGACCAGATGCTGGCCGGCCAGGATGAACCCGTGGATCAGGTTGTGCACGTAGGAGTTGTCCAGCTTGATGTTCTTGTTGCCGACAAGCACCTTGACGTGTCCGGCGAGCACGTTCTCGAACACCTTGCGGAACATCGTCTGATCGCCGCGGCCCCAGATGCCGCTGGGGCGGATCGCGCAGGTGAGCATGCCGTGTTCGCCGTTCTGTGCCAGTACGAACTTCTCGGCGACCACCTTGGTCTCGGTGTAGAGGTCGTTGAACCGGGCGGTGTACGGCATGGTCTCATCGCCGTTGACGATGTCCTGCCCGCCCATCACCACGCTGTTGGAGGCGGTGTAGACGAAGCGTTTGACGCCCGCCTCCTGCGCCGCGTGCACGAGGTTCTTGGTGCCTTCCACGTTGACCGCGAAGCTGCGCTGCCGGTACTCCTCGGTGACCGAGGCGCCGCCCATCAGGTCGATGATGGCCGCGGTGTGGATGATCGTGTCGATGTCCTTGACGGCTGTGGCCACGGTCTGCTTGTCGCAGATGTCGCCCTCGATGACCTCTAGGCCCGCGTGATCGCCCAGTGGTGACGGCGCGCGGTCGAAGGAGCGCACCGCGTATCCGCGGTCGAGCAGTTCGGTCACCAGATTGGCACCGACGAAGCCGGAGCCGCCGGTAACCAGAACGCGGCCGAGTTCAGTGGTCAGAGATGCGTCACCCATGACGGGCAGCTTAACTGAAACAGGTTCCAGTTTCGAGCGTGAACGACAAAAATGGTTGCTGGATCAATCTTCTTCGGGCTCGCGTGCAGCCAGTGCCTGCTCGACCCGCTGACGTGCTCCGGCTAAGTGCTCTTCGCAGCGTTGTGCCAGCTTCTCGCCGCGTTCCCAGAGATTGAGCGAAGCGTCGAGGTCGAGCCCGCCCTGCTCCAGTTGCTGCACTACGGCGATCAGCTCGTCGCGGGCCTCTTCGTAGCCCAGTTCACTAATAGGCTTCATACTCACGATGCTTGCACCTCTACTCGCTACCCTCGCTGACAGCCGAGACCACCCCGTCGGACACCCGCACCCGCAGTCGGGAGCCGTGCGGTGCGTCGGCCACTGAACGCAGAACTGTTGGCGCCCCTGACGCCGGGACCGCCTGAACCACCGCATACCCGCGGGCCAGGGTGGCCGCCGGGCCGAGCGCGGTCAGCCGCGCAGACAGGTGGCCGACGGTATCGGCCTCCGCGGCGATGAGCCGCGTGATGTCACGTTGGGCGGTGGTCCGGGCACGCGTGATCTCGTCGGCGCGCGCGGTGAGCGCCGCCAGGGGTTGCGCGAGTACCGGGCGGCTGCGCAATTGCTCCAGGTGGTGCTGCTCGCGGTGCACCCAGTTGCGTAGCGCGCGGGCGCTGCGCCGGTGCAGATCGGTGATCAAAGCCTGTTCGGCGGCCGCGTCGGGAACGATCCGCTTGGCCGCGTCGGTCGGGGTGGCCGCGCGCAGGTCGGCGACGAGATCGGACAGGGGAGTGTCGGGTTCGTGGCCGATCGCACTGACCACCGGGGTGCGGCAGGCGACGATGGCCCGGCACAGCGTCTCGTCGGAGAACGGGAGCAGATCCTCGACGCTGCCGCCGCCGCGGGCCAGGACGATGACGTCGACGTCGGGATCGGCGTCCAGTGCCGCGAGCGCCTCCACGATCTGGGGAACGGCATTGGGCCCCTGAACGATCGTGTTGCGGATCGCGAAGCGCACCGCAGGCCAGCGAGTGGTGGCGACCGTCGTCACATCCCGCTCGGCTGCTGAGGCGCGTCCGGTGATCAGGCCGATGGTGTTGGGCAGGAACGGGATCGGCCGTTTGAGGCGCGGATCGAACAGTCCTTCGGCTTCCAGCAGCCGACGTAGCCGCTCGATCCGAGCCAGCAGCTCACCGATACCGACCGCGCGAATCTCACTGACCCGCAACGAGAATGTGCCGCGTCCGGTGTAGAAATTGGGTTTGCCGCAGATAATCACCTGGGTGCCCTCGGACAGCTTGACCGGGGCGTTGCGCACGAGATCGCGCGGGCAGGTCAGCGACAGGGACATGTCGGCTGCCGGATCCCGCAGCACCATGAAGACGGTTCTGGAATCCGGGCGGATCTTGAGCTCGGTCAACTGGCCTTCGACCCATACCGTGCCGAGCCGGTCGATCCATTTGGCCACACGGGTCGCCACGGCGCGGACCGGCCAGGGGTTCTCCGGTGACTGGCCCGGTTCGGTCACTTCGCGGTCGCGCGGGTGATCCTGTTGGCGAGCAACGTCACGAACGGTGCACGGGCCCGGCCGTTCTCCTCGTAGGCCAGCAGTGCTTCGAGGTCGGCCACCCGCAACGACGTCAACCGGGCGCGCACCTGCGCGAGCGTCAGCGCGTCGTACCCGAGCTCGCCCGCGATGTCCGGCGCCGCTCCCGAGCTGGAACCACGTGCGGCCTTGCCGTTTGTCGCGGCTGCCGGCTCGGGCTCCCCGGTGCTGTACAGCGCGAACCGTCCCTCGGTGCGCCGCTCGCCGTCGCCGGCTCCCTGGGTGTCGTCGGTGTCATCGATGCCGGAATCGAGATCTTCGTCGAAGGTGGCCCACTCGGGCTGCTCGTCCTTCGGCGGAAAAATCTGCTCCAGGGCTTCGTCACCCTTGACCACCAGCTCGGCGAGATTCTGCTGAACGTGCATGACGAGGTTGGCGGCCTGGCTGACCACGGTCATGGGGTAGGTGAGGATGGTTTGAGGCAACTTGCGAGTTTCCTCGATCGCGGTCGCCGCCGCACCCACCAGCAGCCGGACCCCATATGGTGCAGTTCCCATGGCCCACAGCCTACGGCTGGCTCGGCGCGGCGGCAGCCCCGTACCCTGGAGACATGCCGCCGACAATCAACATGGGTATCCCGGGTGCCACGAGCTCGGTGACGTCAGGCGGTCGTACGCAAGCCTCTGGTAAGCGCGTCCTGCTGGCCGAGCCGCGCGGATACTGCGCAGGGGTGGACCGCGCCGTCGAGACCGTCGAGCGCGCCCTGGAGAAGCACGGCGCCCCGGTCTACGTGCGGCACGAGATCGTGCACAACGTGCACGTGGTGGAGACGCTGGCCAAGGCGGGCGCCGTCTTCGTCGAAGAGACCAACGAGGTACCCGAGGGTGCCATCGTGGTGTTCTCCGCGCACGGGGTCGCGCCGACGGTCCACGTCGAGGCCGCCGAACGCAATCTGCGGACGATCGACGCCACTTGCCCGCTGGTCACCAAGGTGCACAACGAGGCCAAGCGGTTCGCCCGCGACGACTACGACATCCTGCTCGTCGGCCACACCGGGCATGAGGAGGTGGTCGGCACTGCCGGCGAAGCGCCTGACCATGTCCAGGTGGTCGACAACCCGGATGCGGTCGACAACGTCACCGTGCGCGACGAGAACAAGGTGATCTGGCTGTCGCAGACCACGCTGAGCGTCGACGAGACCATGGAGACCGTGCGCCGGCTGCGCGAGAAGTTCCCGACGCTGCAGGATCCGCCGAGTGACGACATCTGCTACGCCACCCAGAACCGCCAGGTCGCGGTCAAGGCAATGGCACCCGAATGCGAGCTGGTGATCGTGGTCGGCTCGAAGAACTCATCCAACTCGGTTCGGCTGGTCGAAGTGGCTCTCGGCGCAGGATCTGACGCCGCCCACCTGGTCGACTACGCCGAAGACATCGATCCGACCTGGCTGGAGGGCGTCACCACGGTCGGCGTGACCTCCGGGGCATCGGTGCCCGAGGTGCTGGTGCGCGGTGTGCTCGAACGGCTTGCCGATTACGGCTACGGAACCGTGCAGCCGGTGACCACTGCCAACGAGACGTTGGTGTTTGCGCTGCCGCGAGAGATCCGTCCGCCGCGCGCCTGACCCGCGTTGACCGGGCCGGGCGGTGACCGGGCTTCAGTCGTCGTACTCCGAGGAGTGCCGTCCCCGGGCCGCTGAGCGTGGCCGCGTCCGGTGCTCCACGCGGTGATCCTCGTCGTCGGAACCGCGGTACCGCACCCGCGACACCGGATGGTGCGTCGAGCGGCCGGAACCGGTGGGCGGATCGAACGATTCCTCGAACGGCTGGTAGTCGTCGAATCGGCGACGCTGTCGCTGCGGGCGCTCACGTGGGGTCTCGAACGCGCCGGCCTCACGGCGCTCGGGCGGTGGTTGCTTGCGTGGTTCACGCGGCTGGGCGCGCACCCGTCGGCGCGGCTCGCCGGCCCCGGGCTCGGCCGAGCGCGGGGGCCTGGGCCGTCGTGGTCGCTCGGGAATGGCGCCGTCGAATTCGCTGTCGAGATCACCGGTGGCTGCACGGCTCGGACGGGGTCGAGGCGGTGCAGTGCGTTTGGTCGGCCTGCGCTCGCCCCGGGGCCGCCCGGCGGCTGCTCCGGCCGCCGCTGCTGCGGCTGTGCCGGGTTCTGCGCCGGCCGGACGTCGCCGTGGGGGTCGTTCGGAGGGACGACGGCGCGGCGGGGCTTCCGCGGCCGGATCATGTTCAGCGGTCCGGTCCCGGCGCATCGACGCCGTGGCGGGTTTGCGGAGCACCAGCCCGGAAAGTTTCGTTGTGACAGATGACACAATTCCCGCGACGGGCGTCGCCTTGGCCGTTGCGGCCCCCGTGGCCGTCCCGGACGCGTCGTCCGCTTCTGCCGTGCGCGATGTCAGGCCGACGTACCACCGGCCCAGGCCGATCAGCAGCACCGTGGCCGAAAGGAACAGCATCAGGGGGAAGCGTTCGATCAGGGGATATCCGCAGTTGATGGCCAGGTCTTTGACGCCCTGCAGCTCGCCCCCGTGGAACAGGAAATAGGACCCGGGTACCGCGACGAACAGAATCAGCGGGGGCTGGATCACCGCGGTGAACAGCCCGGCCTGCTGAACGGTCAGAACAGCCAGGACGCAACCGAGGGAATAGCAGACCGCGAACACCGAAGTGAGCTCTCGATCGCCCGAACCGGCGTCGAAAGCAAAGCCGATCGCGGTAGCCGTGATCGCCAAAAGGACAGCGCCCCACCACGGCACACCGGCGAATCGCGGGTGTACAGAGCGATGGTCAGCCGGCACTGCCGACTGTGCGCGCTGTCCTGACACACGTTGACCGTACCGGCTCTGTCTGGTCGCGTGCTGCCAGCTCGCGCTGGCGTGCCGATCGCACCGGCCTAGACTCTCTTCTCTGTGAGCCTGAACCTGGGAATCGTCGGTTTGCCGAACGTCGGAAAGTCGACTCTGTTCAATGCCCTGACGCGTAACGACGTGTTGGCGGCCAACTACCCGTTTGCGACCATCGAGCCCAATGAGGGCGTGGTGCCGTTGCCCGATCCGCGGCTCGACAAGCTTGCCGAGATCTTCGGCTCGGAGAAGACCGTGCCGGCCCCGGTGACGTTTGTCGATATCGCCGGGATCGTCAAAGGCGCGTCCGAAGGCGCCGGCCTCGGCAACAAGTTCCTCGCCAACATCCGTGAATGCGACGCCATTTGTCAGGTGGTGCGTGTGTTCGCCGATGACGACGTGATCCATGTCGACGGGCGGGTGGATCCGCGTTCGGACATCGAGGTGATCGAGACCGAGCTGATCCTTGCCGACATGCAGACGCTGGAGAAGGCGGTGCCACGGCTGGAGAAGGAAGCCCGCACCAACAAGGAGCGCAAGCCGGTGCTGGAAGCCGCCGTCGCGGCCCAGGCGATTTTTGATGAAGGCAAGACTCTTTTTTCTGTGTCCTCCCCGGCTCAGGACTGGTCGGTGCTGCGTGAGCTCAACCTGATGACCACCAAGCCGTTCCTGTACGTGTTCAACGCCGACGAGTCGGTGCTCACTGATGAGGCGAAGCAGGCCGAGCTGCGTGCCCTGGTGGCCCCGGCCGACGCGGTGTTCCTGGACGCCAAGATCGAGTCGGAATTGATCGAGCTCGACGACGAGTCGGCCAACGAGCTGTTGGAGTCGATCGGGCAGACCGAACGTGGCCTGGATGCCCTGGCGCGCGCCGGTTTCCACACCCTGCGGCTGCAGACCTATCTGACGGCCGGGCCGAAGGAATCGCGGGCCTGGACCATCCACCAGGGCGACACCGCTCCCAAGGCAGCCGGCGTGATCCACACCGACTTCGAGAAGGGCTTCATCAAGGCCGAGGTGGTGTCGTTCGACGATCTCGTCGCGGCCGGGTCGATGGCCGCCGCCAAGGCTGCGGGCAAGGTCCGGATGGAAGGCAAGGACTACGTGATGGCCGACGGTGACGTGGTGGAGTTCCGCTTCAACGTCTAGCCCTCAGCGGTGCGCCGAGAGTGAAGAAGATTGCGAGTTTTTCGTGAAATCTCGTCATCTTCTTCACTCTCGATGTCGCGGTCATCCGAGATCCGACATGATCGCCCGAACAGCGCGATCGATACCCGCTGCCGTGTCGATGCGAAGTACAGGTGTGTCCCAGCATTCGTAGGTCCGTTCCTCGACCTGCAGCCATGTCGGCACTGTCAGTCCTTCGAGGTCGGACGTCCGAGCTTCGACTCGTTTCCGGTGGAGTGCAGGATCGCTGCAGATCACCTCGACGTTGACGAGCCGGGCCCGACCGGCCTCAGCGCACTTCGCCCATGCCTGCCTCGTGATTGCGAGAGGATTCACACTGTCGGCGACGACACTGTGGCCCGCGGTCAAGTGGTCGAGTGTGAGGGCGTACGCGACTCGGTAGCCCGCGTCGGGAACTGCCGACCATCCGCCGGCCAGATCGACTATCCCGGATGCGGTCAACGCCGCCTCGATCGTGTCTAGCCGCACGTGTACGGCATCAATCTCAGCGCTGAGACGGTGCGCGACCGTGGTCTTGCCAACTCCAGGAAGACCCGACAGGACGATCAGCGTAGGTAGAGGCTTTCGGACGGCCATCGTCTCGATGGTAGGAGCCCGCTGTCGAATGTTGAACTCGGCGACGACTTCTGACGTTGTCGACGGCACCCTGACGGATGTCCGCTTCAACGTGAATCCGAATTAGTTGATGATCTCGCCGCGGTGGTCCGTATGGATCGCGGCCAGCCGGTCTCGCCACATCTGGAGATCCTCGGGTGTCAGTCGCGTCCAATCTGTCACCTCGCCGACGATCCGGAGCGGCTCCGTGCTCCGGTAGGACCGGGTGGGATTGCCGGGGAACTTCTTGTCGGTGACGTTGGGATCGTTCTCGAATTCCCCGGTCGGTTCCACGGCATAGACCCGCGGCGCCCCGTCGCCGGCGGCGAGTTCAGCAGCGAGGCCTGCGCCGTCGCGCAACGCGGTGAAATAGATGTGGTTCATCACGATTTCGGGCCGGTAGTTGGAACGGAAGCCTGCGGTGAGGAGATCGCCCACCCACAGTTCGGCCTTGGTGCCGTGAAAGAACGGCCCGTCGTCCAATGCCCCGCCCATCTCGACAGGTTACAAACTCTTGTGACGTTCATCGATGCCGAAAGCGGCTCCGCGTCAACGGGTGGCCCCGTGTTAACGTGCGTGGTGTGGCGATCACGACTGCCACATTCTGCGCTTCCAGGTGAACGATCACCTGAATCATTGCGGAGGGGCCTGAGCTGATCAGGACATGTCCGAATGGGGTGCTGCGCCTTCGGGCGCGCCAATTCCATTGTGCCGGTTGACCGATACCGGTAGGCGAAAGGACATGACAGTGGCTGCGAAGGACGACAAGAACCTCAAGCAGGTGCTCGACAAGATCACGGGAATGGATGAGCCTGCGCGGGGCGTGATGCGGCGCATGCACGACGTGATCGTCGCTGCTGCGCCCGAACTCAAGCCGCGCGTTTGGTATGGCATGCCGGGCTATGCCAAGTCCGCGAGCAGTCCGGTCCTCGTCTTCTTCCGGAACGACGACAGAATGAGCCTTGGGGTGAGCGAGAAGGCCACATTCAAGCCGGCCGGCGGCAAGCACGGCCTGTTGATGCCCGCGGCCTGGTACTTCGAAGGCCTGGACGATGTCACCGAGCAGTGTGTTGCCGAGATCGTCCGGGCCGCGATCGAGTAACCGCCGCCGGCGGTGGGGTGTCGGTGCCCGGGTCTAGCGTGCGCGGTATGCAATTCGTTTCGACCCGCATCATCACCGCCGACGTGAAGCGTCTCGTCGCCTTCTACGAGATGGTCACCGGCGTGACTGCCGTCTGGGGCAATGAACTCTTCGCCGAGATTCCGACACCGGTTGGCACGCTGGCCATCGGCAGCGACAAGACCGTCGCGCTGTTCGGGGCGGGGTCCGCTGAGCCGGCGGCCAACCGCACCGCGATTCTCGAGTTCATCGTGGATGACGTGGACGCCGAGTATGAGCGGCTTCGTGAGCAGGTCCCAGAGGTGGCCACCGAGCCGACGACGATGCCGTGGGGAAACCGTGCGCTGTTGTTCAGAGACCCCGACGGCAACCTCATCAACCTGTTCACTCCGGTCACTGATGAGGCTCGCGCCAAGTTCGGGGTCTAGGTCGCATTTCGTTCCGTCACCGACGGGATGCATACGCACATGAGAAGTTTGACGTCTCGCCGACGATCAAGTGTTTGCGTATTGTGTGCTCGGTATGTCGGAGGAACTTGCAAGTCAATGGGATCGGATCCGTGAGATCGTGGAGCGGGGGCGGCGCTCGACCGGTCACCACGCCATCGCGTCGGCCGATGCGGATGGCAGCCCGACGATTACCCCGATCGGCACCATCTTCTTGCGTGAGGACTGCACGGGCTTCTACTTCGATCAGTACACCGAGCGCCTCGCCGAGAACCTCGATATCAACCCACACGTGTGCGTAATGGCCGTGGACGGCGGACGTGCCTTCTGGCTTCGCTCGTTGCTGACCGGCCGCTTCCGTAAGGCCATCGGCGTGCGTCTGTACGGAACCGCCGGTCCCCGCCGCCCCGCGACACCTGATGAGCTCAACGAGGTCCACAAACGGGTGCGCCTCATGCGCGCGACGCGGGGTGGCCGGACGCTGTGGTCGGACTTCAGCCACGTACGCGATCTCACGTTCATAGCGGCCCGGCTGGTGCAGTATCCGGTCATGATGCCGGCCAGCAGGTGATACCGGATCTCAGTCGATGATCACCGAGATCTCGTCACCCAGCCCGTATCCCGCGGCCAGGGGGAATTGATCGCCGCTCCAGAACGAGCCGGGATCGAACCAGTTGTAGTGCTTCTCGGTGGTCAGCAGACCCATTTCCTCGTAGGTGATGGCCACGGTCTCGGCGCAGTAGGCGGTCTCCAGCCCGGCCTGGCGGCCGCGTGCCTTCTTGCGTTCGGCTGACTCGCGAACCTTCTTGTGTACGAAGGGAATTCCTCGGGTGAAGTCGCTGGCGACCGGCACCCGTCCGCGCAGCCAGCGCCCGGTCAACCGGGCCGTGGTGGGAAAGGCTGTGCCGTTCATCCGGGCGATCACCTTGAGGAGTTTGTCCTCCTGTTCCCGCGATGCGAACGGGGTCAGCTGACGCAACCAGCAGCGCTGCCCGTAGCTGTGTTCCCACCGTTCGACGACTTCGCGGGCGTCGTTGAGTTGCACGCCGCGGTGAAAGGTGCCGGTCCACATGTCGAGCAGCTTGTCGCCGAGTTCGGCGTGCCAGATCAGCGGTGGCAGGTCGTCGATGGCCACCGTCATCCCGACGTGGTTGACCGGGCTGTTGGTCAGGGTCTGGATGGCCCGGTCGGGCCCGGACCCACCGCGGAACAGCCAGATATCGCCGGTGCGGGTCTCCTGCAGTGCCTTGGTCAGGGACACCGTATTCGCTTTCACGACCGCAGCTTAGGCACACTTTGAGCATGCGGAGCATCTGGAAGTGGGTCGGGCTGGCCGGTGTCGCCGGTGTCGTGGCGGGTGGCGTCATGGTGGCGCGTGATCAGCGCCGTCGTAACGCCTACACGCCGCAGGACATTCGGGAGCGGCTCCACCAGCGGTTGGCCCAGGCCGAGCACGACGAACCGACGCGCTGACTGCTACTGCATCAGCCTGCTACTGCATCAGCTCCGCGATGTCGGTGGGGATCGGTGCGATGGGCTCGCGGCGCACGCCGTCGTGCGGTGACCACATCAGGTTCACCTGCAGCGCCGGTTCGAGATCGGGGTAGTCGGAACGGATGTGACAGCCCCGGGTCTCGCGTCGTTCCAGCGCGCACCCGAGCGTGGCGCGGGCGGACAGCACCGCGGACCGAAGGTCGAAGGCGTGCGCCAGGTCTGCGAAGCCGCTGATATCGATGTGCACACCCACGTTGGCCATGCGGGATTCGATTTTTTCCAGTTCCGCCAATCCGGCGAGCAGGCCGGCCTCGTCCCGCACCACGCCGGCGTGCTCGGTCATCAGATTGCGCACCGAACGCTGTAACCCGCGGATGTTCTCGCTGCCGTCGGCCGACAGCAGGCGGTCGACCTGCGCCTCGGCAGCACGGATCGCCGCCAGGGAGCGGCGCTGCGCAGTGAGCCGCGCCGAGTAGTCAGCTGCGGCTTGCCCGGTCAGTCGGCCGTAAACCATCACCGCGATCAACGAGTTGCCGTCCAGCAGACCTGCACCGTGCAATCCGGTGGTGGCTTCACCGGTGACGAACAGCCCGTCGACCTCGGTCCCGTGGTCATGCGGCCGGACGGCGACCCCGCCCAACGAGTAGTGCGCGGTCGGGGCGACCTCGATCGGGTCCCGGGTGACGTCGCGCCCCTGAACATCCAGCACGGTCTGGTAGACCTGCGGCAGCCGTGTCGCGACCTTCTCGGCAGGCAGATGCGACAGGTCCAGCCAGACCCCACCGGTCCGGGTGCCGCGTCCCGCCTTGATCTCGGCGTAGGACGCCATGGCGAGCCGGTCACGGCCGGCGCGCTCCATCTGGTCGGGGTGGTAGCGGGTCATGAACCGTTCGCCGACGCTGTTCAGCAGAATGCCGCCCGCTTCGCCCACCGAATCGCTGATCAGCGTGCCTGCCGCGTGCTCGGGACTGAGTAAACCGAATGGCCGGAACTGCACCAGCTCGGCGTCTCGCAACCGGGCACCCGCTTCGGCGGCGAGCCGGAACGAGTCACCGGTGTTCTCGTCCCGGCGGGCCGATGTCCGGCGCCAGATCCGGGTGTGGCCACCCGTCGCCAGGATCACCGCGTCGGCGTGCACGAGATACCGTGCGCCGTCGATCAGGTCGAAGCCGTAGGCGCCGAAGACCGCTCCGTCGTTCACCAGTATCTGGGTCACGTAGAACGTCGACAGGACTGGGATCCCGAGCCGGACCGCGTGTTCGCGCAGGACGCGTTGCACCTCGCCGGCGTCGGCTTTACGCCGGTACGGATGACCCCCGGTGATCCGGCCGCCGTCGTGTCGCTCGAAGCGCATGCCGAAGCGCTCCAGGTCGTGGATGCCGTGGGCGGCTCCCTGGGCGACCCGCTGCACGGTGCGCGGATCGGCCAGCAGGCGGCTTTCCAGCAAGGTGTCGGCCGCGTGCTGTTCCCAGCCGTCGGCGGTATCCAGCGCGGCGTTGATCCCGCTGAGGGTCAGGCCGGTGTGGTCGTCATCCGGTATGTGCTTGCCTACCGCCGTCACCGCGACCCCGGCCTCGGCGAGTTCGATGGCCGCTCGCAACCCGGCCCCACCGACGCCCACCACGAGGACAGACGTGGCGAGCTGATGTTCGCGGGGTGACATGGACTCTCCTGGGGCAGACGACCGGTTATAAGTACCGACCGGGCGGCGTCGCGGTTTGTGACAATCCCGGTAGATTTCTCGCCAGCCGTGCACATCCGTGCCGCCCAGCCCTGCCAGGAGCCGTCCGCATGAGTGCCAGTCCGTTGCCCAACCTGATTGGCAGGCAACCCGAGTGCACCCAGTTGACCGACCTGCTCAGCGGTCTGCGCCGCGGTGAGTCCGCGGTTTCGGTGATCCGGGGCGAGGCCGGCATCGGGAAATCGGTGCTGTTGGAGTACGTGGCGGCCCAGGCCTCGGGGATGACGGTGACCACCGCCCGCGGGATCGAGGCCGACATGGAACTCGCCTATGCCGGCCTGCACCAACTGTGCGCACCGTTCCTCGGCACGATCGATGCGCTACCCGAGCCGCAGCGGGATGCGCTGCGGGTTGCCTTCGGGTTGGCCGCTGGTGATCCGCCGGATCGGTTCCTGGTCGGCCTGGCGGTGTTGACCCTGCTCACCCGCGCCTCAGAGACCAAGCCCGTACTGGTCATCATCGACGACGCCCAATGGCTGGACCAGGTGTCCGTGCTGACGCTGGAGTTCGTGGCGCGCCGGCTGCTGGCCGAGGCCGTCGCGATGGTGTTCGCCGTGCGCGATCCGGAGGGTCACGCGGTGCTCAAGGATCTGCCAGAACTGCGGCTCGGAGGTCTCGACCCAGCGGCGGCGGGTGAGCTGCTGGAGGCCGCGGTGGAGGGGCGGCTGGAGGACCGCGTACGGAATCGGCTGGTAGCCGAGACCTCGGGCAATCCGCTCGCGCTGCTGGAGCTCTACCGCGGCCGCAGTGCCGCCGAACTCGCCTACGGCGTGGAGGCGGGGACGGCGGCGATCCGCGAATCGGTGTCGAGTCGCGTCGAACAGGACTTCGCCGGCCGGATCGGGATGCTGCCGGCGCCGACCCGAACACTGCTGTTGATCGCTGCCGCGGAGCCGATCGGGGAAGCCCGGTTGCTGGTTCGCGCGGCCGAGGCGATGGACATCGCGCCCGATGCCGCGCCGGCCAAGGCGGCCGGTCTGATCGAATTCGGCGAGTCCGTGCGATTCCGCCACCCGCTGGTGCGCTCGGCGGTGTACCGGCAAGCAGATCCCGAGGAGCGCCGGGCGGTGCACCGGGCCCTGGCGGCCGTCACCGACCCGGTGCTCGATCCGGACCGCTGCGCCTGGCATGCGGCAGAAGCGGCCGACGGGCCAGACGAGGAGGTCGCGGCGGGCTTGGTCCACGCGGCGGCCCGGGCCCGCCAGCGCGGCGGGATGGCGGCCGAGGCGGTCCTGCTGGAACGCGCCACCGAGCTGACGCCGGACCGCTGGCAGCGCGGACGGCGGGCGGTCGCGGCCGCCGAAGCACATTTCTCGGCCGCCTCCCCGGATCGCGCCACCGAGTTGGCCACCCTGGCCAGCCTGTGCCCACTCGACCCGCTGGACCAGGCCCGGCTGGCGCGACTGCGAGCCCGAATCCTATTCGGCCGCAGTCGTAGTGACGAAGCGGCACCGTTACTGCTCGACGCCGCCGCACAATTCGCGGCCGCCGGATCACCACTGGCCCGCGAAACCTATCTGGAGGCGATCAGCGCGACTGTCTTCGCCGGCCGGGTCCACGGCCCGGCCGGGGCCAAGGCCGCGGCAGTCGCTGCCCGGGCCTCCGGCGCTCCGCCGTCGAACTCCGGCGCCGCGGACCTGCTGCTCGACGGCGTCGCCACCCTGTTGGCCGACGGTCATGAGACCGGTGTGCCCGCGTTGCGCCGGGTCTTTGAACCCTTTGCGCAGGAACAACTACACAGCCGCGAGGCGACGATGCGATGGCTGCTGCTGGTGCCCGTCGCGCTGGAATCGTTCATCCACTACGGGTGGGATCTGCCCGCGTGGGATACCTTCGCCACCCGTGCGGTGCGTCTCGCCCGTGACGTCGGTGCGCTCAGCGTGTTGCCGCCGGCGCTGATCTACCTGGGCGGCGTCTACATCCACCATGGCGACTTCGCCACGGCGGCCCGCATGATCGACGAGGCCGACGCGATCTCCGCCGCCACCGGACAAACCCCGCACGCCTACGCCTCGCTGGTGCTGGCCGCGTGGCGTGGTGAGGAAGATGCCGCTGCCGGCCCGATCGCGGAGGCCAAAGCCCGCGCTGCCCAACACGGCGAGGTCTCGCTACTGGGGGTCGCCGGCTATATCCAGGGCGTGCTGTACAACGGCCTGGCTCGGTACGACGAGGCACTCGCGGTGGCCCGGGCGGGCATCGAGCACGACGGCTACAACTTCACCGGGCTGTCGTTGGTCGAGCATGTCGAGGCCGCGGTGCGGTGCGGTGAGCTCGTGGCGGCCCGGACGTCGCTGGACCGTCTGGTTGAACTGACCCGCGCGGCCGGTTCCGGCTGGGCCCGTGGCGTCAGCGCCCGCAGTCGCGCCCTGCTCGCCGACGGTGACGAGGCGGACGCGCTGTACCGCGCGGCCATCGAGGAACTTGCCCGCGACCGCGTGGTCGTCGAGGTGGCCCGCACCCACCTGCTGTACGGCGAATGGCTGCGCCGGAACCGCCGGCGGGCACTGGCGCGGGAGCAGCTCCGGACCGCACACGAGATGTTCGATGGCATGGGGGCCACGGCGTTCGCCGAACGGGCGCGGCGCGAACTGCTGGCCACCGGCGAGCACGCGCGAAGCCGGGAAACCGGGCCGACGACCAGTCTGACCCCGCAGGAGGCGCAGATCGCCGCGTTGGCCGCCGCCGGAATGACCAACCCGAAAATCGGCGCGGAACTCTTCCTCAGCCCGCACACCGTGGAGTGGCACCTGCGCAAGGTGTACACGAAGCTCGGCATCGGCTCCCGCCGCGAGCTGCCGAGTGCGCTGGCAGCATCGGGCTAATCCCCGGTACGTAGCCGGCCCGCGCAGTCCGTGGTGTGCAGCCCACGGACTCGACTACGTAGTTGCGTGGCGCGACGGAGGCCACGTGGGTTCCAGGGTGGAGGTATGTCGACACCGGATGAACTGGACCTGGCACTCGACATCTTTCTCACCCACCGCGCGCGGCTGTTCGGTATCGCCTACCGAGTTACCGGCGAGACCTGTGGCGCCGAAGACCTGGTCCAAGAGGCATGGCTGCGGTGGCAGCGCACCGACCGCGCGATCGTGGAGAACCCGGCCGCATTTCTGACCACCACCACGACCAACCTCGCGATCAACGTCATCCAGTCGGCCCGGCACCGCTACGAAGCGCCGACCGCGTCGCCATTGGATTATCTGGCCGCCACCGTCGAGGACGAACCCATGTTGCATACCGAACAGACTGCGGTGGTCGAGGAGATGCTGGCCCTGCTGATGGCGAGGTTGACGCCAGGGGAGCTGGCCGCCTACGTGCTGCGCAGAGGGTTCGGGTACGCGTACGCAGACATCGCCGCGCTACTGCGGACCCGTGCCGCCACCGCGCGGCAACTGGTTCGCCGGGCCCAGACCCGCCTCGACGCCGGCGAGCGCACCTCAGCGGTCCTGATTGCCGCACACCGCCGTCTTGCCACCGCGTTCCTTCACGCCGCCCGCACCGGTGACCGGCGGGATTTGGAGCACCTTCTCGCCGTCGACTACGCCAGTTCACGGGCCGCATGAGTGTCGATACCTCAGGTCGGTTGGCCCGGCCTGTCGAGACGCCTCGCGTCGAGGAGTTGGAGCGACTCGATGGAACGCGGCAACGCCTCCTCGGCCGGCAACGGGAATGCTCAATCCTCGACGACGTCATCACGGCCGTGTCGGGCGGCCGCAGCGCGGCCCTGGTGTTGCGGGGGGAGGCCGGGATCGGCAAGACCGCGCTACTCGACCACGTGGGCATCCACGCCACTCGTTGCCGGGTGGTGCGGGTCGCGGGAATCGAGGCAGAGGCAGAACTCGCGTTCGGCGGGTTGCACCGACTGTGCGCGCCATTCCGGAAACACTTCGACCGGCTACCTGTCCCACAACGGTCGGCGTTGGAAACGGCGTTCGGGCTCAGCGCGGGAACTCCTCCGGATCGTTTCCTCGTCGGCCTCGCCGTCCTCAGCCTGCTGGCGGATGTGGCCGCGCAGCGGCCGGTGGTGTGTCTGGTCGACGACGCGCATTGGTTGGATCGGATTTCAGCCCAGACATTGTCGTTCGTCGGACGCAGGCTGCTGGCCGAGCGGGTAGTCCTGCTGTTCGCGGTACGTGAGCCGGCCGATGGCGATGTGCTGAGGGATTTACCCGCGCTGCAGATTGAGGGCCTGGGCGATCACGACGCCCGGACCTTGCTGGCCAGGGGCTGTCCGGGCCGCGTCGACGACCGGGTTCTCGATCGCATTCTGGCCGAATCTCGCGGGAATCCACTTGCGCTCCTTGAACTTCCACGTGAGTTGACGGTCGCGCAATTGGCGGTGGGGCCCGGCCGGCTGGACGACCAGCCGCTGGCCGGCCAGATTGAGAAGGGCTTCCTGCGTCGCCTGCGTTCATTGTCACCCGAAGCCCAGCTGCTGGTGCTGCTCGCCGCGGCTGATCCGGTGGGAGATGTGGCGCTGTTGCGGCGCGCGGCCGTGGCGTTGGATATCGACATCGTCGCCGCCAGTGCCGAAGCGCAGGCGCGCGACCTGCTCACCGTCGGCACCATGGTCAGGTTCCGGCATCCGCTGGTGCGCTCGGCGGCCTACCGATCGGCGACGACACCGCAGCACCGGCAGGTGCACCGGGCGTTGGCGGAGGCGACGGACCCCGATCATGACCCCGATCGACGCACGTGGCACTTGGCAAGTGCCGCAAGTCGGCCCGATGAGGGTGTGGCCGCCGGCCTCGAGCTGGCGGCCACCCGAGCCCGCGCACGCGGCGGTGCTGCCGCGGCGGCCGCGTTTCTCGACCGGGCCGCCGAACTGACACCTGATCCGCGTCGTCGGGGCTCCCGTTCGCTGGCCGCAGCACAGGCCAAGAGCGAGGCCGGTGAGTTCGGCGAGGCTCTCGAACTGCTCGACGCCATCCGGACTCTGCCGCTGACGAAGCGTGAGTGCGCCCTCGCCGAGCTGGTGCGCGGACGAAGTCTCTTCTCATTCCGGAGCGCGAGCGCGGGCCTGCCCGCACTCCTCGGCGCGGCCAAACAGCTTGAGCCACTTGACTCGGCGTTGGCAACCGAAACCTACCGCGATGCCCTCTACGCCGCCCTCACCGCCGGCCGATTGGCCGATGGCGTTGGGGTGGAGCAGGTGGCGGCCGCGATCCTGGCGATGCGCAGACCGGGGGACCCGGCGCGCTCAGATCTGCTCCTCGAGGGCGTTTCCCGGATCACGGTTGCGGGCTACGGGGCGGGAGCGCCGCTGGTTCAGCGCGCACTGGCCGCCTATCGAACAGGAGAACTCTCGTCGCAGGAAGGACTGGGCTGGCTTCCTCTGGCGTGCCGATTGGCGCACAACACCTGGGAATTCGAGGCCTGGTCGACGCTGTCGGCCAAGCTGGTCGAGTTGGCGGTGGACACCGGTGCGCTTGCCATCCTGCCGTCGGCGATGCTGCTGCGGCTGTCGAACCGGGTCTACGCAGGCGACCTGGCAGCGTCGGACGCCCTGGTCGCCCAGGCTGCAACGTTGGGCGAGGTGACCGGAAGCAGCTTCTTCGCGCACTACGGCGCCATGGTCGTCGAACCGTGGCGGGGCGACGAGACGCGCACGCGGCAAGCGATCGACCTGATCACCTCCGACCCGTTGTTGCGCGGCGAGGGCAAGGCACTGACGGCCACGGAGTGGGCGGCCGCGGTGCTCTACAACGGACTCGGCCGGTATGACGAGGCACTCGCAGCCGCTCGGCGTGGATCGGTATATCCACGGGAGCTTGGACTGTCGACATGGTCGATGGTCGAGTTGGTAGAGGCGGCAGCAAGATTGGGAGTGCCGGCAGAGGCGGCCGAGGCGGTACGGCACATCGAAGACATGGCTGCGGTGAGCGGGACCGACTGGGTGCGCGGTACGGCAGCCTATGTCGGCGCGCTGGTGGCTGACGGTGCTGTCGCCGAACAGCTCTATCGGGATGCCATCGAGCTGCTTGAGCGCACCGACGTCCGAATAATCACCGCACGAGCCTATTTGGTGTACGGCGAATGGTTGCGAGGCGAGCAGCGGCAAGGTGAGGCTCGGCAGCTCCTTGGCCGTGCATACACATTGCTGAGCGATATGGGTGCCAACGGATTCGCCGAGCGGGCGCGTCGAGAACTCGCTGCCGCGGGCGCAGCACCGGTGAATGGTCCCGCGGTCCGTCGGCAGGCATCCGACGGCGTGTCGCTCACCGCGCAGGAATTGCAGATCGCCCGGCTTGCCGCCGATGGTCTGACCAACCCGGAGATCGGCGCGCAACTGTTCATCAGCACTCACACCGTCGAGTGGCATCTACGAAAAGTGTTCAGCAAGTTCGGTATCCGTTCCCGCCGGGATATCGCGGTGAAGCTGGAGGATAGCCGCCGTCACAATTTTGGTTGTTGAACGGTCTATATCTGTATGCGGCGGACACCTTTTCAGGATTCGGGAACACGTGTTCTGTTCGGTCGCGATGCCGAATGCCGGCTTCTGGAGGATCTGGTCACGGGTGTGCCGAACGGAAGTCGGGTGCTGGTGTTGCGCGGGGATGCCGGTGTCGGGAAGACCGAGCTGCTGAGCCACTTGCTCGAGCGGGTCGGGCACCACCGAACGACGCACGTGACCGGAGTGCCATCCGACATGGATCTGGACTTCGCCGGTCTCCAGCAACTGAGCCGACCGCTGCTCGGTCACCTCGACGGGCTGCCGGATGCCCAACGTGACGCACTGGTCGTGATCCTGGGACTCGGATCCGGTGCGCCACCGCCCGAAAAATTGGTGGAATCGGCGGTGTTGAGCCTGCTGGCCGCCGCGTGCCGCGACCGTCCGCTGTTCTGCGTCGTGGACGACGCACAGTGGCTGGATCGCGCCACCCTGGAGATTCTGGCGTCCGTGGCACGGCGATTCGCAACCGCTGGGGCAGGCCTGGTGTTCGCAACCCGGGACACCGGCGCCGACGTACTGAGCGGATTGCCCGAACTGGTGATCGGCCCGTTGTTGGATGAGCACGCGCGGGAGCTGTTGCGCACAGTGATGATGAGCCGTCTCGACCCACGCGTCAGCGATCGGATCATCGCCGAGACCCGAGGTAATCCACTTGCGTTGGTGTCACTTCCGCACGATCGGGCTGCCGCGGAACTTGTCGGGGCGCGGCGCCGCGGCGCCACTCCTTCGGCGATCAGACGGATCGAGCTGGACTTTGTCGAGCTGATCCGTGCGCTGCCCGAGCCGACTCGACAGCTGCTCCTCGCAGCTGCGGCCGAGCCGGTCGGCGATGCCGCGGTGTTGGCCTGCGTGGCGGACAACCTGGGGATTGCCGTCGACATGCTGGCGCCCGCAGTGGCCGCCCGGGTGGTCGAGATCGATTCCGATGTGCGGTTTCTGCACCCCCTCGCCCGGTCGGCCGCTTACTATGCTGCCGACCCGCCCGTTCGGCGCGAAATGCACCGTGTCCTGGCCGAAGTCACGGATGCCGAGACCGATCCCGACCGCCGGATGTGGCATATCGCCAACGCCGCGACGTGGCCCGACGATGAGGTGGCGGCGCAGCTCGAAGCCGCTGCCGGGCATGCGCACACGAAGATCGGCGTGGCCGTGGCAGCAACTTTCCTCGAACGGGCCGCAGTCCTGACATCGGTTCCGGAGCTTCGCTGTGATCGAGCGCTGGCGGCAGCCCGAGCCAAGCTCGATGCCGGTGCCTTTTCCGATGCCGACGAGTTGCTCACCATGGCAGAGCTCGCGTCGACGACCGGACTGCAGAGGGCGCGGGCCGCGTGGCTGTCCGCGCAGATGGAATTCGCCAAGCGCCGCAGCGGCGATGTCGCTGCGGCCTCATTGAGTGACATCGCATCCCGAATGTGGGATGCAACAGTCGAATTCGATCACTTCGACGGCGAGGTGAGCCTTGAGGCACATCTCGAAGCTCTCGCAGTGGCGGTATACGCCGGCCGGCTTGGAGATATCCCGGCCGTGGCGAGGATGGCCGAGACCGCGCATTGCGGTATCGAACGGCTGCCCGCGCTGCCTCTCATTCAGCAGTCCACGGCCTACGACCTATGGGATGACGCGTTGGCGCACCGGCTCTCCACGGCGGCGGTCCGACGAGTCCGGGCGTCCGACGCGTTGGCACTGCTTCCGGAGACCCTCGCCTATCGGGCCCTCGTGCATATGTTGGCCGGCGAGCTCGTAGCCGCCGAAGCTCTTCTGACGGAGGCCAATTCGATCTCCCTGTCGACCCGCTACTGCTCCCCGCTGCGCTACCATTCTCTTGCGCTGGATGCGTGGAAGGGTGATCCCGACGATCTCGATGCGCTCAAGACCGGTGCTGAGGCAGCATCGGCCTGTGGTGAAGGCCGGATGTTGGGCGTAGCCCGGTATGCGACCGCCGTCCTCTGCAATGGACTCGGCCGCTACGAGGAGGCATTCGCCGCGGCCCAGCAGGCGGCCGAGTATGAGGACCTCGGACTTTACGGCTGGTATCTGGTCGAACTGATCGAGGCGGCCACCCGCATCGGCAACATCGACGCCGCACAGAAGGCCTGCAAGCGTCTCACCGAACGTCTGTCGGCCCGCGACACAGACTGGGCCCTGGGAACTTTGGCGGGTGCGCAGGCTTTGGTGGCCGACGATGGAGATGCCGAGGCTCACTACCGTGAGGCGATCGCCCGGCTGGGGCGTACTCGCATCAGGGTTCACCTGGCCCGCGCCCATCTGCGCTACGGGGAATGGCTGCGCCGTCGAAGGCGCCGGTCAGCAGCCAAGGAACACCTCACCATCGCCCACAACATGTTCTGTGCTTTTGGTGCCCAGGCTTTCGCTGATCGTGCCGGGCGAGAGTTGATCGCGAAGGGGGAGAGGGCGGGCCGACAGCCCTTTGCCGGCGGCGATGCCCTGACGGCTCAGGAGGCACAGATCGCGCGGCTGGCCGCAGACGGGCTGACCAACGTGGCGATCGGAGAGCAGCTGTTCATCAGCACCCACACCGTCGAGTGGCACCTGCGAAAAGTGTTCGTCAAGCTCGGGGTTACCTCACGTCGACAACTTCGAGGCTTGGCGGGCAGCCTCGCTCATCAGCCTTGTGGTGGTGGAAGCCGGCCAAGGCGCGGCTGACCCGGTCGGCCACCGCGGTCGGCGGTCACCGCCCGACGAACTCCACGACAACCTCGGAGAACGCGTCGTTGTCATCCCCGGCCGCGGTGTGCCCCGCATCGGACAACTCGACGAACTCGGCGGCGGGCACTTTCTCCAGAAAGTCCTGTACACCCTCGGGACTGACCACATCGGAGAGCTTGCCGCGGATCAGCAGGATCGGGATGGACAGGTTCATCGCGGCAGTTTCCAGCTTGTCGACCCGGGCGAACGGATCGTCCTCGGGTTTGGTGAGGAAGGCCGGATCCCAGTGCCAGTACCAGCGCCCGTCGCGCAGGCGCAGGTTCTTCTTCAGGCCCTCCGGGCTGCGCGGCTTGGTGCGGTAGGGCAGGTAGGCAGCGACGGCCTCGGCCGCCTGCTCCAGGGAGTCGAAGCCGTCGACGTTGTTGAACATGAAGTCGCGGATACGCGCGCTGCCGCTCTTCTCGAACCGGGGCACCACATCGACCAGCAGAAGCTTGGTGACCAACTCCGGACCCGCCTCATGAGCGGCCAGGATGCTGGTCAGCCCACCCATACTGGCCCCGATCAGCACCACCGGGCGGCCGACTTGGTACAGCACGTGCTGTACGTCGGCGCTCAGTGCCTCCACCGAATAGTTTGCGCTGGGTGAGCGGTCGCTGTCGCCGTGACCACGCGCGTCGAGCGCGATCACGTGCGAGCCATCGTCGGCCAGGATCTGTCCGGTGTTCTTCCAGGAATACCGGTTCTGTCCGCCACCGTGCAGCAGCAGAATCGTTGGTCGGTCAGCAGCAGACGCGGCGTCCCGGTTCCATTCGTCGCCGACCAGATTCAGGTCATCGACACCCCGGAACGTGACGATGTGTGATTCGCTGTGCTCGGTTTTCCCGGTACTCACGGACATTCCTCTCGGCCGGCCCCGGAAGTCACGTTACCCAGGCGGGTTTTCAGCGCATCTGCCACCCGGACAAGCGTGCCGTTTCTAGAATCGTCAACCGTGCAGTGCGAGCCAGGTGTCGAATCGGGTGAAGCGGTGATCGATGAGCGCCGCGCGATCATCAAGGCCGCCTTCAGCTGCCTGGCCGAGCCCCACGCCGGCGCGGTGCCGATCGCTGCGGTGCTGGCCCGGGCCGGGCTGTCCACCCGGGCGTTCTATCGGCACTTCGAATCCAAGGACGCGTTGTTCCTGGCCATGCAGGAGAGTTCGGGCAGGGCGCTGGGCTGCCGGCTCGACCAGATCGCCGACGACACCGACGGTGCACCGGCGGATCAGCTGGCGCACTGGATCAGGGTGTCGTTCGACGTGATACGTGATGCGCGGTCGCGCGGACGTGCGATGGTCCTGGATCTGGAGGAGGTCCGCTCGGCCAAGGGTTACCAGTCCGTGCAGGAACAGTGGCGCCTCGACCGCGAACGGTCGCTGGCGGCCCTCCTGCGCCGCGGCCGGGACGACGGATCCCTTCCGCTGACCAGGCCGGAGCGGGACGCCGCGGCCATCCGAGCCGTGGTCAGCCATGAGTTGTCCCGGCTGAGTGCCGACGGAGATTGGGAGTGCGCGTGTGCCGCGGCGGTGGACTTTGCGCTGCGTGCGGTCGGGGCGCACATCACGAGCAGGGAGCCCGGCGGGACGGAGGGGTAGTCGCGTGCGCGGGCCTATCCGGGACTGCCGGTACCGCTGATGACGATGTGACCGGTGCCACGTACGTTGGACCGCACGCGTGCCATCGCACGCGCCATTGCAGTGCCACCGAGGAGCAGATGAATGGCAGACGACAGCGCCGACGTCGAGCCGGTCGAGCCGACCGAGACCGAGGAGTCGAGTCAGTCCGCCCCTGAAGCCGAGGGTGTCGAAGAGACTGACGACGAGGCTGCTGAGGACGAGTCTGACGAAGCTGAAGATGCGACAACGAAGCGGCGGGGCTCCCTGCGCACGCCATCTGTAGCGCTTGTCGGAGTGGCGCTCGTCGTCGCGCTGGCGGCGCTGACCGGTTGGCTGGGCTACGGCTTTTACCACGTCCACCATGAACAGCAGCGGCGTGACATGTTCATGGAAACTGCGCGGCAGGGTGCGACAAATCTGACGAGCATCGACTGGGAGCACGCCGAAGACGACATTCAGCGAGTCCTCGACTCATCGACCGGACGGTTCTACGACGACTTCGAGAGACGCTCGAAGTCGTTCCTCGACGTGGTCAAGCAGATCAAGTCGAAGTCGGTGGGCACTGTGACCGCATCGGGTTTGGAGTCTTACTCGGATGACAAGGCGGACGTGCTCATGTCCGTGACCGTTCGGTCCACGAATGCGGGTGTGCCGGAGCAGGCTCCTCAGGTGTGGCGAATGGTGTTGACGGTGCAGGATATTGATGGCAAGGCGAAGGTTTCCAACGTGGAGTTCATCCAGTGAGCGGCCGGCACAAGATGCCGCCGTCGGGGCGTCGTAAGGCCACAGCGGATTCTGCAGAGAGCACCGAGCCGGCCGGCATTGAGCCGGCAGGCATTGAACAGGTAGGCACTGAACAGGTAAACCTCGAGAAGGTAAGCCCTGAGCCAGACGCCGTCGAGGGCGAGGCGCCCGAGGAGCCGGCGCCCGAGGAAACCGTCGCCACCGAGGCGGACGAGCCCGCTGGCGAAGCGGACGAAGCCGTAGAAGCCGAGGCAGTGAACGAGCCGGCCGAACCCAAGCCGTCCCGCGACCGCTCGCGGGTCAGCGTGGCAATCGTCCTGGCGGCCATCGCGTTGCTGTTGGCAGTGTCCTCCGGGGTGCTGCGGTGGCTGACCGTGTCGCAGGACGAAAGCGACACGGCCCGAGCCGAATCCGTTCAGGCGGCCAAAGAGATCACCGTCGAGATGCTGTCGTACGAGACCGAGACGGTCGACCAACAGCTCACTGCGGCCCGTGACCGGATGACCGGGGAGTTCCTGGGCACCTACACCGCGATGATCAACGAGGTGATCCCGGCCGCGCACGCTCAGCGGATCGCTGCCGTCGCCGACGTGCTGCGGATAGGGACGGTCACCGCGAAACCGGACAGCGTCGAGGTGGTGCTGTTCGTCAACCAGAGCGTCCAGGTCGGAGACCACATGCCGCAGAAGACCCCGTCGGTGGCACGGGCCACGATGGTCAAAGACGGTGACCACTGGCTGATGTCCAAGTACGAACCGGTGCCGCTGTGACCGAGCCGCGCTGGATCGATGTCGCCACCCCCGCGGTGCAACTGCGGGCGCTGGTGTGGGGGCCCGATGACGGCCCGGTTGCTTTGTGCCTACACGGTTTTCCTGACACCGCCTACGGCTGGCGCAAGGTGGCCCCGGTGCTGGCGGAGGCGGGCTGGAAAGTAGTGGCGCCGTTCATGCGCGGCTACCTGCCCTCGTCGATTCCCACCGACGGCAGCTATCACGTCGGTGCACTGATGGACGATGCGTTGCGCCTGCTGCAGGCCGTCGGACCGTCCGGACGCGATGTGATCATCGGCCACGACTGGGGTGCCATGGCGGCGTCGGGTGTGGCCGCGCTGCCGGACAATCCGTTCGAGAAGGCCGTGATCATGTCGGTGCCGCCAATGGCGTCGTTTCAGCCGTTGGGCCGGGTGCCCGATGCCGGCAAGCTCTTGGCCCAGTTGCCGCGTCAGGCGTTGCGCAGCTGGTACATGATGTATTTCCAATTGCCGTGGCTTCCGGAACGTTCCGCGTCCTGGGTGTTACCTCGGCTGTGGAAGACGTGGTCACCGGGATACGACGCCGCCGACGACCTGCGCCACGTCGACGCCGCGATCGGTGCGCCCGACCGGTGGCGGGCTGCCCTGGGCTACTACCGGGCCACGATCCGCATGAGCAAACCGCCGCCACAGTACGCCGAGCTGCACAAGCACTGGCTGCTCCCGCCAGTGTTGCCGTCGTTGTACCTGCACGGCACCGATGACGGCTGTGCCGCACCGGATTACATCCGGTGGGTACGCGAGGTGCTGCCCGCGGGCAGCGATGCCCATGGCGTCGAATCCGGCGGCCACTTCCTGCAGCTCGATCAGCCGGACGTCACCGCCGCCCGCATCCTGGACTTCGTCGGACGTGCGGGCTAGCCGACTCACTGCGGTCGATGCGCAGATGTTCTGGATGTCGTCCAGGATGCCCAACGACACCTTCCT
Source organism: Mycobacterium sp. DL440 (assembly GCF_011745145.1). Lineage (NCBI taxonomy): Bacteria > Bacillati > Actinomycetota > Actinomycetes > Mycobacteriales > Mycobacteriaceae > Mycobacterium > Mycobacterium sp. DL440. Next base: position 3,782,621 of record NZ_CP050191.1, on the reverse strand, counting down.
GCTGTACGGATTCGACGGGGTGCCCACCGATCTGAAGGGAGCACTCGGCGAGCTCGCTGCCAACGCCGGCACCAGCCCGGACCTCTCGCAACGGATTGACGACAGCGAACGGCTGCACTACCCGGCCTGGGTACCGTCGAGGGTCGACGAATCCCGTTTCGTGGTGCACGATCTCGATCAGCCGACCTGGCTGGGTTGTCTGGCCGCGGTGAGTGAGCTGGTGGATGCTCAACTCGATGCGCAGCTGGCACCGTGGCGGCTGCATGTCTTCCCCGGAGTCGAGGGGGCGACCGGCGTCGCCGGCGTGGGCACAGTCGCGGTATTGCAGATCACCCACGCCCTCGGCGGTGGCGGGCGCACCTGTGGCCCGGCGGCAGTGATGTTCGGCCGCCAGGGAGCGGTGGCGCCCGTGACGCCGGTGTATGGGCATCCCGCGATGTTGCCGTGGCGAGGGTTTGAGGCTGCCCGCGCGCACCGGCAGCTGGTGGCCGACACCGAGGCCGGGCGGGTGCCGCCGGCCGCGATGCCGCGCCCTCCCCTCAGGACCAACGACCGTCCGACGGGTGTACGCAGCATGCGCACGATTGTCCGCGATCGGGCGCAGCTCTCGGGTGCCACCGTGACGGTGAGTGCCCTGGCCGGGATCTCCGAAGCGCTGGCCGGTCAGCTCCGTGCGCTCGGGGCAGATCCGGCCGATCTCGGGGCGGAAGTGACCATGGCGAAATCCGGTCCACGCCAGGCGTACAACCATTTCGGCACGGTCGGCGTTGGCCTGCATCCGTCGCTCCCGGTGACCCAGCGGCGCGACGCTATCGGCGCCGAGCTGGCGGCACGGCGGGAGCGGGCCGCTCACCCCGCAATGCGGGCCTCTGAGCGCGCGTTCGCCGCCACCCCGGCCCCGCTGTTGCGTTGGGGGATAAGCCAGTTCAATCCCGATGCCCGGTCGGTGACGGTCACCGGGAACACCGTGGTGTCCAGTGTGAATTGCGGTGCCGCGGATTTCAGTTTCGGCGGTATGCCGGTGCGGATGGCAGCCGCGTTTCCCGGGTTGTCGCCGATGGTGGGGCTCACCCACTGCGTGACGGGCGTGGGAGACACCATCTCGATCAGCGTGTTCGCGGCGGAGTCGGCGATCGGGGACGTCGACGGGTACCTCGACCGGCTCGAAGCCGCCTTATGACTCGTCTGCCGAGCTAGCCGCGGCGCAACATCGCGATGCCGACGTCCAGCGCGGACTCCAGATAGCTGAGGTCGCCGGAGGCCAGCATCACGCTGACGCCACCCTGGATTCCGGCCAGCAGCGCGGCGCCCACCTGGTCAGCGTCCAGATCGGAGGCCATCTTTCCCTGCGACTGCATGTGCCGGATGCCTGCGGTGATTTCGTCATGCCATTGTCGCAGCAAGGCTTTGGTGACCGCCTGCGCGCCGGGAGTGGCGCGGCCGATCTCCGACATCAGCAGGCTCAGCGGGCAGCTTTGGCCCTGTCGGCGGTACCGCTCGACCACGGCGTCACGCCAACGCTGCCAGGCCGCCCATGAGGTCAACTCGCCGAGGTAGGGCTGTTGGTCCTCCAGGACCATCTGGGCTTCGCGTTCGGCGACCGCGAGCAACAGCTGGTCCTTGCCGTCGGGGAAGTAGTGGAACAGCTGGCTTTTCGAGGTCTGGGTCTGGGCTCGGATATCGTCGAGCGTGGTGGCGGCCACGCCGCTGTTACGGATCACCGCGGTGGCGCCCTCGATGATGCGGCGGCGGGTGGCCTCACCTTTAGCGGTCAGTTTCTGGACTTGCAGGTCCATTTTTAACGGCTTATACCTGGACTCATGAGTCCAAACACTACGCGCCTGCAAGGCCGCACAGCACTCGTCACGGGATCCACCGGCGGCCTCGGCGTCGCCATCGCCAAGGCCCTTGCCGCCCACGGCGCCCTAGTCATCGTCAGCGGCCGCAACCAGGAGCGCGGTGATGCCGTCGTCGCCGACATCCGCGCTGCCGGAGGGCAGGCCGAATTCGTCGCCGCCGACCTGGGCGCCGGGGCAGACGAGGTGCGGCGCCTCGCACAACGGGCCGCCGAGGCTGCCGGCGGTCAGATCGACATCCTGGTCAACAACGCGGGTGTGTGGGGGCGACCAGAACCCACCGGCGTGGTCTCCGAACAGGCACTGCTGGAGTCATATCAGACCAACGTCATCGCCCCGTTCCTGCTGACCGGGGCACTGGTGCCGGCGATGGCCGAGCGTGGCCACGGCGCGGTGATCAACGTCGGTTCGATCACCGGGTTGATCGGGGGAGACAAATCAGCTCTGTACTCGTCGACCAAGGCGGCCGTGCACTCGCTGACCAAGTCCTGGGCGGTCGAATACGGGCCGTTCGGGGTGCGGGTGAACGCGGTGGCTCCCGGGCCGATCGCCACAGAGCGCGCGGCCGACGTGGCCGATGAAATCGCACCGGTGCTGGCGCGCATCCCGTCCCGGCGCATGAGTACCCCCGAAGAGGTCGCTGCGACTGTCGTGTTCCTGGCCGGTGAAGACGCCGGCAATATCCACGGAGCGATCCTCAGTGTGGATGGGGGCTGGGCGGCGGCTTAACAGATGTCCTACATTCTGTTACATGGCTTCCTCCGCTTACGACACGGCGATCCTGCTCCTGCGCGTGGTCCTCGGTCTGACCATGGCCGCCCACGGCTACAACAAGTTCTTCGGTGGCGGGCGCATCCCCGGCACCGCCGGATGGTTCGACAGCATCGGCATGAAGCCGGGCATGTTCCACGCCCGGGTCGCGGCCAGCACGGAAGTGGCGGCTGGGCTGGGCTTGGCTTTGGGTCTGCTGACCCCGGTGCCTGCGGCCGGGTTCGTGGCGCTGATGCTGGTGGCGGCCTGGACCGTGCACCGGGCCAACGGTTTCTTCATCGTCAAAGAGGGCTGGGAGTACAACCTGATCCTGGCGGTCGCGGCGGTGGCGATCGCGGGCCTCGGCGCCGGCCGCTACAGCCTGGATCACCTGTTGTTCTCCGACTCCGGCTTCTACCACCTGCTGCACGGTTGGTGCGGGCTGACCATTGCGATCGTTCTCGGCTTGGTCGGTGGCATCGGCCAGCTGGTGGTCTTCTTCCGTCCGCCGGTCAAGGAGTCTTGACCTCTGCTCGCCAGCAGACACAAACTCGCCCATTTTCGGATGAAAATGTGCGAGTTTGCGTCTGTTCGCGTGAGGGCGGAATAGAACACGTTCTAGTCTGACCGGCATGGGTTTTCTCAAACAGGAATCTCCTCAGATCAACTTCGAGGAGTGGAGCAAGGGCAGTCGGGCCGAGAAGATTCAGCCGATGGCCCGGCACTGGGCCGAGGTCGGCTTCGGAACCCCGGTGGTCCTGCACCTGTTCTATGTCGTCAAGATCCTGGCCTACATCTTGGGTGCCTGGCTGATCGCGCTGACGACCTCGGGGATCGACGGGTTCACCAACGTCGCCTCCTGGTACGCCGAGCCGATCGTCTACCAGAAGGTCGTGTTCTACACGATGCTGTTCGAGCTCGTGGGCCTCGGTTGCGGCTTCGGCCCACTCAACAACCGGTTCTTCCCGCCCATGGGATCGATCCTGTACTGGTTGCGTCCCAAAACGATTCGGCTGCCACCGTGGCCGAACCGGGTACCGCTGACCAAGGGGGACAGCCGCACCGTCGTCGACGTGGCGCTGTACGGGGCGCTGCTGGCGATGTTGGTGGTGGCACTGTTCTCTCAAGGCACCGGCCCCATCCCGGCGCTCGGAAGTCAGGTCGGTGTGCTGCCGGTGTGGCAGACCGCGGCGATCGTCGGCCTGCTGGCCGTGGCCGGCCTGCGTGACAAGGTGATCTTCCTGGCCGCCCGCGGCGAGGTGTACGGATCACTGGCGGTCTGCTTCCTGTTCAGCGGTGCCGACATCGTCATCGCCGCCAAGCTGATCTGTCTGGTGATCTGGATCGGCGCGGCGACCTCCAAGCTCAACAAGCACTTCCCGTTCGTCATCTCGACGATGATGAGCAACAACCCGGTGTTCCGGCCGCGCTGGATCAAGCGCAGGTTCTTCGAGCATTTCCCGGACGATCTCCGCCCGGGCCCGCCGTCGCGGTTCCTGGCCCATTTCTCCACTGCCATCGAAGGTTTGGTCCCGTTGGTGTTGTTCTTCTCCCACGGGGGCTGGCCGACGGCGATCGCGGCATTCGTCATGCTCGTGTTCCACTTCGGCATCCTGAGCTCCATTCCGATGGGCGTGCCGCTGGAGTGGAACGTCTTCATGATGTTCTCGGTGCTGGCGTTGTTCGTCGGCCACGCCGGCGTTGGCCTGGGCGACCTGAACAGCCCGTGGCCGATCGTGTTGTTCGCCGTGGTCGCAGGCACCGTCGTGCTGGGAAACCTCTTCCCGCGCAAGATCTCCTTCCTGCCCGGCATGCGGTATTACGCGGGCAACTGGGATACCTCGCTGTGGTGCGTCAAGCCCTCGGCCGCCGAGAAGATCGATAAGGGCATCGTGGCGATCGCCAGCATGCCGGCCGCTCAGATGGAGCGGTACTACGGCAGCCCGGAGACCGCGCAGATGTATCTGTATATGGGATATGCGTTCCGCGGCTTCAACTCTCACGGCCGGGCCCTGTTTACCCTGGCGCACCGGGCGATGGCCGGGTACAACGAGGACGACTACGTGTTGACCGACGGGGAGCGGATCGTCTCGACGGCCATCGGCTGGAACTTCGGCGACGGGCACATGAGCAACGAGCAACTCGTGGCGGCTCTACAGAAGCGGTGCCATTTCGAGCCGGGGGAGGTGCGCATCGTGATGCTCGACGCTCAGCCGATCCAGCATCAGACCCAGCAGTACCGGCTCGTCGACGCGGCCACCGGAGAATTCGAGCGGGGATACGTCAAGGTTGCCGACATGGTGACGAGGCAACCCTGGGACGACGAACTGCCGGTCTACGGAGGCTCCGGCGCGACGCAGTGAGCTCGGTGAACCAGCGCCCGGTTCGAGGATGGGCGCACTGGGTATGGCCGGTAACGTGCCGCAGGAGGACACCATGACCACCGCCCGCCCCGTCATCGACACCCACGCCCACGTCTATCCGGCCCGATACTTGGACAAGCTGGAGGTGATCGGGGTTGCGCCCCACTCCACCGCCATCGCCAGGAACCTGCGGGCCAGTGACGAACCTGAGGACATGCGAGCCCGCCTGGCCATGATGGACGCCGCCGGTGTTGGCATCCAGGTGCTCTCGGCCACCCCGCAGGTTCCGTTGGTGGTCGACGCCGACGCCGCTGCCGAGGCCGCCCGGATGGTCAACGACATCTACGCCCAGATCCTCGCCGACCACCCCGGCCGGTTCCTCGCCTACGGCGCGGTCCAGTTCAACCATCCGGACGAGGCGCTTGAGGCGATCTCCTACTGCCTCGACGAGTTGGGCTTCGTCGGGGTGGCGATCAATACGCTGTTGCCCGATCCGGGCGCGGCGATCACCGACAAGCGCTTCGCGCCTGTCTTCGCCGAACTCAACCGTCGGGCGTCCATCGTCTACATCCATCCGACCGGCAACGGAGCCTACTCGCGGCCCATCTCCGACCACGGGCTCACCTGGGTCAACGGTGCGCCGACCGAGGACTCCATCGCGGTGCTGCACCTGCTCAAGGGCAACTACCCCAACATCTATCCCGATCTGAGATTCCATGTCGCACACCTGGGCGGCGACATCCCGTTCCTGGCCCAGCGCATCGAGGACAACTATGAGGACTGGGGCGCATTCCCGGCCTCACCGCGAGAGACGTTGCGCCGCATGTGGTTCGACGCCGCAAACTTCTCCGCTGGCGCGCTGCGGCTATCTGCGGAGGTCTACGATCCGCGCAGGATCCTCGCCGGTTCGGACTATCCGTACTTTCAGGACGAGAAGTACATCCGCGCGTTCACCTACATCCGGGAGGCCGGACTGCCAGACGAGGCGATCCGAGACATCCTCGGCGGCAACGCCACCCAGCTATACGGAGAGCGGGTTGCCAGGAGATGAGGGCAATGACAAAGGAGCCGTGAACGGCTCAGCGCATGACGTCGCGCACCTTGACGCTCTCGATGTCCCGCAGCATGAGAATGCGCGCGGTGTCGAGGTGCTTGCGCCAGTGCGCCTCGGCGGCGTCTCCGTCACCGGAACGGATGATCTGGATCAGCTTGCGGTAGGACCGCATGAGCTTGTCGTAGTCGGCCTTCGACACCGGCCTGCGCTCCTTGAACAGGAAGGCGTGGTGGCGCACGGTGATCTCGTGCAGCATGCCGGCGATGATGCCCAGCGTGGCATTGCCCGATAGTTCGACCACCCGGCGGTGAAAGTCGCCGGTGGTGGCCGCCAGTTGGTCTGACTGATGGTCCTTGGGGATGTGCTCGTCGAGCATGCGCTCAAGTTCGGCGAACGCGGCCTCATCACCCTTCTCGGCAAGCAGGCGTGCGGCCATCGGCTCGATCGCTGCACGCCCCACCAGGAGGTCGGCGATGTCGGCACCGGAGAGCTCGAGCAGTAGTCCGGCCGGGCGGGCGACGATCTCGGGGCCGGGAACTCGAACCCGGGCTCCGGTGCGTGAGCCGCGCCGGACCTCGACCAGACGCTCGGATTCCAACACCCGCACGGCCTCGCGCAACGTCGGCCTGCTGACCCCGAAATGTTCCATGAGCTCGGCCTCGTTGGGCAGGAAGTCGCCCTCTTTGAGCTGGCCGTCGACCACCATGCGCCGTAGCGTGCCTGCGACGAGTTCGGCCGTCTTCGGGGAACGGACCGGTGCCTGCGGTGCGATCGCGTCCGGGCCGATCATCGGCGCCAGCGGTGTGGTTCGAGCCACCAGACACTCCCAGGTGAGACAACTTTGCGCTGGCCGGGTGGTCAGCTGTACAACTCAGTAAACCATCTGCTGACCGCGGGAACGGTATATCAGGCTCTACCAACCAGTAGGTTGACCTAGTAAACCTACTGGGTTATTTTCACCTCGAGTGCCCCATCGGGTCCAACCGGGGTAGCGCCCCCCTTCAAAGGAGAAGTCATGGCTGAAGCCGTCATCGTCGAGGCCGTCCGGTCACCTGTCGGGAAGCGCAACGGCGCCCTGTCTGGTGTGCATCCGTCGGAGCTGTCGGCTCAGGTGCTCAACGGGCTGGTGCAGCGCGCAGGCATCGACCCCGCCCTCGTCGACGACGTCATCTGGGGCTGCGTCATGCAGGCGGGTGAGCAGGCCCTCGACATCGCCCGCACCGCCCTGCTGACCGCCGGGTGGCCCGAGACCGTTCCCGGCGTGACTGTCGACCGTCAGTGCGGTTCCAGCCAGCAATCTCTGCACTTCGCCGTCGCCGGCGTGGTCGCCGGGCATTACGACGTCGTCGTCGCCGGTGGCGTCGAGTCGATGTCGCGCACTCCCATGGGCTCCTCGCTGGCCAGCGGCGGGCACCCCTACCCGGAGGCGTTCCGGGAGCGTTACGACAACAAGACCCCCAACCAGGGTGTCGGCGCCGAGATGATCGCCGAGCAGTGGGGCCTGTCGCGCACCCAGCTCGACGAGTTCTCGCTGCGGTCGCATGAGAAGGCCGCCGCCGCACAGGATGCGGGCGCCTTCAAGGACCAGATCGTCGGGATCAAGGACCAGGATGGAAACGTCGTGCTGGAGGACGGCGGCATCCGCCGCGGTGGCACGGTCGAGTCCATGGCCGCCATCAAGCCGGCCTTCCGGGAGGACGGCGTGATCCACGCCGGCAACTCCAGCCAGATCTCCGACGGGTCGGCCGCGCTGCTGGTCATGTCGGCCGAAAAGGCAAAAGACCTGGGGCTCAAGCCGCTTGCCAAGGTGCACACCGCAGTGCTCGCCGGCGCCGACCCGGTCATCATGCTGACCGCGCCGATCCCGGCCACCCAGAAGGCGCTGGCCAAGTCCGGTTTGACGGTCGACCAGATCGGCGCGTTCGAGGTCAACGAGGCGTTCGCCCCGGTTCCGATGGCCTGGCTCAAGGACATCGGCGCCGATGAGGAGCGTCTCAACCCCAACGGCGGCGCGATCGCGCTGGGTCACCCGCTCGGCGGCTCCGGTGCCCGTATCCTGACCACCCTGCTGTACCACATGCGGGACAACAACATTCAGTACGGCCTGCAGACCATGTGCGAGGGTGGCGGCCAGGCCAACGCGACCATCCTGGAGCTCCTGTGACCGACACCGATGCCCAGCCCGGCGCGCTGGTAGAAAAGCGCGGCAACGTACTGCTCATCACGATCAATCGGCCCGAGGCGCGCAACGCGATCAACGGCTCGGTCAGCATCGCCGTCGGCGACGCGTTGGAGCAGGCACAGAACGATCCCGAGATCCGGGCCGTGGTCATCACGGGTTCGGGGGACAAGTCGTTCTGTGCCGGTGCCGACCTCAAGGCGATCTCGCGGGGTGAGAACCTCTTTCACCCCGAGCACCCGGAATACGGATTCGCCGGCTACGTCAGCCATTTCATCGACAAGCCGACGATCGCCGCGGTCAACGGCACTGCCCTGGGCGGTGGCACGGAGTTGGCCCTGGCCAGTGATCTGATCATCGCCGAGGAGGGCGCGAAGTTCGGTCTGCCCGAGGTGAAGCGGGGCTTGATCGCCGGTGCCGGTGGCGTGTTCCGGATCGCCGAGCAGCTGCCGCGCAAGGTGGCGAACGAGCTGCTGTTCACCGGTGAGCCGATGTCCTCGGCCGACGCGCTGCGGTGGGGCCTGATCAACCAGGTGGTGCCCGACGGCACCGTCGTCGACGCGGCACTCAAGCTGGCCGAGCGGATCACCGGCAATGCGCCGCTGGCCGTGCAGGCCAGCAAGCGGGTCGCCTACGGCGTCGACGAGGGCGTCATCACCGGTGACAAGGACGGCTGGAAGCGCACCAACCGCGAATTCAGCACGCTGCTGAAGACCGAGGATGCCATGGAAGGACCGCTGGCCTTCGCGCAGAAGCGTGAACCTGTTTGGAAGGCGAAATAAGCCATGAAGCGAACGATCTATACCGGGGAACACGAGGCGTTTCGCGAGACGGTGAAGGAATACATCGAGCGTGAGCTCGTGCCCAACTCCGAGAAGTGGGAAACCGAGCGCATCGTCGACCGGTCGGCCTACACGGCCGCCGGCAAGTACGGCGTCATCGGCTTCAACATGCCCGAGGAGTTCGGTGGCGGGGGCTCGGATGACTTCCGATTCAACGCCATCATCGACGAGGAGGTCGCCAAGGCCGGCGTGCACGGCCCGGCGCTGAGCCTGCACAACGACGTCGTCGGCCCGTACTTCAAGGACCTCACCAACGACGAGCAGAAGCAGCGCTGGCTGCCCGGCATCGCCAGCGGCGAGACGATCATCGCGGTCGCGATGACCGAACCGGGCGCGGGCAGTGACCTCGCCGGTATCCGCACCTCGGCGGTGCGCGACGGTGACGACTGGATCATCAACGGCTCCAAGACGTTCATCTCCTCGGGCATCAACTGCGACCTGTGCGTCGTGGTGGCCCGCACCGACCCCGAGGCCGGCCACAAGGGCTTCACCCTGTTCGTGGTGGAGCGCGGCATGGAGGGCTTCACTCGCGGCCGCAAGCTCGACAAGATGGGCCTGCACAGCCAGGACACCTCAGAGCTGAACTTCGAGAACGTCCGGGTGCCCAACGCCAACCTGCTCGGCAAGGAAGGTCGTGGTTTCTACCACCTGATGACCAACCTGCCCTCGGAGCGGCTCTCGATCGCCATCTCGGCGATCTACGGTGCGCGGGCGGTCTTCCAGGAGACGCTGCAGTACGCCAAGGACCGCAAGGCTTTCGGCCAACCGATCGGCAGCTTCCAGCACAATCGGTTCCTGCTCGCCGAGATGGACACCGAGCTGGAGGTCACCGAGAACTACCTCGACCGCTGCCTGCAGGGCGTGGTCGACGGTGAGCTGACCGCGGTCGAGGCGGCCAAGGCCAAGTGGTGGGCCACCGAGGTCGCCAAGAAGGTCATCGACAACTGCGTGCAGCTGCACGGCGGCTACGGCTACATGATGGAGTACCGCGTGGCACGTGCCTACGTGGACGGTCGTATCCAGACGATCTTCGGTGGCACCACCGAGATCATGAAGGAGATCATCGGCCGCGAGCTCGGCGTGTAATCACGTCGACCAGACGCAAAACTGCCTCTTTCCACGTGGAAAGAGGCAGTTTTGCGTGTGCTCGCGCACCTCCCGCTTGCGGGGGACTGCTCGCGCAGAAAGAAATCAGCCGATCGGCGCGTCAGCGGCCGGGGTGGCTTCCGGGGCCTTCGTCGTGGTCGTGGTGGTGCTGGAGCCCGACGGCACGATGGCTTCCGGCGGGGCGTTGGGATCGAGCACGGTGTCGATCAGGTAGATCCGGGCGGTCTGGGACTGGATGGGGCCGCAGACCAGCTTGGCGGTGTCGTTGACCTTGATGTCGCCACCCTTGCCGGTCACCTTGACCTCGGCGCCCTGCTGGGTGGGCCGCTGGCCCTTCACGTCGTCGGGGCCGAGCTGGCCGAGAAACGCATGGTAGTAATCCACACTCGTCAGTGCGGCAGGGTCGGCCTTCAATGCGTCGAGCTTGCCGGGCTCCATGGCGGCGAACGCGTCATTGGTCGGCGCGAAGATCACGTACGGGCCGTTGTCGAGCACCGGCACGATGTTGACGTCCGGGTTCAGCCCGCCCGACAGCGCCGCGTTGAACGTGCTGATGTCCGGGATGCTGGCCAGAACCTTGCCTGTCGGCAGATCTGCGAGGCTCTTCCAATCCGGCATGGCCTTCTTGAAGTTGTCGCAGCCCGAGCCCTGCGGGTCGGGGATCTCCACCACCGGAGCGGCGGTCGTCGTCGGCGCTGGGTCGGCGTAGGCGGTGACCGCCAACGGCAGCGACGCCGTGATCGCGGCGACGGCCGCAGCAACGCCCAGAGTCTTCGTGCGAGTTTTCATCGGTGGGTCTTTCCTCCCGCTCATGCCTAGCCTGTAGTCGTCGGCTGCCGGTGACGCGTTACACGGTTCCCGGCGCGACGATGGCGAGCAACCACGAACACAACAACCTCAGCGTTCCCCGCGGCGCCGCATCGGATGGTATGCGTAACGAAGCGGTTACGGCAAAGCCGAAGTGTCTACCCGGGCCGACGCGGGGCCTTTGACCGGGGCTTTTCGGATACTGAGGCAAAGTGCTGTGGCGACGAAACACAGCCCGGCGGCCAGCTGGAAGGCCAGGTCGTAATCGTCGTTCAGATCCCGCAGCCGCAGGCTGGGCCTGGCCCGCGAACTGCTGGAATCCGGGGATCGGCATGTCCCGTCGAGCTACCGCAAGGTGTACCAGGGCGCGCGAGCCGACCGGTCGGCTGTCTACCATGACCGGCATGCCAGAGCCGCTGATCGTCTCCGTCGCCGGTCATACCCCGCAGATCGACCCGGACGCCTGGGTTGCACCCAATGCCAGTGTGATCGGCCAGGTTTCGCTGGCCGCCGGTACCAGCGTCTGGTACGGCGCCACGCTGCGCGCCGAGGTCGAGCCCATCGAGGTCGGTGAGGGCAGCAACATCCAGGACGGGGTGACCGTCCACGTCGACCCGGGTTTCCCATGCCGGATCGCCACCGGGGTGACGGTGGGCCACAACGTGGTGCTGCACGGCTGCACCGTCGAGCAGGACAGCCTGGTCGGCATGGGCGCGGTGGTGCTCAACGGTGCGGTGATCGGCGCCGGCTCGCTGGTGGCGGCCGGCGCGGTGGTGCCGCAGGGCATGGTGGTGCCGCCGCGCTCGCTGGTGGCCGGTGTGCCCGCCAAGGTGCGCCGAGAGCTCAGCGATGACGAGGTCGGCCACAACCAGCTCAATGCCGCGGCCTACACGCACCTCACCGGGTTGCACCGAGAGGCGGAGTAACCCGCCGCCTAACGCAGCGGGTGCGCCAGCTCGTCGCGCGGCATCCGGGCTGCTGTCACGGCCACTGCGGCCAGCACGGCCGGCAGCAGCCCGGCCACCAGGAAGATGGACTCCATCGAAACCACCTTCGACAGCGGGCCGACGATCGCGAACGACAGCGGCATGAAGGCCAGCGACACGAAGAAGTCCAGGCTTGAGACCCGGCCCAGCATCTCCGTCGGCACCCGCCGCTGCAGCAGCGTTCCCCAAATCACCATCCCGGCACCGTCGGTGACGCCGATGCAGAACGTCGCCGCCGCCATCAACGGGAACGACGAGGTGACGCCGACGACCACGAGCGGGACCGAGCCCAGTCCCCACATCAACATCATCGTGGTCAGGTAGCGCCGCGGCATCCGGCGTGAAGACACCGTCAATGCTCCCAGCGCGCTGCCGAATCCGAAGAACGCCAGAATGAATCCGTAGGCCCTGGCCCCGTCGGCGAACCGGTCCTGGGCGATGAACGGCAGCAGGACCTCGATCGGTCCGAGAACGACGAGGACGAACATGCTGGCGAACAGCAGCGTCGACAGCAGCCATGGGGTGCGCACCATAAAAGCGAAACCGTCACGCAGATCACGTAATACGTGCGGTCGCTGGCTGTCATCCTGTGCCGCAACCAGATCCGTGGTTCCGCGGGTGGCGACCAGCAGGGCCAGGCCCAGGCCGAACAACGCCGCCACCACGACCGCGCCCAGTGAGGGGAAAGTCGCGGCGATCACCATGCCTGCTACCGCCGGACCTACCGAACGCTGGAACACCGGGCGCACCACGCCCTCAACGCCGTTGGCTGCCAACAGTTGTTCGGGCGGCAGGATGCGCGGCAGCAGCGCGCTGTAAGCCGGGAAGAAGAACGCCGCCGCGATGCCGAGAATGCCTGCCGCGACGGCCAGATGCCAGATCTTGAGCGCGTCGAGCAGACCCAGCACCGCGACCGTCGAGACCGTCACCAGATTGACCGTCTCCACCGCGATGATGATCGTGCGCTGGTTGATCCGGTCAGCGGCAATACCGCCGACGAGGACGAACGCCACCAAGCCGACGCCCATGCAGGTGGCCACCAGTGACAGCGAGGTCGGATTGTTGTCGATCGCGATGACCTGCAACGCCATCACCACCGACCACATACCTTCGGCGAAGATCGACAACGTGACCGCGGCGATCAGCAACCGGTATTCGCGGATGCGGAAGGGGGCGAGCACACGCCAGCCGTCGGTTTGACCAACCGGCGTCGTGATATCGGGCTGCATGCTCACAACATTCGATGGTGCCTACCCGGAGTGGGTTGAGTCCAACGATTTTCGCTGCGGGGCCCGAGCGTGCGCCTACTGCTGGGTGAACTCCGGGCGCCGGTTCTGCTGGAAGGCCTTGGTGCCCTCACGGAAGTCGTTGGACACCAGCAGCTGCAGCTGCCCCTTGCGCTCGCGGGCGAAGGCGCCCTCGAGCTCGGTGAGCGTGGCCGCGTTGACGGCCTGCTTGGTCTCACGCAGGGCGACTGCCGGACCGGAGCGCAACTTGCCGACGATCTTGTCCACCGCGGCGTCGAACTCGTCGGCCGGGTACACGGCGCTGATCAGACCCCAGTCGTAGGCGTCGGCGGCGGTGAGGCGGTCGGCCAGCAACGCCAGGCGCATGGCCCGGATCCGCCCGATGTTCGCGGCGACGAGAGCCGACGCGCCGCCGTCGGGCATCAGCCCGATCTTGGTGAAGGCCAACAAGAAGAAGGCCGCTTCCGAGGCGAGCACCACGTCGCACGCAAGGGCCAGTGACACCCCGACGCCCGCGGCGGGTCCCTGCACCGCGGCCACGACCGGCTTGGGCAGCGCGACGATGGAGGCGACGGCGCGGTTGGCGGCGTCGAGCACCCCTTCGGCGTCGTGGCTGTCGGCGTTCTGGTCTTCCTCGCTGATGCCCGCGCCCGAGCTGAATCCGCGGCCCGCTCCACCCAGGCGTACCACTCGGACCTCGGGGTCGGTGGCGGCCAGTTCCATGGCGTCGGCGATCGCGACCAGCATGCCCTGGGTCAGGGAGTTGAGGCTGTCGGGCCGGTTCAGCGTCACCGACAGCACGCCCTGCTCGCGGGACACGGATACATCTTTGAGGTCGGGGTATTCGCGGGTCACGGTCATCTATGCACCTTAAGTCTGGCGGGCCAGAGGCCCGCTCCGGGCGGGGGCGGCTATGGCCATACCGGGTCGAGAAGGTTATACAAGTAAGCTATGTCACCGGTCAACCAAGGCCTAACACGCGAAGGGCGGAAGAGCATGGCAGGACCACTGCAAGGTTTACGCGTTGTGGAGCTGGCCGGGATCGGCCCAGGCCCGCACGCGGCGATGATCCTCGGCGACTTGGGCGCCGACGTGGTGCGCGTCGAGCGTCCGGGCCGCAGCGGGGGAGTACCCGCGGGTGACCGGGATTCGATGCTCCGCAACCGCCGCTCGGTGGCAGCCAACCTCAAGAGCGACGAGGGCCGCGAGCTCGTGCTCAGCCTGATCTCCAAGGCCGACGTGCTGATCGAGGGCTACCGGCCCGGTGTCACCGAACGCCTGGGACTGGGCCCCGAGGACTGCGCCAAGATCAACGACCGGCTGATCTACGCCCGGATGACGGGGTGGGGTCAGGAGGGTCCGCGGGCCCTGCAGGCCGGACACGACATCAACTACATCTCCCTCAACGGCCTGCTGCATGCCGTGGGTCGCGCGGGCGAGCGCCCGGTGCCACCGCTGAACCTTGCCGGTGATTTCGGCGGCGGGTCGATGTTCCTGCTCGTCGGCGTCCTCTCGGCTCTGTTCGAGCGTCAGACCTCGGGCAAGGGCCAGGTAATTGACGCGGCGATGGTCGACGGCTCGTCGGTGCTGATGCAGATGATGTGGGGATTCCGCGCCAACGGCCTCTGGTCCGACGAGCGGGGCACGAACATGCTCGACACCGGCGCGCCCTACTACGACACTTACACCTGCGCCGACGGTCGCTACATGGCCATCGGGGCGATCGAGCCGCAGTTCTACGCCGAGCTGCTCAAGGGGCTGGGCCTGGACACCGCCGATCTGCCGGCCCAGAACGACATGGCTCGCTGGCCCGAGTTGCGTGAGGCCTTCACCAAGGCGTTCGCCGCCCAGGACCGGGACCACTGGGCCAAGGTGTTCGCCGGTACCGATGCGTGTGCGACGCCGGTGCTGTCCTTCGCCGAGGTGCTCACCGAACCGCACATCGCCGAGCGGGACACGTTCTTCGACGATGAGGGCAACCTGCAGCCGATGCCGGCACCGCGGTTCTCGCGCAGCACGACGGCCGAGCCGACTCCGCCGCGTCCGCGTGGGGCCGATACGGAAGCCGTTCTGCGGGACTGGGTTTAGTTCACCGTTCAGTTCAACCACATCAGTGGGCCGGCGCAACGCCGGCCGGAAAGGAATGCGGTAAGTGGAGATCAAAGACGCGGTAGCAGTCGTCACCGGCGGTGCCTCCGGCCTGGGCCTGGCCACCACCAAGCGCCTGTTGGACGCGGGTGCTCAGGTGGTCGTGATCGACCTCAAGGGTGAAGAGGTGGTGGCCGAGCTGGGTGACCGGGCCAAGTTCGTCGCCACCGATGTCACCGACGAGGCGGGGGTGTCCGAGGCGCTCGACGTCGCGGAGTCGCTTGGCCCGGTGCGTATCAACGTCAACTGCGCCGGTATCGGCAATGCGATCAAGACCTTGAGCAAGAACGGCGCCTTCCCGCTCGACGGGTTCCGCAAGGTGGTCGAGGTCAACCTGATCGGCACGTTCAATGTGATCCGGCTGAGTGCCGAGCGCATCGCCAAGACCGAGCCCCTCAAGAATGAAGAGCGCGGCGTCATCATCAACACCGCCTCGGTGGCGGCGTTCGACGGTCAGATCGGCCAGGCCGCCTACTCGGCATCCAAGGGCGGCGTGGTCGGCATGACCCTGCCGATCGCGCGTGACCTCTCGCGTGAGCTGATCCGGGTCTGCACCATCGCGCCGGGTCTGTTCAAGACCCCGCTGCTGGGCTCGCTGCCCGAAGAGGCACAGAAGTCGCTGGGCCAGCAGGTGCCGCACCCGGCCCGGCTGGGCGATCCCGACGAGTACGGCGCCCTGGCCGTGCACATCATCGAGAACCCGATGCTGAACGGCGAGGTCATCCGTCTGGATGGCGCGATCCGCATGGCGCCGCGTTAGATACGAGGGGGAAAAATTATGGCATTGAAGACGAAGTTCACCGAGACGTTCGGGATCGAGCATCCCATCGTGCAGGGTGGCATGCAGTGGGTCGGCCGGGCCGAACTCGTTGCGGCCGTGGCGAACGCTGGGGCACTCGGGTTCATCACCGCGCTCACCCAGCCCACTCCGGCCGATCTGGCCAAGGAGATCGAGCGGTGTCGTGAGCTCACCGACAAGCCGTTCGGGGTGAACCTGACGATCCTGCCGACGATCAACCCGCCGCCATACGACGAGTACCGCCAGGTGATCGTCGACTCCGGCATCAAGATCGTCGAGACCGCCGGCTCCAACCCGGCACCGCACCTGCCGATGTTCCACGCCAACGGCATCAAGGTGCTGCACAAGTGCACCTCGGTGCGCCACGCGGTCAAGGCGCAGAGCCTCGGTGTGGACGGCATCAGCATCGACGGGTTCGAGTGCGCCGGTCACCCCGGCGAAGACGACATCCCGGGCCTGGTGCTGATCCCGGCCGCGTCGGAGAAGATCGACATCCCGATGATCGCCTCGGGTGGTTTCGCCGACGCGCGTGGCCTGGTCGCCGCGCTGGCGCTGGGCGCCGACGGCATCAACATGGGCTCGCGGTTCATGTGCACGGCCGAATCGGCGATTCATCAGAAGGTCAAGGAAGCGATCGTGGCCGGCACCGAGCGTGACACCGAGCTGATCTTCCGCAGCCTGGGCAATACCGCGCGGGTCGCGAGCAACACGGTCTCGCGTGAGGTGGTGCAGATCCTCAAGGACGGCGGCCAGTTCGAGGACGTCAAGGATCTGGTGGCCGGCAAACGCGGTGTGAAGGTCTATGAGATCGGTGATCTCGACGCAGGCATCTGGTCGGTCGGTACTTCGATGGGCCTGATCAACGACATCCCCACCTGTGGCGAACTCGTCTCGCGGATGGTGTCGGAGGCTGCGCTGCTGATCAGCGGGCGCCTGGCGAACATGATCGGCGCGGACGAGGCCGAGCCGGAGAAAGAAGCAGTCCTCGCCTGAAGCGAGGACTGCGGCCCGTGACAGGCAAAGTCACGGCAAACTCAAGATGGGAAACGCGCGCCGCGAGGCGCGCGTTTTCTCATACAGCGGTGGGCAGTTCTTGGTAGTCGTCAAACTGCTCGGAGGTCTCACCCTCGACCAGGACATCGCCGTGGTAGAGAGCCTCGAAGTCAACCTTGATGACATCGGCACTGGTGTCGTCGATCCACATGACACTGAGCGTATGGGTCACCATTAAGGAATCATTGAGTCACGGTTCGGAAAATGATGGCAATCCTACTTTTCGGTAGGTTTCTAGCCAGTAACCCGCGGGCGGGTACTGCGTGGCTGCGCCGATATCGACTGCAGGGTCGCTTGAGCACGACGCTGGCCACAGCCCTGGCGTAGAAATCGACGAGCTGGCCACCAAGCGAAACGGTTTCAGCCAGTAGGCCGTGTGATGTGGATGGGGTTGCTGGGGTTCAGCGCGATCCAGGTCACTATCGCCGCGGCAACACCGATCACCAACAGGCCCACCGCAGCCTTGGCCGAGACGCGGGAGCGGCCGAACACCCGGTCATCGATCGAGAACGCGCCGGCGCCCGTGAACAGCAGCGCCGCGGCGGCGAATGCGGCGAGGAACGGGACGTTGAACGGCTGAGACCAGAAGGCGTCGGTCGAGACGTTCACGGCCCAGGCGTCGACCATCGCGCCGATTACCGCGCACGCGGCCAGTGGGGTGAGGATCCCGAACAGCAGGCCGATGCCGCCGAGGGTTTCGGCCGCGGTCACCATGAACGCGCCGAACGCGGGCAGCCGCCAACCGCTGGATTCCATGAATCCCACGGCGGTGCCGAAGTCGAATGCCTTGATCAGGCCTGCCTGCAGCATCGTCGCGCCAGTAGCGATGCGCAGGATGAGTAACCCGGTATCGGTCATACGGGTGGTCGCGGTTCCGGTGACGGTGGTGGTGGTCATAGCGATCTAGACCCTGCCATGTCGCAGAACTCATTGCTGGGAAAGTGGGGTGGTTCGGCGGCGAGCCTCATTTACGGTCAGCCACACTGCCGAGATGAGGAAATAGAACGCGCCGAAGGCCACGTAAGGGGCGACGGCGGTGACCTGTGGCGCTTCGGGCGCGTTCGCCTGAATCAGGAACATGCCACCAGCGAGGGCCGATTGGACGCCGCTGACAACCATCGGCCATTGCGCGCCGTAGCTGCGCCGGCGGCGTGCGCCGGTCGCGAGCTGGAGAAGGCCCGATAGCACGGCCCACACACCGAATACGCCAAGCACTGCGTTCGTGCTCTGGGTGAGCGCAACACCGACGGCGATCGTCGTCACCAGGCTGACCCCCGCATTGACGGCCTGTGTGGGATTGCGACGAAGCCCGCCATTGCGTTGTGCATCAACAAGGTTGGCGATCGCGTCCCACGCGGGATAGACGAGCAGCAGCGCGGCCGCGGCGGTCGTGTTACCGGCCAGGCCGACGGCGGCGCACACCCACATGATGGAGAATGCCGCTCGGGTGAAGTAGTAACGCTTCAACCAACTGGTGCCCTGAACATCCTCTCGCGCTTGGTTATTCGTCGTCATCGTCACCGCGTGCTCCTATCTGTCGGTCGTGGTCGTTCGTTGTGTTGGAAGGCGGTCGAAGGCGGTCGATCGCGGGCCATGTGATGGCGGCGAAGATCGTCGGGTCGCCGTATGCCCGTGCCGACAACATCGCGCCATGAACCGTGGCCATCAATGCCTCAGCCTCGGAATACGCCTCGCCGGTCAGGGTGATGGTGCCCGCGCTGGCACCGCGCTCGAGGACTGATGTCAGCCAGGCGGACAGCGCCCGGAAATATGCCCGCACCTCGACCACGATCTCCTCGGGGAGAACCGGGATCTGGGTGGCGAGCAATGCGCATACGCAGTAACTGGTTTCGGGTTCGCTGATGCATGACTCCCAGTACCCGGTGTAGCTGCGGAGCTGGTCGAGCGGGTCGGCGACGTGGCGCTCGATCTCGGCGAGCCCTGCTTCGGCCTCGTCGCGGTACTGCCTCACCAAGGTGCGTACGAGGTCGACCTTGGTCGGGAAGTGGTGGTGAATGCTCGCTTTGCGGATGCCGACGACGGCGGCGATGTCGGCGTAGCTGAAGCCGTTGTAGCCGGCGGCGACGATCGACGAGCGTGCGCAGCGAAGGATCGCGTCGGCGGTGGAAGCTGGTGCGGCCATGCCACTCAACCTACCTACTAATAGGTAGGTTGGCCAGTTCTGTCCCGCGTGGTGTCGAGTTGAACCCTTCGGTGCCGGGGTCCGTGTATACGGCGAGGAACATGTTGACGCCGGAAACTTACCGTTGTTAACTTAACGCCGATACTCTCCGGCAGAAGGGCACCACGTGCTGCACAGAATCGCCCATCTCGCTCTCGCCGCACCGCGACGTGTCCTCGTGGTGGCCGCGCTGGCGATGGTGGCTGCGGGCATCTTCGGCATTCCCGTTGCCAAGAGCCTGTCAGCCGGCGGATTCCAGGACCCGACTTCGGAATCGGCGCAGGCCACACGGCTGCTCTCGGACAAATTCGCCCGCGGCGACATGCAGTTGCTCATCAGCGTCACCGACGACTCGGCGGCTGGGGTCAACAGTCCCGCGGCACGGGTCACGGGCACCGACATTGCCGCCCAGCTCAAGGCATCGCCATACGTGACCGAGGTCAGCTCGACCTGGACGGTGCCCGCGCCCGCGGCGGCCACGCTGATCAGTAAGGACGGCAAGACCGGGCTCATCCTGGCCGGAATCACCGGCGGGGAGAGCGGCGCGCAGAAACATGCCAAGGAACTCACCGACCAACTCGTGCACGATCGTGACGGCGTGACCGTGCGGGCCGGTGGCGAGGCGATGATCTACGTCCAGATCAACGGGCAGAGCGAAAAAGACCTCTTGATGATGGAATCCATCGCGATTCCGCTGAGCTTCGTCGTGCTGGTGTGGGTGTTCGGCGGATTGCTCGCCGCCGCCCTACCGCTCGCGGTAGGCGGCTTCGCGATCCTCGGATCTCTGGCAGTGCTGCGCGGATTCACCATGGTCACCGACGTCTCGATCTTCGCGCTCAACCTGACCGTCGCCATGGGGCTGGCGCTGGCCATCGACTACACCCTGTTGATCATCAGCCGGTACCGCGACGAACTGGCCGATGGCGTCGATCCGGACCGCGCGCTGGTGCGCACCATGGTCACGGCCGGCCGGACGGTGCTGTTCTCGGCCATGACGGTGGCGCTGTCGATGGTGGCGATGGTGCTGTTCCCGATGTACTTCCTCAAGTCGTTCGCCTACGCGGGCATCGCGGTGGTGGCGCTGGCGGCATTCGCGGCCATCGTGGTGGCCCCCGCCGCCATCGCGCTGCTGGGTGACCGACTGGACGCCTACGACGTGCGCCGGTTCATCCGCCGGGTCCTCGGCCGGCCCGAGCCCGTGCACAAGGCCGTCGAGCAGACGTTCTGGTACCGCATGACCAAGCGTGTCATGCGCCGCTCGGTCCCGATCGGGCTTGCGGTCATCGCGCTGCTGCTGATGCTGGGTGCGCCCTTCCTCGGCATCAAGTGGGGCTTCCCCGACGACCGTGTCCTGCCGTCCTCGGCGTCGGCCCGCCAGCTCGGCGACGAGCTGCGCAATGATTTCGCCGTCGACTCCTCGACCGCTGTCACCGTGGTGCTACCCGACGTCAACGGATTGCTGCCCGCCGGCCTCGACCGCTACGCGGGAGATCTGTCGCGGGCCGCCGACGGTGTCTCCGTATCGGCACCCGGAGGCACCTTCGTTGACGGCCGCCGGGTCGGACCGCCGACCTCGGGAACCGGAATAGCCGACGGCAGCGCATATCTCACCGTCGGTAGCCATGTGCCGTTGTTCAGCGACGCCTCTGAGGCCCAGCTCGACGCGCTGCACGCCGTGCCTGCGCCGGCCGAGGTGAAGTTCACCGGCATCGCGCAGGTCAACCGGGACAGCTCACACGCGATCACCTCCCGGTTGCCGCTGGTGCTCGGCATCATTGCCGCGATCACCTTCGTGCTGCTGTTCCTGCTCACCGGCAGCGTGGTGCTTCCGCTGAAAGCGTTGGTGCTCAACGTGTTGTCCCTGTCGGCGGCGTTCGGTGCGCTGGTGTGGATCTTCCAGGACGGTCACCTGGGTGCACTCGGCACCACATCGACGGGCACCTTGGTGGCCAACCTGCCGGTGTTGTTGTTCTGCATCGCATTCGGGTTGTCGATGGACTACGAGGTGTTCCTGGTCTCGCGGATCCGGGAGTACTGGCTGACACCCGGACTGGCCCGCCCCGACGGCACCGAAATGTCCCCGCGCGAGCGGAACGACGAGAGCGTCGCGCTCGGTCTGGCCCGCACCGGCCGGGTGGTGACGGCCGCGGCGCTGCTGATGTCGATCTCGTTCGCCGCACTGATCGCCGCGCAGGTGGCCTTCATGCGGATGTTCGGCCTGGGCCTGACCATTGCGGTTCTCGTCGACGCCACGTTGGTGCGGATGCTGTTGGTGCCGGCATTCATGCATCTGATGGGGCAGTGGAACTGGTGGGCGCCAGCACCGTTGGCCCGGTTACACGAGCGAATCGGCATCAGTGAGTCGGGTCCGGACGAACTGGACCCTGACGGCCCCGGTGACGTTTCCGGGGATGACGGCAAACGTGAACGCGCGGACGCCGGTGCGACGGACGCCGGTTAGCGTGGTGATCCAACCGCGTAAACGGCGCCGCGCCCCGCGTGGTTCCGGAGAGCTGCTGCGTGATCAGATCCTTGACGCCACAACCGAATTACTGTTGGAAACCGGCCATGCCAAGGCCGTGTCGATCCGGTCGGTGGCCCAGCGCGTCGGGGTCACCCCGCCGTCGATCTACCTGCACTTCGCCGACAAGGACACGTTGCTGGACGCGGTGTGCTCGCGGTACTTCGAGAAACTCGACGAGGAGATGCAGCGCGCTGCCGCCGATCACACCTCGACCATCGAGGTGTTGCGCGCGCAGGGCCACGCCTATGTGAACTTCGCCAGGCGCACACCCGAGTTGTACCGATTGGCCACGATGGGTGAGGGCCGGCCCGGCAGCGACGTCGACACCGCGCTGAACAGCTCAGCGTTCCAGCACATGCGCGCCTCTGTGGCCGGGCTGATGGCCGACGGGATCTACCCGCCCGGGGATGCCACCACGATGACCCTCGAACTGTGGGCCGCGGCGCACGGAGTGGTCGCGATGCTGATCTCCAAGCCGTATCTGCCATGGGGCGATGTCGAGGAGTTCACCGATCGCGTGCTGCGTGCGGTGTGCACCGGTCAGATCGTCTCGGGGATCATCGGAACCGACCTCGAACCCATGGAGACCATCGCCCGGTTGAAGGGAATGGCCGGGGATCACGCCGACGAAGGGCAACAGCAGTGACTGACAAGACCGTGGACAATCCGTTCTTCGCCCGGGTGTGGAAGACGCTGTCGAGTTCGGAGCCGAAGGCGCTGCGCCGGCTGCGCAGTGACAACCTCGCCGGACTCAGCGGGCGGGTCCTGGAGATCGGCGCGGGCACCGGGACGAACTTCGCCTTCTATCCGTCGACGGTCACCGAAGTCGTCGCCATCGAGCCAGAACGTCACCTTGCCGAAGTAGCCCGCAGCGCGGCAGCGACGGCTCCGGTGCCCGTGACCGTCACCAGCGACACCGCCGAGCAGTTCAGCAGCACAGAGCCATTCGATGCAGTGGTCTGCTCATTGGTGTTGTGCTCGATCGACGAGCCGGATGCGGTTCTACGCCAGCTGTTTTCCATTGTCCGGCCGGGCGGGGAGCTGCGGTACCTGGAGCATGTCGCCGGTAGTGGCTGGCGGGCCGGGATGCAGCGCGCGGCAGATGCCACCATCTGGCCGCGGTTGTTCGGCAACTGCCACACCCATCGGCACACCGAGCAGGCCATCGCGGGCAGCGGGTTCCAGGTTGAGGTTGCGCACCGCGAGTTGGCGATGCCGGCCTGGGTGCCGCTGCCGGTGACGGAGTTCGCGATCGGGCGCGCGGTCAGACCTGCCTAACCGGCGTCGCGACTACCGAGTAGCGCGGGCAACCGCTGAAGCAGGTTCGGCAGCGAGCCGGCCGCGGTCTCACGCAGGGAAACCGTCGCACTGTCGGACAGTGGCGTGCGCTCCGGATTGACCTCGATCACCACGGTGCCGGCGGCGAGGGCGGCCTCGGCCAGTCCCGCCGCCGGGTAGACCACCGAGCTGGTGCCCACGACGATCACCACATCGGCGTTGCTGACCGCCAGCACCGATCGTTGCCAAGCGTCATCGGGCAGCGGCTCGCCGAACCAGACCACGCTCGGCCGGATCAGGCCGCCGCACGGGCACATTGGGGGGTCGATCGTCTCGACCGGCTCCGGCATCGCGGGCAGCTCACCCTCGAACCTCGAACCGCAAGCATCGCAACGGAACTCGAACAGATTTCCGTGCAGGTGGTAGACGTTGCTGCTTCCGGCGCGCTCGTGCAGGTTGTCGACGTTCTGGGTGATGACATGGACGTCGGCGAAGTCCTGCCAGGCCGCCACGGCCCGATGCCCGTCGTTGGGCTGCACGTGGGACATCATGTAGTGGCGCCACAGATACCAGGCCCAGACTTTCTCCGGATGCTGCTGCCAGCCTTCGACACTGGAGATCTCGTAGGGATCTACCTTTGCCCACAGGCCCGTCTCGACGTCGCGGAACGTGGGTACACCGCTCTCTGCCGAGATCCCGGCGCCGGACAGGACAGTCACTTGCACATCACCAACGTAGTCGGTTTGGGTGATACTGAGCATGTGGTCGAGTTGGGGGATTGGGTTCTGGTTGATTCGAGCGGGGACAAGCCCTTGTTCGATCAACTGAGGATCCAGATTATCGAGGGCATTCGGCAGGGGCGCCTGACGCCGGGAACCCGTCTGCCGACGGTGCGTGAACTGGCGGGAAAGGTCGGGCTCGCGGTGAACACCGTGGCCAGGGCCTATCGCGAGCTGGAGTCGGCGGGGGTGTTGGAGACCCGGGGGCGGTACGGCACGTTCGTGGCACGGGCCGATCCGGCCGATGCCGCGATGGCCGCGGCCGCGCATTCGTTCGCCGAGGCCGCCCGTGCGCTGGGGATCGGCAAGACCGACGCCCTGCGCTATCTGGACACTGCCTTCGACTGATCGGGCGTGTCGGATTCAACCGGCCCGGCTGCCGCGCCAGCGGAGCACATCCAGGGCGACGGCTACCGCGACGCTGTTTTCGGCCAGCGGACGGGGCAGGAGGTCGTCGGCGCGGGCCAGCCGGCGCAGCAGAGTGTTGCGATGCAGGTACAGCCGCGCCGCGGCGCGCGAGGCGTTGCATTGTTCGTTGACGAATACTCTTACCGTTTCCTGTAATTCAGGGTCGGCGGTCTCGAGGTCGCCAAGGTTGCGGTTGACGAACTCGGTGGCGCGATCGGGGTCAGCGGTGGTCAGTGCCACCAGTTCGACATCGGCGAACCGCGCGATCTGCTGTGTGGAGTGCAACCGCGCCATCATCTGCTGTGTGGTGATCGCATCGAAGTGACTGCGTCGGAACCCATCCAGACCGTCGGCTGCCGGGCCGATGGCGATCCGGACACCGTCGAGGTCTCCGGCGGCACGGCTCAGCGTCTGGAAACCGTGCTGGATGTCGGCGCTACCGGTCGCCCACACCCAGCGGGTGGCGGTGCTGGCCAACACGCTCAACGGCCGCGGGTCACCGCAGTCCTGGCCGAAGGCCTCGGCGGCCCGGTCCAACCCGGACAGATCGCCCGCCGAGTCCTCGCTCCAGATCACCGCGGCGGTGTGGGTTCCGGTCAGCGCGTGGCCCAGGCGCGCCTCGGCACGCTGCCTGGGGATCGGGGCGCCCTCGAGCAACAGTGCGACGGTCTCGCGCCGCTCGGCGTGGGTGCCGCGGGTCAGGTCGTCGCGTTCCAGGTCGATCTGGGCGGCGATCCCGGCCAGCGTGGCGTCGACGAACGCGCTGATGGACTGTGAGCACACGTCCAACATCTCGTGCAGTTCGGCAGGGTCGGACGTGAGCTCGAAGGCGATCTCCATGAGGCGACGCCACGCCACTCCCTCGCCAACCCGGTATGCATCGAGGGGGAACTCGCTGACGCCGCGGCGCACCAGCTCTCTCGCAATGCTCAGCGGCTCCGGTCCGGTATTCGGCGGTACCGGGGCGCCCGGATCGCGCACATTCGCCGTACCCCAGAAGAACAGGTTGGCGTGGTTGCTGCGCACGACCGCGGCGGCGAGTTCGGGGTCGGACGCGATCGTCGGACTGGCGGCCAGCACTGCGGCGTCGAATTCGTCGAGCCATTCCGGGCGGGGGTTGAGGACAGTCTGCGCGCATTGCCGAATCAGATCCTGCACCCGCTGTGAAGCTGGCTGCCACACCATCACCCCAGGGTAGGGCGATGGTGCAAAGTGCACCATCGGATCGGCAATGTTTGGCACTTCCGACCTTGGGAGACCGTTGTCTAACCCCGACCATTGAGACATGACCCACACCGAACACGTCGACGTACTCATCATCGGCGCCGGCATCTCCGGCATCGGTGCCGCCTACTACCTGCAGCGCGAGCACCCGCACCGCAGCTACACGATCCTGGAGGCCCGTGGCGCCACCGGCGGCACGTGGGATCTGTTCCGTTACCCGGGCATTCGATCGGACTCGGACCTGCACACCTTCGGGTACGAATTCAAGCCGTGGCGCGACGTGCACGCCATCGCCACCGCGGACAAGATCCTGGCCTACCTGCGTGAGACCGTCTCCGAGAACGGCATCGACGGCCACATCCGGTTCCACCACAAGGTGCTCGGCGCATCCTGGGATTCCGCGACGGCCACCTGGACCGTGGACGCCGAGCGGACCGGCGGTGACGGCGCGGATCCCGAACTCGTGCAGATCTCGGCGAACTGGCTGTTCTGCGGTGGTGGCTACTACCGCTACGACCAGGGCTACACCCCGCGTTTTGAGGGGCAGGAGCGGTTCACCGGGCGCATCGTGCACCCCCAGCACTGGCCGGAGGACCTCGACTACACCGGTAAGAAGGTCGTCGTGATCGGTAGCGGTGCCACCGCGGTGACGCTGGTGCCGTCGATGGCACCGACCGCCGGGCACGTGACCATGCTGCAACGCTCACCCACCTATGTGCTTCCCGTCCCGGCCAAGGACGCCTTCGCCAATACGGCCATACGGGTGCTGGGCGATCGCCTGGGTTATGCAGCGGCCCGGCGCAAGAACATCATCAAGCAGCGCTCCGTCTACACGCTGTGCCAGAAGTACCCGACCGCCGCCCGCTGGCTGATCCAGAAGATCAACGCCGGCAAGTTGCCCGAGGGGTACCCCGTCGACGAGCACTTCGCGCCCAGCTACAACCCGTGGGACCAGCGGCTGTGCGCGGTGCCCGATGGAGACCTGTTCAAGGCCATCAGCAACGGGAGCGCCTCGGTGGTCACCGACCGCATCGCGACGTTCACCGAGAACGGGATCCTGCTGGAGTCCGGGCGCGAGCTCGATGCCGACATCATCGTCACCGCAACGGGTCTCAACATTCAGCTGTTCGGCGGGATGTCGTTGACCGTGGACGGTCAGCCGGCGAATCTTTCGGACACCGTCGCCTACAAGGGCATCATGCTCTCGGGCGTGCCGAACTTCGCGTTCGCCTTCGGCTACACCAACTCGTCATGGACGCTCAAAGTCGGGTTGCTCTGCGAGCACTTCTGCCGACTGTTGAAGCACATGGACGACAATGGTTTTGACGCCGTCCAGCCGGAGTTCGACGGCGGTCAGACCCGTCCGCTCCTGGACTTCGGTGCCGGATACGTGCAGCGTTCGATCGACGAGATCCCCCGCCAGGGCGTCGACGGACCATGGCAGATGACGATGAACTACACGGTGGACGCCGAGACCCTGCGTAACGGGCCCGTCGAGGACGCGCACCTCAGGTTCGAAAAATCTTTGGTGACAGCCTGACTCGGCGGTCTAACCGAACTCCAACAGGCCCACCAGCGGGCGGACGGGGTCGAAGATCGGCAGGTGCTGTGTCTGCAGTAGGGCGTTGAAGATCCTGCCGCGACCGGGCGGCATCGGCAGGTCGCGCACCGTCCGCACTCCGGGGACGGTGTTGACCAGGTCGGCGAGCTCGGCCGGCGACAGGCTGAACGGCATCGGGGGCACCCGATAACGCATCGACGTCGGCATCCCCCTCCGGGTGAGGAAGGCGAAGAACGCCGGCGGCAGGTCGAACAACATCTGTCCGCCCGGAAAGCGTTGCGCGCAGGCACGGATCAGCGACATGGACTCCTCGGGCTGCAGGTACATCAGGAGGCCTTCGGCGGTGATGAACACGCCGTTGCTGGTGTCGACGTGGTCCATCCAGCTGAAGTCCAGTGCCGACTGGGAGGACTGCGTTACGCGGTCCGGCTTCGGCAGCAGTTTATTGCGGAGCTCGATCATCGGTTCCAAATCAACTGACAGCCAACGGAACTCATGGCCCAGACCCGTGGCGTCCAGGCGGTAGAAGCTGGTCTGCAACCCCTCGGCCAGTGCCACCACCGTGGCCTTCGGATGCTCACGAAGGTAGTCGCCGGTGATCCTGTCGAAAAGCAGCGCCCGCAGGGCCATGTCCTGGCGGCGGGTGTAGCCGAACTTGGCGAAATCGAAATCGATCGAGTCGACCAGTTGCACTGCCATCGGATCGTCGATCAGGGCGTCCGGGCGGCGCGCCTCGTGCGCGCGCACCTGCAGGGTCATCAGTGCTGTCTCGGACACACCGGTGAGCGCGCTGCCGCTCACCTTGCCTGAGGTTCCCGTCATGGGCGCGAATGTACCCGCGTTCGGTCGGCCGGTGCCAACCCCGTCGGCCGCACGCGCAAAGATGGCCTCAACCGCTGATCGGCTCAGCTGGAAGGAGTCTGCCGTGCCACGCTTTGCGGCCAATCTGTCCATGATGTACGTCGAGCACACCTTTCTCGACCGCTTCGCCGCCGCGGCGGCGGACGGGTTCACCGCGGTGGAATTCCTCTTCCCGTACGACTACCCGGCCGAGCAACTGCGCGGGCGGCTCGATGCCAACGGTCTGGGTCAGGCGTTGTTCAACGCTCCTCCCGGTGATTTCGAGGCGGGGGAACGCGGTATCGCCTCAATGCCCGGCCGCGAGGCGGAGTTCCGGGACGGTTTCGCCCGCGCACTGGGATACGCCGAGGTGCTGAATTGTCCACGGGTCCACGTGATGGCCGGCCTCCTCCCGGCCGGCGCCGACCGCGAGGCGCGGCTGGCGGTGTACCGCGACAACCTCACCTGGGCCGCCGATCAGGCCGCGGGCCGTGGCGTCGACGTGCTGATCGAGCCGATCAACCAGCGCGACATGCCCGGCTACCTGCTGAGCCGGCAGAACGAGGCACACCAGATCGTGGACGGGATCGGGGCATCGAACCTCAAGGTGCAACTCGACCTCTACCACTGCCAGATCACCGAGGGCGACGTGACGGTCCGGCTGCGCTCGGACATTCCGACCGGTCGCGTCGGGCACCTGCAGATTGCGGGAGTCCCCGATCGGCACGAACCGGACAGCGGCGAGCTGGCGATCGATTACCTGCTCGCCATCATCGATGAGACCGCTTACCAGGGCTGGGTGGGCTGTGAGTATCGTCCCGCTGCCGGCACCAGTGCAGGGTTGGGATGGATGCGACGAGCGCGCGGGTGACGCGTCAACGCAGCACCTTGTCCAGGGTGCGCAGGTTTCTGGTGGTCGTACAGGATTTGTAGCGCTTCTTGCCCATGGTCTTGCCGATCGCACTGTCGAGTGTCGCGGCCCGGGGCACCTGCCAATAGAGCACCCCGTCCCCGCGCTGCACCTTCTCGTCGTCTCCCGGGGTCAGGGCGGCGAGCTCGTCGAGCAATTCAGGGTCACTCACGAACGTGACGTAGGAGTGGTGGTCGGGGACCTCCCGCTCGAACGGATAACCGCCGGAGATCTTCTGCAGGGTGGGCACGTCGTAGACCAAAACCCATGCCTCATAGCCGAATGCGTCGCGCAGTGCGCGCTCAGCCGCGGTGCGGACCTTCGCGGCATTGGAAGTGCTGTCCAGCAGGACATTTCCGCTTGCCAGAATGGTCCGAACTTCGGTGAACCCGGCCGCCTCCATGGCTTTCGCCACGTCGGCCATCTTGAGATTGACGCCTCCGACGTTGATGCCACGCAGAAACGCGATGTAGCGGGTCACAGCTCCAGCCTAATCAGTCACTTCACCGGCAGCTGGTCCAGTTGGGCCTTCGCGGTGGCGGTGATGAGGTGCAGCACCCGTCGGAAGCTGGGGGAGTGCGTCGACACGATCGACGTGTGATTCTCACCGGGGAGCAATTCGAGGCTGGCTCGGCCGCCGCGCTTCTTGAGCGCTGCGACATAGCGCTGCGAATTGTCCGGTGCCACAACAGTGTCGAGGGTCCCGTGCACCGCGATCACCGGCACATTCGGGTCGAGGTTCTGGATTGGATCGACCGAGGCGTACCGCTGCGGCACCTCTGCCGGGCGGCCTCCGAGCACCGCGACGATGCGTTTGTCCCCATGGTTGGCGGCGTAGACCATGTCGAGCGGACCGGCCAGCGAGATGACCCTGGTGGGCCGGAAGCGAGGCCGGGATCCGACCTCGTCACCGCGCAGGTCCTGTCGCGTGCCGGCCCATACTGCGAGCTGAGCTCCCGCACTGTGGCCGACGACGAGCGCGTCGTCAATGGCCAGTTGCGGATACCGCAGGGCCACCTCGGCAACGTAATCCATGGCGCGCGCCACGTCGTCGAAAGTGGTCGGCCACCCACCGCCCGATCCCAGCCTGCGGTACTCGATGTTGTAGACGGCCATGCCGCGGCTGGTGAGCTCGCGGGCCAATCCTGCGAACACCCCCGCGCCCATCGTGCTCTGCCATCCGCCGCCGTGGATGAGCACCACCAGCGGGACCGAATTGAACGCATGCGCGCCGGCGGGCAGGTACAGGTCGGCCCAGTTCTGGTCGGGGTACCGGCCGGTGGGGCGTGTGTCGGACAGGTAGTGCAAGCGGGTGACGGTCACGTCGTGCAGGGTGAGTGCCTCGGGAACCACCGCGACTTCAGCAGACCTCTTCTCCATCTTTGCTTCCGTCGCTTGGGTCGCGCACGACGGCGTGAAACCGGCGACGAGCAAGACGGTGAGCACGATCAGCGCCCGCCGGTACGGCCGGCGATGCAGTCCAGGAATCAGCACAGTCGTCTCTTTCTCGATCCTGCGGGTCAGAAGTCCAGCGCCGTGATGGACGGCCTGATGCGGTGGATTGCGCCGATCCGGTCCAGCCACGGTTCGGCGGCCAGCTTGAACAGGCCGCGGCCGGCCTGCATGGGCACGTCACGGGCAGACCTCACCCCGGCGATGGCGCCCGGTCCCGTCCCCGCCATGGCCAGGCCCTCGTCGGCGGTCAGCGCGAACGGCATCGGCGGCGCGGTGTAGCGGTTGGACAGGTGCAGACCTTTGAGGGTGTGCCGGCTGACCCAGTGTGGAATCGAGTCGAACACCATTCGCCCGCCGGGGAACCGCGCCGCGCAATCGGCGATCAGGGTGCGCACGTCAGCGGGCTCCAGGTACATCAGCAGGCCCTCAGCGGTGATGCACACGCCGCCTTCAGCGTCGACCCGGTCCATCCAACTGCGGTCGAGCGCTGACTGGGCCAGCGCGACCATGCGGTCGTCATGAGGCAGTAGTTTGTCCCGGATCGCGATGACGGGCGGCAGATCGACCGAATACCAGGTCAATTCGCCGGCCACTTCGGCTTGATCGAGGCGCCAGAAACTGGTCTGCAGGCCCTCGGCCAATGCCACCACCGCAGCCTTCGGATGCGTCGAGAGATAGTCGCGGGTCTCGACGTCGAACGCGCGGGCCCGTAGGGCGTGGGCCTGGGTGGGCCTGCCGAACTTGTCGTAGTCGTAGTCGATCGAGTCGCGCAGGGCCACCGCCCACGGGTCGCGGATCACGCCGTCGGAACGTCTGGCCTCGAGTCCGCGGTTGCTCAGGGTCCACAACGAGGTCGCCGAGACACCGTCGAGGGTGTTGCCGTCAATCACACTCATCGAACCGATGGTAAAGACGTACGCTCGTCACATGGGGCGCCAGGTTTTCGACGACAAGCTTTTGGCCTTGATCGGCGGCAACTCGATGGGAGTTCTCGCGACGATCAAACAGGACGGTCGTCCGCAGCTGTCGAATGTCTCCTACTATTTCGATCCGCGGGCAGTGCAGATCCAGGTGTCCATCACCGAGCCCCGGGCCAAGACCCGCAACCTGCGCCGTGATCCACGCGCCTCCATCCACGTCAGCTCCGACGACGGCTGGTCGTATGCGGTCGCCGAGGGCGATGCGATTCTCACCCCACCTGCCGCGGCGCCCGACGACGATACGGTCGAGGGGCTGATTGGCTTGTACCGCAACATCGCCGGAGAGCATCCGGACTGGGACGATTACCGGCGCGCCATGGTCGATGATCGCCGGGTGTTGTTGACCCTGCCGATCACGCACGTATACGGGATGCCGCCGGGCCGTCGGTAACGCGGCGACAATGCGCGTGACGATTGCGTACGAGTGGGACTACGCTGCGGCGTATGGCTGACGACACACCGGAAGACGACAACAAGCGCAAATTCCGGGAGGCCCTGGAGCGCAAGAAGGCGCAGTCGTCCGGGGGCGCTGCGCACAAGGACGGCGGCCGCGGCCAACCGCGGGCACACGGCCCGGTGGAGAACCGGCGGGAATTCCGTCGCAAGAGCGGATAGTCAGCGGGTAGACCTGAAGCGAGACTGCGCACAGATCGCGATTCCGTGGTGGAAATTCGCGATCTGTGCGCAGTTTCGATGTGTCAGTCGCGGGCCAGCGCGCGGGCCGCGACGAGGGCGGCCAGCATGACCGCCACGCAGTACACACCCTGATCCTTCAGGCCCCAAGCGACCGAGGTCAGCGTCGCCGCACCGGCCAGGCACAGCAGCCAGCCGACCGCGGCGCTGCGGATGCCGGTGCCGGCCACCGCGCCCCCGTCCCACAGCGGCAGCGGTGAGTTCTCCAGCGGCCGCAGCGCGACGAACGCCATCGCGACCAATCCAGCCATCAACGCCAACTGCAGCACCGACAGGGCCAGGAATCCGGGGGCGGACGGGTCGTAGCGGTCCAAGCCGACGTAGTCGAACACCAGGTGCAGGCCCAGCAGCAGCGGCATGTGCCAGAGGTACAGCGTCATCGCACCGGAGTTCCCGATCGCCGTCAGCCACCACACCCGCGGCCGCTGCGCCCACCGGTTGATGGCGGGCGCGGCCGCAATCGCAAACGCGCACATCATGATTGCGTGGCCGGCCAGCAGCAGTGACGGCGGCGTCATGTTCTTCAGGTGCTGGGTCTCGATGCCGACCAGGCTCAGCTCGTAGGGGCCGAAGTAGAGCAAGGCCAGGTTGACCCCGAGCATGCCGATCCCGATCTTGAGCGCGGCGCCGCTGGACAGCAGGTTCCGTCGGTAGGCGACACCGAATACGCCGGGGACCACCCACACCACGGTGTTGAGGTAGCCGAGCGAGGCGTAGCCATCCAAGTTGATGCGGACTACGTCGATGACGGCGATGAACGTGTAGGTGCCGATGATCGTGCCGGCCATCTGCGCGGTCGTGGTGATGCGGGCTAGCAGCGGCACCGCCGCCAACACCAGGACGTAGGCGCCCAGGAACCACAGCAGCTGGATGGAGATCCCGGCGATGGGCTCGTAGACATGCTCCGGCAGGACGAACCGCAACACCGCCAGGGTGACGGTCCAGAAGGCCAGGTAGTAGAACACCGGGCGGTAGAGCCGGGTGCAGCGTCGCAGCAGCCAACCGCCCCACGACGAGCCGGGTTTCCAGGACTGCACAGAGGCGGCTACGCCGGCAAAGAAGAACAACGGCATGATCTGGAACACCCAGGTCAGCGCCTGGAAGACGACAGACGCGGTGAGCAGGTTGCTCCAGATGAACACGTCGTCGCGGATCGTGCTGGTGGCCATCACGGTGTGGCCGAACACCACACCGACGAGCGAGACGATCCGGATGACGTCGATGGCACGGTCCCGGTCGGGCGGCGTCTGCGCCTCGACCTCTGCAGGGGAGGGGAATAGCCCGGCTTTCGCGGGGGCTGTCTTGGAAGCTGGGTCAGCAGCAACGGTCATGGCTAGAACGCTATGGCCCTTCGGCTGCGTAGTCCCTAGGTAGAAGCACTCAACTTCGTATTCCGCCGAAACGGCATTCCAGCAGGCCGCTACTCGCAGCTTTTCTGCCGGAATGCCGTTTCGGCGAAGTGGTGTCTAGTGGCTGACCGCCTTCTCGGCACCCACCCCGGTCAGCGACCGCACTTCCATCTCGGCGTTGAGCTCCGGGTCGCCGGTGTCGGACGAGGTGAGCGTGCCGATGATGCCGAGCGCGAAGGCCAGCGGAATGGACACGATGCCCGGATTGGCCAGCGGGAAGAAGTCGAAATCCGCACCGGGGATCATCGCGGTCGTGGATCCCGACACGGCGGGGGAGAACACGATCAGCACGATGGTCGAGATCAGCCCGCCGTACATGCTCCACAGCGCACCGCGGGTGTTGAACCGCTTCCAGTACAGCGAGTACACGATGGTCGGCAGGTTGGCCGCGGCCGCTACCGCGAAGGCCAGAGCCACCAGGAATGCGACGTTCTGGCCGTTGGCCAGGATGCCCAGCCCGATCGCGAAGACACCCAGCACCACCGCGGTGATGCGCGAGACCCGGACCTGCTCCTGCTCGGTCACCTTGTGGGACTTGAGCACTGAGGCATAGATGTCGTGGGCGAACGAGGCCGAGGCCGTGATGGTCAGACCGGCCACCACCGCCAGGATGGTCGCGAACGCCACCGCCGAGATGACCCCGAGCAGGATCACCCCGCCCAGTTCGAACGCCAGCAGTGGGGCCGCGGAGTTCACGCCGCCGGCCGCGCCGAGGATCCGGTCCGGGCCGACCAGTGCGGCTGCGCCGTACCCGAGCACCAAAGTGAACAGGTAGAAGGCGCCGATCAGTGCGATCGCCCAGACCACCGACCGCCGCGCCTCTTTGGCGGTGGGCACGGTGTAGAAGCGCATCAGCACATGCGGCAGGCCAGCGGTGCCGAGCACCAACGCCAGCGCCAGTGAGATGAAGTTGATCTGCGAGGTGAGCGATCCGCCGTACTGTGCGCCCGGCGCCAGCACGTCGCGGCTCGAGACGCCCTTGGTGGTGGCCTGGGAGATGGCCGATTGCGCCGAGCCGAGGATCTCGGAGAAGTTCAGCCCGAACTTGCTCAGCACCATCACCGTCATCAGGGCGGCGCCGACGATCAGCAGGACCGCCTTGATGATCTGTACCCAGGTGGTGCCCTTCATCCCGCCGACCAGGACGTAGACGATCATCAGGATGCCGACGGCGGCGATCACGATCGACTGCCCGGTCCGACTGTTGACGTCGAGCAGCAGCGCGACCAGGCCGCCGGCCCCGGCCATCTGAGCCAGCAGGTAGAACAGTGACACCGTCAACGTCGAGATGGCCGCGGCCAGGCGAACGGGCCGCTGCTTGAGTCGGAAGCTCAGCACGTCGGCCATGGTGAATTTGCCTGTGTTGCGCAGCAATTCGGCCACCAGCAGCAGGGCCACCAGCCAGGCCACCAGGAAGCCGATCGAGTAGAGGAAGCCGTCGTAGCCGTAGACCGCGATGGCCCCGGCGATGCCCAGGAAGCTGGCCGCCGACAGGTAGTCACCGGCGATGGCGATGCCGTTCTGCGGGCCGGAGAAACCGCGGCCGCCGGTGAAGAACTCGTCGGCGGTGGCGTTGCGCTTGCTGGCCTTGATCACCACGATCATCGTGACGACGACGAAGAGGCTGAAGATACCGATGTTGGCGGCGGGATTGCCGACGGTCTCGGCGGCGAGGTAGGTGGTGGTCACCAGGCGCCTTCCAGTTCTTCGCGGATGGCGGTGGCGCGCGGGTCGAGTTCGCGGTTCGCGAAGCGCACATACAGTCCGGTGATGAGGAACGTGGTGAGGAACTGGCCCAGCCCGATCAGCAGGCCGACATTGACGTTGCCGAACACCCGGATGGCCATGAAGTCGTGGGCGAATGCGCCCAGGGCGACGTACAGGGCGTACCAGACCAGGAAGAACGCGGTCATCGGAAAGACGAAGCGGCGCAGGCGCGTACGCAGTTCCTGGAATTCAGGGCTTGCCTGCATGGCGAGGAACTGCTCCCCGGTGGGGGCAACCCTCTCGGGAAGGTCGGTTTCGGTCACCCGAGGGCTCCTGACAGTTGGCTGTGCGTGCGGGTTGGGCACTGAACCTAATTGAGAGGTGGGTCACATGCGACGCGTATCGGCGCCGATACGCCGAATTCGGCGGTCGCTGCGCTGAACGGTCGGCTGCATCCGTTGAGCGGTGTCCCACGTTTCTCCGGCGAGCAGACGCTGCGGTACCCCGCAGGCGCCGTTTTCGGGTACCTCCGCGTCTGCTCGCCGAGGGGTTGTCGGGCAGCGGGGTCAGCCGGCGGGGACCCGCTCGACGCCCAGGCCCAGGCGTTCCGGCACGTGCATGCGCGCGAAGATCTGCGCGACGCCGGGAGTGGGCCGGGTGAACAAGCTGATGACGATCATCGTGAGGAAGGCGATGGGCACGCTGACCGCCGCTGGGTAGCCCACCATCACCGCGGGCCATCCGCCGAGCACTCCGTCGTCGACTCCGCCGCTGATCGCCACGAGCACCGCGCCGCCGCACACACACCCGCCCACCACCAGCCCGCAGGCCGCGCCGACAACCGTCAGTCCGCGCCACCAGATCCCGAGCACCAGCAATGGGCACAGCGTGGACGCCGCAACGGCGAAGGCCAATCCGACACTGCGGGACAACTCGAGCCCGGACACCATCAGCGACAACGGAATCGGGATCACCCCGCCGACCACCGCGGCGATCCGGAAATCGCGCACGCGGCCGCGTAGCACGTCGGTGGCCAGGGCGCCGGCGACGCTGATCAGCAGCCCCGACGAGGTGGCCAAAAAGGCCGCGATCGCCCCGGCGGCCACCAGTGCCGCCAGCAGTTGGCCGCCGATTCCACCGACGGCCGCGCCCGGAGCCAAAAGTACTGCAGCGTCGGCAGTTCCGGTGATGAGTAACTGCGGGACGTACAACCGGGAGAACACCCCGAGCAGGATTGGGAAGAAGTAGAACACCGACAGCAGTGCCACCACCGCCAGCGCGGTGCGCCGGGCGGCGCGTCCGTCGGGGTTGGTGTAAAAGCGGACCAGGACGTGCGGCAGGCCCATCGTGCCCAGAAACGTCGCGACGATGATGGACAACACCTGATAGAGCGGA
Source organism: Mycobacterium sp. DL440 (assembly GCF_011745145.1). NCBI lineage: Bacteria > Bacillati > Actinomycetota > Actinomycetes > Mycobacteriales > Mycobacteriaceae > Mycobacterium > Mycobacterium sp. DL440. The sequence goes on along the minus strand of NZ_CP050191.1, from coordinate 3,746,085 downwards.
TGTTCGCCCCCCAGGCCTCCGCCCGAGGCGATCCACTCACTGCCGGTGCCCGGGGTGCCGGCCACCACGGGCGTGGCGGCGCCGGCCTCCAGCGTCAGCGTGGTGCCCGCGCCGAGGGTGTGTTGTCCGGGTGCGTCGATCCGGGCGGACTCGACGTGGCGGCCGTCCAGATCGCCGGACACGGTGATGCCGGCCGGGTCGATCACCTGGACCATGACGGCGGTGTCGATCTGCACGGTGGTCTGCTGTTGCACGGTGGGTGGCAGCGGACCGCCCAATTCGCCGCGGTCACTGATGAACAACCCGAGAAGCGCCAGGGCGGGGACTGCGATGGCGGTGAGCTTGAGCCAGTACTGGAAGGCCTGCACGAACGTGATCGACCGCATGCCGCCGGCCACCACATTGATGATGACGATCGAGGCGACCAGCAGCGGCCCGATCCAGACGGGAACGCCCAGAAGCGTTTTCAGGGCGAGCCCGGCCCCCTGATACTGCGGGGCCAGATAAAACAGGCAGATCACCACGACGACGAGCATCGCCACCTTGCGCAGACGGGCCGAGCCGAGCCGGAACTCGGCGAAGTCGGGGACGGTGTAGGCCCCCGAACGCCGCAGCGGTGCGGCCACGAACAACAGCACGCCCAGATAGCCCGCGGTGAATCCGACCGGATACCACAGGGCGTCGGCGCCGTACTTCGCGATCAACCCGGCCACCCCGAGAAATGAGGCAGCGGAGAGGTATTCACCGGAGATCGCGGCGGCATTCCACTGCGGGCCGACGCTGCGCGAGGCCACCAGGAAGTCGGAGGTGGTGCGCGACAACCGGACTCCGTAGGCCCCGATGGCGATGGTGGCCACCACGGCGGCCAGCAGTGCGGCGGCGGTCAGCGGTGCGCCGGTCATGGTTCGCTGTCGACGACCCGGACGAAGTCCCGCTCGCCCTGCTCGGCCAGCCGCACATACAGCCGTCCCACGCCGTACAACAGCGGGTAGAGCAGGCCGGCCAGGATCAACCAGTTGAGCCGGATCCCGAACACCGTCAGCGCGGCCAGATCCGGCACGGCGGCATTGAGCAGCACGAGTGCGACCACGACCGTGATCACCACCGCGGCCAGTCGCAAGGCGAGTCCCAACTGGGTGCGCACGAGACCGCGTACCAGCGCGTCGCCCACCTGTGTCTGTTCGGCCACCTCGATGCGGGTGCGGACCATGCGGGTACCGCGGCGGTGGGCCAGCACCACCCGCTGGCGTTGAGGTCGTTCACTCATCGCTGCCCGCCGGTTTGAGGGAACGCATCGGATCGCGGACCAGACGGTCGCGCAATTCACGGGCCTGGCGTCGGCTCACCGGAAGTTCCACGGCGGGGGAGGTTCCGTTGGCGCGCAAGCGGACCAGCGTTGCGCCGTCCGCCGTGCGCAGCCCGGTGACCTGCCGCAGTGACACCAGGTACGACCGGTGGATGCGCTGGAACCCGTGGTCACGCCAGCGGGCCTCCAAGGTGCTCAACGGGATTCGCACCAGGTGGGCACCGGTGACCGAGTGCAGCCGCGCGTAGTCACCCTCGGCTTCGACCCAGCCGATACTGTCGCGGGGCACCAGGTGGGTGATGCCGCCCAGTTCGGCGGGGACCACATTCCAGTCCTGGTCCTCGGCCTCAGCCGCGCCGGCCGGCTCGGCCGAGGCCGTCGGTGCGGCCGCCGCAACGCGGCGCACGGCCTCGTCCAGGCGGTTTTGCCGGATCGGCTTCAGCAGATAGTCGACGGCGCCGACGTCGAAGGCCGCCACCGCCTTGTCCTCGTGGGCGGTCACGAACACCACGGCGGGCCGGGTCGCGTAATTGGCCAGCACACCGGCCAATTCGATGCCGGACAGGCCGGGCATGTTGATGTCGAGGAACACCGCGTCGATCGTGTGCTGGTTGAGTTCGCGCAGTGCCGAGGTGGCGTCGGACGCCGTGTGCACCTCGCTGACGTCGGGGTGCCGTCCCAGCAGGTAGGCCAGCTCGTCGAGTGCGGGTGCCTCGTCGTCGACGGCGAGCACGGTCAGGTTGGAGCTCACCCCAACGCACCTCCGCCGGCTCGGACCCCTGATCGGAACTTCGGCACGCGCATCACCACTTTGGTGCCCGCACCGACCGCTGTCTCGACCACAAGACCGTAATCGTTGCCGAATGCCGCGCGCAGACGATGGTCCACATTTGTCAGCCCGACATGGGCGGATTCACCGGTGCGGTCGGCCAGCGCGTCGCCGTGGCCGGCGCGCAGCGTGTCGGGATCCATGCCCGCGCCGTCGTCTTCGACGGTGATCACGCACTCGGTGCCCGCGTCGCGGGCGACGATCTCCACCGATCCGCCGCCGTTGTCGGCCAGTCCGTGCCGCACCGCGTTCTCCACCAGGGGTTGCAGGGCCAGGAACGGCACCACGACATTGAGCACCTCGGGGGCCACCTGAAGCCGCACCCGCAGATTGGTACCGAAACGGGCCCGTTCCAGGGTCAGGTAGCGGTCGATGTTGCGCAGTTCGTCCGCGAGCGTCGTGTACTGCCCGGCCGCGCGGAACGAGTAGCGGGTGAAATCGGCGAATTCCAGGACCAGTTCGCGGGCCCGGTCCGGGTCGGTGCGGACGAACGAGGCAATCGTGTTGAGCGCGTTGTAGATGAAGTGCGGGCTGATCTGGGCCCGCAGCGCCAGCACCTCGGCTCGGTCCAGCCGGGCGCGTGACGCGTCGAGTTCGGCGAGCTCGATCTGGCTGGCGGCGTAGCGGGCCACCTCGCCGACCGCACCGAGCATGCCCGGGCCGGGGCCGGCCGGGGTCAGCACCACCAGCGCGCCGAGTACCTCGCCGCCCTCGGTCAGCAGCGGCTGGGCCACGACAGCTGTCGACCGTGCGGTGCGCAAGACGCGGCGGCCTGCGCTGATCGACTCCCGCGCCGTGTCGGCACAGGCCTCGACGGTCCCGGACTGCCAGATGGCCTCATCGTCGTGGTCGCGGGCCAGCAGTACCGCGTCGTCGTCGAACAGGGCCAAACCCGCGGTACCGGTCAACTCGCGTAGATACGGCGCGGCGGTCTGAGCGGATTCGGTGTCCAGCCCCTGGCGCAGCGCGCGGGCCGCCTGCGCCGCGGTGTGCAGCGCGGTGTGCACGGCGCGTTCGGTGGGCGTGGCCACCACCCGTCGCGTGCGCACCACGACGACGGCGGCGACCGCCGCCAAGATCAGCGCAAGGGCCAGCGCGACTGCAACCTCACCGGACATCGTGCGGCAACTTTAGATTGCTGTGCGGCGAAACCGCAGCTAGCTCACCTACTGAACGGGGCAGGCGTACTTCCTGGCCACGTCGTAGACCCGCTGCTCAGAGCCGGGGCCGAAAACGCCTTGCGCAGCCAGTTCCAATCCGATGTATCCCGGGATGCCGCCCATACACGCCTGGTGGGCGACGCGCCACGCGGTGTCGGGATTCAAGTGGAATCCGTTGCGGTCCAGGCCCTGCATGTAGTTGTCGAATTCCGGCGTGCCCTGGTCGGGGATGGCGTTGGCCGTGGCGGCCAAGGCGATCGCGGTAACCACCGCTGCAAGAAGAGGTGCAACGACGCGTCTCATGTCCAACTCCTATGGGCATATTCACCGGTTATCGCGTACACATTCGCACACTGTGCCGACACAGACGTCAAAAACGGGTCTAGTCCTAAACTGGCGACGTGGCGAAACTGCAGCTAGTCCAAGATCCGGAGGCCGACGCCCTGCTGGAGTCCAACCCGTTCGCGCTTCTTGTGGGCATGTTGTTGGATCAGCAGATTCCGATGGAGGTCGCGTTCGGCGGCCCCAAGAAGATCGCCGACCGTCTCGGTGACGTCGACGCTCGCGAGATCGCCGACTACAACCCGGACAACTTCATCGCGCTGGTATCGCAAACCCCTGCCATTCACCGGTTTCCGGGGTCGATGGGCAAGCGGGTGCAGGACCTCGCGCGCGCCATCGTCGACGAGTACGACGGCGACGTGACGGCGCTGTGGACCGGTGGCGACCCCGATGGCAAAGAGGTGTTGCGCCGGCTCAAGCGGCTGCCCGGGTTCGGTGACCAGAAGGCCCGGATCTTCTTGGCGCTGTTGGGCAAGCAGTACGGCGTGGCGCCTGCGGGCTGGCGGGAGGCTGCGGGGGATTACGGCACTGCCGGCAGCTTCATGTCGGTGGCTGACGTGGTCGATCCCGGGTCGTTGCAGAAGGTGCGCACGTACAAGAAACAGATGAAGGCTGCAGCCAAAGAAGCCAAGGTCGCCAAGAGCTGATCCGCATCGACGCTGCGGTGAGATCGCGTTCAGGCGCGAAATTCCGATCTGTGCGCAGACTCGGGGTTGAATCCCGGATGTCCTATGCGATGGTGAACATATGGCGAAGACACATCTGAACTGCCCGTGCGGCGAAGCGATCAGCGGCACCGATGAGGACGACCTTGTTGAGAAGGCCCAGGCTCATCTGGCCCAGCAGCACCCCGGGCGCGAGTACGACCGGGAAATGATCCTCTTCATGGCCTACTAGTCTCTGACCTGGGGAAATGTGATCGATTGGGCCGCTTCGGCGGCCCAATCCCGTATTTTCCCCGTAAATTGAGACATCACCCTGGTTGACCTGCCCACTTGTCGAGGACCGCCCGGGCGTCGGGTCCCATCGTTCTCCGCTGCGCATAGTGGTGTTCCGTCGTCGACAGTTGGCTGTGCGACAACTGCGCTTGTGCCGCCTCGATACCGAGGCCGTCGCGAACCACCGTGGCTACCGACCGCCGGAACGAGTGCGGCGTCACCCACGCAAGATCAGGGTGCGGCTTGAGCGCCGCCCGAAGCTGCTTCGAGATGCTCGACAGCGACACCCAGCCGCCAGACGAACTGGCCAACACCGGCCCATCCTCCACACTGCCCGTCCGGCCGAACAGCTCCGTCAACACCTCGACGCTGAACTTCGGCAAGATCACCGTGTGCGACGGCGCATCCTTCTTCCGTGAGTCCTGCCGATGCAGGGGCTTGCCCGGAATCGCACCGTGATCGAGCAGCGTCCCCGACACAGTTACCGTCGGCGGGTCACCCAGCAGATCCACCTCCGGCCACTGGATAGCCAACACCTCACCCGGGCGGACACCCGTCGCGGCGAGCAACTCCACGAACGCACGCAACATCGGGCCTTTCTGACGTCCCGCTCCCGCCGCGCGCTTGCCCCGAGCTGGACTCAGTTCGCAATACACCCTGACCGCCTCACGCACTCGGTCCAGTTCTGCCGAGGTCAACGATCGGGCAGGTTTCTTTTCTGCCGCCGTGGCCCGGGCCTCAGCGATCGGGCTATGCCGCACCACGTCGAACCGGGCGGCCAGGCTGAACATGCCGGCCAGCACGGTCCGTAGCTGCGTCGATGGTCCCGCCGGCAATGCCTTGAGGTGAGCGTCCGCGCGGCTAGTCGTCAGCTCTGAGATCCGCAGCTCGCCGAGCTGCGCACTTCCATGCAGCCGCCACGCCCTCTGATACTGGGCCTCGGTCTGAGGCTTCAGCCCGTCCTCGGTGATCTTCGCTGCGATCCACACCTCGAACAGTTCGGACAGTGTGGTCCGGTTCCCGATGACCCCGGCCGGCGCGTTGGATTCCAGCTCGGTCTTGATCCGCCGCAACAAGGTGCGGCGCGCGTCCTCTGCCGACTTCCCTGAGGAGGCCTCTCGCTCGCGCAGCTTCCCGGTGTGCAGCCGCACATAGGTTGTGGCATACCAAGTGCTGTCCTTGCGGGTCGTGGTGATCTTGCCGTGCTCGCCCGGCGCGAGCCGTTGACGGGGCATCGGTTTCTCCCTCAGTATGTTTTCAGTTTCGCGGCTGAGATTTCGCCAGTGGACTACCTGGCAACGCGTGTTCTGACTGGCGGTGCGTGCAGTAGTGGGGTGTCGCGATCGATCAGGTCGAAGCGGCGAAACATACCTGCACCGCGGGTTCGTTTGAAAAACAACTACGCAAAAGACGCCCCCCCCCCGCAGTTTTAAGGCACCGCTAACTCGGGAAGGTTGGCTGTTGGGTAACGGGTTTCTAAGTAGCCAGCATTCACTGTTTGTGCAGGTCAAATGACACATCTGTAATTTGCTGGGTCGTCAAAAGTTTGTCGGCGCAACCATCTACTCTCCTCCTCACAGCAGTTGAGCAGGACAAGAGGGGAAACCTTGATGGACGACGACGAGCTAAGTGCCACATTCGATTTGATCCACGCCGAGATGGACGTGATGCCCCCGACTGAGTGGTCATTGATCGAAGCCCGTCGTGTCCTTGCCACGCTTACCAGCCTTCGCCGATCTCGGAATCCGGTCCTGAATCTGGGATGCGTCTCGTCGCCGCGGCTTCGTCGGCGACTCGGTGCCTGATGGCGGGTGGTGGTCTCCGGCCGGCCTGGCTGACTCCGCATCAGCGGCTTCGTCGACGCCAGCCTCCTGGCCTTGCTGGCCTTCCGTTTGTGCATCCGATTCCGGCGCAGTTTCCACGTCATGGCTTTCTCCTCTGATCTCTTCGAGTGCGTCCCGCATATAGGGGATCGCGTTAGTCGCTGCATATATCGAGTTGATGGCATTCGCCCGGCCGGAGGCGCCGGTCTCGTGGACCAACGTGTTCCGGGTGATGTTCACCGACTTGGCGATCACACGGAAGATCTCCGTGGCCCTGTCGATCGGCGGCGATTCCCGGGTCCGGCCAACGGTGTTGATCAGATCGTCGATTACTCCGCGACTGAGGTCCATAGCTGGAGGTGGTTCAGCCTCGGCGGCAACGGTGGGGCGCTGCATCGGCGTTGGATCACCGCCGGCAAGTACGTCATCGATACTCCGTGGCGCCCATTCGAGCGCGCGTTCTAGATCACGTCGCTTACTTGGGCTCATCGCCGTTGCCCTGCGTGAGGTGACTTCACGGACCTTGGCCGGGCTGGGTCCTCCGCGCTGCTGTATCTGCGCCTGTGTTACGTCGAGCTCGTCTATTCGTGCGGACACGAAATCAGCGAGCCGTTCCCACTCTTCTGCGGTCATGGGAACAGTGTTGCGCAACAGGGTGTGACAGGTCTAGCGACAGTTTGACAGGTCTAGCGCTTGGTAGCGGTTCCGACATGTAATGACATGTCTGTCATTCCGCAGGTCAATGGACAGAAATCGACAGATCTAGCGCCAAATGCTTGCTCCTGTCCGAACCTGTCGCTACAGTTAGCGCCATGCCCGATAAAGACAGCGCCAGGCCAATCGGTCCGCAGATTCGAATCCGGGATCTCCGCGAAGCGCACGGACTCAGCGTGAACCAACTCATCGATCGAATCGCCGAAAACGGAGTCGACGGTGTCCACCCCGACACCATCCGAAACGTCGAACTCGGCTACAAGCGGGCCAGCAACCCGCTTATGACCGCCTGGGCCAAGGCGCTCGGACTGTCGTCGCTGAACGTGTGGCAGCCCGAACCGTTGAAGTCGTCACGGGAGCGGGTGGCCTGATGACCGCCGAACTTGTTCAGATCGCAATCCCCGGAACAGACCGCAAGGTCATGGCGGCGCGCGTCAGCGGCCGCGAGATTGTCTCCCTGCGCCATGCCTGCGAGGCGATCGGACTTGCGACGGACTCGCAGCGCCGCAAGCTGAATGCTCGGTCTTGGGCAACCGTCACCCAGGAGGTGTCGGTTGCCGAGGACGGCAAGCCGCGCGAAATGACAATGATCGACCGCCGCACCTTCACGATGTGGCTCGGCGGAATCGACGAGAATCGGGTCTCGTCCGACGCGCGCCCCGTGCTGATCGCCTTCCAAGCCGAAGCCGCCGACGCGCTCGACGCCTATTTCAACGAGGGCGGCGCGATCAACCCGCGCGCCACCGAGGACCAGCTCGACCGACTCACCCGGCAAGCTCGCGGCCAAATCGAGGTCCTGCAACTCGCCAAGGGTCTGATCGACCCGAAGCACCTGGAGTCCAAGGCGCGAATCGTCCTGGCCCGCGCCCTCGGTGAAGCTCCGGAGATTGAGCCGGCCGACGTGCCGCTGTACGTCTCGGACTACCTCGCCAGCAAGGGCCTGCAGCGGTCACTCATCGAGGCGAAGGCGTCCGGGTTCGGCCGGCGTCTCAAGGCCCGGTACATCGTGGAGCACGACCGCGCACCGGAACAGCATCACCAGACGCTCCCGAACGGCACCGTCCGCAAGGTGTACGCCTACACCGAGTCTGACCGCCCATTGTTCGACTCGGTTTGGGCCAAGCACTACGCCAACGTCGTTGCTGATTCCGCATTGCGACTGGTGCAAGGCGGCGACGCGTGAGGACACTGCATCGCTTTCCGTTGGTTGATCGCACCGGCGAGTTCGACGACTTCCGCCAGGTGGTGGATCAGCCCACCATCTTGGAGCCCCACGACGACCGGACCGACCAGTGTGTGTCGATCCCGGTGCGCTCGGTCCTGTCGGCTGTGTCCGGGCCTGCCGTTGAGATCGGGCCGTTCACGTTGGACTCGTCCGAGGTCGTGAAGCTGCACAACGCACTTGGTGCGCACATCAGGGCATTCCCGTCCGAGTTCCGGGTGAGGCCGGCATGAGCGACAACTGGTTGAACAACTGGCAGTCGACGGCATCCAAGCTCGGTGGTATCAGCCGCGCGAAGGTGTTCGCGCTGTGGGCGTCCGGGGCTCTGGAGTCCAAATTGATCGGGACGCGGCGGTTCTCCACCGATGAGCAGATCGCGACTTTCATTGCGGGTCTGCCGACGTCAACCCCCCGTGAGCTGGCGGAGGTGGGCGCCTGATGTCCACGACTGATCTGTCCGCGGCGGTCGACGCGCATGACCGCGCCTTCACTGGGCCTGCGCAGCGCCGCGTGGGTATGTCGCCGGAGCACTGGCCGATGCCACTGACCTACGACGAGGCGATGGCTGAGTTGCAGGCGACGCGTGAGGAGCTGAACGACGTTCTGGCCGAGCACGGGAACTTGGGCCCGCTGCTCAGGACGGCGTGCGAGGCGAACGCGGCCATGTCCCGCGAGTTCGAGCATCTGCTGTCGGATCAGGACCGGATCCGCGACGAGCGGGACGAGCTGGTGGTGCGGGTCGATGAGTTGCGCGACGAGGTCGAGGTGGTCACCGACGAGCGGAATTCGGCGCGCGATGAGGTCGTGCTGCTGAAGGAACAGTTGGCCGCTCGCCCGGTTGAGCCGTACCTGGGCCAGGCGGTGACTCGGTGAGCGATCTGGCCAACATTCTGCGTGGCACAGCCGATTTGATCGACGCGGTCTCGGATGCGATCCGTGAGCAGCGCACAGGGTTCTCGGAGCGGGAGGCGGGCGACTACCTCGACACCGCGGGCATAGATGGTTCGTGCACATGCCCGAATTCCCAGTGCCCCCTCGAAGCTGAGGACATCTGCGACGAAGCCGAAGCGGACGAGGGCCTGTTATCAACGATGTGGGCCGACTACTTCGCCGAGATGCGGCGGCGGTTCCGCCCTGAAGACTCTGCCGCCGTCAGCGCAGCGGCAGACCCGTCACCCGTAACCGCGCCAACGGTGGGTGATGAAGGCCCGGGGGGTGCATCCGACATTCCCCAGTCGGCACCCCCCGGGCAACCAACCTGCGCTCACGGCTTCTATGCCGGCTCTTTTGGCCCGTTCGACTTCAGGTGCGTTCAGTGCCAGGACGAAGCCGCTGCCGAGCTCATTCCCGTGCCTCCGGTGGTTGCGGGTGAATCCCCCACGCCACTAGAGGTGTTCATGGAGCGGTGGTATCAGATCGCCGCTGACGAAGCCCAACCGAACTCGGTGCGAAACGCATACCGGAACTGCGCAAACGAGCTGGATAACTACCTGGGTGGTGTTGAGGAATGACCACTACCAATGAGGCGATTGCAGAGATAACCGACTGGATCGACAGCCACAACACCCCTTTGTGGGCGCAGATCATGAAGGTGTCCGAGGAGGCCGGGGAAGCCGCACAGATATACCTGAATTACAGCGGCATGAATCCGCGTAAAGGTAAGTGCGCGCAGCAATCTGATGTGGTCGATGAACTAGCCGACGTCGCGCTCAGTGCGTTGGTGGCGATACGGATGTTTGGCCGTGTGCCGATGCTTTCGCTGCAGCAGCGCATCCGGTTTGTGCAGCAGCGGATCAACGCAACTCCGGGCGCAGGGGTGCTCGGGAGTTGAATCCCACATCACCAAAAAGTAAGCGGCCCGCGCCCGGTGTGCGCCGGGGCGGGCCACGACACCAGTAACACCCCGCAGAGAGGAAACCCAGTGTCAACCCTGATGTTAGCTCAACCCCGGATCGAGACCCTGTTGGAGTGTGAGGACAGGCCGAAACCGCTGATCCGCGCCACGTTCGGAGACACGGTCATCGTGTCCGCCACCCCGATGGGTGACGACGGGCATTGGATGGTCTCCCCGGCGGGTGAGGCGTACCGGCAGATCGGCCAGCACTATCTGGCGCCGTTCTTCGTCCCCACCCACGCTGAAGCTGCGTACGCGGTGCAGGCGATCGCCGCCTATCACGTTGCGGCGGTGACCCGATGATCTCCATCAAGCGGCTGCTCGCCGCGATGGCCGCCGGGGCGGTCCTGGCAGGCACTGGAACCCTGTGGGCCACTGAGGCGAAGGCCGACCCGGGTGTGGGCTGCGAAACGATCCGGTGGGGTTTCCTCGGCTCGCAACGCCGCACCATCTGCGATACGCCGCGCCTCGCGGACGGTTCATGGATGCGTGCCCGGGTGGTGTGGACACCAGCGGGATGGGTGCGCGGCTACTGCTCGTTCGGCACCTATTACAGCAGCTGCTCGCAGGGCTATTACCGCGAAGAGACGCTGCAGGCCAAGGAGGTCTATCCGGTCAACGACGGCAACGTGTTGCCGGATGAGCCGGGTTGGCTGCCAACGGGATCGGATGTGATCCGGTGACGATGACGGATACGCGTGTAACGCGGGCGATCTCACTGCTGTTGACGGGCGACTCCCGCCTGGTTGAAGAGGCGTGCGAGTTGATGGAGGCGTTGTGCGACGAGCTCCCGGCACCGCACCGGCCCCGTCTGGTGTGGTGCCCGCACGACGCCCGCCAGGCCGCTCGGGCCGCTGCCCAGCATCGCGGTGAGCGTGGCCTGCGCCTCGTATCAGGCGGTGCCGAATGAGCCCGAAAAAGGCGGTCGTGCAACGACTGGATTCCAGTGTCCTGATCATGATCTGGCTTGACGGGTTCAACAGCGGTGTCGCCTCGACGTCGAAATTCCTTCTCGGCTACAGCGACGAGGCGGCCGACCGGCTCGCAGACAAGCTGTGCGGCCACCTGACCGGCGATCCGGCCGCGATGGAGCAGGTGCGCGCTGAGGTCCGCGAACGGCTGCAGGGCGTCGACACCGGGGCGAAGAACCTCACCGTGCACGACGCCAACGGGCCAGTGGTGCCGGGCGGTGACGAATGAGGCGGGGCAGGCACCGCGCCAACAGGTTCAGCCGCCGCGTCGCTGACCTCGGTGCCGTGCAGCCGAGCAGGCACCCCCGCACCGTTCCGCTCGGTGAGGTGTACGGGCGACTGGAGTTCGACGCACGCGTCGCGGCGATCGTTGGCCCGGTCGTCCCCGCCCGGTGGATCGGCGGTGCATGATGGCCGATCCCGTAATCGACGCCGCGCAACGGGCGCTTGGGTTGACCACTGATGGCATGAATCAGGCATCGCGTGGACGGGTGGCTCGGACCGCTGCCCGTGAGGCGTTGAAGCCGATCCGCGAACTGCACCAGGAGCTGTGCACAGGCGCGCTGGACGAAGACGCCGAGGTCGAGCACGGAATGCGCCTGGTCCTCGACGCGCTCGCTCCGCTGGTCTACTCCACCGAGGATCTGATGGGCGGTGCCCGGTGAGCCGCGCGGTGGTCGATCTGGTCCCAGATTCCAACCTGGACAGGGTCGCCGAGATCGCACTCGGGATGGCGGAGAAGATCCGCGACGAGGACCCCGCCCGCCTCTACTCGGAGCTGGTGGCGCTGGCGCAGCAGCATCCGGCGAAAGCCGCGCAGGTGACCATGTGCCTGGCCGCGTGGCTGGACCCTGACACGTCGACCAGCACGCTGTGGGCGCGCGTGGAGTCCATCACGGAGACGCGGGTTGGTCGCCGACTGACGGGCGTCGCGTCATGACCAGCGCACTGTATTGGGCCGCTTGGGTTTTCACCGGTGCCGCGGTCGGAGCCCTGTTCACCGGGCCGGCCGAGCTGCTCGCCGCCACAGCGATTCTGGCGGCTCTCACCTGGCTGGCGTGGGGTTTCCGCGTCCAACCCGAACCAACTTGGAGGACACCCGTGTATCAGCACGAAGCAGACGAGTGGAGGCGCGCCGTCAACGACATGACCGAAACGGACCGCGCCCAGGCCATCGAGGCTCCCCGCGCAGCGGTCGGACTGTGTGGTGACCGGACGGACGCGCTCGACGAAATGAGCCGCTGGTGACCATCGCACCGTTCTGGGCCGAGCACGCCGAACTGGCCGGCCACTACAAAGACCGCGACGAGTGGCTTGAGTTGCGCCGCACCGGCATCGGCTCGTCTGATTGCTCCGCCGTCCTGGGCCTAGGCAAGTACGGATCCGCGTTCTCCGTGTGGGCCGACAAGACCGGCAAGTCCCGGCCGGACGACGAGACCGAGGTGATGATGTGGGGCACCCTGCTGGAGCCGGTCATCCGTGCCGAGCTGGCCCGCCGCCTCAACGTCGAGATCGTCGAATGCCCAACGCTGCGATCACTGGAGCGGCCATGGCAGCTCTACAACCCCGACGGTCTGATCCTGGCGCAGAACGCCCTGGTTGAGATCAAGAACGCGTCTGCCTGGCTCGCTCACGATTGGGAGGACGGCGAGGTCCCGGACCACGCGGAGCTGCAGGTCCAGCACGGCATGGCGGTCACCGGCGCTGACGGCGCGTACGTCGCCGGCCTGGTCGGCGGGAACCGGTTGCGGTGGGAGTACGTGCCACGCGACGACGAACTGATCGCCACGATCAACCAGGCTGAGCAGCACCTTTGGGACACGTACATCGTTCCGGATAAGGCGCCGCCGATCGACGGGTCGGACGCGACGGCCGAGGCGATCGCCGCGCGCTGGCCGCGCCGGTATGACGAGGTCGAGGTGCTCGACGACGAACACCTACCCCAGGTTGAGGCTGCCATCGCCGACTACCGGGCCGCGTTGGACGCCGAGAAGTCAGCCAAGTCGGAGAAGTCGCAGGCCGTCAACGTGCTGGCTGATCTGCTCCAGGGGTCCGATGCGCTGGCCGACGCGTCTGGTCGAAAGCTCGTCGCGCTCCGGCGGGGCATCTTCCGCGAGAAGGCGTTCCGCGACGAAGAGGACGACGCGCCCTGGCTGCACAAGGTCGAGGTGATCGACAAGGACCGCCTCAAGGCCGAGGACCCCGAGTTGTACCGCCGTTTTCAGTCCACATCCATCTACATCCCGAAAGGCAAGTAACCCTCATGGCAAGAGATTTGGCCACCCGTGCCCGCCAGTCCGTCGCGCAGCAGGGCAGCGGTGAAGATGAGTCGCTGCAGCGGCAGATCCAGAAGATGGAGCAGCAGTTTCAGCTGGCCATGCCCCGCGGTGTCGAGGCCACCCAGTTGATCCGGGACGCACTGACCTGCTTGTCGGTGAATCCGAAACTCGCCGAGTGTGAACCCAAGTCGGTGCTCGGGTCGCTGATGACCTGCGCCCAGCTCGGGCTCAGGCCTGGTGTCGGCGCGTTGGGCCAGGCGTACCTGCTGCCGTTCTGGGACTCCAAGACCCGCGGCCAGAAGGCCCAGTTGGTGATCGGCTACCAGGGGTATGTCGAGCTGGCGCACCGCTCCGGCCGCATCGCCTCCATCCATGCACGCACTGTCTACTCGAACGACTACTTCGAGGTCGAATACGGTGCCGCCGAGGACAAGTGGATTCACAGGCCGTGCATCGACGGGCCCCGTGGGAAGCCCGTCCTGTTCTATGCGGTGGGCCGCACCGTCGACGGCGGCTACTCGATGACCGACCCGATGACGGTGGCCGACATGGAGGATTACCGGGACAGGCACGCCACGGCGAAGAACCGTGACGGCAAGGTGTTCGGTCCGTGGGTCGATCACTTCGAGGCGATGGCGCACAAGACGATGGTGCGCAAGCTGATGAAGCTGCTGCCGAAGTCGACGGAGGCGCAGCACGCGATCGCGCAGGACGAGGGTGTGCGCCTGGACTTATCGCCGTCGGCGATCGAGAAGACCCCCGATTACATCGAGGGCGAGGTGGACGAGTCGCCGGCGGAATCGGCTGCGCCGCCCGCTGACTACGAGCAGGTCGTTGACGGCCAGTCGACCGAGGTCCGCATGGCTACGAAGGCGCAGCTCACCCGCCTGGCGCAGATCCAGAAAGCCGAGAAGTACGACTCCGACACCGAGTGGTTCTCCTACCTGGGTGACGCGGCCGGGGTGAAGGCGACGCGCCAGGCGGATGTGACATATGACGAGGCGGTCGCGGTCATTTCGCTGTTCGACGGGCCCGCCGAGTGACCACCGACATCGTGTTCATGGACACCGAAACTCTGGGCCTCGACCTGGATGCCCCGATCTGGGAGTTCGCGGCGATCCGCCGGCGGATGAACGATCCCGACGAACCGTCGATGTTCGGTGACGACCCGTGGATCGAAGAGGAATTACACCTGTTCATCCAGCACGACCCCGACGGCTGGATCGAGCCGTTCGAGGAGCAGGTGCCCGACATGGCCGCCGACTACCGGGAACGGTTCGACGAGGGGAACGCCTTCAGCCGGCAGGGCGCGGCGCATTCCATCGCCTCATTCCTCGGTGGCCGACCGCTCATCGTGGGCGCGGTGCCGAACTTCGACACAGAGCGAATCAGCCGCCAGTTGCTCGCTCCGCGGGGGATTTTGGATCCATGGCATTACCACCTGATTGACGTGGAGAACGTCGTGTTCGGGTACCTGCGATCGGTTCGGCACGAGGACGGCGCGCCACGCGACCAGATCGACCGATTGACGACCCTGCCGTTGTCCTCGGATCTGCTGTCAGCCGCGGTCGGTGTCGATCCCACCAAGTTCCCGCGCCACACCGCGATGGGTGACGTCCGGTGGGTGCGGGCGCAGTGGGACGCGGTGATGGGCGGGGCGAAGTGAGGACCCCGAGCGAGCACTATGCCGCGGCTGATCGGCTGTTGGCCGAGTTGGAGCAGGCCGACCCGCAGGTGGCGCCGAAGCTGCCTCACGTCGCTTTCAAGCTGCGGCTGGCCGAGATCCACGCCCGCCTCGCCCAATCCCCGTGGTGGCCCGGCCTGCTCGACGACGACTACGAGCACCCGGACGGCGACCAGCTCGACATCCTCCGCGCCCGCATCCACGGGCCGCACATCGAAACCCGCACGGCGACAGGAGACATGCTGTGACCCGTTCTCGCGTGAGCGCAAGGGCAGCCGGTTCCCGCACCGAGCGTGCGGTGGCCGACTACCTCGCCCAGGCCCTCGACGATGACCGGATCGACCGCAGGGTGAAGACCGGCGCGAAGGACTGCGGCGACATCGCCAACGTTCGGGCGCACGGCCAGCGCGTCGTGATCGAGGTCAAGGACTGCGCCCGCCCCGATGTTCCCGGCTGGACCCGCGAGGCCCACACCGAAGCCAACAACGACGGCGCACTGGTCGGGGTGGTGGTGGCCAAACGCCGCGGCACCACCAACCCCGGCGAGTACTGGGCCCACATGACCGTCGATGACCTCCTGGCCCTGATCACCGGGCAGAGGCACGGGCATAGGGCGGAGTCGTGCTGATGCTGAATTGGTCGAGCCACGAACACATGATCGGCACCCTCGTGTCGGTCGGCGCCAAGGGTGAGTACAGCGTGCAGCGCGTCGGGCCCGAGTGGATCCTGCAGGGCCGCGGCCACGACGGTCTCACGATGCTGGCGATCCCATTCCAGGGCAAGGCATTCGCCACGCTCGACTCGGCGCAAACCTGGGCCGGCGAGCTGGACCGAGTCAAATCCGTTGAATCCCAAGCAAGTGGAGTGTGACGATGAACGCAACCGAGGACGGCGACGAGCCGATGGGTGAGGCGCCAGCGATCGACACGAAGGCGCCGAAGTTCGCGCCGGTGCACGAGGTCACCTACTACCAGGCGCGCTGCACTACGTGCGGGCACATCTGCGACGACTACGGCGACTTCACTGCCTACGGAGACCCGGGCACCCCAATCGAACAGGTCACCGACGCCGGATGGTTCGCCCGCTACGTGCCGACCGGCCGCACGACCTGCACCGGATACCCGGAAACCGAACTCGCCGAGCTGTTGTGCGAGGAGTGCCAGAAGTGCGAGGTATGCCGAGCCGATCGCGCCTACGAGTCCGATGACCACCTGGTGTGCGCCGACCACGAGGACCACGAGTTCGAGGTGGCATCGTGAGCGGCTTCGACACCCTGGATGCGATCGAGCATGCCGGTGTGACCGGGTTCTTGTCCGAGTGCGACAAGATCCTGGCCACCAAGCAGCTCGCGGAACGGCAAACCCAGGCGCTCAACAAGATCCGTGAACTACATCGGGCGAACGGAGCGGGCGGCTGCGTCTGCTGCCACTGGAACTTTCCGTGCGCCACCATCCGCGCGATCGATGAGGCCGGCGCATGACCGCGGCTGTCGCCGAGCACAGGCCTGCGGTGCAGCCGCGTCGGTTCCGGCACGATTCCCTGGTCGCCGTCGACCTGTTCTCCGGATTCGGAGGACTGACCACCGGGATCAAACGGGCTGGGTTTGAGACGATCATGGCGGCCAACCACAACCGCTACAAGGTCGAGGTCCACGAGGCCAACCACCCGGAGGCCGAGCACTGGATTGCCGACCTGGTCAACAAGGAAGCGTCGGACTACCACTCGGCCCGCGACCTGCCGGCCGCTGATCTGCTGTGCGCTGGGGTGTCCTGCGTCAACCACTCCCAGGCCAACACACAGAAGGCGTACGCGCAGGGCCTGTCGCTGTTCGATCTGGACGACCCTGAGTTCGATGAGCGGGTCACCCGGTCGGAGCGTGACCGCGCCACGGCGAACTGTGTGCTGCACTACGCCGCGCAGCATCACCCGCGGCTGATTCTCATTGAGTGCACCACTGAGCTCAGCTCGTGGGGCCCGGCCCTGCCCGGCAAGGCGAAGGTGGGCGACGGTTCGACCTACCGGTGGTGGCTCCAGCAGTTCGAGTCGCTCGGCTACAAATGCCGTGTCCTGTACTTGAATTCGATGTTCTTCGGGGTGCCTCAGTCCAGGGATCGGCTGTACATCGCGTTCTGGGACGCCAAGATTCCGACACCGGACCTGGATCACCGGCCGCCGTCGTGGTGCAGCCTGTGCGACAAGGTCGTTGAGGCCCGGTGGACGTGGAAGACCGGGGTGCCGCCCACCGGGTCGGTGCGCTACGGCAAGCAGTACGAGTACCGGTGCGAGCGTTGCAGGTGTGTCGTGATCCCGCCGGCGGCGCCTTCGCTGGACTGCCTCGACTTGTCGAACCTGGGCACTCGCATTGGCGACCGGAAGAAGCCTCTGGCCGTGGCCACCATGGCCCGGGCCGAGCGGTGCCGCCAGCGGTTCGCCGAATTCCCCGCGGTGCTCATGCCGGCCAAGGCCCAGCGCGGCGCCGAGAAGCACCCGTGGGAGCCGCTGGCGACGCAGACCAGCCAGCAGGAGACCGCGATCCTGTCCACCGGATCGGTTATTGCCGCGCACCGGCACAACGGCGACGGCAAGCACATCACCCAGCCGATGGACACCGTCACCTCGACGCATGAGAAGGCTGTGCTGCTGGCGGTCAACAACTTCCAGGGCGCGCCGCGCGGTGTGGACGAGGTACTGCCGACGCAGGGCGGTTCGGAGACGCTATCGCTGCTGTCGTCCGGGGTGATCCCGTACCGAAAGAACACCCTGCCCGCCGGCCATGGGGAACCGATGCCAACCGTGACGGCCGAGCAGATCCCTGGTCTACTCACCGCGGCCGGGATGGTCCAGTACAACGAGGGCGTCGACCGGCGGGTGGCCGGAGTCGATCGGCCAATGAAGACGGTCGTCGGAGCGGGTAATCACTTGGGCCTGTTGTTCTCTGGGTGGTTCAAGCAGAACGGCACCTCGCCGGGCCAGTTCCCGGCACCGCACCCGCTGACTGATCCGCTTGGCGCGCAGACCTCGCAGGCCAACACGGGGCTGCTGACCGCGCAGTGGCGCGCGATGCTCGAAGAGATCACGTTGGAGGACTGCTACTTCCGGATGATGGCCGCCCACGAGATCGGCCGCGGCTGCGGATTCGACGTCGACTTCGCCGACTACCAAGGCAGTTTCGTCGTCTGGGGCAGTGCCCGTAACCAGGTCGACGGGTACGGCAACGCGGTCAGCCCACCGGTCGGTGAGTGGATCAGCGCCCGGCTGCGCGCCGCCTTGCACGGCGAGGCAGCCGCATGATCGCCACGACGTTGTCGTTCACCGAACGCTACGACGAGATGCACGCGATTGGGCTTCCGGATTGGCAGATCGCCCAACGCATGGAAGTCACGCTCTCCTCGCTTGAGCGGATGTTGGAGCGATACGACCGGCCGGTTTCGGATCTGTTGCGGGACATGGCCCGAGAAGAACGGAACCCCGATGTCTGAACTCTCGATAGCGGAGCGGGCCGACGCGTTGGCCGCGAGGTTGCAGGCTGGTGCCGCAGCGTCATTCCGCCTGCCCGAACAGGTCCCGGCCAGCCAGCACCCGGTGATCGAACTCGCCGTCCTGCTGGCCGAGCACGCCCGCGCCGCTGAGCAGCAGGACGCCGCAGTCCTGGCCGCGCATCAGGGCCCCTATTTCAACGGGGTCGACATGCGCTGCAAATGCCAGACGGTCGTGGTCGACGGCGACGACTGGGCCCGCCACGTCGCAAGGGTGCGCGCCGGTGCTGACCACTGAAGCCATGTGTTGGTTCCGAACTCGGCGCCGCACCCGTGGATCAATTTGGAGGAGAAAATGAGCACCCCGATTCATGCACAACTCACCGACGCGATGGCGCGGGAACTCTACCGGCGGCTGTACCCAGGCCCGATCGGTACCCACGACCACTACCGCACGCCGGAATCCGATCTCGCCGAGAATGATCGGGCGTACCAAGCGTGGGACGAGGGGCGACAGGGATACGCGCCGAGGCTCATCTGCACAGAGGTCGCCGAGCACGTCGCCAGTGTTCTCATGGCGCTCCCCAACATCGCAGTCGTGGAACTGCCGAAGTCGCCGTCCGAGTACTGGGGGCCGAACCACAATCCCCAGTGGAATCACTACCCGTTCACCCGGGTTGACGGCGATGAGATCGAGATCGGCGCGCGGTGCGAGCACGTGTTCCGCACCAACGTGATCGAGGCCCGGGTGTTCGCGGCCGACGTCCTCGCTGCCGCTGACGTTGCGGAGGCCCACCATGGCTGACGTTGCGCAGCGTGCCCGCGAACTACTCGCCGGGATCACGCGGTGGCCGTGGCAGTGGAACGACTACCGGGTGCCCGACCTGATGGGCCGCGCCGGTGATCCGGACATCTACGAATACGACATCGAGGTACTGGAGGCCTCGCATTCCGGCGAGTGCGGGTGCCGGTCATCGTGCGAGCTGGAGCTGACAATCAGCGACGCGGACAAGGCGTTCATCGCTGCCGCACCGCAGCTCGTGGCCGAACTCGCCGACAAGCTCAGCGAGATCCGCCAGATCCTCGCCGACGACGACGCACGCGGCGCCATGCCCGGCTTCATCACGGTCAACAAGATCCGCGAAGCACTGGAGCGTGACCGATGAGGGCTATCACCGTTCGTCAGCCGTGGGCCTGGCAGATCATCCACCAGGGCAAGAACATCGAGAACCGGACCCGCAACATCGCGGGCAAGTACCGGGGCCCAGTCGCGATCCACGCCGGGCTGAAGCCTGACCAGGAGGCGTTGGCCCGGTTGCCGCGCCGCGCACCCGAGTGGGTCACCGCGCGCCGGGTTTTCGACTACGGCGTGATCCTCGGCGTGGTGGACCTCGTCGACGTGCACCAGTCGGCGCCGTTCTGCTGCGGGAGCGACTGGGGAGAGCTGATCTGGGGCGGGCACCACCTCGTGCTGGCCAACCCGCGCCCGATCCCACTGAACGAACAGCCCAAGTGCCGCGGGATGCTCGGCCTCTGGACGCCGCCCGCCGACATCGTCGCGCAGCTCGAGGCGGTGACCCATGGTTGACGTCATCGTGCTCGCGGTCGCGTTGGGCCTCACCCTGTTCGGCACCTACCAGATCGCGCGGGGGTTGTGGCCATGAGCGACGGACTGTTCGAGGTGCCCGCCGACGCCTACCTCATTCCACCGGAGCCAGAGCAGCTTTCACGGTCGGAGAAGCGCCACCGGCTCATCGCGAAACGCATCGCCCAGGGCATGCACCCGCTCGGCTACGTGCGCCTCCACCCAGATGCGTCCAAGGAACGTGACGGGGTGGGGCCGCGCTGCGGAGGCTGCCGGTTCCGTGTTGTCACCAGCTATCGCGACAAGACGTACCCGAAGTGCCACTTCCCAACACGGCGCGGCGACAAGACGGTGCATCTCCGTGATACGGGGTGTGAATCGTCCGACATCCGAGCCTGGTGGCCAGCCTGCACAGATTTCGAGGCGGCCACCGATGCCTGAGCCACTGAACTACGACGACACCCGCTGCGAGTTGTGCGGCTGCTACGGCATCCAACACGACCAGCCCGAGCGCGGCGGACCGTGTGAAGCCACCGACGGACGCGGAAACCCCTGCGGGTGTCCCGGATTTGAGACACCACCCGACGACGAACCCGAACCCGAGCCCGAACGATACGAGGAGAACCGATGAGTGACCCCACCGTCCCGATCGGGATGGTCAACCGGACCCCAAGCGACGCGTGCCAGGGCGCTGCTGACTACTGGTCAGGCAAGGCCGCAGCGTGTGAAGAATCCGCGCGGTTGGCGCGCGAACAGGCCGACCGGCAAGAGCGTGAAGCTGCGCTGTATCGCCATTCGGAGCAGCAGTGGCGTGACAGCAAGGTGGCCATCGACGCGCTGTTCGGGAACGGGGCCTCCGATGAGTGACATTCCCATGCCCGAAGTGGCAACCGGTGCACGCATCACTGACCGCATCACCGAAGTGCTGCGTGAGCACGTCTACGACGTGAAATCGCTCATTCACCAGTGTGAGTGCGGGCGGGCGCTCGATGACGAGGAGCCCGACATGGTTCCCCACCTCGCCGCTGTGCTGGCCGAAACGCTCGGCCTGACGCAGGTCTACTCCGTCGGAATGCTCGACGGCGCGGGCGGTCCCGCCGACTGGCTCGGCTACAACGACCCGGACTGGCAGACCGCGCGCAACCGGGGACTCTGCGCAGACCAGTTCGTCGTCACCCGCCACGTCACCAGGTGGGAGCGCGCCGATGCCTGAGCGTCCGCTCCGTCCACTCAGGGTGCGCGCCATCCGTTCCGCCAACGAACGCATCCAAGGCTGGGCCGTCGAACGCCGCGGCCACGTCGGCTGGCGTGAAGTCGGCTACCTCAAACGTCACGAGGCCGCCATGACCTACGCCCACCACTACGCACAGGCACGCCGATGACCAACCCCGACCCCGACGCCGCCGAATCCGCAGGGAAGACCGCCACTCACACCATCTGCCAACAGGTCGTCGACCTCTACACGCTCGCCCACCAAGAAGGCGTCCGCAACGGCCTCGAAGCCGCCGCCCAGTTCCTCGCCGAACACGCCAAACAGGTCGCCGACAACTACGAACTCGACACCGCCTGGCGCATCACAGTGTCGGCATACCTGGAGCATCTCCGAGACTGCATGCGCCTCATCTCACTCCAGGTCCCCGACCCTGAGGCGGGCACGTGATGGCCGACTGCCCAACCCCCGAGAAACGCGCCTACCGCTCCAAGGCCAAAGCCAACCAGTTTCAACGCCTCACCCGACCGCCCCTCGGCGAAACGAAACAACGGCTCTACCCCTACCAGTGCCGCTGCGGCCAATGGCACCTCTCCCACCTGCACCCAGCCCGGAAGGAATGGGCCCAATGACCACCCCACAACCCGACTGGCGCACCGGCGCAGCATGCCGGGGCCAAGACCCCGAGCTGTTCTTCCCCGATCCGTCCGACGACCAAACACGTGAGGTCGCCGAATCCATCTGCGCCACCTGCACAGTCCGACCTGAGTGCATGGCGGCCGCCAACGCGCAACGCGAGAAATACGGCGTCTGGGCCGGATTCGAACGCAACGACAAAGGCCGGCCCTCATACCCACCAGGGAAACCACCCCGAGGCGGCTACCGAATCGGAAGGAACAACTGAAGTGATCAGCGTCGAGTTCGAGTGCGACCACAGCGGATGCAACGGGTACGAGGGCCCGCGACAGCCCGGCCCCGGTGAACCTCCATGGGCAGCCGAAGAGGCGGTCGACGTGTACGCCTCCGACTGGCACGGGAATGCTGTGCACTCTGACGGCGCACGCCTCAATGAGTATCTGCCCGAAGGCTGGTCGGTCCGCGAGCACGGCGACCCGTACACCGGCTACGCGCTCACGTACTGCCCGATGCACGCCGACGAGCACCCGGCACAAGGGCCCGGTCAACCGCGATGACAGATCCGAAGATCCGGCTGCTGTTCACCCGCGCCCAACTCATCGGCATGGGCCGCTGCCCAGACTGCGGCTGGCATCCGAAAACCCAAGGGCACCACCCCGACTGCCCAACATGGGACGAGCCTGCACCCGGCAGCCCTACCGTGCAGCAGCAGTCAACAGCAGTCACGAGGACTCAGGAGAAGTTGTGACGCAACCACGTTGGGCCACCGAACAGGAGGCCACTGAACACGCTCGCGTCTCCGCCAGCACACTCCGCCGTTGGCGGGCACAAGGACTCATCACCGGTCACAAGATCGGCCGCACCGTCCGATACGACTTGGCTGAGATCGATGCCATGTTCACCAGCAGCCAGGAGGTCGGACAGTGAAGTTCGAGTGGACTAACCAGGCCGGCGAGGTCGACGGCAACATCGTCTACACCCTGTACCCAGCAGACGGTGACCGCCCGCTGTACATCGGCATGACGCAAGAGCTCATCAACCGCCTTGCTGGGCACCGTAACCAGAAGCCCCGCAAGCCCTGGTACAGCGACATCTCCCGCGTCGTCATCACCCACTGCGAAAGCCGCGAAGCTGCCGCAGCCCACGAGCGGCACCTGATCCAAACGCTTGACCCCATCCATAACTTCGTCCGCTACGAAACGGTCGGTGCATAAATCCATGGCTAACGCGTTCGCAATGATCGACGAAGCGATCTGGCGGCGAGACAAAGACTTCCGCGCCCTCCCACGATTCGCCCAATGCACCTTCCTGCAACTGCTATCCCAGCGCGACGTCGACTGCGCCGGAATCCTCACACTCCACGTTGACCTGCTCGCCAAGGGCTGCGACGAACTCACCGCCGACGACATCTGGGGCGACCTCAAGGCGCTCGAAGCGGCCCGATTCGTCTACTACGACACCGACACCGACGAGCTGCTCGTGCGGTCCTACATCAGGCGCATCGCGGCCCGCTCACCGAACATTCTCAAGGCTGCATTGAAGGCCGCGAGAGCCGTTGTGTCGCCGAAATTGAGGTCCGTTCTCGCCGTCGAGCTCCACCGATTGAACAAAGCCGAAGCGACCGCCGTGGCCAACGAGATCGACGCCGGTTGGAACCCTTCCGAAACCCTTTCAGAACCCTTCCCGAACCCTTCCGAAACGGGTAACCCTTCCCGAACCCTTCCGGAACCCCCCAGCTGTAGCTCAGTTGTAGATCAGCTCTCACCTTCCGTAGATGGTTGCGTTGGGGGGACGCGTGCGCGCGGGTCCGCACGAACCGAACCGACCCAGCCCAAACCGGACCTCAACGAGCCCTCCCCGTTCTGCCCCGGCCACCCAGACGGAACCGACCGCCCCTGCGGTCCCTGCGGTCGAGCACGCAAGCGCTACGACGAATGGCATGCCGCCCAAGCCGTCGCAGCCACCGAAGCGCAGAAGGCACGCAACGCCGCGATCCGCGACTGCCCCGACTGCGATCCCGTCGGATGGCTGCTCGACCCCGACACACACGAACCCGTCGAACCCGCCACCCGATGCACTCACCACGACTGGGGTTCAGGCCATGCGTGACCCATCCGATCCGTACGCAGATGAACGCGCCGCCGCCGGCCCCAGCCCCGCCGAACTCTGGGAAGCCCAACAAGCCCGCGACGCCCGCACCAACCGCGCCGCCGCCATCCAGGCATGCGAGATGTGCGACCCAGACGGCTACCGCGGAACCCAAGTCTGCGACCACCAAGACCACACCGAAACCGCCCGCCGAGGAATCGCCCAAATCCGGGCCAAAATGGGCTGGCCCGCCACCGCCACACCAGAACCACCCCATTCGTAGCTCTCCGTGGACACCAGGCGGCAAAAAACACCCCTGTAACTCACCCAGCAGCCCCCAAAATGAACAAGACGAGACCGGACCGCAGTCCACACCACCCGCACCCCACCAACAGAAAATGCGCAACATGGCACCCAGCGGCGACAGAGCCACAACCAGAGCCCGCGCCGAACACGCCTGGCGCCTGCGGGTCCGCGGGCGCACATGGCAGGAGATCGCCGACGAGGTCGGGTTCAAATCTCGACACTCCGCGTTCAAGGCCGTCCGGACATTCCTCGAGAAGAACCCGCCCGACGACATCGACACCATGCGCCGCGCCGTCGGTCAGGTCATGGTCGAAGTCATCAGCACCGTCCGCGACAGCCTCGACGAAGCCCACGACGCCGGCAAGCACCGCGACGTCGCCGAGCTCGGCAAGGTGCTCCTCGACGGTCTGGACAAACGCGCCAAGCTCGAAGGGCTGTACGTCGCTGTCCCACAGGTCGTTGACGTCCAGGTGACTCAGACCGTGGTGGAGATGATCACCGACACCCGCGCCAAGCTGCAGGCCGCGATCGACGCCGAGGTTGTGCCGCTACCCGAGGAGCTTGAACGATGACCACCGCCGACCAGGTGAAGGCCGCCAAGAAGGCCGGCGTGGATGCAGCCATGTCGGTGGCGGAGGACATCGCTACCGGCCGGGTGGACACCGCGCAGCTCGACGTCGCAGTCCAGGCCGAGTGCCGCGAGCTGTTCGGCAGGGTGGCCGGCGAGGGTGACCCGCTGTGGGATCTGCACGTGTCGGTGGCCCGCCAGGTGTTGGGGCTCGATGGCATCCCGGTCGATGAGCTGGCGGAGTGGCTGGCAGTGTCCCGGGCCGCTCAGGGCGTCGAGGTGGTGGAAGCGGTGCCGTCGTGGATCGAGCGGGCGCTGGCCGCGTTCGACGACGACGAGGACGGGGCGTCCTGATGGGCTGGATGCCGCCACGTGGAGGCGGGTACCGGCCGGGCGTCAACACTCGGCCGCGCCCGTTGCCGCCGACGCCGCCACCGCCGAAAGGCGGAGCGGGCGTAGCCAGGGCTGTCTAACTGGGGTGTACCCGTGGTGAACTGTTGCGGATTGTCGAAACGTTGGGCGTGACCAGCGCAATCAGTGTCCAACAAAGGTGGTTGGCGAATTGTTTGACACTGGACTAGTCTGGTCTAGAACCTATTTAGACGATATGGAGCCGCTGATGACCACCAACCCCGACACCGATGACCGCCGGCCGACCAGCATCCGACGCTCACAGACCTATCGCGACATCGAGTCCGACAACCACGACCAACTGCACCTGGACGTCAGCACGTTCGTCGATAGTGCATGGCCCGACGTGGCGATCTTCACCGCCTCCGACGCCGACGGCAAGGCCACCGTGACTCTCGACCGTGAGGCCGCCGCGAACCTCGTACACCAGCTCGTCGAATGGCTGGCGGCCGGACGATGACCGGGCAGCGAGTCGGCTACGTCCGCGTCTCCACGGTCGACCAGAACACCGAACGCCAGCTCGACGGCATCGAGGTCGATAAGCGGTACGAGGACAAGGCCAGCGGCAAGGACACCGCCCGCCCGGCCCTCACCGAGGCGCTCGGCTACGTCCGCGAGGGCGACACCCTCGTGGTCCACTCGATGGATCGGCTGGCCCGGTCGCTGGAGGATCTGCGGCGCACCGTGCGGGAGCTGACCGCCCGCGGCGTGCGGGTCGAGTTCGTCAAGGAGAACCTGACGTTCACGGGCGAGGATTCGCCGATGTCGACGCTGCTGCTGTCCATGCTCGGCGCGGTGGCCGAGTTCGAACGCTCGATGATCCGGGAGCGGCAACGGGAAGGAATCGCGATCGCCAAAGCGAAAGGTGTGTACAAGGGCCGCAAACCGGCACTCACCGAGGACCAGGTGGCCGAGGTGGTTCGCCGCCTGGACGCCGGCGAGTCCGCCACGGATTTGGCGAAAGAGCTCGGAGTTGCTCGTGCGACGGTGTACAACGTGCGCAACCGCGCGGCGGCGAACAAGGATGGTGGCGATGAGTGAAAACCCGAACCTGGACAAGCTGAAGGAATGGTTCATCAACGCGTACACCGAGCGAATGAGCAAATGCATCAAGTGCGGTCGGCCCAGTCCTGAGGACAGGGACGAGAAACGCACGTGGGGCATGCAGAACATGTTCGGATTCGTCTACCAGGTCATCTGCCCGGACTGCATGACGCCGGAGCAGTTGGCGGAGTGCCAGATCCGCGACGCGACCGAGACGATCAGTACCGAAACGGGGCGAATCGTTCGGAAGCCGAAGAAATTCGATGACGACGAGGGTGGCGAAGGTGCCGGGCGGGACGCTGAGACCGACCCTCGGGAGTCGTGATGCAACCCGTTCGATTGGGGCAGGTCGTCAAGCTCGTCGTCGCTGCTGTTGTTGGGCTCGTCGTGCTGTTGTGCATCGTTGGGGTTCTCGCGGTGAAGGACTGGGCGGTGCCTGCGACTACATGGACCGCGTTCGGTTCCATTGCCACGGTTTCCGCCGCGGTCGTCGCGATTTTCACGTTGGTGTCACTCAAGCAGGACAGCGCTGACAGGACTCGCCCGGTCCTCATCGCTGAACTTAAGCATGCGGTCTTGACGCAGAACTCCGAGCTGCTGATTCGCAATGTTGGTCAGTCGGTGGCCCGCAATGTGAAAGTCGATTTTGATCCGCCGCTTCCTGACCCTGCTGACGGTGGCGGTGAGGAACGAGTGGGCGTGCTCACTCCGTACCTTCAACGGCGGTACAGCCGTGTGATCCCGACGTTTCCACCCGGGATGGCGATGGACAACTACTACCAGGGCGCCAACGATGACGAGCCTGTCCCTGATGACTTCACCGTCACGATTTCCTACGTCGACGCTCATGGTCGCAAGTACACCGATGCGTATGAACTCACGATGGGCACACTGCGGGACCAGTCGGGGAGCTATCCGGGGAATAGGGATGATCCGGGGATGCAGCGGCGGTGGGTGAAGGCGCTAGAGGCGATTGCTCGCGCCATTGGGCGGCACTGAATCGGGCTGGCACGCGAGGTGTCTGTCATCGAGTAGTCGGTCCACTGCGGTAGTGGTTCGGACGGGGTTGCCGTCGGCGGCGCACGCGGCGCGGTAGGTGGCCAGGGCGCGGAGTTCGGCGTCGATCATCCGGATGGTTCGCATGATGGTTGGACGCTGGCCGGCGGTTGGTCGGTTCCCGGTTTTACCGTTGGTGGTGTGGCCAAGGTTGGGGATCTTGTGCGCTCGACGTCGGGTGGCTGGAAGCGGTTGGCGCCGACGCATTGCCCGGCCGGACACCGGTTCGTGCCGGGTCGGATGATCGTGGGGCATCGGGCGTGCGGTTCCCATCGTGGTGGGCACACGACCTGGACGTGCTGGTGCGGCGGAACAGTGACGGGCCCGACGCAAACCGCTGAGTGCGATGTGCTGGTCGGGCCCGCCCGGGTTGTTGAGTTGTGAGTCAGCGTTCGATCAGCTGCTTGTTGATTCCGATAGCCCCGGCGATTACTGACAGTGCCGTTTCGGCGCCCTGCTCGGTGCGGTGGATGCTGAGGACGTGGCCGGCGTTGTCCTCGACGGTGTAGACCGCCGGTGCGAGTTCCCCGACGGGGTGGCATTCGATGAATTCGAGGACGGCCTGGCGGACGATCTCGGATTCTTTGACGCCCTTGTCGTCGGCGATGGCCTGCAGGATGCCGCGAATGCTCGGGTCCACGCGGACGGTGAGGTTGGGGGTTTTGCCAGCCGACTGGGCGCCCTTGGCGGGGCGGCCCATGCGGAGGGTTGCCCCGTCTTCGAGGGGGCCACTGACGACGTAGTCGCCGGATTCGACGGCGCGGCTGAGGGCGGCGTAGTCGACGGGTTCATTCTTGGCCATGGCGGATTCCTTTCAGGTGTATTGCGGTCCGATGAAGGGACGTTGCTTGGCGGCAACGTCGTTGCGGAGGTCCTTTGCGCCTTGGCTGACCTCAAGCACTTCGTTGGCGACGCGGGTGGTGAGGAGCATGGCGTGGAAGACGGCCCAGGTCTGGCCGTCGACGTCGTTGGCGGCGACCTCGATGGGGGTTTCGTTGTTGATGCGGCCGACGAACATGAAGGTGGCGAGGTGCTCGAAGCCGGGGGTGGTGATGGCGTAGCGGAAGAGGGGGTAGGCGATGATGGCGAAGATTTCGGTGGCGGTGATGCTGTGCTGCCAGCCGGTGGGTTGGATGTCGATCGCCATAACCTAAAGTGTAGGGCACTTATTCGATAAGTGCAAGACACTATTGTTCGCACCATCAACTGACACTCTCGCCGCATGTCAGACCCGGTGCGGACCCTCGCGGCCATTCGCCACGTCAAGGCCATGCGCGCCACACGTCGCCCGTCGTCGCCGGCGGAGCTGGCGCGGCTGCTGGATCCGAAGTTCCGTGTGACGCCGACGATTCGCCTGCTGTCCGACGTCGCTGTGCGGTGGGTGACCGAGCCGGACCAGCGGGACGTCGTGAACACGCCACCGCGGACGGGTAAGTCGGAGTTGTTCGCGATCTGGACGCCGGTGTGGGCGCTGATGCCTGATCCTGCGTTTCCGATGAAGGGCCCGGATATGCGGATCGTCGTCGTCTCGCATGGGGATGATCTGGCGCAGACGCATTCTCGGAAGGTGCGGGCGATCATCCGTGAGCACGGCGAGTTTCTCGGGTACAGCATCGCGCCGGATAAGACCGCAGTCGGTCGGTGGAATGTGCAGGGGCATCAGGGCGGCGTGCTGGCCGCGGGCATCAGCTCGGGTATCACTGGGCATGGCGCGGATTTGATGATCATCGACGATGTGCTGAAGGACGCTTCGGAGGCGGATTCGGCTGCGCATCGGAAGCGGATTCTGAACGAGTACCGGTCGACGTTGGCGACGCGTATCCATCCGGGTGGTTCGTGCTTGGTGTTGATGACCAGGTGGCATGAGGAGGATTTGGCGGGGGCGTTGTTGGCGCAGGAGCCGGAGCGGTGGCGGCACACGAACATTCCGGCGGTCAGCGAGTCGGGGATTGCGGATGCGTTGCGTCGGCCGCCGGGTGTGGCGATGGTGTCGGCGTTGGGTTATACGCCGGAACATTTCGGGGCGATGCGGCGGACGTCGGGGGAGCGGGCTTGGTACGCGATGTACATGGGTGTGCCGTCGACGCCGGCGGGTGGTTTGGTGAAGTCGGATTGGTTGGGGTCTTGGCGGTTGCCGGTGGCGCCGTCGTCGCCGGTGTTCACGGTGGTGGCGGTGGACCCGTCGGATTCGGGTAAGGGCGACGCGTGTGGTCTGGTGGCCACGTCGATGACGTCGGGCGGTGTGGTGGCGATGATCGCGGACAAGAGCGCGCCGATGACGTCGGACGAATGGGCGCGGGAGGCTGTTCAGTTGGCGCTCGACGTAGGGGCCAGCCAGATCACGGTGGAGGGTTTCGCGGCTCGGGAGACGTACACGCGGGTGGTCAATGAGGCGTTGGAGCGGGCCCGGGTTCGGGAGCTGACGACCAAGGGCACTGTGTTGCATCCGATTCGGGTGACGTCGTGGCCACCGAAGGGCCGACCGCGGGTGGGGGATGCGATCGCCAGGAGCTCGGCGCTGCTGCAGGCGCTCGAGGTGGGCACCTGCCGCCTAGCCGGGTACTTCCCGGATTTCGAGGCGAAGGCGATCGCGTGGCAGGCCGGCCAGCACCAGCCGGACAACTTGGCGGCGTTGGTGATTGGTCACGACGAGTGTGTGCATTCGGCGGGGTTGGAGTGGGATTTGGCCAGCCCGTTGGATTCGCCGGGGGGCGGGGTTGCGCCTGGCGGTGGCGGCGGGAATGTGACGTCGATGGAGTGGTGGCGTCAGCAGGTCGGCTGATTCTGCGGCCAGCTCGTGGGATGCTCGCGGTGTGGAGAACACGGGGCAGGTGGCGGTTACCGATCTCGTCGAGGGTGACGTTGTATTGCATCCGGAGCGGCAGATGTGGATGCGGGTTCACCGGGTGCGTGACTTCGTGGAGACGGTGCGGTCGTTTGAGCAGGCCACGGGGTGGACTACGGAAGAGAGTTCGCTTCGCCGAGTCACGCTCGACCCTGTGCATCGGCTGCCGATCGAGACGTTCATTCCGTTCGATCTGGATTACCGTGACGCTGAGCAACTGGAGTTGATTACGCGCTGGACGGGTGGCGAGCTGCCGCCGCAGGCGTTCTGACTGATCACCATGCGGGCGTACGTTCCCGCGTATGGCCTCGGAAACCATCGACTTCGTGAATCATCCGCCGCACTACCGGCATCCGTCCGGGATCGAGTGCATCGCATTCACGCGGCATTTGTCGTTTGATGCTGGCAACGCGTTCAAGTACGTGTGGCGCGCCGACGCGAAGAACGGCCGCCAGGATCTTGAGAAGGCTCGCTGGTATCTGCTGGATGCGATCGAGCACGCCGACGCGCCGTTCTTGCGGTCGTGGAACTTCACTGTCGAGCGGCGGTTGGCGGTGGTGCTGGAGTATGAAACGGATCGCGATCGGCGGGTGTTCTTCGACGCGATGAAACGCGGCGATGTCGGCCGGGCGCTGGACGCGGTGAACGCGATGTTGGGCGAGGTTCTGGACTGATGACGGCGCCAGCTCGGGTGGATGATCGTCTGGCCGCGCTGCCGGACACGGCGTTGGCTCTGGCGCTCGGCATGTCGGTGGCGAATCCGAAAGCGGCGTATGCGGGTCGGGTGTCGGCGTTGGTCGATGAGTTGGCGCGGCGCGGTGTGCTCGACGCGATGCTGGCGGCGCTCGGGCCGGAGTTGGCGGCGTCGATCCGGTTGGCAGCCGGGGCGGATCGTGGGCAGTGCTGGGCCCGGTCGGGTCGAGCGTAGGAACACTGTCGGCGAGTTGCCTCACGCAAGAGGCGATTACCCGAATATGGGAGTGCTGTCTCAGTTATGGTCTGCCGATGAAGAACAGCCCTGATTGGGTTCGCATCACGATCTTCGCGAGCATCGTTGCCGCCGTCGTTGGCATCGGCCTGATGATCTGGTCGCAGACCCCACGGCATTCCAGCATCGATCAGACCTACCTTGACGGACTGTCCGATGCTGGAGTGGAGGGCGTGGACGACAAGGTCCTGCTGGATCAGGCGCGGCGGATCTGCATTGACCTCGAGAACGGCGTCTACCCCTTCTCGGTGGCCTCTCGGTTGTCGAAAACCAACCCCAATCAAACCATCGACGAAGCACTGCTACAGGTGGGCGGGGCCGTGGGGTCCTACTGCCTGGACCAGAGAGGCAAGCTCGATGGTTGGTGACCCCAAGAAGTGCGCCAGTTCACAGCTACCGTAACGGTTTAGCTGTCGAACCGTGACAACCGCCGGGTTATCCGGATAGGGCGCCGGTTTCGGGTTCTATCTTGGCGGTCGTGGAGTTGCTGAGCACCGTGGTCGCCGCGAGTTGACGACGCCGGACCGGTGGGAGCCCGACGCGCAGATGGTCGCGGCGGTCCTGTCGATGCCGAAGGCTTCCCGCGCGATGACCGAGCTGTCCGACCCGGACCGGGCGTGGCTCGTTGCCGGACTGACCTTGGCGGGCATGACGGCTGAGGAGATCGCCGAACGCACCAAATGCTCACGCCGGCTGGTGATGTCGATCCGCGCCGAGGACATGACGCAGGTGTGCAAGATCGCGCAGCAGCAGACCGGCGAGATCAGTGAGGAACTGTCGGCTGAACGCTGCCAGCACTCGCTGACCCGACGGGAGCTCGCGGAGGCCCAGGGCGAAAACGATCGGCTGCGAATGCAACTGGACCAGTTGATCGATACGCTCGCTGTGGGCGGTAGTGTGCGGTTCTGTTCCAAGGGCCGGCATCTGATGTTGCCGTACAACACGTACCGCCACGGCGGTAAGGAACGGTGCCGGGAATGCCGCCGAGAATGGCAAGCCAACCGAAAAGCGCCCGCTACCAGCGCATTAGTTCCCCAGGAACTAGAGATTTCTGCCTGATCGGCCCGAATCCTTCTTCACCCCAACGTCATACCGTCTCGCGCTATGAACCACAACCTCGGATTGACCGTCCTGATTCTTGTCTTCTACGTGCTCGCCGTCGCGCGGGTGACTCGGCTGATCAACTACGACACCGTGCTGGACTGGGCCCGCCTGTTCGTGGCGCGCCGTGCGGGATCCGCATTGGCCGCGGCGGAAGAGGCTGAGGCGGCGGACCAGTGGACGGTCGGTGAGTTGCATCGGCGCCGTCAGACCCGGTGGAACATCGCGCTCGAGTTCATGGGTTGCCCGTGGTGTGTCGGCTGGTGGGTCGCGCTGGCCGGCGCCGTGCTGGTGGTGCACGTGTTGGTCTGGTCGTGGTGGGCGGTGGTGCCGGTGGCGCTCGCCTGCTCGTATGTCGTTGGCCTGGTGGCTCCGTTGTCGGCTGATGAGTTGGACATTGAGCAGGGGTAAACACCCAGCTTGGTTACCGTCCTGACTCGTGACCGCCACTGACCTGCGCATCGTTCGACGTCGCCGCGGCGCGCTGACGGCATCTGTGGCCGCGCCGCGCGCTTTGACTGCTGCGTCTGCCCCCGTATCCGACCCTGCCCAGATCTTCCGGGCCTCGTCGAGCATGACGGGTCGGCGCGACAACTGGCAGGACGAAGCGTGGAAGATGTACCGCGAGGTCGGCGAGTTCGGCTATTACGTGCGGTGGCGGTCGAATTCGTGCTCCCGAACATCTCTGATTGCGTCGGAGATCGACGAGGACAGTGGGCGGCCGACGGGCAGCATCGATCCGGACAACAAAGAGGGTTTGCGGGTCGCGGAGATTGTCCGCCAGATCGCCGGCGGCACGCTGGGGCAAGCGCAACTGGTCAAACGGATCGCCGAGGTTCTGACCGTACCGGGTGAGTTGTGGGTTGCCATCCTGATGCGCACCGAGGGCACCGGGGCGCGGAAGCGTGTGGTGGAGAAGTGGTTCGCGGTCACCCGCAAGCAGATCGAGCTCGGCACCCGCAGCAACAGCGTGACGATCAAGCTGCCGGACGGCACGAAGCACGAGTTTGACGCGGCCAATGGGGACTCGATGTTCCGGGTGTGGAACCCGGACGCCGAGGATGCGGCGGAGCCGGATTCGCCTGTCCGGGCGTGCTTGGGCCCATTGCGGGAGATTGTGCGGACGACCCGAAAAATCGCCAACGCTGACGAGTCGCGACTGTTCAACAACGGCATCCTGTTCGTACCGTCGGAGGCGTCGCTACCGGATTCGCAGGCCCCGACCGCCGCCGGCCAGCCCGGAACTCCGGCGCCGGCCGCGCCGCGCAAGGTCGCGGCCAGCCTCCAGAAGCTGATCATTCAGGTGTCCCAGGAGGGCGCCAAAAATGAGAACAGCGCCGCGTCCAACGTGCCAATCGTCGCGGCGGCCCCGGGCGAGCACATCAGCAAGATCCAGCATCTGGAGTTCGGCAAGGAAGTAACCGACACCGAAATCCGGAAGCGCAACGATGCGATCGCCCGCCTGGCCATGGGGCTGGATATGTCGCCGGAACGACTGCTCGGCCTGGGTAACTCGACCAATCACTGGTCTGCCCGTCAGATCGGTGAAGAGGATGTCCAGCTGCACATCGCGCCGGTGATGGAAACGATCTGCCAAGCCATCTACGACAGCGTGCTGCGCAACGTGCTTGAGGGCGAGAACATCGACCCGGACAAATACATCCTTTGGTATGACGCCAGCCAGTTGACCGCCGATCCGGACCTGACCGACGAGGCGAAGGATGCGCACGAGAAGGGCGCGATCACCTCCGCCGCGCTGGTACGCAGGTACGGGCTGCCTGATGACGATATGTACGACTTCAACACCATCGAGGGTTGGCAGGAATGGGCGCAGGATCGGGTGTCTCAGGACCCGGCGTTGATCCGGGATCTGCTGCCGTTGTTGGACAAGTCGATTCAGGCGCTCGACTTCCCCGAGCCGACACCAGCGTTGCCACCCGGCCAGGGTGAGGGTGTCGACGAGGATCCGGGCGCGGAGGACCGCGAGGAACCTGACACCGAGGACGACGCCCGAGATGGGCAGCACGCAACCCGCACCGACACCGAGCTGGCGGTGGTGGATCTGCTTGCCGGTCGGGCGTTGGAGTTGGCGAGTAATCGACGTGTGACGACGAATGATCGGGCGCAGTACGCGCGGCTGCGCAGTGTGCCGAAGCGGGAATGGCATCGCCTGATGGATCCGGTGACTGATGAGCAGGTCGCTGGGTTGATCAAGGGGTGGGACGCGATTTTCAGTGACGAGTTCGCGGCTGCGCACGGTGTGGATCCGAAGCGGGTGCGGGCCGCGGTGAAGCGGATCGCGCGGCGGGAGTTGACTGCGCAGGTCGTTGACGGGCAGGTGGTCTGAGTGTTTTGGCCTGGTCAGGGTGAGGCGTTGTCGCGCACCATCGAAGCGGAGTCGGCGATCTCCGATCTGTATACGGAGGCGTTGCGCCGCTGGTGCCCGGGGGCCCGGGCCGCGGTACTGCCCGCGCTGACTGCATCGGCTCTGCCGCCGGACCCGGCTGCGGTCGCGCAGGCCCAGTCCGCGTGGGATCAGCACGCCGACACCGTGATTGTGGCGGGGTTGGGGATCCTGTGGGCGCTGGCAGTGTACGAGACCGCGGTGGAGCTCGGCGGCACGGTGGGCGATGCTGTGGTGCCCGACGTGGACACAGTGGTGCTGGGGATCGTGCTGGCGTCGCTGATCGGGTTGTCCCGCAAGCAGGTGCTCGAGGCGGTCGCCTATGTCGATTCGACACCGGTGCTGGCGCGGGCGCGGGCGGACTTCCTGACGAGTAAGCGTGAGTTCGTGGCGGCGACGCCGAGCGTAGTGCGGGCGAAGGTTGAGGCGGCGCTGGCCAACTCGACGATGGAGGTGGAGCGGACACCACCTGCACTGGACGGCGAGGTGACCGCACCGTCTGCTCCCCAGGCACCGGATGTTGCGCCCGCACCAGCGGCGGAGCCGTCCATCGCTATCGAGGTCGTGCCGGAGAACAGACCGGAGGTGTTGCGGGTCAGGGCCGATGAGGTGATGCAGGCTGCATCACCGGAGATGCGCGACGTCGCCAAGCAGCAGGGTTATCAGGCGGCCGGGGTGATGAACCACGCGGTGCTCGCTGCGGCGCAGGCGTCGGCCGCCGAATCCGGCGAGGAGCTACAGAAAACGTGGATCAGCACGCTCGACGGCAAGACCCGCCCGTCGCATTGGGCTGGGGATGGCCAACGAGTCCCGCTCGCTACGGCTTTCACGATCGGTGGTGAGCAGCTCCAGTTCCCCGGTGACACCACGGCGTCGCCGGCGGAGTGGAAGAACTGCCGGTGCCGCATGGGGATCCTGGCCGTCGACGAGGAGCTGCCCGACGAGGTGGATCGGCACACCGAACGGCTCAATGGCCGGGACAGCGTGGCGATCAATCGGAACGGGCGCACCCAGGCAGAGGAAATTGAGCGGCGCGCCGGCGCGGGGAATGTTCGTGCGCGCGACACCGACGACGGAATCGGGCGCGTGGCGTCCGGCGGCTGGGCCGCACCGAGTGAACAGGAGTATGAGATGGCCACCGAGGACGCTGAGACCTATCTGACGTTCACCGATGCGCTGTTCGCGGTCATCGGGACCCCGACCGACGATCGGCGGATGCTCGCGACCGACATCGACCTGACGTTCCGGGACACACCGTTGCCGTTGCAGTGGTGCGAGAAATCCAAGGGCGGCCACGACGATTCAGTGACCATCGGCGTCATCGAATCCCTGTCCTACGCCGACGGTGAGGTCCGGGCCTCGGGGTACCTGCTGAACAACGAACACGCGACGAAGGCGTTCGACCTCATGTCGCACGGTGTCGCGAACCCGTCGGTGGACCTCGGCGGCGAGTTCGAGATGTTCGAAACCTACGACGACGGAACCGTTGTCACCGACGAGAATTTCGACCCATCGCGGCCGATCTACCGGACGATCACGAAGGCCAAGGTGATGGCCACGACGATCGTTGCGATCCCGGCGTTCGGTGAGACGCGCATCAGCCTGAACGCGGATCGAGAAGCGCGGGACCGGGCGCTGGTGGCGGCGGCCGCGGAGAACTTCCAGTCCCACGTCAAGACCTACGATCCGGCGTTGTTCGAGAACCCTCAGTTGACGCGGGCCACCGCGCCGACGATGAACGCCGAGACCGGACGAATCTACGGGCATCTCGCTGAGTGGGGGCACACGATTCGCGGCGGCAGCGAGGTCACTCCTCGGAACCGCAACGGGTACCTGAATTTCCACACCAGCCAGGTGATGCTCGACGACGGCAAGCAGCTGTCCGTTGGCCGGCTCACGGTTCAGGGTGGCCACGCCTCGACCGCACCCGGTGTCACGGTCGCGACGGCGCGGGCGCACTACGACAATGTGTGCACCGCGTTCGGGTTGGTGCGTGTCGGTGAGGACGCGCACGGTATCTGGTTCTCTGGCGTGCCGGCGCCTGGCGTGGATCCCGAGACGTTCCAGATGGGCATGACCGCCCCACTGTCGGGTGATTGGCGTGACTGCCCAGGTGCGGGTCTGGACATGATCGGCGCGCATGCGGTCAACAGCCCCGGGTTCCCGATCTACAGTGCGGTGACGGGGCCGGACGGCCGGGACGTTGCGCTGGTCGCCAGTCTCGGTCCGTCGCCCCGGTCGCAACCTGGCGGCGACGTGCCGACCCTCGCGGATTTCAAGGCGATTGTGGCTGAGGCGTTGGCGGAGTCGGCGCAGGCGGCCGAGTTGGCGCGTCGCCGTGACGCGGTGCTCGCGCGGGCGTTCGCCGCTGTCGGAGAGCCGCCCCGGCCCGCAACTCCTACTGAGCGTATGGCCGTCCTGATCGAGGCACTCCCAAAAGCCTGACCGCCGACTTCGCCTTTAACCCGAGGCAGAAGCGCGGCCCCGACGGCAGGTGGATTTCGGTTGGTGGCGGTGGTAAGAAGCGCATCGGTCACCGGCTACGGTTCACCGGCGGACCAGCTGAGCTGGGGCCTGAGCCGAACTCATCAGATCGAGACGTCTACCGGGCTTACTGGAAGGCGCGGCAGGGCGCGCTACCGGTGGAGTTCAATGGCGAACGGCTGGAGCCGGGCGAGGTGCGGTTCGTTGAGCGGTTCTTGGATGTGGGGGAAACCCCCGAGTGGATAGCGACTGCAGGGTTTAAGCCGACCAACGATTTCATCTGGCGGTCCAACGGGAATGTTGAGGTCGAGCAGAAGACCGTCGTACCACGCCCGCAATCGATTCATGGCCGGATTGTGGATGCCGCCTCGCGGGCAGCGAAGCACGGTGTCGTGAAAGACCGGTTCGTCATTGATATTGAGGACTCGCCACTCACAGATGAGATCCGCGTAGCGTTAGAGCAGTTCAACGTTGGCCGTGAAAAATATCGGCTGCAGGGTCTGTGGGTGATGGCGCAGGGACAACTGAACGCAATTGACCTGCAAAAATAGTAGCGGGACGCCAATCCCCCGTGAAACGGGGGGACGTCCCGCAGGCTCGATTCTACCTGACGTCCGAGTGATTGCAATACGTCCTGATGCACTCGCGGTTCGTACCGTCCTACCCGTGGGCTGCGCATGTAGAGGCCGGAACCGTGCCGGCGGTAAGACGAGCAGCGGTGCGACGATCGCCGGCTACCGGTACACGTCACCCACCGGTGAGGTGAAGGTGTTCCTGACGAAGATCGAGGCCGTCGCCGAACAGCGCCGTAATGGTGGCGGCACCATCTTGCAACTCACCAGCGGCGCATAGCCGCACACGCAGAAATCGCGCAGAAAGGCCCCGGGTTCACGTCCGGGGCCTTTCGCGTACCCGGGTGCTGCACCGTGCCCTCTTACCGTCCTGCGCCAGAGAGTTCCTGCCATGCGCTATGTGCCGGGGAGCGATCGACAGACCGAGAGTTTCACTCAGAAAACGAGGAGCACGAAGTGAAGTTCGACAAGCTGCCCGATCAGCTTCCCGCCACCGTCGCCGAGCTGGACGAATACGCCGACGCGATCACCAAGGAAATCAACGTCTTCCAGGCCCGGCACGACGCCGGCCAGGAATTCTCCCCTGAGGACGTCGCCCGGTTCGAAGAGCTCGCCGACGCTCACGACAAGGTCACCGAGGCGCGCGATGCTGTTGCCGCTGCTGACCAGTCGCAGACCGACAAGCTGAACTCGGTGCTCGCACGGACCGCCAAGAAGCCCGTCGACGCCG
Source organism: Mycobacterium sp. DL440 (assembly GCF_011745145.1). Taxonomy (NCBI): domain Bacteria; kingdom Bacillati; phylum Actinomycetota; class Actinomycetes; order Mycobacteriales; family Mycobacteriaceae; genus Mycobacterium; species Mycobacterium sp. DL440. Next base: position 3,707,419 of record NZ_CP050191.1, on the reverse strand, counting down.
AGCCGGCCGCCGAGGCTGAGGCCGAAGCCGCCGATTCCGACACTGACGGTGACGGGACCGACGAGGCCGCGGCCGACGTCGTGGCTGAGGCCGAAGCTGCCACCGTTGAGGCTGCCGAGCAGTCCCAGGCTGTCGCCGCTTCCGCCGGCAAGGCCGTCAGCTTCGCGGGTGCCACCAACGGCAACAACGACCTGCCCGGCCCCGCAGCCACCGGTGAGAAGCCGAAGGGTTGGGAACTGCTGCCGTCGGCCCCGAAGTACGGCGAGTTCGGCAACGACAAGGTCGGTTTCGCTGAGATTGCGCAGTCGATCGCATCGGTGAACCCCGGTCAGAACACTGGCCGTCAGCGCACCGGCCAGGTCAGCATGGAGGGGCAGGACTTCGCCACCCAGGCTGTAGCTCGCTTGCCGCGGCCTCAGCCGGAGGGCCCCGTGCCTGCGAACGAGCATGAGGCGTACGAGGCGATCCAGCAGATGGGTCGCGAGATCCCCGGCAAGGGCAAGGTTTCCGCCCAGGCGCTCGTCGCCGCCGGTGGCTGGTGCGCACCCTCGGAGCAGATCTACACGTTCTGCAACGTGCCCCCGGCGTCGGATCTCATCTCGCTGCCAGACTTCCCGTTCGACTTCTCCCGCGGCGGTGTGCGCGTCCCGGTGAACCCGGACATGTCGGCGCTGCTGGACGACGTGTGGCACTTCACCGAAACCGAGCTGGAAGCCGTTGACGGCAACGGTGATCCGACTGCGGTCAAGCCGATCATCGAACTGCCCTGCCCGGATCAGTTCATCGAGTGGCGGCTGGAAGCGATCGGTTGGGCCGCCAAGGCGGGCATCCTGCAGCGGCAGGCGTGGCCGGAGGCCATCGAGAACGCGCTGGAGCAGATCCAGGTCGCTCACCAGCACCGCGTCTCGCAGAAGACGATCGCCAAGATGGTCGCCGGTTCCGGCACCGCGAAGGTGGTCCCGGCCGATTCGGTGTTGGGCGCGACCAGCTCCGTGCTGAACGGGCTGGCTCTGCAGGCCGCGAACCTGCGATACAACAAGGGCCTCAAGGGTGACGCCACCATCGAAGGTGTTGCGCCAGTGTGGTTCCGCGAGGTGCTGCGCGCCGACCTCGCGTTGCGTGAAGGCAAGGACACCCTGGCCGTCACCAACGCCGAGATCGACAACTGGCTGGCGGTCCGCGACATCTACCTGCAGTACGTGGTGGATTGGCAGACCCGCGGCTCCGGGCAGCCCGGCAATATGGCCACCCTGGTGTACCCGGCCACCGTCCAGGTGATGCTGTTCCCGGCCGGCACGTGGTTCCGGACGCTGAACAACATCATCACCCTCGGTGTCCAGTACCCGCTGCAGCAACTGGTCCTCAACCAGTACACCCACATCTTCACCGAGGACTCGTTCCAGGTGGGGAAGCGGTGCGATCAGTCGATCCTCGTGACGCTGCCGATCTGCATCTCCGGTGCTATCGGGGCTCGCCAGACCGTGGCGTGCAACACCCCGGCCGAGACCCCGTAGCGGCTGACCGGCGAATCGCAATGGACTGGCGGGCGACTGTGGACAAATCCGAGGCGTTCACGGTCGCCCGCCTTCCCGGTAGAGAGGACCGCACATGACGGCTGCACTGTCCCCGGTGGTGTTCGATGCACCGCTGGTCAACCCGGCACCCAACGGGTTGTTCACGGCGACGCAGTGGACCGACGAGGACGGGCCGCTGCGATGGCTGCCGTCCGGTGTCGATGTTCGGGTGTTCAACTACGGCGGTGGCACCCAGTTCGGTGTGTGGGCCGCGCCGTGGAACGCCGCGGAGTCCGAGTTGGCGCCCTCTGATGTGAAAGAGGGCGTGCGGCCGGACTTCCCTGACACGTTCGTCGCCATGACCACCTACGCGACGGATGAGTGCGACCTGCTCAAGCGGTCGCGTGAAGAGGTCCGTGTGCGGGCTCAGCAGGTGCATCGCCTGCAGGAACCCAACCAGGTCGAGAAGATGCTGGCTACGCGGCTGCTGGCCGACGCCGGTACGCCGGGCACGGCCGCTGGAATCGTCGCTGCGGTCGCGCATTTGGAGGGCCTGTTGGCGAAGACCAACACGATCGGTCTCATTCATGCGTCGGCGGAGTGGGCGGCATTCGCGGCCTACGCCAATCTGGTCCGATATCAGGGCGGCAAGCTGGTGTCGCCGTTGGGCCATACGTGGGTGTTTGGCGGCGGCTACGTCGACACCCTGGGATCCACACTGATCGCGACGTCGCCGACGTTGGGGTGGCGCGGCCCGGTGGCGTTGCGGGACGCGCCGAGCATGGAAGTGAACGAGTTCGTGGCGGTCGCTGAGCGCAGCTTGGTTGTCGGCTATGAGGCGTTGGTGGGGGCCGTGACGGTCACCGCGCCGGTCGACGGCGACGGCTTCCCTGGGCTCACGAATTTCCCTGGTAGCACCAATTTCCCGAGTGGAGGGTAGACCATGCCTACTGGTGTGGACGTGGCGGTCGAAGACGGTTTCGCCACTATCGAATTCGTCGATCCGTCGCTGCGTGGCCCCGGCCTCGGGAAGCTGCTCGAGGTGGGCACGCCGCCGGAGCTGATCGAGAAGGTCACTCGGCCGCGGTTGGCGTACATCGTGCCGGAGGGCAACGCCCGCCTGGCCGGCCTGCTCGACGAAGCTCCCAAGTTCGCCAGCGGTGGCCCGATTCCAGCAGACGCTGATCTGCCGGAGGCACTTCCCGATACCGGACACACTGTCCCTGCGTCGTGGCCGGACAGTGAGCCCGACGACGGCTGGAAGCGCGCCGAGCTCGACGCGTACGCCGCCGCGCACGGCATCGACACTCGTGAACTCCCCAACAAGACCGCGGCCCTGGCCGCCATCCAGGAAGTGAGCTAGGCCATGGAGCTGCCAGAGTTGACCCCCGAGCGGCGCCAGTGGCTCTACGGCATCACCGTCGCAGCTATCACTGTCGCAGTGGGGTACAAGGCGATCGCGCCGGAACACGCCCCGATGTGGCTGGACCTGGCTGCCAACGTGCTGGGTATCAGCGGCACCGGTACCGCTGGTGTGATGCTCTCTCGGCAGCGGAAAGACGGCACGCTGTGAGCCTACTGGGGCTCATTGGTGAATCTGTCCGCTCCACAAGCGAAGTGCTCGATCCAGACGACGGTATTGACCTGTTGGGAATGCTCATCGTTGGTCTCCCGATGTCCCTACCCGCAGTCGCCGCATTGATCGTGACCGTCCGAGGCCAGCGAAAAGGCCGGGAGCGTGCGCGCAAGATCGACGCGAAAACCACCGAGATTCACGAGAACACGGTCAACGATCACGACACCAACCTGCGCGAGGACCTCGACGACATCCGGGACATGTTGCGGGACGGATTCCGCCAGGTCGAACGTGACATCGGTGGTCTCCGGGAAGAGATGCGGACCGAGCGGAAGGAACGCATAGCTGGTGATCAGCGTCGGTGTAACCGGCCTGACTGCTGATGCACCCTGCCCTCTTACTGTCCGAACTGCCTCGGGAGAACCGAACCGACCGGCGCGCAGCGCCTTTAGTAGGAGGACAGCCAGCACATGGCTTTTGCAGTGGTCAAAGGCTTGGCGCTTCGCGTGACCAAGACCGACAAGTGCGGGCTGCCCCTCGAAGGCCCCGCGAACCGTATGGTGACCGACGGATTCATTCGATTCAGCCTGGATCCCGAGATGAAGGCCCGCGAGGACCTCGAACAGACCAACGCCGCAGGCAAGGTCTGCGTCTCGGCCAACACCCCCGCTGAACGCAAATGGTGGAACATCGAAGCCCAGCTCTGTGGCGTCGACCCTGACCTGTTCGCTCTGGTCGCGGCGTGGGCGCGGGTGACCGACTACGACGGCAACCCGGTCGGTGTCCGTGACCGCAAGTCGGTCGAGACCGAGACCGGTGTGATGTTCGAACTGTGGGCCGGCGGCGACGATGACGACGGCTGCGACATCCCGACCGACGATTCGATCTTCTCCAGCTCGGTGAGCGGATCCCAGTGGGGCTACTTCGTCATTGGCGGTAAGGAGTTCGTTTCCAGCGCGCTCGCGGTGGAAGCCAATCCGTCGACGTTCACCCTGACCGGTCGTAGCTTCGCGCCGAAGCAGTGGGGTCGTGGCCCGTACAACGTGGCTGCCACCGACAGCTCCGGCGCTGCTGGCCGTCTGCTGGTGCCGCTCTACGATCCGGTCGACGAGAACCATCTGGCGTTGTTCGCGACGCCGATCGCTCCGCCGAAGCCGACGAATGGCGCTTGCGAGCTGGCTGTTCAGTCGATCTTCACAAGCCCGGACACCTATTTCGGTGCTTCGGCGGCGGATGTCGCTCCGGCTCAGCCGATCTGCAACGCCAAGACCTACGGACTCGAGGTCACTGGTACGGGCAATTTCAAGCTGTCCGTCGGCTCCGATCCGACTGCCAACATCGCGTCGACTGCGCTTCCGGCCGCGGTGCAGTCGGCGATCGAGGCTTTGGCGAGCGTCGAAGTTGGGCAGGTGCAGGTGATCGGCTCGGCGGGCGACTACACCGTCAAGCTGGATTCCTCGCTGGGTGCGCTTACCGCGGACAGCACGGACCTCACCGGTGGTACCGCCACCGTGACCCCGGTCGGAACCCCTTAACCGCCGTGCCGGGGTCGGACCTCTACCCCGGCGCGGCGCTCTACCCAGGAGGATGACCTATGGCCTATTCGAAGCAGACGTGGGCGGACGGGTCCGGTGGTGGCACTCCCATCACCGCGGCCCGGCTGAACCACATTGAGGACGGGGTTGCCGCGGCTGATGCGGCGGCCAGCGCAGCCGATTCGGTGACGGCTGCCAACATCACGGATGCCACCACGGTGGGCCGGAATGTGTTGAAGGCAGCCGATGCCGCTGCTGCTCGGACTGCGATCGGTGCGGGCACCGGCAGCTCCAATCTGGCGCTGGGCACCACCAGCACCACGGCGGCGGCAGGCGATCACACGCATTCGACGTACGTACCTACGACACGGACGGTCAACGGAAAGGCCTTGTCGGCCAACGTGACTCTGACCGGTGCCGATGCCGCCCTGACCGGCTACACGATCGGCACCGTGGCTGAGGCTGCGGTAGCCCCAGCCGATACCGTCAACGCGGCGATAGCGAAGCTGGAGAAGCGTATCGCCGATCTGGAAGCTGCTCCGTAACCGCACGAGACAAGCGGACCGCCTCGGGTGCTGTTGCCCCGGGGCGGTTCGTCATTTGTGAGCACCCTTGCTGGCTACCGTGGCCCGCATGTCCTGCGACTGGCCAATAGCTCGTGAATGTCTGCCGGAGCTGCCTGCCGTAGGTGATGATCCAGATAACCCGACCCCGGAATACGTTGCAGCCCTGGCTCAGCGCAACAGCGCGGAGGACATTGCGGTCCAGGTGTTGTGGGCGTTGTCTGGGCGCCAGTTCGGTGTGTGCGAGACGACGGTGCGACCATGCCCGGACTACGCGCAGGGCTTCGGCTATGGCCCGTTTATCCTCACTCTCGACTTGGGACATTGGTCGAACTGGCCGTGCGGCTGTGTCGGATCGTGTTCGGTGTCGGGGCCGCGGGTGGTGCATCTGCCTGGCCCGGTGGCCGCGATTATGTCGGTGACGGTCGACGGTGCGGTGCTCGACGAGTCTGACTATCAGCTGGAGGGAAACGCGCTGTACCGCAAGGGCGGCCAGTGGCCACGTCAGGACCTCGGCAGCCCGCTCGGCGAGCCTGGCACGTGGTCGGTCACCTACGGGCTCGGTATCCCCGTCCCGGCGGGTGTGGACAAGCTGACCGGGCAGCTCGCCCGCGAGTTCCTCAACGCCGCTTGTGGTGACGAAGATGAGTGCCGGCTGCCCCGCACGCTGGTGTCGACGACGCGGCGGGGCGTTACGAACGTGTTCGACTCGTCGAAGATCCTGGCCGCCGGCAAGACCGGGCTGACCGAGGTGGACCTTTGGCTGGCCGCGGTCAACCCGAACCGGCTCATGGCCGCGCCGGAGGTGTTGTGATTCCGCACGATCCGGCCTCCGACGTGGTGAATGCGTTCATCGCGGCGATGAAGCGAGCGTTCAATCCGGCCGATACGGTGCAGCCGCCGCTGGGTGGCGGGTCGACCGATGTGCGGTTCTTCGCGTCCGATGGTGGGCTGCCGACGTCGGTGTGGGATCCCGACACTGGGCTGAACATCAGCTGTAAGGATCCGTTTTTGTGGGTGCGGGTTGATCGCCGGTTCCGGTCCCGCCGAGGCGAGTTCCCCGCCGTCTATGTCGGTGACAGGGACTGCAAGGCTGCTGATGTGGTGCGTGGCGTCGCGATCGAGGTCGGTGTGGCCCGCTGCTCGGATATGTCGGCGAAGCCGAAGTGGTCGGTGCTGGAGCGTGAGGCTGAGATCAGCCTGGATGATTCGTGGCGTATCGAGACCGCACTGTGCATCGCGGCCACCGCCCTGAAGGCCGATGACCATGCAGTCGCCACCGATACCATCGCGCCACTCGGCCCCGAGGGCGGGCTGATCGCGTGGACCGGCATGGCCTACGCATCGTTCTGACAAGGGAGTTCGTTGTGGGACATCGCGTCACGATTGAGGGCAGCCAGTACATGCCGACCGACCTGCTGGGGCGTGGTCAGCGGGCCACGGTCGAGGTGACGGACACGATCCGCAAGCTGGTGGCCGGCGGCGGTGCGATCGTCGTAGCGGGCAGCCTCGATGATCCCGATGCTGTTGCCTACGGCGAACCGGACCGCGGCGCGGTGCTGGCGCAGATGTCTGCCGAGGCAGCCGAAGATGACGCGTACGAGCGCATCTCAGAATTCCCGGGCGATACCCGCGGTGAGGAGCCCACGGTGGCCGTGGTCGACGAACCGGTCAGCGCGGAGTCGAAGCCGCGCCGGACGCGCAGCAAGTCCAGTGGCGAGAGTTAGCGCCCACGTTGAGCTCAATGAACGCGAGCTCAATGACCAGACACGCACGTTCCTACGCCGGCGTATGGCGTCGCTGCAGCGCCGCACGGCGACCCAGGCGCGCGTGGATGTCCCGGTCCGGACGGGCAACCTGGGGCGCACGATTGGTGAGGGGCAGATCCATTTCACTGGGCCGCGCACCGTGGCGGGGTCGGTGCATGCGAAGGCCGATTATGCGCTGTACGTCCATGAGGGCTCCCGGCCGCATGTGATTCGGCCACGTAAGGCGCAGGCGTTGCGTTTCCAGATCGGCGGTCGCACGGTGTTCGCGAAGTTGGTGCGACACCCGGGCACGAAGGCCAGGCCGTTCCTGCGGAACGCCGGTATGCGGGTTGCGGAGCGGGAACACTGAGTGCACCCTGGCTGAGCAACATGCGGCCTATGACCAATCCTGCCTCGGATACCACCACTGTCACGACGACTGTCACGCCGGATGTTGCCGCTGTTGTTGCGCCGACTGTTGCACCTGAACCCGCTGCGCCCGCGGCGGAGGCGGAGCACGTCATCACCGTTGAGTCCAGCCCCGACCCCAATGCTGCACCTGAACCGGAGGTCGTTGCCCCGGCTGCTGAGGTCGCGGTGCCCGGCTCCACCGAGGTCGTCGACCCGGCTGCCGAAGAGAAGTGGACCCATCAGTCCGAGTGGAAGCACGCCTGGCTGCCGTTCAAGGGCGACGAGCTCGCCATCCGGGTTCCGAAAGGCGCTGCGCTGCAGGCGCTCGGCGCGGCCCGGCACAACAGCCTCGAGTTCCAGGACCGGCTGGTCAACCTGTTCGTCGCCAAGCACCTGTCCCCGGAAACCTACGAGCGGGTCATGTACCGCATGGTCGATCCCGACGACGAGGAGTTCACCACCGGGGCATGGGGTGAGCTGATCGGCGCTATCGCGGAGATCGGTGGGGAGCACGCCAAGGCGGAAGCTGAGGCCCTCGCCGAGGTCGCAAATGGCAAGGCTGGCAAGGGCAAGTAGTCGCACCCCGCCTAGCTAGTTTGACGCGGTGACCACGCCCGTCGGCTCGATCAGTCTTGGCCTGTCGATCGACGGGTCAGGGTTGCCTGCCGATATTTTGCGGGAGATCAGCACGGCGTTGGAGCCGACTCTGGCGAAGCTGAACCGCGAGTTGGACCAGTTGCAGCGCAAGCTCGACCAGACCGGCCGGGCGGCTGAGAAGTCGGGTGCGAAGCAGGCGGCTGCGGCCAAGGTCGCGGCCGACGCAGTGGAGGACATCGGCGACGAGGCGGCGAAGACCGCGGCGAAAACAACCACGGCGGCTAAGGCAACCACTCGGGCACTGGATCAGATCGGCGGAGGCTATTCGAGGTCCGCTGCAAAGGCGTTGGCGTCGTCGAAGGTGCAGACCGCGGCGATCGATTCTGTGACGCGGGCGTTGGGCGAGCAGACGGCGGCGGGCAAGGCCGCGATGGCGGCGATGTCGACGCGGCAGATCAACCTGGTCACGGCGGCGGTGAATCGGCAGGCTAACGCGTGGCAGCGGTTGGCGAAGGCACAGACCGCGGCTGCGGCCGCCCCTCAACCGAACACCCCACCTCCGGGCGGTGGTGGCTCCGGTGGTCGTGGTGGTCGTGGTGGTGGGTTCTTCGGCATGGGTGGCCCGGTTGCTGGCGCGGTCGGCTGGAACGCGGTCGCCGCCGGGATCGGTTCGTTCCCATCCGCCGCCACCGCGGTGACCAATCTCGTTGGCGCGGTGCAGCAGCTCGGCCAGGCGGGGCTTGCCCTGCCTGGTGTGATCGGTGGGATCGCGTCGTCGGTCGGCACCCTGAAGCTCGGGTTGGCTGGTGTGAAGGACGGTTTCGAAGCCGCGTGGGAGGCCGCGGCATCCGGTGATCCGAAGGACATCGAGAAGGCCGCCGAGGCGATGAAGAACCTCGCCCCCGCGGCGCAGTCGGCGGTCAAGGCTGTGGTGGGGTTGCGCCCCGAGTGGGAGCGGCTGCAGCGCGACGTCGTGCAGCAGAACATGTTTGACGGTCTCGACAAGACGATCACCGACCTGGCCGGCAAGTCGATGCCCACCCTTGAGAAGGGGCTGGGCGGTATCGCGACGGCGTGGAACAACACGTTCAAGGAACTTGGCCGCGTCGGCGGGTTGGACTCGACACAGGGATTCCTCGACAAGCTGTTCGGCAACACGTCGAAGGCGCAGACGAATCTGAACAAGGCGATCGAGCCGCTGGTGCACGGTCTCGGCACACTCACTTCGGAGTCGTCTGATTTCCTGCCGCGACTGGCCGACGGACTGAAGGGCGTCACCACTCGGTTCGACAACTGGATCACCACGTCCACCCAGAACGGCAACCTCGACAAGTGGATCAACCAGGGCATCGACGCCGCCAAGAACTTCGGTGAGGCGTTCCTGAACGTCGGAAAGATCATCACCGACATCACGAAAGCCGCCGGCGGGGACGGCGGGTTCCTGAAGTGGCTGAACGACGCGACGACGAAACTGCACGCGTTCCTATCATCCGATGCGGGGCAGACCAAGCTCAAAGAGTTCTTCCGCGATGGCCGGGAACAGCTCAAGAAGTGGGGCGACATCCTCGTGAACCTCGGCCCGATCCTGGTCGGGGCATACAACGGGTTCAAGCAGTGGACCGATGTCCTGCTGCCAGTGCTGCAAGGCATCACCGGTGTTCTGTCTGAAATGCCGGGCGGCATCACGGGTGTGGTGACGGCGTTCCTGGCGTGGAAGACGATCAGCGGCGCCGCAGGCATTCTGGGCTTGATCACCAACCTGGGCAAGGTCGGTGGACTGCTCGACGGGATCAGCGGCAAGCTGGGCAGCAAGGGTGGCGGCGGTGTCCTCGGAAAACTCGGAATGCTCGGCGCCGTGCTGGCGTTGCCGGCGGTCATCGACGCGGTCAAGGACATTAGCAGCGGCCAGGCGCAGAAACCGGACGCCGGTCGGTCGGCGGCGCTGATCGGTGGCGGCGCGGCGATCGGCGCCCAATACGGCGGGGTTCCGGGTGCGTTCATCGGCGCCGGCATCGGTACTGCCGTGGCAGTGGCCCCGGTGTTGGCGAACGGGGCATACGTCGACCCGAATGCCGCGCAGCGCCAAGGCACGCTCCCGACTCCAAACTCGTTGGGACCTGGGTTCCGGCCAGGTGATCGTGGAGGTCTCACCCCCCGCGACCCCGGCTATGGCGCGGAGCTGCAGCGCCAGGCCGATCTTCAGGCCGCCACCGACGCCGGACAGCGTGCGCGCAACGGTGTGCCACCGGTGGCGCCCGACGTGTTGAAGTCGATTCAGGATGCCACCGCTGAGGCGCGGGACGCTGGCACCGAAGTCGAAGCTCTCGGCGGCGCGATCAAGGCACTCCCGACCGGTGAAGTGCAGATCAAAGACGAGACGCCCGAGGCGATCGATCGGCTCAAGAAGCTAGGGCTGGCAGTGCAGCAACTCCCCGACGGGCACATGGCTGTACGGGTGCAGTTCACCGATCCGAACGGCAACCCCATCGACCCGTCGACGTTCCGGACTCCGGCGCGGATGCCCGCATTCCCTGGGGACACGACGGTCCCGAAGGGTGGCCGCGCTGAGGGTGGCGTGTTCCCTGGCTATGCCCCTGGGGTGGACAGCATTCTGTCGTGGGTGTCGCCCGGTGAGGGTGTGCTGATCCCGGAGGCTGTGCGTGGCTTAGGTGGCGCTGCGGCGGTCTATGCGATCAACTCTCGGTTCCGTTCTGGTCTGTCGCGGCGCGGCTATGCCGATGGTGGTGTGGTCGGTGGGGCGCCCGGTGTGGACGATGCGACCGAGTTGGGTGTGCTGCGGCAGATCCGTGATCTGTTGGCCGGCAAGGGCGGCACGTCGGCGCCGTTGAATCAGACTGCCGATGCGGTGTCGAACCTGGCGGGCACGTCGGGGCGGGGTGGCCAGCAGACGGGGCCGTTCGGGACGCCACTGAAAAAGCGCGGAGATCCCGGCTATGAGATGGCGGCTGCGGCGATCTCGGCGTTGGGCGGGGATCCGGAGAAGTGGATCGGCGCCGACCCGTCCACCTACATGCCCGCGGTTGCTGGCGGTGGCAGCGTCCTGGCAGGCGGGGCCGATTACGGCAACTACGCTGCCGTGCTGGGCGCGTTCGCCCGCACCGGAAACCTGACGGGCGATCTGGGCTTGGATGCGAACGATCCGGTGGTGAAGGCGATCACGACGGCCCGCAACAAGAAAAAGGGCGCGCTGGGTGGCGACACGATCGCTGGGCTTGTCGACCAGGTGCTCACCGGTGGCGGCTACACCGGCACGCTCGACTCCAGCAACAGCAGCCTGATCTCGACGTTGCAGACGTTCCGGGAGAAGCTGGCCAAGCCGAGCAAGGGCGGACGCGGTACGGCAGTGACCGCCAGCCTGACCGGGGTACCCACCTACGGGCTGGGCATGGACCCGGTGAGCGCGTATGCACAGCAGTTCAGCGGCGGCCAGTACAGCTGGGGTTCCTCCGATCTGGCCAAGGGACTGTCCGACTGTTCCGGCGCTGTCAGCGATTTGGTGGAGCTGATCACCAAGGGTCAGGCCGGGCCGGAACGGCTGTTCTCCACCTCCGACGCCGCGAGCGTCCTCAAGAGCCTCGGCGCTGTCCAGGGTTCAGTGCCCGGTGCGCTGCAGATCGGTTGGTCCGACAGCCACATGCGGGCCACGCTGCCCAACGGCGTGAACTTCGAATCAGGTGGTGGCACTGGACAGGGCGCAACCTACGGCGGCAACGCGCAAGGCGCGGCGGGAATGCCGAACATCATGTCGCTGCCCGTCAACGGCGCTGTTCCCGGTATGGCGGGCCTGGCAGGCGCAACAGGTGGCGCTGGCACTCCGGTGTTCGTCACGAACTGGCCCGGTGGCCAAGGCTTGCCGCCAGGTGTGGGCCAGGTGCTCGGCGCCGGTCTGACGGCTGGCGGCCAGGCCACATCGGGTGTCGCTGGTGACGTGATGAGTGCGGTGGGCGGCCTGGGTCAGGAACCATGGAACAAGGCCACCAACTACGCCACCCTGAACGCGTTGGTGAAGGAACGCAACCCAATGGCGTTGGCGAAGGCGTTCGGCCTCGACGTGCCGGACTTCACCCGGCAGGGCGGCGACGGCGCCGACGTCATGAAGAACGACCAGGCATTCGACTCGAGCGGCCGCATGTTCTCCGACACCGGCGCACTGCTCGACCGGACGTTCACCAACCTCAACGCCCAACTGGACGCCATGCGTAAGCAGTTGGTCGACGTGATCGAGCAGACCAACCAGAAGCTCAACGAGGAGGCGCTGCAGCCGGTCGTGAAGGCTGGTGTGCAGTCCGCCCTCGAAGGGCTCAAGGATTCGGTCACGTCGTCGATTGGTACGTCGATGGGTCAGGCAGCGGCCCCACCGATCGCTGACGCGGTCCGCTCGGCTATCCCCAGCCAGACCGGCGCGGGCGGCCTGGCCGGTGATGCTGTTAACGGTGTGAAGGCCGCAACCGGGATGGCCACCGGTGGCCCGGTGTTCGGCGGTGTGCGGGGCCGGGATTCGGTGCCCACCATGCTGATGCCGGACGAGCACGTATTCACTACAGCCGACGTGGCGGCGATGGGCGGCCACGCCGGCGTCTACGCGTTCCGTGCCGCGCTGCACCGTAGCGGCGGCGTGCGCGGCATGGCGACCGGCGGCGGGGTCAACGTCAACGACACCGTCGGAGCCGAGTTCTTCGGTGTGTCCCAGATCCCCATCATCGGCGCGATCGTCAACATCCTCGTGCGGGTGTTGCTGTCGGTGCTGGGTGTGCAGATCGAGGCCCGCGACACCCTCGGTGAGATGACGGACCAGTTCCGCCAGTTCCGGGGCGACTTCAAGGGCTTCGACGCGTCCGGCCGACTGCTGAACGACACCAGCGCGTTGATGGACCGGTCCCAGTCGTCGGAGGAGATCGCGGCGCAGGAACGCATCCGGATCCTCAAGATCGTCATTCAGGCGCTGATCAAGTACATCATCGAGAAGGTCATCGTGCCGATCGGCAAGGCGGTGGCCAACGCGGCGATCAACGCGGGCGCATCCGCTGCTGGTGCCGCGGTCAACACGCAAGCCCCCGGTGCGGGCAGCATTGTGCAGTCGTTGATTTCGTCGGCCGGCTCGGCGGGTGTGGACATCGTCGCCGAGGTCGGCACAGACCTGGCGTTGGCCGTGTCGGAGGTTGCGATCGATGCGATCAGCGAGGGCTTGCAGGGGCTGTTCCCTGATCTGATGACTGGCCTGTTCGGTGGCGGCATCTTGGAGCAGCTATTGGTGGCGCCGATTCAGGCGGCGTTGGAGATCCCGTTGGCGATGATCGGCGCGTTGACCGGGGGCCTGGGGGCGTTGTTCGCGCCGTTGGCCGCTCTGGTGGGTGGGATCGCGTTCGACTCTGGTGGTGTCGCATCGGGTGTCGGTTTGATGGCGAAGGCGACGATTGCGCCGGAGCGGGTGTTGTCGCCGAATCAGACTGTGCTGTTTGAGCGGATGGTGTCGGCGCTGGAGCGCGGCCAAACCACCGCGGCTGGGCAAACCCTGGTTCAGGCGGAGATCCACGTGGCCGGCGGTCCGGATGCTGGCCGCGATGTGCGGGATGGACTGTTGGAGCTGATGAGCTGATGGCATATCGAGGATGGTTCACGGTCGATGGTGTCGAGATCGCCAACAGCGCGCGCACGATCGCGCACCTTGGCCGGAGTGTGCCCACGTCAGACATCGGCATCTTCACCGACGGCGGAACAGATTGCGCCCTAGTCGAATCCGAGACATATCCGGGGATGTTCGAGATCCCAGACACCATGGTCGAGGTATCGCCGGGATTGTGGTCACCGCCGCCCGGCGCAAGGCGCTTCGGGCCCGGCCTATTCGTGCTCGACGGTACCTGCTGGGGGCCGGCCGCGATCTGCTCGGACTGCACGCTCACGGTCGACTACGACGATTCATGGCCGGGCCTGCAGGACTTCCTGGGCGACATGGTTTACCGGCCGGAGCTGGCGCCGTGGTATTCGACGGAGCTGCCCGAGTCGGGCGAGTTCGGCGGCGTGTGGGTCATGTCAGTTGACGGTCTGGAAGCTACCCCGGTCGAACGGAACATCGTTCAGATGGCCGGATCTGGTGCGGCGGCCGGACCGCACCGCGACGCGTCGCGCACCGTGTCGTTTGAGGCGGTGCTGATCGCGTGCACTCATGCGGGTGTGGATTTCGGGTTGAAGTGGCTGACGTGTCTGCTGCGCGGCACCACGACCGGCACGACGAGCACGCTGCGGTATCTGGCTGCGTCCCCGTCGTATTCGGGTGTGGATCCCGATTCGCTGGTGCGTGAGGTTCACGGCCTGGTGTTGACGAAGGCGCCGACCATCACCCAGGAGGTCAACACCGAAGCGCGGCAGCACCAGCAGGCCACGATGTACCGGATCTCTTGGGAGATGGCGGCGCTGTCGCCGTACGCCTACCTGCCGGCGGTGGCGGTGTCGGTGGATTGGGATGTGATCACGCGTCAGCCGGTGAACTGGATCCACGCCGCGGACTGCCAGAAGCCGGAGACGTGCGAGGACATGCCGATCATGTTCTCCACCGAGTGCGTCCCGGAAGAGATTGGGGTGGTGACGACGCCGCCGCCGGTGTGCGGGGGCTGCCTGCCGGTGGGGGAGATCGACAAATACTCATTCCGGGTTCCGACGATGGAGTACGCGTTCCGCTGCCGGGAGACCGCGGTGACGACGACCATCCGCAACACTGGCGAGAATCCGGTGTCGTTGCAGGCGTTCTGGCGTGAGTGCGGTTCCGATATTCGGTGCGAGGACAACCGTTGGCCGCTGCAGATCGCCGGACTCCCCGCGGGTGCCGAGCTGGTGCTGGACGGGATCACGGGCCGGTTCTGGGCGAACTATGACGAACGTGTCCGCCGGGTGGTTGGTGTGGTGGGTACGCCGAACGGTGCGCCGTGGCGGCCGCCGATCATCGACCGTGAAACGTGCTGGGAGTTCATCGTTCAGACCGCAGCGTCGAGCGAGTTTGAGGTTGACCTGGTGCTGTGCGATCGGGAGCCCTGATGGCGGTCATCAGCGGTGAGCAGATCGTGTCGATCCGCACAGTTCACGGTGTTCAGCTGTATCAGTTCCTCACCACTGGCTATACCTCGTTGAAGTGGCGGTGGCTGCTGCGGGAGGTGTCGACGTGCGACCTGACGGTGCCGCCGGTGGACGGGTATGTGCGGATCCCTGATTTGACGCCGTGGCTGCATTGGGTGGACGTGTGGGACGGCAACCAGCGGGATCTCTATTGGTCGGGGCCGATTCAGCGGGTGGAGCAGGGCCGGGATTGGCTGTCGGTGTCTGCGCGTGATGTGTCCGCATTGGGTGCCAGGACGCGGTGCCCGTTGACGAAGCGTTGGGATTCAGCGGATCCGGCTGAGATTGCCAGCGAGTTGTGGTCGTCGCTGATCGAGCATCATGGCCTGAATCTGCGGCCGATTTCGCGTAACGATCCTCGCGGTGACCGGTTCGAGTTTTCTTGCGAGGCCGACGCGAAGATGACCGACGAGGTCATGCAGGAGCTCACAGACTTGGGTCTGTATTGGTCTGTGGTGGCGGGTATTCCGCTGCTTGGGCCGGTGAAGACTGACGCTGTCTCTGCTCTGAGTGAGAACGATTTCCTGACGGATCTGTCGGTGATCCGCGACGGCGCCAACACCTACAACGATGTGCTGCTGCTGGCCGGTGACAGCAAGTCGCGGGCGCGGGTGCCGATGGGTGGGTTGAATCTTCAGACGATTGTGCGCCGGGATTCGATGTTTGGTGTGTCGAATGCGGATCGTGCTGCGGTGCAGGCGGTCCGGTATTCGGGGGCGGTCAGGGATGCGATCAGTGTGCCGCAGGGGGCGGTGTTGCATCCGGACGCGCCGGTGACGATTGGGCAGTTGGTGCCGTCGGCGCGGCTGAATGTGGAGGCGTTTGGGCTGTTGTCGACGATGGAACTTGAAGGTGTGACGGTGTCGTGCACCCAGGGTCAGTCGACTGTGGGGGTGGATTTGGAGTCGGTGTCTCCTGACGATTTGCCGGAGCTGTTGGAGGATGTGAAGCCCGGGTTTGGGGGTGGCCGCGGTGACTGACACCAGGTTGGGGCGGTCGCCGCGTTCGCCTGCTGAGTGGGTGCGTGAGATTGATCGGCGTACGACGGCGCTGGAGCGGTCTCAGACGGCCCGGATTGGGCCGTGGGTGCTGTCGGCGCCGAACGGGCGGCTGGTGGCCACCAGGCCCGGTGAGGGGGCGCTGGAGGTCGGTCAGGTGCCGACGCCGGAGGTTGTGGACCTCAGTGCTCGCGGGTCGGTGGTGTCGGACATGAACACCGGCGATTTGGCGACTGCGGTGGGTATGCCGGATGTGGATCCTGAGGCTCCGCCGACGTTGGATGAGATCCGCCAGTGGATGGTGTCGCATCTGTTCGGGCCGGTGTCGCCGGGCCGGATCCAGCAGTTGCCGTGGGCGCATCTGGGTGGTGGGACGGCGGAGTTGTTGGACGACCCGGGGTTCGATGCGGCGTCGACGTTCAACTCGGGTGATCCGAACATCACACGCAACGCGGAGTTCGGCCGGTCGAAGCCGGGTTCGGCGGAGATCGTCGCGAATGGTGTGGCGCACCTGGTGGTTTCGAACCTGATCGCGGTCGAGCAGGGCGAGAAGTTGCCGGTTGGTGCGTGGGTGTTCTACGAGGAGCTGGCGGCGTCGGCCGCTCCGGTGCGTGTGTCGGTCCGGGCGTACCACCGCGCGGCCGACGACTCCCTGACGTTGTTGTCCACCGCGCAGGTCGCGGCGCTCACCGCGACGTCGGGGGAGTCAGCGGATCATCCTGATCAGGACGACGATTGGGTGTGGCTCGGCGCGACGTACACGGTGCCGGGCCCGGTCGGCGGCCTCCCAGTGACGGACGTGGTGCTCGAGGTCAAGGTCACCGAGGACGCGACCGGCGGCACCATCAACGTCGACGACGCCACGGTCACCAAGACGCGGGACGGGATGCCGCAGGACTGGATTCTCGACCTGGTCCCCGACCTCTCGAATCTGGGCGATTGGATTGAGGAGGTCGTCGACAAAGCGTTGGAGGGCCTGGGTATTCCGCCGATCGGGTCGCTGTTCGACAAGATGCTCGACTTTCAGGACGGCCTGGCCGACCTCGACAACATGGCCGGGACCGCGTGGACCAACGCCAACAACGCGCTCACGGACCTCGCGAACAAGCTCGGGATCTCCGATTGGGACGACTGGCTGGCCGACGCTACCTCTGGTTGGCAAGCGTTGCTCAACAAGTTCAAAGGCGGTACGGGCGCCACCCTGAACGATATTCCGACTGCCCTGAACAATGCAGGCCAGGGCGTCCGGGACGCGATCGTGCAAGCCCTGGGCGGCACCGGCACCGGGCACACCGCAGCCGATGTGCTGGCGGCATTGCAGAACATCCCGAAAGCCGCAGTCGATGGCCTGACTGACCTGTCTACGCAGTCGAATCAAATCATCGAGATTCTTGCTGGAAACGTCGTTACACCAATCGACTCAGCGGTGCAGGCCGTGAAGGATTGGTGGAACTCCTGGTTCGGCGGAGGCTCATCGAACGCCATTCCGCTGTCGCAGAAGGGTGCGATCAACGGTGTTGCGCCGCTTGATGGAAACCGGTTAATCCCGTCGATCTACATTCCCGCTAGCTCCGGCGGCGGTGGAGAGAGTGTGCCGAACGATCACATTCTGTTCACGCTGCCTGCGGATCAGAACATCCCGTCCGGTGCGGCTACGGCACTCACAGGCTGGGAGCAGGCCGGCAGCTTGGCGGCGACGTTCGATGATGGAACCAATACACGGTTCACGCTCCCGAAAACGGGGTGGTGGGATATCCAGTCGCAGGTGGTTTGGGAGTCGTCTACGACAGGTAAACGGCAGTCTGCGATTAGGCGGACGCTATCGAGCGGTTCTGTGGTACCGGCTACCGATGGGGCTGACGCGTCCGATAACCCATCGTGGGGTGTTCGGAACAAGATTCGGGACTTGCAGGAGGTTGGGGTTAGGGATTCGTTGGCTGCGACGGACAAGTTTTCGATCGAGGCGTTCCAGAACTCCGGGGGCGCGTTGGACGTGGTTGCCGGATATCCCGACGGCACTTACGTGTTGGCGGTATACATCGGTCAGGAAGAGGAAGAGTTCAACCCGAACGCTGAAGAGAATGTTGCGCGCACCAACGCTCCCGTATCGGGTGGCGCGTCCGGTTGCTGGGTCACGCTTGGCGGTGGTGGCGGTGGCGGCGGAGCCCCACTGCAGACGGGCTCAGGGCGTGGTGGCGGTGGCGGCGGATCTGGCGCGGTCATCCCCAGGGTGTGGATTCCTATTGCCGCACTCGGTGCCGACTACAGCGTGGTTGTGGGCTCGCAAGGGGCAACAGGTGCCAATGGCGGAGCTTCTCAGTTCTCGTCTGGGTCGATCACTTTGACAGCCGGTGGCGGTTCCGGGGGCGCGAGCGGCACTGCCGGAGGAGCGGCCGGGTCGGGTGGCACCGCCAGTGCCACCGGATTCTCGGCGGCCACAACCAACGGCAACGCGGGAACCGCAGGTACCTCCGGGAGCGGCAGCTCAACCCAGGGTATCGGCGGCAGCGATCCAGGCGGGCTGACGGGGTGCAATGGTGGCGACGGTGGCTACAGGGCAACGTCTGGAGTCAGTCCGTCTGGCAGTCCGGGGCAGTCCGGCTACACCCTCATTGAATGGGAGTGAGGCTCAACCTTTTCGGCCGTGAGCGCGCAGCTGGTACACCCGTTGCTTGCTGACGCCCAGGACTGCGCCGACTTCTTGCCACGTGTGGCCTTCGTGGTCCATCGCTGTCGCGACGAGGCGAGCGAGTTCGGTGTCCAGTCGTGTGACTGCTTCCGACCTCTCGGCTCGGTTGGCGGCTATTCGCTCGAAGGCTGTCACAAGGGTTGAGTCTACCAATACCTTGCGTTCACATGGTCAAACGTGATTAGACTGGCGGTGTTACTCAGACACCGTGCGGCGGGCTAACCGGCCTAGGAACCATCGGCCCGCCGCACGGCCCACCCCCAATGGAGGCATACACATGCTACGCACCACCCTCGCGGCTGCTGCTGCAGTCTGCACACTTGTGCTGATAGGCGCGCCCGTTGCGACTGCCGATCCCCACACGAAGCACGACCGGTCCAGCCAGGACGCCTCACCCAAGGTTGCAGCGAAAGCCCCAGACGTCAAACCCGCGCCGACGCCCCCGGGTCGGAAGGGGGATCATGACCTCACCGTCACCGGCCCCCGGCTGCCCCACAAGGTGGCCCGCAAGCAAACGAAGGATCGCTACTTCGAGCAGCGCCGCGAGCAGACGTTGCAGAAGATCCAGGACTGGTTCGACCAGCACTGACCCGCAACGACGTAAGGCCCTCGGAACTATCCGGGGGTCTTCGTCATATCTAGTCCACGTTCGCCCACGTCTTGCGATGCACGATCTGGCACACCGACTTACCTGAAACCCCGAATTTCTGCCCAAGCTCACTCTGGCTGTAATTGCCTGTGTCGTACAGGTACCGGATCTCGCGCACGTCGTCAGGCATGAGTGTGTGGAACTTCGGCAACGTCCGAACGCTGTAGACGCGGCGCTGCTTCGCGTAGCACGGCTTGCAGCAGCCTTTCGCCTTGAACGGTTGGTCGCAGAAGTGACAGCGACGCGCGGCCATATGGGAGCCGTCACATCCGGCGATGGGGCATTTCACCATCAACAGATGATGCCATCAGCTAACGGACTTTGTTAGCAGGATGAACGATTTCTGCACGGCTGGCCAGTGGAATGACCGCCACGATGTCGTGGTCCGACGAACTCGCTCTGCTCGCCCGCACGATCCCCCGGGGATGGTTCGGCGACCTCGTCGTCCCTGAGGCTGTTGAACCGCCCGTCGGCTGGTTTGAGGCCGTCGAGGCACTGCTGGCCGTCGAGCTGCAACCGGCCCGCGCCGCACTGCTCGGAAGCCAGGAACAACTCGGCCAGCTCGCCGCTGTGTTGCGCGCAGCCACGTTCGCCGGAATCGGTGCGCACCAGCAGCGCGGTGAGCTGGCAGGGATACTCCGGCCCGCGACCTTCGCCGGAACGAACATCACCAGCGGCCCCCTCACTGCCACCCTCCAACCGGCCCGCGCCGCACTCATCGGGGGCCAGCAGCAGGTCGGGCAGATCGGTGCCACCCTCCGCCCCGCCGCGATCAACCTCACCGGAAGCCAGACTCAGACCGGTGCCATGGCCGCCCAAATGCGGGCCGCCACAGCCGCGCTCACCGGCAACCAATCCCAGTCCGGCCAGCTCGCAGCGACGCTCCGGGCCGCCACGTTCGCCGGATCTGGCGGTCAAAAGCAACTCGGCCAGTTGGCCGTCGCGCTCCGCGCAGCACTGTTCTCAGGCAGCGGTGGCCAACAGCAACACGGCACCCTGGCCGCCCAGCTCCAAGCTGCCCTCACCAACGCGGCAGGCTCATCCAAGAGCCTCGTACTGTTCGATGCCTTCACACTCGGCGGGTCCGGTGGCGCCAGCTCACGCGCGTGGGCGCACCCCACGGACGGCAACTGCCTCGCCGTCGTCTTCACCAACACCACCAACTCCGCGCCGACATGCACCTACGGCGGTGTCACCATCCCCCGGGTGTACGGCCCGGTCGCCGACGGCGGCGTGTTCCCCTACACCAGCTACATCAGCATCTTCGTGCTGGTCAGCAACAGCATTCCGCAAGGCTCCAACACCGTCTCAGTCAACCAAGCTGGGACCGCAAGCGCCGCAACAGCCATGTCATTCAGGAACGCCGGATCTATCGGATCGGTCATCGCTGACACCTCCAGCGGCAACATCAACCAGAACATCGCCCCGAACGAAGGCCAGGCCGCCATCTGCGGGTACGTCGGCGGCAGCAGCAACTTCGGCACACTCAGCCCCAACCAGGCCGCCAACTACGGCTTCATCACGTTCGTCGCCTGGGGCACCGTCGGGGGCTGGGGCCTCGATACCGGCTCTGGAATCAACTTCTCCGGCAGCCATTCCGGCGCAAAGTCCGGTGCCGTTGTGCTCATCAACGCCGCGTGAGTCGCCGTTTCACCCCAGGGCCGAATGATGTGCGTCGTGAACGCAGAGCTTGAAGCTATCCGCGACGCCATGGACAAGGACCGCCCCGGCGGCCGCGACCGTGAAGTCGCACGCAACCTCGCGGAGGCGTACATCGCGGCCAACCCCGACGAGTTCGTAATGCTCCAAACGATGACCGTCGAAACGCTCGTCGGCACAGTCGAAGTGTTCCGAGCCAACGGTGACGAACAATCCCAGTGGCTCGCCGAAGCCTGGCTACTGCACCTGTTCCCCACACCGCAGCAGGTCGGCGGAAACCTCCAGCCTGGAAGCCCGATGACCAATGGCTAACGCGTTCTGGCTTTCTAACGCCACCATCCTCGGGATGCTGAACTCTACCGGGCTGGCCGAAGCGATCGGCGCCAACGGGAAACTCAAGATCTACTCTGGAACCGTCCCGGCCAATGCGGACGCCGCCAACGCCGGCACCCTGCTCGCCGAGCTCACGTTGGCGGCAACACCGTTCTCGGGTTTCACCGATGCCACGGACAAGGGCCGGGCCACCTTCGGCCCTATCGCCAGCGATACCAGCGCGGACAACACCGGCGTTGCGTCGTTCTTCCGCATCGAGAACAGCGGCAGCAGCGTCAAGGGGCAGGGCACCGTCGGCACCAGCGCGGCCGATCTGGTCCTCAACACCACTGCGATCACCGCCGGGTCGACCGTCGCGGTCACCTCGGGCACCATCGACCTCCCCGAAGGCTGACTATGCTCGCCGTCGCCGCAGTCGTCGTGCTCGCCGCGCTCACCTGGGCGGCGCTGCGCCCCATCACCACCTACGACACCCTCGCCGCGTTCTGATGCTGTGGCACCAGGTCATCCTGGTGTTCACACTCGGCGCCGTCCTCGGTTCGGCCGCGACCTCCCTCACCGTCATGACCGGACGCAAGTAAGCACCCGGGCTCCGTAACCTCCACGGCGTGCCGATCACAGAGTTCACTGAGCCGAACGTCTGCATCGGTGAAAACCTCACCATCGACGACGCCGGCCAGCTCCGCCTGCAACCATGGGCTGTCCCCCGATTGGTCGCTGATGTGCGTGCCATGGCCGCCGACGGGGACCGCAAGGTCTACCCCAACATCACACTCCCCGGCAAGCTGCTGATCGATCAGAAGCTGTACTGGCGCAACGACTCACCCCTACCGGCCACCGTGCTGATCCGCGTTACCCGCGGCCCCCGCTACTGGCTCACGTCGAATCCGAACGCGATCCAGTTCCGGGACCGCTGGACCTACGCGCGCGACGCCGAGCCGTCAGTGCCGTTGACCACCAGCATCTTCAACGGCCAAACCGGTTCCGCGATCGACATCGGCACCAACTCCGTCGCCGAACCTAACCCGGGCCAACAGTGGATGTGGACCGACGTCAACACCGTCGACGAGTGGGTGCCGTACGACATCGAACCGAATCAGCAGTTCGCGCTCTGGTACCGCTGCTATGTGTGGACGCCGCCGCCATGGAGCGATAACGCCAACAAGAACTCCCCGAAGCATGAGGCGGCAGCGAATTGGGCGCGGTTGTCGCTGATGGCGTTTCCGCAACAGGGATCGGTGGTGACCGGATGAGCATCAAGGTCTGCACCAGCGAATACATGCTGTCCACCGTCGCCGGGCTCGACATGCGGCGCACCTGGTTCCCCCGCGTCGTCACCGAAGCATTCCTCGAGTCCACCAAGGACGGCAAGATCGAACGATCCCCCGACCCGGTGACGATGATCGAAGGCGACCTCACCTGGTACAACAACTCCCCAGATCCGCAAGTCGTTGCCATACAGGTCAACCGGGCACCCCGCACCATCGTGGCGCAGAACCCCGGAACCGTCGTCATCCACGACGCCTGGTCCTGGGCCAAAGGCGTATCCCCAGTGGCCGACTACCCGTCCGTGACACAAGACGCATTCGGTGGCCGCGCCCAAATCGACCGCCCCGAAGCCGCCGCCGAAAACCTACTGTTCGGCCGACTGTTCCTCGACGGCGACGGAACCCAGGCCATGGTGCCCATCGGTGAACTCGCCCCCCAACACTCGGCGCACTTCCGCTACGTGTGCAGTGTCCAGACACCCGGCACCTGGACCCAACCCAGCGAATTCGAGTCACGCATGGAAGCCCACGCACGCTGGACACGCCTCGTCATGCTGGCCTCACCGATTGGGGCATCGTGAGCAACGACCACTTCCTGATCCTCGACGAGGCGATCGAACCGCAGCCATGGACCCAATACCGGATCTTGGCCACCAAGACAGCACCATCGGTGTCCCGCACCTACGACACCAGCGGTGGCAGCAACAAAGACGAGTTGGTGCACACCGTCGACGTGCAGTGGACGAACAACACCCCGGTCCCGCAACAGGTGTACGGCATGGTCACCCGGGGCGGCTCCCAAGTCACCCTGCAAGCCCGCAGCCGTGGCTACCTGCAGATGCTTCACGGAGCCGACAAGCTCAGCACCCCAACGCCGCCGTCGTCGTTCGACATGATCGAAGTGTCCCGGTTCGGATGCGGCATGGACACCGGCAAAGGCGGAATCCTCGCAGTCGGAACCGGTTTCGCGGTGCACGAAGTACGACAAAACTCCATCACCGCACCGTTCATGCCGCACTCCGTCGGCTGGGAAACCATCGCACCGGGGGAAACCTTCTTCGGCCGCGTACAAATCCGCTTCAAGAGCGACTACTGGGAAGCCACCATCATCGACGGCGGCGACCAAAACACCGAATCCCTGTTCATCTCCGGTGACACCCGCGTCGACCTGTACGGGGTGCCCGCGTTCGCCGCGCCGGCCGAACGCCCAACCCCCACTGTTGTCGGTGTGGAGCACTCCATCAACAACACGTTCCCCACCGACGTCGACGTGCCCGCCGGCACAGCGGCCGGTGACGTCATGGTCGCGGTCGTGGCCAACAACATTGGTCTGGCTTCCGACATCACGCCCTCCGAGACGGGATGGACGTTGTGGCATGTCCGCAACGACGGCCTGCTGGGTATCGGCGACGTCCACATGAAGGTCTACTGGCGCATCGCATCAGCCAGTGAACCGGCGTCGTATCACTTCACCACCGGCGCCCTGGCCGAGGAGATCGTGCACCTGATCACGTTGCGCGACGCCTCACCCGACCTCACCGAGTGGCATGTCGCGTCGACGCTCACCAAACGGTTTTGGGAGCTCGACACCGGAAACAACATGTGCCCCAGCATCGACCGCGACGGCCAACTCCTGATCTGCGCCTCGTACGTGGCGCACACACCGTTGCAGGCGCCGATCAACCAGACCGCACCCGACGACATGACCCTGATCGAGGATTCCCCCGCGGACGGCTCCACGATGGCGTCGGCGGTGCTGGCTGATCCGCCGCGCCCCACACTCGACCGCGGGTTCACCCCGTCCAAGGTGCCGCAGTGGTCTGGCCGGTCGATCGCGCTGGCCATCCTGGTTCCCGGGGCTGTCACGATCTGATGTGGGAACCACCACCAAGTTTCGGTGACATGCTCGGTGACGCCGAGCTGGCCGCACCGTGGGCGGGGGACTACACGCCGCTCGCAGTGCCAGAGGTGGGGACCGTCCTGGCGCGCCGGCCACGTCCGGATGCGATCCCGCACCTCGCTTTGTCGGTCAACCCTGCTACCGATCCGCAGGCCCAGCAGCATCACGCGACGCTGTTCGTGCGCAACCACATCGCACCCGACGACCACGAACGCATCCTGGCCGCCATGATGGACGAAACGATGCCCGACAACACCATCGGACTGTTGGCCCGCGCCCTGGCCACGTGGGGCACCGAACGCCCCTACGTTGCTGTCATGACCCTCGCTTACGCGGCCGCCGATCACTGGCGCGCTCTGCGGACCCGGCTGCGCGGCGACGGCCACCCCAACCCCATGACCACCCTCACCTCCATGCACGACATCCTCGATGAGGCTGAGAAGCTGTGGCTCGAATCGCTGCAGACCGGCAACGAAGACCGCGACCAACACGAACAGACGAAACTGTTCGACAAGCTGTACGGGCCCGAGCCTGGCACCACCCAGACGGTCAGCAAGGGGACGGTCCGCCCGGCCGGGTTCGAGCCGGGCGACGTGGCCACTGATTTCAAGGCTGCGGCCCGCGCGTTGGGTGCACGCTAAGCCCATAATCTGCGCGGTATGGCGGACCAGATCATCGTGGGCTATGACCCGTCGAAACCGGCGGGGGAGCGGCTGGGGCCGGAGGTCAACGCCGAGATCGCTGAGGTTGCGCCGTCAACGCTGGTCAACGGTGCTGTCAAGACTGCGAAACTGGCCGACGGTGCGGTCACGGAGCCGAAGTTGGCCGACGGGTCTGTGACGTCGCCGAAGATCGCCACCGGCGGAGTCAAGACCGTCAACCTTGGTGATGGTGCCGTGACTACAGCCAAGCTCGACAACGATGCTGTCACCGCGGACCAGGCCGGTGTCGGTGTCGTCACCGCCCGCAACAAGGACGGCGACCCGATCACCCTCGAACTCGTTCCGATCCCCGCAGCCGACTACGCGGCGATCACCCCGAACCCGACCGTGCTGTACGCGGTGTACTGATGCCCCTGAACTTCGGTGGCACCCATCCGGTCCTGGCGCTCAAGCATGGCGGCATCGACTACCAGAAGCTCTACCTCGGTTCCACACTGATCTGGTCAAAGTCGGGGATACGGGACACTTTTGACCGCGACGACGCGGCCACCCTCGGCTCCGCCTGGACTGACCACGGCCCGTCGGCCACGTACAAAGCTGGGATCGTCAACGGCCAGTGCCGACTGGCCCTGCCGGACGGGCTGGTTTCGTCGCCGCTGCTGACCTCCCATGCCCGGTACAACGCCGCTGTCGCCCCAGGGGACGACTACGAACTCGAATTCCGTGTCGGCTCCCAAGGATCCGGCCCGTCGATCACCGGGGACCTGCCCAGGACGCAGGTGTTCGCCCGGGTCTCCAACAGTGGTTTCACCCATGGTGTTGGTGTGCAGTTGGATTCGTCCACGCTGCGGATCGTCCGGCGTCTCCTCAGCATCAACACCGTCATGGTCAGTGGTGGCACGTTCGGTGCCGGCGACACCATCAACCTCAAGGGCGTCGGCAACGTGCACACGTTGCGCCGCAACGGCAGCCGAGTCGGCGAATGGAACGACAGCACCGGCACCGCGTCGAAAGGCTCCGGCTATCGCTCGTTGGGTGTCGTGGTGATGGCGTCCAAGGATCTGTTGGGGCCGCGTCGATTCGGGCCGACACTCGACTGGGTTGAGCTGTCCTAGTCGTTGCACCCGGCGGGCCTACTTTCGCGCCGTGAACAAACTTCTCGCGGTGTTCGCATCGCTGCTGGCCAAAGCGCTGTTCGATCGTGCTGTCGAGTATGTGAAGGACCCAGCGAACCGCGAAGATGTCGAGTCCGCCAGCACTTGGTTGCTCGAGCGTTTCGCTGGCGCGACGCCGTGGAAGTGGGATGACAAGGTCATCAAGGCATTGGCTGATCAGCTTGGTGCCAAGATCCCCGGGCTCGACGGGCTCAGTACTGCGGTCGCGCAGCTTCAGCAGTTCGTGAGCCGGCTGCCGAACCTCGGTGGCCTGTTCAGTGGTGGCCGCTGATGCCGACCCGGGAAGCAATCGAGTACCTCAAGGCCCGGTTTCGTGAACGTGTCGGCAATGACTACGCGTACGGCGGCGAATGGTCGAAGACCGTCGTGCGTCAGGGCTGCGACTGCTCAGCACTGGCCGCGCACGCCCTGAACGGCGTGATCTACGGGGCCGGAATGCAATGGCGCCGCATCGATCCAGCCACTGGCGCTTGGATCACCACCGAATCGTGGCGGCCCATCGAGGTCGGCCAGCGCGGCCCGTTCGGCACCATCACCGTCGCCCACCCGCGGGACTTCCCGGCCGACGCCGCGGTAAAGATCGCGCTGCACCACGGGCCGGGCGGCGGAGCGAACTCGCACATGTGGGTCGAGGTCGACGGTGTCCGAATGGAATCCAACGGCACGAACGGTTGCGTCACCGGCGACCGGGCGCGGTCCGTCTACGACACCTCTTATGCGAACGACTGGGCCTACTTGCCCGGGCCGATCGTTGACGATGGGACTGAGGTTGCGCCGGATCCGAACGCGGTCACCTACGGCATCGACATCTCCAACCACCAGGGCGTGATGGACCTCGACCGCGTAAAGGCTGAGGGTTTCGACTTCGTCTGGGCCAAGGTGTCCGAAGGCGCGAACTACCGGGATCCGTTCTGGCCCAAGACCCGCGACGACGCCAAGCGGCTCGGCCTGATCCTGGCCGGCTACCACTACGTCCGGACCGGCGATCCCGCGGCGCAGGCACGGCTGTTCGTCGACCAGCTCGGTGACAAGAGCATTCCGGCCATGCTCGACTTCGAAGCCGGATCCGGCCCGATGTATCAGTTCTGGGCGGTCAAGGCCGAGATCGAGAAGCTCGGTGTGCGGGTCGCGCTGTCGTATATCCCCGACTGGTACTGGGAGCAGATCGGCAAACCTGACCTGTCGCAGGTGCCCGGCTTGATCCGCTCCGAATACGTGGGTGGGACCGGCTACGCCTCGGTGCTCTACCCGGGCAATCGGTCGCCGCTGTGGGGCGCCTACGGCGGCCGCACGCCCGACATTCTGCAGTTCACCGACCGGGCCCAGGTGGCCGGCAAGTCGGTGGACGCCAACGCGTTCCGGGGCACCCCGGGGCAGCTCCGCCAACTACTCGGCACCGAACCACCGACCACCGGATCAGGAGAGATCACCATGTCCGCAGCAGAAGAACTCGAAGCCCAGTCCCGCGGCGTGTTCCCGCCCTCCGATGAGGGCAAGCGGGGAGGCTGGCCGCAGCCGTGGCGATTCGTCTACTCGCGGTTCGCGCGCCCGTTCAACAGCATCGTCAAGGACCCGGCCCGCGGGCCGTGGGGGCGCGTCCAGCCGGACAACACATGGCAGAACGGCCACACCGACAGTGACGAGCAGACCGTCACCACGGCCGAGCAGATCGCCTGGCGCAACGAGTTCTCCGACGGCATCACCCGCGACCACGGAGACGTGATGATCGAGCTGATGGAGGATCTGATCGGCCGCCGCAAGGCAGCCGGTCAGTCCACCAGCCCGGCCACCGACGCGCTCAAGGCGAGCGAGTAGCGGTGAGCATCGCGGCCGCCATCGCCACCGCCGGCCTGGCCCACATGGTCGGCGACTACCTGATCCAGTCCGACTGGATGGCCCAGGAGAAGACCAAGCGGTGGTGGCCTGCGATCGCTCACGCACTCACGTACGGCCTGCCTTTCCTGTTCGTCACGCAGTCGCCGCTGGCGCTGCTGGTGATCGTCGGGACGCACGCCGTGATCGACCGGTACCGGCTGGCCCGGCACGTCGTGTGGTTCAAGAATCAGCTCGCGCCCCACGCGTTCCGGCCGCCGCACACCGCGACCGGGCACGGCCCCGACCGGCCGGACTGGCTGTCGGTGTGGTTGCTGATCATCGCCGACAACGTGCTGCACATGCTGATCAACGTCGCGGCGGTGGTGTGGCTATGACCAGCTTCGCGGAGTTGCTGGCGGGCCGCCGGGGTCTCGAGTTCGTCAAGCACGCGGTCCTCACGTTCGCG
Organism: Mycobacterium sp. DL440; assembly: GCF_011745145.1. Classification (NCBI taxonomy): domain Bacteria; kingdom Bacillati; phylum Actinomycetota; class Actinomycetes; order Mycobacteriales; family Mycobacteriaceae; genus Mycobacterium; species Mycobacterium sp. DL440. Next base: position 3,678,733 of record NZ_CP050191.1, on the reverse strand, counting down.
GGCACCTGGGCCAAGCCCGGCACCGGGTACCCGTCGTGGATCGTGGCCGGAGCAATCGATGCGCTCGAAGCGCCCATCTACGAGGTCCCCGTCCAGGCGCCGTGGTCGTTCGGCTTCATCGGCTCCCCGGACCCGAAGGCACCGAGCTACGAGGAGTCCGTCCAGATCGCCGTGGAGTGGGCCATCGCGTGGATCTTGGCGCACCCATTCCAGACGTTCGCGATGGTCGGGTACTCGCAGGGCGCCGAAGCCATGTCGCGGGTGCTGCTGGAGATCATCACCCCCGGCGGCCGGCTCTATCACCTGCGGCACAACTTCATCGGCGGAGTCACTGTCGGCAACCCGATGCGCGAAGAGAACCACAGCGGGCCCGGGCTGCTCCACTCCGCCGGGCGCGGCATCGCTGCGAAGCGTCTCACCAATACTCCGGACACAGTGGTCGACATCATCAACGAGGGCGACATGTACGGCCAGGTGCCCGCCGGACCGAAGGTGCTCGACAAACAGGCCGGCGACAACATCACCGCCTGCTACATGGCCGCCGTCCAGCTCGGCCTCGACATCAACGCGGCCACCGCGGTCCTCGCCGCGTTGACCGGCAAAGGCGGCCTGGCCGAGCAGGTGTTGGAGCTGCTGGCCAAACCGCTGAACGTGGTGGCGCTCGGCAAGTCGATCACCATCGCCCTGCAGTTCGTCGCGCAGAACCCGCCGACCGCCCCGCACATCACCTACGAATGGCGGCCGGTGCACGCTGACGGCCGGACCGGGATCCAGTACGCCGTCGACCACCTCGGCGCCATCGCCGCGGCACCCGCAGCGGCCTGACCGTGAACGCTGCCGCCTGGGCCATGGTCTGGGCCGGCATCAGCTACAGCACGGTGAGCGTCGCCGCAGCGTTCAGCCTGGCGTGGCGGAACCGGCGCTAATCGATGTGGTACGGCGGTTGACCGAGAGGCGTCGGCGGGAAGTTGTTGGGGTCGACGGGGTAGCAACGCCCAACTGATGGCACGACACCCGTGGCTTGTCCGAACTGGCCATAAGTCAGTTGCGGCTGGCTGGAGAAGCACCGATCCCATGTGCCGTCTGGCCGGATCGGACCGTCGCAGTACTGCGCGAACGGCTGCGTCTCGCACCCAGCCGAGGCTGGCGCGGCGAGGCTGATGGCAGACGCGGCCAACGCGCCGGCGATCAGACACGCGGCTGTGAACCCCCTGTACATGGGCAGGATCGTACGACACCGAGTTAACGCGGGTGACAGTTTGCCTATCGTTCGGCGACTGGCCGGGTGGTGCGGCTTGCGGTTGCGCCCGTATTTTCCCCGCAGAAACGAAGACGATACGCCTGGATGCAGATAGACGGCTATCGACCTTGCATCGCTAATCATGTTGGGCCACAACACGATAATTGATCAAGTTAGACCGCCCTGGACCCTGGGCTGGCATTGATCCTTTTCATGGCCTACTAGGCCCCAGACATACAGCCCAAACAAAATTCCCGGTCGCGAGCCATGAGGCAAGCGACCGGGAATTTCGTTTCCCCATTCATATGGTGTGGTCAGGGCACCACCGTGGATCCGATGGTCGGCATGAACTGGCACTGCTTCTCGGTCGTGGTGACCTGGCCGAAGACCGTCGTCATGATGCTGCCGGAGCCGGTGTCGGCGATCGCGGTCAGCGTGGTCGGCCCCTCGGGGTTGAGATCGGGGCGCGGTGTGAGCGTCACGCTTCCGGACTTGCCGGTGGTCAGGTTCACCCAGGTGGCGTTCAGCGGGAGCTTCTGCTGGGCAGCGGGGCCCGGGGTGCCGATCGCGGTGAACACGTACGCGGTCTGGCCGGGCTTCGGGCCGGGCAGCGGGATTGTGGCCGGGCCGGCCACTGAGATCGCCGTCGCCAGAACGTTTCCGCCGTCCTTGAGGCAGCCGTTGCTGATCGACGGGTACATGAAGTCCTGTGTCGTCGGCGCGTCGGGCCCGAAGCCCGGGGCGGGAGCCGGGGCGCCCGCCGGGGCGGCTTCAGGTGCCGGAGCAGGTGCCGGTGCCGGCGCAGCATCAGGGGCTGGGATCGTTGCCGCCGCCGGAACAGCCCCGGGAGCGGGCGCGGGCGCCGCCTCGGGAGCCGGTGCCGCTGCCTGTGCAACCGGAGCGGGGGCCGGAGCAGGTGCGGCTTCGGGAGCCGGAGCCGGAGCCGGCAGCGCCTCAGGGGCCGGCCCGGCCGCGTGGGCCGGGTCGACACCCATCGGCAGGTGAGCGTCGCCGCCGGCGCCCAGAGCAGGAACATGCTCGGGTGCGGCGACGGGCTGTGCCGCGAAGTGGTTGACCGCCGTCGCGACGTTGCGGGATTCAGCCGATTCCGATTTGTTGGCGGCGAACGCCTGCGCGGCCGCCATCAACAGCTGCACGGCGCCCCCGGGGTCGGCCGCGGCCTGCTGGATGATCGGGCTCAGGCCCTCCATCGCCGGCAGACCGGGTGCCTGCACCGCGTCGATCGGCAGCGGTGCCGGATCGGCATTCGCTACGGCGCTGCTGAACAGCAACAGGGTGGTGGACCCGATTGCAGCGGCGGTGCCGAACATTGTTTTCAGGGACATACGCGGTGACATGGCTTTCCCAATCGTTTCGGGCGGTCAGACCGGTTCGGGTATCAGGGCAGGCCGGCGGTGAACAGCGGAGCCAGCGCCGCGACCTCGGGGTTGAGGGCAGCCGGAGCTGCAGCGGCGGGAGCGACAACAGCCGGAGCTGCCGCCGCTGCCGGGGCCAATGGGGCCGCCGCGGCGGGCAGGGCTGTCTGAGCCGCAACCGGAGCCAGCGAGGCCAGATCACCCGGGATGTTCACCTTCTGCGGCAGCGGGAAGGGCATCCCGGGCACCTGCGGGATAGTCAGCTCGGCCGAGGGGATCAGGGAAGCCGGGCCCGAGACAGGTGCGGTCGCGGCCGGAACTGTCGGTACCGCAGCCGGTGCGGTGGGTAAGCCCGGCATCAGAGATCCCAGGGGGGCATTGGCTGCGGCCGGCGAGACGGCCGTGGGTGACTGCGGCAGCGTCACCGAGGCGGTGGCCGACGGAACCGGAGCCGGTGCGGCGGCTGGGGTGCCGGTCAACGCGGAGCTCACACCCTGCAGCAGTTGCGGGGCGACGGCCGGCACGCCGGCGAGTTGGTTGACGATCGGCAGGTTCGGCGCCGGGATCGGGGCCGGGGCCACCGGTTCGGCGTTCGCTGCGGCGCTGAGGGCCAACGCGACCGGGACAACGCCGGCGGCCGCGATCATGCTGGTGGAAACAGCTTTCCAGGTGAAGATCATGGTTCTCCCAATCGGTTGCTTGCACGTCTGAACCCGAAACTATCTAGTTACTGATGGGACTCAAGTGACACGTGTGGCGGTTATTCAACCGTTACTGCAACGACCGAATTC